>JBFWMF010000017.1:0-77994 GCA_050251735.1 Desulfitobacterium sp.
TTGGTTGCGGGAGCCGGATTTGAACCGACGACCTTCGGGTTATGAGCCCGACGAGCTACCGCTGCTCCATCCCGCGACGTTAATCGATATTCGAGGCACGAAGTTCGATGCTCGAACTACTGTATTCCTCTTGCGAAATTTATGATTCAAAAATTCGAGCATTCACAGTACACATATGGTAAGTATACTACCTTGAAGCGAAAACCTAAGCCTTCGTGCCTCGTGCATCGAATTTCAAACTTCGATAGTGGTGGGCAGGGATGGATTCGAACCACCGTACCTTTCGGAACAGATTTACAGTCTGCCGCCTTTAACCACTCGGCCACCTACCCTAAATAGAAGCACTTACTTAGTATACACTATTTGCCTTAAAAAATACACCTTTTATCTTATAAAATAAAAACCGACTCGATCAGTCGGTTGCGCGATTACCTAGCCATCTCGACGTTCTAAATAGCGTTCAAGTTTCCTTTTAACCCTTTGGAGCGCATTATCAATTGATTTCACGTGTCTATGTAGATCTACGGCAATTTCTTGATATGATTTTCCTTCCAGGTAAGCCATAAGAACTTTCCACTCTAAAGAACTGAGAATCTCACCCATCTTTTCTTCGATATCATCGAATTCCTCTTGGCTAATAATCAATTCCTCAGGATCGGTTATTCTCGTGCCTGATATTACATCCAGCAAGGTTCTATCCGAATCTTCGTCATAAATTGGCTTATTTAGTGACACGTAAGAATTCAAAGGAATATGCTTCTGTCTAGTTGCTGTCTTAATCGCTGTAATAATCTGGCGAGTTATACACAGCTCTGCAAAAGCCCGAAAAGAGGAGAGCTTGTCACCACGGAAATCTCGAATAGCTTTGTAGAGCCCAATCATTCCCTCTTGGATAATATCTTCACGATCTGCTCCAATAAGGAAGTATGATCTTGCTTTGGCTCTGACAAAGTTTTTGTACTTATTGATTAAGTATTCCTGTGCTAAACAATCACCGTTTTTGGCCAGCTCTACGACTTCTTCATCCACTATGACTTCAATCGTGTCGCATTCTACCAACACTTCAAGTTGGGCGTTTACAGTCAAAGCGTTCCCTCCTGTATCATGGTGATGAAGATATTGTATTAAATATCGCTATTGCTCTTGTCCGCATGAACATAACCATTATACCTTGGAAAATTCAAAAGCGTCAAGGCGAAGTTTTAGATGTTCTGTCGTCTCTTGCACTCTGGAAGCCAATCAGCCATAAAACCCCGGGTTCAAACCCGTGGTTTTTCTCTGTCTACCCTGACCTATAATCTCTATTTTCCGCTCCGCTGACGGACAACTTCATATAATAAAATGGATCCGGCGACACTGGCATTTAAAGAATTAATCTTCCCCCCCATGGGAAGGCTTACTATTTCATCACAGGTTTCCTTGACCAGTCGGCTCAATCCCTTCCCTTCACTGCCTACAACGATCACCCTAGATCCTGTAAGATCCGAGTGATAAACCTCCGTCCCACCCGCTTCGGCCCCAGAGACCCAACAACCGGCCTTTTGGAGGTCTTTCAGGGTCTGGACCAAGTTCCCTACCCGAGCGACTAAGACATGCTCTATGGCACCTGCTGAGGTCTTTGCTACGGTAGAGGTGAGGGACACGCTACGTCGCTTCGGGATAATCACCCCATGGACTCCAGCTGCATCGGCAGTCCGGATGAGAGCACCTAGATTATGAGGGTCTTCCACTTCATCGAGAACAAGAATAAAAGGATCCTCTCCTTTATCTTTGGCCAGAGCCAAGATATCCTCGACTTCTGCATATTCACGGGGGGAGACATAAGCTAAAACGCCTTGATGCTTGGCCTTCTCCGTCAAGCGATCTAGGGCGACTTTGTCAACAAATTGGAAGGGAATTTGGTGTCCTCGGGCATGGCTCACCATGTCTTGGAAGCGACCGCCGGTGCCTTCTGATTGGAAGAGCAGCTTGTTAACGGGCTTGCCTGATTGGAGGAGTTCCCAGACGGCGTTACGGCCGTAAATGACTTCGTCGTTCATGAGTAGGGGTCAGTCCTTTCGTTTGCCTTTGTTGAGGCGCTTAAAGCGAGAACAGAGATATGTCTCCAGGATTTTGCTTTACACCGTTCGCTGAGTAAGCTGCGCGGACAAAACTAATCGCTCAAGCTCTCCGCTCCATCGGGTGCCCAGCTAAATCGTCTCCTGACTCTCTAGCTGGTTGGAAACGTCCTGTTTCCAACCCGATTCCGCTGCATGCTTTTCGCGAAGTTTTGTTTCCGCTCGCTTAAAAGTCGCTCACTCTTGTAAATCAAAATCCTTGGGTTCGCTCTTAGGTTTCCTTTGGTATTCCTTATTGGAGAGAGGGATAAAACTTTTGCTGCGCATGTAATCGTTGAGTCAGAATGCGGAACTTGTTTAGAGTCTTACGCAAAATCACTATAAAACCTACCCTGGGAGAACTTAAGAACAAACCCAAGGATTTTGTTTTAGCGGAGAGAAAGACTTTAAGCGAGCAGCTAACCGTTCTTCGTAAAAATCTAGCCACGGAGTCTGGTTGGAAACAGGACGTTTCCAACACGCTAGAGAGCCAAGGAAGGCGATTTAGCGTGGGACCAGGCGTAGTGGATAGATTGAGCGATTAGAACGGGTGCGCGCAGCTTACGGAGTGAACGGGCTAAAGCAAAATCCTGGAGACCCTTCACTCAAGAACTAAGCTACCGCTTCAGCGCCTTAATACGCCCACAGCTCATAGCCCCTTCGTGACAAACCCCTTGAGTAACGCAGGTGGGTCCAGCTTGCCCAAAGACATTGGGAGCAACTTCCCGAACGAGCTCGAGCATTCTTTCGGCAAGGATGCGAATCTCCCATTGGGCACGCATACAGGTTCTATGTTCGAAGAAGTTCATTAAGGAGCGGGCATTAAAGGTTGCCATCAAAGAAGTGGTGCAGGCGTTGGGCAGGATATAGCGAGCATCTTCTGCCGGAGCTGCCTCCAGTAAGGCCTGGTATTCCTCTTGGAGAGTGTTCATGATTCTTTCAAAACGCTCTAAGGCTTGGGGATTTTTACGGATGCTGGGTGGGGTGACAAATTCAAAGCCACTTTCTTTAACATACCGCTGGGAGCGTTGTGAATAGCTAGCAATCCGGTGGCGAACCAATTGATGAGACAAAGCCCGGGATACACCATCGATGGAGAACTGAAAGCTAATGTGTTCAAAGGGCGAAAGATGGCCCATGGAGCGTAATTTTTGCACAAAGTCGGCCACCTTTTCATCATCCAATCGTTCCATTAGCTCGGGAACAGGATCAGGGGAATAACATAAACGAGCAGCCGCTGCAATGACCTTCTCTGGGTCCGGCGTGTATTGAATCAGTTCAACGTTCAATTCTCTTTCCTCCTATTCCGTACCAATCTAACAATCCATCTCATTCTGCTCATGACTTTGGACTAGTTCATCGCTTGTAGCATCGTCTTCTTTGAGGATATTACCGTTTGACTTTTCCCCATCGCCTTCCAGAATGAGCTCGTCCACCTGTTCAAAAGCCCAAAGCATTCGTTCTGTTTTGTCTGTGAGCTGCCAGTAGCCTACTAGGGCTTCAAAGGCAGTGGCATGGCGGTAGGTCACCACATCTGTGCTTTTCGGATGACCTCCCTTGGCATTTCTCCCGCGATGGACTATGGATGTTTCCTGCTCGTCCAAATCAGGAAGTATCTGATGAAGGAGCTTAGCTTGCGTTGCTGCACGAACATATTTTGTAGCATAGCGATGGAGATCATTTACCTTTTCATGACCACAGTCGAGGAGATGAGTCCTAACCCAGAGTTCGTAGACAGCATCCCCCAGATAAGCCAGGGTAAGGGCATTCATTTCCTGCCAGGATCTTGGCATGGGCTCGGGCAGAACGCCCTCCCCTCCTTTCCATACTCACTATCGATTTTTCTAGATTTTTCTTCAATTATATATCTATCCACTTCTAACAATCCGGATACTTATCCATATTACTTGATTGTCCAGCGGGCACCTTGGGGCGTATCTTCAAGGACAATCCCTAGATCTTTCAGGCGATCTCGGATGAGGTCGGACATCTCCCAGTCTTTCTTCTTTCGTGCGATAGCCCGTACCTCTAAGAGCAGATCCATGACCTGATCCAACTTTTCATTACCAGCTTCCGCATTGTTGGCAGGATGAGCTAGGTCAATGCCCAGAACATCTGCTAGCTCCCAAAGAGCGGTTCGGGCTTTTTGGAGGCCGACCGAGTTGTATGGATAAGCTTGAACATGGGCGTTAATGACTTTGCCAAGCTCAAAAAGACTCGCATAAGCTAAAGCGGAATTAAAGTCGTCGTCCATAGCACTCTCAAACTCGCGCTGAGCTTCTTCTGCCGCAACAATTAGCTTCTGATCCTCCGCATTATCGACGGGTTTTTCAACCTGGCGTCCGAGAGCTTCATCAGCTAAGCGGATGCTGGTTTGTAGGCGCTCCAGACCTTTTTGAGCCATGTGCAGGTTCTCATCATCAAAATCCAGCGGACTACGATAATGGGTTCCCAAAAGATAGAAACGGATAACTTCACCAGGGAAATGCTCAAGGATTTCTCGGACGGTGGAGAAATTTCCTAAGGATTTGGACATTTTCTGCTGATTGACAGTTAAGAAGGCATTATGCATCCAGTAGCGAGCGAAAGTCTCGCCATGAAGATAGCCTTCCGATTGTGCGATTTCATTCTCATGATGAGGAAACACCAGATCCCCGCCACCACCATGGATATCAAAGCCCGCTCCCAGATATTTGAGGGACATAGCGGTGCACTCAATATGCCAGCCTGGACGGCCTTTTCCCCAAGGACTTTCCCAATAGGGCTCCCCGAGTTTCGCACTCTTCCACAGGGCAAAATCCATCGGATTATGCTTGCGCTCTTCTACTTCCACCCGAGCTCCCGCTTGCATATCCTCAAGGGTGCGACCGGAGAGCTTTCCGTAAGTAGGAAGCTTATCGACAGCGAAATAAACATCGCCCTCCACGGCATAGGCTAAGCCGGATTCCTCCAGACCCTTGATGATCTCAATCATCTCCGGTATATGATCCGTCGCCTTAGGGTGAATGGATGCGGTCATTAAATTCAGAGCCTTCGCATCCTTAAAGTATTCTTCAATATATTTCTCAGCCAACTTTAGGGGGTCCATACCCTCTTCGTTACCACGGTTAATAATTTTATCATCAATATCCGTAAAGTTCTGGACAAAAGTGACATCATAGCCCTTATAAAGCAGATAACGACGAATCATATCAAAGACAACGAGCATTCGTCCATTTCCGACATGAAAGTAGTTGTATACCGTTGGGCCACAGGTGTACATGGCCACCTTGCCTTCTTCCCGGGGTATAAACTCTTCTTTCTGGTGGCTCATTGTATTAAATAGTCTCAGCGACATGAACTCAACTCTCCTTTTCCGCTAATTTCTTCTCCAACATCTCCACACGTCGTAGTAAATAGAGAAGGGTTTCTTGATCGGGATCCGGCATTTCTTCGACCCGAATCTCTTTGTTGCAGATGTTTTTCGTGCGCAATTGCAGTTCTTTCATGGGGACCCCATGCTGGACGACGACCTTCCCTGGCACACCAACTACTGTCGTGTTACCAGGTACGGGCTTTGTGACCACCGAACCGGCACCGATTTTAACATTATCACCAATTTTGACGGATCCTAATATTTTTGCCCCAGATCCTATAAAGACATTATTCCCAATGGTGGGGTGTCTTTTGCCCTTTTCTTTACCCGTTCCACCCAGAGTTACCCCTTGGTAGATAGTCACATTATCCCCGACCTCTGCCGTCTCGCCAATGACCACACCCATACCGTGATCGATGAAAAGTCCTTGTCCGATTTTGGCACCGGGATGTATTTCAATCCCAGTGAATAATCGCGACGTTTGAGAAATTAAACGCGGCAACAAGACCATTTTCTTTTTGTATAAATAATGGGCAAGTCGGTGGGCGATCAAGGCATGTAGGCCGGGATAGCAAAAAATAATCTCCACGATGCTTTTAGCCGCCGGATCTCGTTCTTTTATCACTTGGATATCCCGTTTCACTTGGCGAAACACTACTCATCACCTTCAATCAAAAAACTTTAACTCTTTGATCCGTACAAAAAAAGAAACCCTTCGTCCAGAGACGAAAGGTTTCCGCGGTTCCACTCTGATTGAACAGTTTCCCGTTCCACTCACGGCCTTAACGCAGCCTTACGGAGAATGGCTCCAGCCATTCATCTGACGCTCCGGAATGCACTTCAAAAGATCCTTTGGGATGGTTTCCACCTTCTCCATCCTCTCTAGAGCAAAGAAATCTTCTTACTCTTTTCCTTCATCACGCTACCTACATATGATCATTGCACAGAATGCAAGGTCTCTGTTTACCTAAATAATATATGTTGCATTATATGCAATGAGGTTCCTGTTGTAAGTATAGAGAATCCAAAGAATGGTGTCAATATCCTAACAGTTTCTTCGATCCTTCTAACCGGCTCATTACGTTGTCCAGCCCTAAGAGGGGTACGATATCGTAGAGCTCGGGACCATGCATTTGCCCGGTCAGAGCAATTCGAATCGGCATAAAGACTTGCTTTCCACCCAGCTTCAGCTCTTTAGTCACCTGTTTGAACAAAGGCTTGACCGTATCCACCGTGATTTCATCTAAGCTCTTCAGCTTTTCCACAAAAAGGTCTAGGACAGCAGGCACTTGTTCGCCTTGAAGAATTTCTAAGGCTTCACCTTCCGGCGCAGGAGCCTCACCGCCTCGGACATAGTGGATATAATCCTTGACTTGTGCCAGATAATCCAGATGATTGATGATGGCTTGAATATAGCGAGTCGCCCAAGCTCGGTCCGCTGTGGAGATGTTTTCTAGGGGGATGACCCCCACCTCTTGCAGATACGGTAGGGCGAGATCCGTTAAGCGCTCTGGATCAGCCTTTTTAATGTAATGAGCGTTCATATAGTTTAATTTATTGAGATCAAAGACCGCCGGGCTCTTGGAGACCCGATCTAGGGAGAAGGCTTGAATCATTTCTTCAAGGGTAAAAAACTCTTCCTCCCCAGCAGGAGACCATCCCATCAGAGCAATGAAGTTCGCGACCGCTTCCGGCAAGTATCCTTTTCTCTGGTAATCAATAACAGCTGTATCCCCATCCCGCTTGCTCATTTTTCTCCCTTCCGTGTTGAGGATCAAGGAGACATGAGCAAATTCCGGCGGGGTAATCCTTAAGGCTTGGTAGATTAAAATTTGACGAGGAGTATTGGAAAGATGCTCTTCCCCGCGAATGACATGGGTCACATTCATGGTCGTATCGTCAATGACCACCGCAAAATTATAGGTAGGAATGCCATCGGATTTAACAATAACATAATCCCCAATTCCGTCACTTTCGAAAATGACCTCGCCCCGGACCCGATCGTTGATAACGATTTGCTGTCCTTCAGGCACCCGGAAACGAACCACCGGCTTACGTCCAGCAGCTTCATGTTTCTGACGATCTTCCTCTGTAAGATGCCGGCATTTCCCTAGATATCGAGGGGTATCCCCCTTAGCAATCAATTCCTGACGTTCTTGCTCCAACTCTTCTTCCGAACAATAGCAATAATAGGCATCGCCACTGGCTATGAGCTTATCTGTGTATTCTTGATAAAGTGCGAGGCGCTCAGTTTGGCGATAAGGTCCATTATCGCCACCCACTTCGAGCCCTTCATTCCATTGAATATTTAACCAGCGTAAGGCCTCGAGAATATTATGCTCCGATTCCCGACTGGAACGCTCCAGGTCTGTATCTTCACTGCGCACGATAAATACCCCGTTTTCCTTACGGGATAGCAAATAGTTAAAAAGAGCGGAACGTGCACCGCCGATATGTAAGGGCCCCGTTGGACTGGGCGCAAAACGAACTTTAATCATATATATCCTTCCTCCTTAGTAATCTGTAGAATCTCCAGCTTATTTCTTAGACATTCTTGACTAGAAGCACTATCGCCTGCGAACTGATTCCTTCTTCTCGGCCTTCGAAGCCCAAACGTTCTGTGGTGGTTGCTTTTACTGAGACATTTTCAACCTCGGTATGTAGAGCACGGGCTAGATTCTCGCGCATTTGTGCTATATGGGGAGCGAGCTTTGGGCGTTGGGCCGCGATGATGCAGTCGATATTGCCTATTTTATAGCCGCGTTCCGCCAATAGCCCCATGACAAGTTCGAGCAGCTTCATACTGGAAATCCCCCGGTATTGCTCATCGGTATCCGGGAAGTGTTTCCCTAGATCTCCTAAAGCCAAGGCTCCAAGGAGAGCGTCCATGATGGCATGAGTGAGGACATCCGCATCAGAATGACCCATCAGCCCCTTTTCATGGGGAATCTCGATTCCGCCCAATATCAGCGGACGACCTTCCACCAGAGCATGAACATCGTATCCAATACCTACTCTAAGCATCCATCAGACTCCTTAACCTCATTTAGTATAATTCAGCACTAAATAATTGAGTAATATTTTGTACTATGGATTCAAGATATGTGAATCAAGGGACCTGACCCCTTTTCACACTTTTCTCCCTTTTTGTGACCGTTATTTACTTTCGCGCTTGGCTAGAATGCTTTCTGCTAAGTCCAAATCCTCCGGGGTCGTGATCTTGATATTCTCTAATGATCCCATAAGGGTTTGGACGGGGTGACCCTGCCATTCTACTAAAGCAGCATCATCCGTTGCCAGATATCCTGACTCGACGGCTCTTTGGTGGGCTTCTTCGAGAAGATGCCGATCAAAAACTTGTGGGGTCTGGACAGCTCTAAGGGTGTCCCGAGGAGGAGTTTCGAGGACCTTGCCTTGGGAATCCACCTTCTTAATGGTATCCTTGACCGGAATCGCCATAATCGCTGCCCTAAATTCTTCCGCCTCTGTAAAAAACCGGTTTAACTCTTGACAAGTCAAAAGGGGGCGTGCCCCATCATGGACCGCCACCCTTTGGATTAACGGGCTGAGAGCCTTTAGCCCCGCGAATACTGATTCTTGACGTTCTTTGCCGCCGACAACGATGGAAGAGACCTTTTGCAATCCCTCGGCCTCAACCAACTCACCGATACTTTGCCAATCCTCTCGGGAGGCGACAATAACTATCTCGCTGATTAGCTCAGATTGTTCAAAGAGAGCTAGAGTATGTGCGAGAAGCGGTCGTCCCCGCAAAGGAATGAATTGTTTATTGATTGACACTCCCATGCGTTTTCCTTGACCTGCAGCAGGGATCACAACACCCAGCTTAACCAAGGGCATCCACCTCATTCGTCGCTGACAGGCCAATCGACTTTTTTTCATGGAGAGCTTTCGGTTTAGCGAAAATCATGCGCCCTGCGGCTGTTTGCAAAACACTGGTAACTAACACAGTTATGGTTTGGCCCATGTATCTGCGTCCGGTATCCACCACGATCATCGTGCCATCATCCAAGTAAGCTACCCCTTGTCCGGGTTCCTTACCCTCTTTCATCACTTGAACTTCCATCTCTTCTCCAGGAAGTACGATGGGTTTGACCGCATTAGCCAGTTCATTGATATTAAGGACTTTTACCCCCTGCAACTCCGCCACCTTATTAAGGTTATAGTCATTGGTGAGAATCGGTGCACCAAGGTTTTGTCCCAAGCGAACCAATTTGCTATCCACTTCCGCGATATCCTCAAAGTCCACTTCCATGATTTCCACATTATTGGCTAACTTCTCTTTGGAAATCTGGTTCAAGATGTCCAACCCGCGGCGACCACGATTGCGTTTTAAGAGATCAGATGAGTCTGCAATATGCTGGAGCTCCTCAAGAACAAAACCTGGGATCAGCAGCGTCCCTTCAAGAAAGCCGGTCTGAACGATGTCCGCGATGCGTCCATCAATAATCACACTAGTGTCCAAAATTTTATAATTGAGCATAGCAGCGTCCGAGCCTTGTCTTGACTGCCCATCCTTGCCTTTGCTCTTATCTGCCTTGTCCCCCCGAAGTTTCGGAAAGAAAGTAAAATAGTTAAATATCTCTTCTTTCCGTTTAACTCCAATAATCAAGCCTAAATAACCTAAGGAAGCGCTTAAAATTATGGATAACACACTCCCAATAATGGGGATGCCATTTAAGGCATTGCTTAATAAACTAGCAATTATAAGTCCGATTATAATACCAAGAGCACCACCGATTAATTCATGGGTAGGAACTTTGTTCATGCGAGCATCGAGCCATGCCATCATTTTTATGAACCCTCGCATACCTGGTGGGGCAATCAGGAAGCCGATACTAGCGAAAATTACCACCATGGCCACAAAGGACCATATGGGAGAAATCGGCCACCCCAATGACTGTAATACATTAAGACTCAATAGGAAAGCATTAAGATAAAAACCTAACGCTCCAGCTAAAACCGTGATGATACCGCGTACAATTTTGCGAATCATCATTTCACCTCCTTTATCCTTATTTTGGCTGAAATCTTTTACCATTATACTAGCATTTACCATATATTTTCAATTCTAAAATTTAGGCAAGAAGCCCCTTTATTCGCTGTGTCATTTCATCAGCTTTCACACCCTCGGCCAAAACCAATTCACTTACCAAGATTTGACAGGCATTATCATACATTTTTTTCTCCCCTGTTGAGAGACCTTTTTCATGATCTCTTTGTGAAAGACTGCGCACCACCTCCGCTATTGAAAAAATATCGCCGCTTTTGATTCGATCCATATTAGCTCGATAGCGTCTATTCCACGCTAAGACAGGGAGTGTACTTTCATTTTCGAGAATCTTAAGCACCTCAGGTACTTCATCAGATGAAATCACTTCCCGAATGCCTAGCTGGTTTACATTATTTAAAGGAATAAAAACCTTCATATTCCCTATCGGAATATTCATGACATAATAGCGATGGGACTCTCCAAGAACCTCTCTCTCTTCGATGGCTTCGATCACTCCTGCTCCATGCATTGGGTAAACTACTCTATCTCCGATACAAAACATTGAGATCCCCCCTTACGCTCATTATAGCAATAATCGAATAAGGGGTCAAAAATTTTTTAATTATATCATAGACAACCTGCCCTGTCAATTTCTTGTTTTCCCTGACAAGATTGTAGAAAATTGACAACTCCACCAACCGCTCGTTATAATTAAGGTGTCAGAAAGGAGTGAGGAAACAACTTATGGATAATCTCACAGATCGCTATCAAACTCTCGTTCAATCCCTCCTGATTCGTCACCAAAGCATCTTAGATATCATCACCAAAGGACAGGAAGCCTCCTCTCGAGTCAATCGAGCTGTGGTGAAGAGTGTGACCGATTGCGGCTGCTTAGGTATTGATGCCCATAAGAAACCGATCCCGGAAGAGGCGAGCATGCAAGACTTGAAGAACTTGCTGGACAGCCAACTCGATGGAAAGCTTTGCGAAAACTGCCAAGACATTATTGAAGCAGAACTTGGGGAACAATTCTTTTACATAGCTGCTTTAGCCAACACCTTGGATATATCCTTAAGCGAGGTCCTTGCTAAGCAAGAAAAGAAGCTCTCCACCCTGACCATCTTCAACCTTACTTAGTTCCACTCAATTCTGACGCATCCTCCCGCACCCATTCGTTAAGGACTAATATGAATTTTGTGCCGTATCTTTTGAAGATACGGTATTTGTTTTTTAGGCCATAAACATGGATCTCTAGGACTCGAACATGACTTGAACTGCTTCTTCAACGGTCTTTACTGGAATAATCGCAAAATCACGAGTAGATTTTACAGCGGCGATATTGATTTGCGGGAGGATGCAGCCTTCAAAGCCTAATTTCATAGCCTCTTTCACCCGGTTCTCAATCTGAGCAATCCCTCGCACTTCACCTGTCAGTCCTACTTCACCAATGAAGGCATAGCGCTTCAGGGGACGATCTCGCATACTGGAGGCAATAGCTGCAATACAAGCTAAATCAACTCCCGGCTCATCAATGCGTATTCCACCGGCAATATTGATGAACACATCCTGAGCTCCCAAATGAAAACCCACCTTTTTATCAAGCACAGCCAAAAGCATTAAGACCCGGTTGTAGTCGATTCCCGTGGCTGTTCGACGAGGTGGCCCGTAGGTCGTCGGGGTGACCAAGGCTTGAATTTCTACCAACAGAGGTCGAGAGCCTTCCATGACTACTGCCACAGAGGATCCCGGTGCCGTGGAAGAGTTCTCTCCCAAAAAGACTCGAGAGGGGTTGGGTACCTCAAGTAAGCCGTCTTCATGCATCTCGAACACCCCAATCTCATTGGTAGAGCCAAAACGATTTTTCACAGCCCTCAACAAACGGTACACATGATGGCGATCCCCTTCAAAATAGAGGACCGTGTCCACAATATGCTCTAAGACCCGAGGTCCGGCAATGGCTCCTTCCTTCGTCACATGGCCCACTAAAAAGATCGGAATCTCTTCTTCTTTGGCTATGCGCATGAGGAAAGCGGCCCCTTCGCGAACCTGACTCACACTTCCCGCTGCTGCCTGCAGCTCTTCCAAGACCATGGTTTGGATAGAATCAACAATCAAGAGTCCCGGCTTCATGGCTAGGGCAACATCTTTGATAACCTCTAGCCGAGTCTCCGTCAGAATATGCAAATGAGATTCAGT
This sequence comes from Desulfitobacterium sp., assembly GCA_050251735.1. Classification (GTDB taxonomy): domain Bacteria; phylum Bacillota; class Desulfitobacteriia; order Desulfitobacteriales; family Desulfitobacteriaceae; genus Desulfitobacterium. Next base: position 12,659 of record JBFWMF010000017.1, read on the forward strand.
AATTCCTAGACGCCCCGCTCTCAGCTTGATCTGCTTTTCGGATTCTTCTCCGGAAATATAGAGTACGTCCATCTTTTTTGCTAACAATCCAGCGGTTTGCAGGAGCAGGGTAGACTTGCCAATTCCCGGCTCCCCACCCAAAAGTACAAAGGAGCCCGGCACAATGCCCCCACCCAAGACTCTATTCAGCTCTTGGCAACCAGAGCTTACTCTTTCTTCTTCCTGAAGCATAATCTCGGTTAAGGGCGTCGCCCTTACCCCTGTAGAGGTACGCTTGGCGGGAGAACGTTCCAATATCTCTTCCACTAAAGTATTCCATTCCCCACAACCCGGGCATTTTCCTAACCAACGAGCGCTTTCTTGCCCGCAGGCTTGACAAAAAAACCGCGTTTTTATCTTCGCCAAATAGGTATCCGCCTTTCTCTACCATCGATCATTTCAACTTTACCCTTATAAGAAAATACGTTTGGTCATTCAATTTTTAAGTCCAAGTACCTATTTTAACTAATTGTTCGATAATTCGTTAGCTCGATATTTCGTTTGCAGAAAGTTCTAGGCTAACCCTGAGGTTAGCCTAGAATAGTATATCCTTTATTTTACCATAAGTCTTATACAGTACCAAAACTTAAAGCACTAAAATTTAAAGCACTAAAATTTAAACTGACAAGAAATCCATAGAAATTATTTTTCAGAAGTCGCAGCTTTCTTGCTTTTGCGAGCCTTTACTGCGGAGAATTTCATTTTATCCTCTTCAGAAGTAACCTTGACCTTGTCTCCAGGTTTAAACTCCCCAAGGAGAATTTTTTCGGATAGACTGTCTTCGATCAAGCGTTGAATAGCTCGGCGGAGAGGGCGGGCACCGTAGGTTGGGTCATTACCCTCCTTAGCGATAAGCTCCAGAGCACTCTTTTCCACTTGCAGATCATAGTCTTGTTCCTTCAGGCGGGTGCTAACTTGCTTCATCAGAATCTCGGTAATCTTCAACAAGCTTTCAGTTTGCAGGGAGTGGAAGACCACAGTCTCATCAACCCGGTTAAGGAATTCCGGACGGAAGGTCTTTTTCAGCTCCTCCATGACCCGCGCGCTCATATTCTTATATTCTATATTTTCATCGCGGCGGTTAGCAAAGCCCAAAGCTTCCTTCTTCATCATGGAAGCGCCCACATTAGAGGTCATGATAATAACTGCATTACGGAAATCTACGGTTCTGCCCTTGGTATCGGTCAGACGCCCATCTTCTAAGACTTGCAGCAAGATATTGAAGACCTCAGGGTGGGCCTTTTCAATTTCATCCAACAAAATGACACTGTAGGGTTTACGGCGGATTGCTTCCGTGAGCTGACCCCCTTCATCATGGCCGATATAGCCAGGAGGCGCTCCCACTAAGCGGGATACCGCATGCTTTTCCATATACTCGGACATATCGATACGTACTAGAGCATCGTCCTCACCGAATAATGCTTCGGCTAAAGCACGAGCGAGCTCGGTCTTCCCTACCCCAGTAGGTCCAAGGAATATAAAGGAGCCGACGGGACGTTTGGGGTCCTTCAAGCCTGCTCTGGCCCGGCGTACAGCACGGGATACGGCCTTTACAGCATCCTCTTGTCCGACCACCCGTTGATGAAGGGTCTCTTCAAGGCGGAGGAGTCGTTCACTTTCTTCTTGAGCCAGCTTCTTCACAGGGATTCCTGTCCAGCTCGCCACGATCTGAGCGATGTCATCGGCGGTTACTTGACTTTCCTTAACATCCCGCTTGCTCTCCCAAGAGTTGCGCAATTGGGCAAGCTCTTCCCGAAGTTGGTGTTCTTCATCACGGAATTTAGCAGCCTTTTCAAATTCCTGACTGGAGACAGCCGCTTCCTTTTCACTCTTGAGAGCATCAATCTTTTCTTCTAAGGATTGCAGATCCGGAGGAGCGGTAAAGGCTGTCAAGCGAACCCGAGAAGCCGCTTCGTCCATCAAGTCGATGGCTTTGTCCGGCAGGAAGCGGTCGGAAATATAGCGATCGGACATCTTCACCGCAGCTTCAATCGCTTCATCGGTAATCTTCGTCCGGTGATGGGCTTCATAGCGATCCCGTAAACCATAGAGAATCTGAATAGCCTGCTCGACAGTAGGTTCGCCCACCTTAATGGGTTGGAACCGCCGCTCAAGGGCCGGATCCTTTTCTATATATTTACGGTATTCATCTAAGGTGGTAGCTCCAATGCATTGCAGTTCGCCACGAGCTAAGGCCGGTTTTAAAATATTAGCAGCATCGATGGCCCCTTCCGCCGCCCCGGCGCCGATCAGGGTATGAAGCTCATCGATAAAGACGATAATCTTGCCATCGACTCGTATTTCTTCCATAACCTTTTTAAGGCGTTCTTCAAATTCTCCACGATACTTACTACCGGCGACCACAGCAGAAAGATCCAAGGTGACCACCCGTTTGCCCGCTAAGGTCTCAGGGACTTTATTTGAGATAATCCTTTGGGCCAAGCCCTCAGCAATAGCAGTTTTACCCACGCCCGGTTCACCGATCAGAACCGGGTTATTTTTGGTCCGGCGGCTGAGCACTTGAACTACCCGCTCAATCTCATCATCCCGGCCTACTACCGGATCCAGCTTGCCATCCCGAGCCTGCTGAGTCAGATCGCGACCGAATTCATTCAAAGCCGGTGTGTTCGAGGGCCCGGCATTCTTGGAATTGCTATTGCCGGGGTTTCCGTTAGGCATGGGGGTATCATCAGGCTGTCCACCCAGCAACTGGACCACTTGCTTCCAGATTCTCTCCGGGCTTACCCCGAGATTGCGCAGGACTCGCGCGGCGACCCCTTCCCCCTCCATAAGGAGACCGAGGAGGAGATGCTCAGTACCTACATAACTCACCCCATGACGACGAGCTTCTTCGTTAGCTAATTCTAAAATCCGTTTGACCCGGGGAGTAAGACTAACTTCGCCTTCATATGGCTCGCCAATACCGGTTAAATTCCCGATTTGCTCCCGAATCTTTTCCGGTGTTACCCCTATTCCCAGCAGGGACTTAGCCGCAATTCCTTCACCTTCATCGACTAAACCGAGTAGAAGGTGCTCTGTCCCAATAACATTAGACCCCATACGTTGGGCCTCTTCTGCAGCAAACTGCAGAGCTTTTAATGCCTTTTCCGTAAATTTTTCATTCATGATGGTTTCCACCTTCCTTATTGGTCTCTTTAACTTCACTCATAGCCATGCGCACAAAGTTGGCCCGCTGCTCATCCCGTTGTTCCGGGGTGAGTTCTTTTTCGAAAATATATTGCAAGGAAGCAGGCAGGGTCTCGACGAGCAAGGTGCTAAAGCTACGCTTGTGGGGAGGTAGTATACCCATGTCTACCCCCAGCCTATCTAAGGATAAGCTTTGCAGTGCATCCTCTGATTTGAGTAACCTGGCATTTTCTAACGTACCCCTTGCCCTCCAGACTTTATCTTCAAGAGTTATTCGAGCCTCTCGAGCCAAGCTCTCCCGAGCATGGACTTCTTGCTCAATAATCTGACGAGTCACAGCTTCCAGATGGGTCAGGGTGTCCTCTTCACTCTTGCCCAGGGTAATCTGATTGGATACCTGATAGATATGCCCAAAGGCTTGAGAGCCTTCTCCGTAGAGTCCCCGCACCGCCAAACCCAGATGATTAAGGGCTCCCAGTAGTTGCTGGACCCGATGAGTCATAACAAGTGCCGGTATATGGACCATCACCGAGGCCCGCATGCCTGTCCCGACATTCGTGGGGCAAGCGGTCAGATAACCTTCATTTTCTCGATAAGCCAGATCCAAGCGATGTTCCAACTCATCATCTAGGGTATTGGCTAAGTGAAAGGCCTCTTTTAACTGATTCCCCGGGAGAAGAACCTGAATTCTGAGATGATCCTCTTCATTCACCATCACCGAAACCCGATGATCAGGATTTATGGCTACCCCCCGGGCTCCTCTTGCACTCACAAGAGCCGGGCTGATCAAATGTTTTTCGATCAGCACATATTGCTCTATCGGGGTCAAATCCTTGATTGAGTAATAGGTGAGCTTCTGACCATCAATCGCCAGCTCCTCCAGTTGCTGAGAAACCTTCTCCTCAACCTCTTGAGAAGCTTCCTGGGAAAGCCCCAAAGGAAAAGGAACTCCCTCCAGATTGCGGGCTAGACGAATCCGGCTGCTCAAGACCACAGGCATATCCGGCCTTTCCTTCATCCATTCACTGTGTTTTAGTAAGTGCTCTTTTCTCTCCATCGTCTCACTCCCCCAGCTTCTGCTCGAGTTCTCGTATTTGATCGCGAACCGTCGCGGCTGCTTCAAATTCTTCATTGCGAATGAGTTGCTGAAGCTTTTCTTTAAGTTTTTTGGCCTCCATTTTTTCCCGGAGGGATGCTCCTTTGCGAGCAGGAATCTTACCTACATGGTAGCCACCCCCATGGATCTTCCGCAGGATGGGCTCCAGCTCTGCATGAAATTTATCATAACAGCCACTGCAACCCAGCTTACCGGCTTGGGTGATTTCAGAAAGCCGGCGTCCACATTGTGGGCAGGCTTCTTCCCGCAAGGCTTTGGAGTTAGTAGTGACACTAAAAAGCGACTGCAAAAAATCCGGAATGATGCCCGGATTGAAGACAAAGCTTACTTCCGGGGCATTTTTGGCACATTGATCACATATAAAAAGCTTGACCATTTCTCCATTGTCTATTTTGGTGATTTGGACATTAGCCTCTCTTTGCTGACAATGTTGACATAGCATGTGGTTCCCTCCTGTTCTCAGTGCAAATCCTCTCGACCTAAAGTCAGCAGGATTCGCTTCATGATATGAGCTCGTAGACTATTGGTTTTGATATTTTCCAGTCCTAAGGTGTCTCGGTGGAGAATCGTCTTGATAATTTCCTCTTCCCGTCGCGTGACAAGTTCATCTTCATAGAGACGTTGCAGTAGATCATTCGCTCGATTCTCCGTTAACTGATTGCCAATTAACTGTTTCATGATGTTTTGGAATTCCCCATCATCACTAAAGCTCAAACGAACAATCCTGAGATAGCCACCACCACCCCGACGACTCTCCACTAAATAACCTCGATCTATAGAAAAGCGAGTATCCAGCACATAATTAATTTGAGATGGAGCGCAGGAAAATTCCTCCGCAAGAATACCTCGCTGGAGGGTGATAAAGCCCTCTGTTGATTGTTCTATGATTCGCTTCAAATGCATCTCAATACGGTCCGCAAGATTTCCCATATACGACACTCCCTTGATCATGACATTCTTTGACCTTATGACCTTCTCTGACCTTTAATAGTATTTTACCCCAAAATGTTCTTTTTGCAAAGACTCTAAAGAACTTTTTGCAGATTTTCTTCATCGAGTCCCTAGCCTATCTTTTGCAAAATCCTCTCATCCTCATTCGTCATACTAAAAATACAGTAAAATAAAAAACTTCGTCTTCGCCTATTAGGCAAAGACGAAGTATGCCCACGTCCCTAAGGTAATACACCCCATCACCGATAATAAGATATACACTTTTGTACCTGACCAAAAAAGCGTCGGATCACCCTCGTCATCCAGGTCATTCTTGTCTGGCTCAGGGTCATTTTGAGCAGTAAACTTACTTCTAACCCGAGGTTCATGACTAAGAGAGACGGATGCGTCCTTTGGGACTGCCGGATCGATGGTACTTCGTAAAGGGCCTTCCGATCGAGCGGATAGATCCTCCCAATGAATCGTTCCTTTTAATAAGTAATCAATCTCTTCAGGTGTCAACCGAATCTCTTTTTCTTTCATAGCTATCTTACGCTCCTGTTGCTGGGTTAGTCTTGCACTTCTTGGTATTCTTTATTAAAGTAAAAAAACCTGCTCCTGGGAGCAGGGCTAAAGTCCTATTTTATGAGCAGGACCGGGCAGGGTGCCTTTTGGAGAACGCGCTGACTGACGCTACCCAGGACAGAACCTGTGATTGGTCCATAGCCGTGACTACCGATAATCACCAAATCAATCTCATCCTGCTTGATCTGATCGATGATTTTCATGACAGGATGGCCGATCTCTAAAACGGTACGAACAGGCACCTCTCCCGTATCAATCCCCGCGAGGGTAGCCTCCAAGGCCAATTCAGCATTTTTCAAGATATCTTCTTGGGACATGGTAAATCCATAGGACACAGTATATCCCCAAAGGGCCTGTGGTGTATAAGTAACATGCATAAGTACGATCTCTGCTCCGAATTGTTTTGCAAGTTCAAGGGCTGTTTTATAAGCACGTGCCGAAAATTCTGAGGCATCTGTTGGGACGAGTATTTTTTTGTACATAGATAATCCTCCCTTCTATTGAAAGACCCCTGTTCAGGGAATTCTTTCTTGTCTTAATTTTAAGTAGTTATTTTTCAAAAAGCAACTTATAATAGTAATTTGAAACGCCACATTTAAAAGATATCTGAAATTAATATGATTAAAACGTTTAAAACACAGAAAGAAGTGGAGAACTTGCAGTTCGCTTTTAAAACATCACGCTATGGCTGGAGCAGTTGGAGCATCTTAGTCATAGCCTTTATTACTGTCTTTTTTCATCGACTATCGGTGGGTTCAGTGGCTGATCAGCTGACCCAAGAAATCCCCATGAATGCCTTAACTCTAGGGAACTTGACTGCTATGAACTACTACGCTTATGCCCTTATGCAGATTCCCGTCGGCATTCTCGTTGACCGCATCGGCGTTCGCAAAATTAACTTCTGCGGACTCTTGATCACTGCAGCAGGAAGCATCCTTTTTGGTTTAGCTCATAATCTAGAAACTGCCTACCTCTCCCGTTTCTTAGTCGGAATCGGTTCCTCAGTCATCATCGTCTCGATCTTTAAGATTCAAGCCACTTGGTTTCCCCTCTCGCGTTTCTCAGCCCTTTCAGGGCTTACCTCCTTTTTTGGAAATTTCGGCTCTTTGCTTGCTCTCTACCCACTGTCCTTTGTATCTATGGCCTTTGGCTGGCGGAATGTCTTTTATTGGATGGCGGTCGTATCCCTGGTACTTGCCCTCTTGGTTCTTTGGGGCGTACATGATGTCCAGCCCAAGCTTAGGGATCCTGACCGAGATGAGCAAAAAAAGGCCTCCCCCCAAGTAGCCACCACCACCGAGATCAACTCACAAGAGCAGATCAATCCCCCCCAGGAGAAACCTGTCCCCTTTATGAGCTTCTTAAGAGAAAGCTTACGCAGTGTGCTGAAAAACCCTCGAACCTGGCCCAATATCCTTACCCTCTTTGCCTTTACCGGTTCCAGCACCACTTTGCTGGGGCTTTGGGGAATTCCCTTAATTACGCAAATTTACGGCCTGGATAAAGCGACCGCGGCCGGCTATGTGACTTTTGCTACCTTTGGCTTTATTCTCGGAGCTCCCCTCGTCTCCCTATGGGTTCGCTTGCTGAAAGGTATTCGCACCGCCCTCTTAGCCGGCACAGGCCTTAATCTCCTACTGTGGATCTATATCACCGTGATTGCGGCAGGACGACCGCCAGTTCAGCTCTGGCCCTTATTTTTCTTTCTATTCGGACTCCTAATTATGACCCATATTCTTGCTTTTTCTAATGTCACTGCCGTCAATTCTTTAAAATACAGTGGCATTGCAACAGCAGTTACCAATATGGCTGAATTCATCGGTAGCTCTATCGCCAGTCTTACCATCGGATTAGTGCTAGACCATAGCGGTAACGCCGGCGCTGCTTGGTGGATTATCCTGTTCATGGCTGCTTTAAGCTTTATCGCAGCTCTCTTAATAAAGGAACAGCCGATCGACTCTTAAATATTAAAGAAAACTTGGCTGGTGTCAAGCCTTTGGCGAAGACAGCTGCCTAGTTGCCCTTATACTGGAAGAAAGTATGCAACGAGGTTATACTTTCTGAAAGTGAAATAAAAGCGAAGAGCCCCCGTCGGAGTTCCTCACTTTTTAGATCCTCTGTATCTTATTCATATTGGCCTTCGGCCAAATTTTTCTTATTAATACTCTTCAGGTAGTGGCTTGAAGTAACCTTGAGGATGTTGACAAGCTGGGCAAAGATCGGGAGCGTCAGCACCTTCATGAACATAACCACAGTTCTCACATTTCCAGGAGAGCTTTTCTTCTTTTTTGTAGAGGGTACCGTTTTCCAAGTTTTTAGCTAAGTTTTTATAGCGATTCTCGTGATGTCCTTCTACAGAGGCAATCTTGCGGAAAGCTACAGCAATGTCTTTATAGCCTTCTTCGTCCGCGATATCTGCAAAGTGCGAGTATGCTTCAACTTCCTCTCCTTCTCCGGCAGCCGCGGATTTCAGGTTTGCTAAGGTATCCCGCAGGTTAAGTGGGTATTCCCCAGTAACATGGAAGGATTCCGCTTGGTCACCGGCATATTTTTGCAAGAACTTATAGAACACCTTTGCATGTTCTTTTTCATTATCTGCTGTAGAAATGAAGATGTTTTGAATCGCTTGATGTCCTTCATTCTTAGCGGTACCAGCATAAAAAGTGTAACGATTGCGCGCTTGGGACTCTCCTACGAAAGCATCCACCAAGTTTTGAAATGTCCTTGAATCTTTAAAATCCATCTAATACAAACCTCCCTAATTATTATTTTGGTAGTGTGCCAAGTACTGAATAATTTCATACTGTGCAACTCTACTTTGTTATTTTCTTCATAACCACGGTTTTTTCCTGCCTTTCTCGATAGTTTTTTAATATAATTATAATTTTCATCTAGCTCAGCTTGCTGCCTTTTTTACGTCTAAAGCCCTGGACTGACCTCATTCCTCTACATTTCTCCAGAGGGGTGCATTGTTATTTTCCAGTTGGAGTGGTAAGTTATTAGAGCGTCCACAATTATTTTGCGAAGAGGTTATAACCATTTATGGAGTCTCAACAGATCACTAAATTTAACATCCCGAGGCCTATACTTATCTTAATCATCGGCGGTTTTATCCATTCGGTGGGTAACTCTTTTATGTGGCCACTGAACAGCATTTTTATGCATAATATTCTTGGGCGTTCCTTGACCGAAGCAGGAACGCTTATATCTCTACAAGCCTTAGCTACTTTAGTCGGACAATTTATTAGTGGTGTTTTAGCCGATCGCTTTGGCTCACGCCGCGTTATGATCTACGGCTTGATCGGAGCAATTGCGCCTTTAGTCTTGATCGGGATCTTCCCCATCTGGGAAGTGTATGCTCCTTGCATCTTGTTTTTCGGCTTCGCTATTGCCTTCATCTTCGTCCCTATCAATGCCATGATTTTTACCCTTTGGCCGGAGGGCGGGCGTCGGGGTTTCAATCTACTTTATGTGTTTAACAATGCCGGAGTAGCCGTGGGAACCGCTTTAAGCGGATTCATTGCTGCCATATCTTTTAAGTTGGTTTTCCTCCTTAATGGCTTTTCCTTTTTCATTTACCTTCTCATGGTACTCTTTCTCCTGCCTGTGGCGGATACACTTGGAAAGCCCCTAACCCGATCCAAGGTAAAGGTGCCCATTTTCCATGACCGAGGTTTTCCTGTCCTGATCGCCCTCTGCGCAGGAATCTTCCTTATGTGGGGTGCTTATATTCAGATCAACACGATTCTCCCTGTGACTATGACCAACTTAGGCTATTCCTTACCCCAATACAGCATCCTTTGGACTCTGAATGGAATCATTATCGTAACCTTTCAGCCCGTCATCAGCTGGATAATCCGCCATTGGGCTCCTACCCTCTCACGACAGTTTTATTTTTCCTGCATCTTCTACGGGCTGGGTTTTCTCATGCTCCTTGGCAATCTTCCCTATCCTTCCTACTTTATTATGATGCTTATTATCACCCTTGGGGAAATGTTGGTCCTCCCCGGCGTTCCTGCCGCCGCTGCTCTTATCGCACCGGAAGGAAAAACCGGAACCTATCAAGGGGTAGTGGCCGGCGCCTCCTCCGGGGGGCGAGCACTTGGCCCCATCTTGGGTGGATTAGCCTTTGATTTGTATGGCGGACACATGGCTTGGTGGCTGGCCCTAACCTTTGTGATCCTTGCCTTCTTCCCCTTCTATCTCTATCAGCGTCGCGAAAGAACCTTTAGTCAAAAAGTAGAAATACACGAACAAGCTTTATAATATACAAAGCTTTATACAATACAAAAGGATGTATGCTCATGTCATTGTCAACCAATAATTACCGTTTCTGCCCACAATGCGGCAACCCTCTCCATAACTCAGAGTTATACGGGCAAATTCGTTCCCACTGCACTGTATGTTCCTTTGTCTTCTGGGGAAATTTCTCACTGGGAGTGGGTGGCGTCGTTTGGCACGAAGGAAAAGTTCTTTTAGTCCAACGGGCCCATAACCCCGGCAAAGGAGTCTGGACTCTGCCCGGTGGCTACGTAGATCAGCAAGAAAGAATCGCCGATGCAGTTGTCCGGGAAATCTGGGAAGAGACCCATCTTCAGACCCGACCGCTTTCCGTTATCGCTCTGCGGGACCGTCCCGGAGAGAAGCACGATACCTACATCGTCTTTCTTCTGGAATACTTGGAGGGAGAGCTCCGCGCCGATCCTGAAGAGGTCAGTGACATCGGTTTCTTTACCTTAGAGGAAGCCCAAGCACTCGCGATTGCTGAGCTCAGCCTTAGCGTCATCAAAGCCTCGCTGACCCAACGCCTCCAAGGCTTCTTACCGAAGTCAGGGGTTGCTATGGTAGGCGGTGAACGCTCCGTGTTATATCAAATTCCAGAAAAAACCTAACTTATTTTTAATCTGATTTTAATAATCGTCAAATTTACCTTAAAGCTTTTGTGGTTAGAATTTAGACATAGAGATGATCTAACAAAGAATTCTCAACCCAAAACAAGGAGGTACCAATTATGACACCCTTAGAAAAAGTAGAAAAACTATGTTCGATGGGCAACCTAACCTATGAGGAAGCCAAAGCCGCCTTGGAGGCATCCAACGGTGATTTGCTTGATGCCATCATCTATCTTGAAAAACAGGGCAAGATTCACGCCCCATCCGGTGGAGGATACTACAGCAGCGAGAAAACTGTGGAAGCCAGCATCATACCCTATCCAGAAAAGGACAGGGAAAAGGGTCATTACCACAGCAATAAAGAAAATCCTTTTATCACCTTTACCAAGCAGGCCTGGGATTTCTGCGCAAAGCTGGTTCGTAAGGGCAATGCTAACACCTTTGAAGTACTCAAGAAAGAGGAAGTCAAAGGATCTTTCCCCGTCACCGTCCTCATCCTGCTGTTGATTTTCGCCTTTTGGGTTACCATTCCCCTGTTGGTCATCGGCCTATTCTTCGGTCTGCGTTATCGTTTTGTGGGGTCTGATTTTGAAAAAACCTCCATCAATGACGCCATGGATAGTGCTGCCGATGCTGCCGAAAACCTCAAAAAGTCCATGGATAAATAATTTCTGGAATTGGTGGGGATCTCCATGTGCTCAAAGATACTGATTATCGAGGACGAAGAAAAAATTGCTCGATTCGTCGAACTTGAGCTGAGTTATGAAGGATATACGGTTACTAAAGCCTTTGATGGCCGAACCGGGCTTGAACTCGCCGAAACCGGCGAGTTCGACCTGGTTTTGCTTGATGTGATGCTACCCCAATTAAGTGGCATGGAGGTTCTCCGTCGAATTCGCCGCACCTCTGCCGTTCCTATTATCATGCTCACCGCCCGCGATAGTGTGATGGATAAGGTTTCCGGACTGGATAGTGGGGCAAACGATTATATCACCAAACCCTTTGCTATCGAGGAGCTTCTCGCCCGCATCCGTAACGCTTTGCGAAAACAAACCTCAGCGGAAGACACCACGGAGCTATTATTTGCTTTAGATTTACAGCTCGACATGGGTCGTCGTACCGTGACTGTGAAAGGTCAGCCCATCGATTTAACCAAACGGGAATTTGATCTTCTGCACTTTCTCCTCAAAAACAAAGGGCTAGTTATCTCCCGCGAATCATTACTTGAGAATGTCTGGGGCTTTGATTTTACTGGTGATACCAACGCCGTCGATGTCTACATCCGCTTTCTTCGCGGAAAAATCGATGAGGTGTTCGATATAAAGCTCATTCACACTGTCAGAGGGGTAGGATACGTGATTAAAGATGACCGCTAAATCACCCCCTAATCAGCATAATCCTCACAACCGTATTAGAGATCGAATACGGTTTTCAATCGTTTGGAAACTTAACCTTAGACTCGTTTGGCGATTGCTGTGGATTTTTTTCAAGCTCAACGTTTGTTTGGTCCTCGTATCTGCGCTGGGTTTGTTCATACATGCGGAGCAGATGATTGGAACAACCGCCGAAAAAATAGCTCAGTCAGGAGCGCCTTCCTTTGAATCGACGGATTGGCTTGATCTTTCTGGAATTCGTATTTCTTCTTCTTTTGCTGATGCTGCTTCTAATATAAGTACTGCTGCTGATACTCCTCCTGATATTTCTACTGCTGCTACTAAGACTTCAAAGGGATTCCATCTCCCGCGGGGCCTGCAGCCTTATTTTTCCCCATTGACTGCGGAAGAACTCAGAAATATCGAACTCCCCGGTTCGGAAAGCACGAGGATTTGGGAACGCATACGAAATATTACCTATCAAGTGACGATGAAATCCGGTGAGAACTCATATCTTATCTCCTATCATCCACAAAAAACTCTCCAGATTCTCATCGCCATGTTTGCCATTATTGTGTTAATCGAACTTATCCTACTGATCGGCAGTATATCTTCTAGTGCCCGGGTGATTCGCCAAACCCTCCTTCCTATTCAACAATTAGCCGAAACAGCCCGCAATCTGACTCAAGAAGGGGGCTTCTCTCCGGAGCAGTTGCAGGATTTAGCAGGCAAATTGGATGATATCAATGCCACTCATTTAGATACAAGAATAGCCGTGGATGAAACCCAGAGCGAGCTTAAAAGCTTGGCCTCAGCGATTAACGGGATGCTTGACCGTATTAATGAATCCTATCGTTCCCAAGCACGTTTCGTTTCCGATGCCTCCCATGAATTGCGAACGCCTATTTCTGTGATTCAGGGCTATGCCAACCTTTTAGACCGCTGGGGTAAAAAGGATGAAAAAACCCTTCAGGAATCCATTGATGCCATCAAAAACGAAACAGCTAGTATGAAAGCTTTGGTGGAACAGCTTTTGTTTCTCGCCCGAGGGGATAATAATACGATGTCGCTACAGATGGAACGGTTTGAATTGTCAAGTCTTGTGGATGAAGTGCTAAGAGAAACCCAGATGATCGATGGGGGACATGAATATACTTCCTTGAGTACCCCGGTCATTATTTTTGCTGATAAAGGTTTGATCAAGCAAGCTACCCGGATTCTCATCGACAACGCCATGAAATATACACCCTCGGATAAACGCATCAGCCTAGCTGTATCCGACGATGAAGGATATGCTCGCCTAACAGTGCAGGATGAAGGAATTGGTATTGCCCCTGAGGCAGTCCCCTTGATTTTTGATCGATTCTATCGCAGCGATGAATCCCGTACCCGTTCTACCGGCGGATCAGGGTTAGGCCTTGCCATTGCTCGATGGATTGCCGAGCGCCATGGCGGTCACCTGGAAGTACTCAGTAGGTTGGATATCGGCACCCGGATTTCTCTGGTACTCCCCAAGGCCCCCGAGGTGGAATAAGAAAATATTTATTTTTCACTTCTTTGACCCCCTAAAAGCTCAATCGTCTTTCGTATTATTAATTTGATAATAAAAACAGATATAAAAAATGTGGTAGATAAAAAGCAGCCATCGGTCCTTTCGTGACCGATGGCTGCTTGCTAATTTCATCAATTTTTACTTCCTCAAGGAGGCCAGTTTATCATGAAAAATTTCCTTCCAACCAAGGATGACTTGAAAGACCTCCTCAGCAAAGCAATTACCAAACTTCGCACACTTAAACTCCCATCCTTTTTTAAGAACCCCAAATTTTGGCGAGCCTTCGGTATTCTGACGGCTCTTCTCTTGCTGGCCATCATAGGGGGAAGTGCCTTCTGGATCTCCACTTTGGATGTGAGCCAACTCCAAAGTCCTTTGGCAAGGCCCACCTACATCTATGACCAAGAAGGTACAAAAATCTCCCAGCTCTCATCCTCAAAGATTGAACCCATGCCCATTGAAAAGATTCCCCTTCATACACAACAAGCCATTATTGCAATTGAAGATAAGCGTTTTTATAAACATCAAGGGGTGGATTTCCGGGCTATATTGCGGGCTTTGCTTCGCGATCTCCAAACTAAGGACTTCTCCGAAGGGGGAAGCACGATTAGTCAGCAGTTGGCGAAGAACCTTTTTCTCACTTCAGACAAAACCCTCCTCCGCAAGTTGAAGGAAGCCGGTTATGCCATTAAGATTGAGTCCGCCCTATCCAAAGAAAAGATTCTCGAGGCTTACCTAAACCAGATCTATTTTGGCGAAGGACGCTGGGGGATTCAAGAAGCAGCTCGTTTCTACTTTGGCAAAAATACTGAAGAGCTCAACCTGGAGGAATCGGCTCTTCTCGCAGGAATTCTTAAAGGTCCTAGCATTTATTCCCCTCTGAAAAACAAGGAGCTTGCCTTAGAGCGTCGCAACTTAGTCCTTTCCCTGATGGAAGACCAAGGCCTGATTACCGAGCTGGAAAAGTCTCGAGCTATCGTTGCACCCATCGCCCTGCGCCAAAAACCCCTAGCCGACTTATCCGGCCAATATGCCCCTTATGTGGATTATGTCATCGAAGAAGCCATCACCCACTATGGCTTTACCGAAGATCAGATTCTTACCGGGGGACTGCAGATTTATACCACCATGGATACCATGGTCCAGCAAGCCGTTGAAGGAATCTATAAGGATGATCAATACTTTCCCCAAGGCAAAGAGGATCAGCAGGTCCAAAGTGGCATGGTCCTCCTCGATCAACATACGGGAGCGATCCGGGGATTAGTCGGTTACAGAGGAGAGAGCGCCTTTCGTCGGTTTAATCGGGCGTCCCAGCTCAAGCGTCAGCCCGGCTCGGTCCTCAAGCCTTTGTTGGTTTATGGTCCTGCTTTGGAAATGGGTTACCGACCAAATACCTATCTCTTCGATGGCCCCCTCAATATTGAAGGTTACTCACCACAGAATTGGGATAACCAAACTCGGGGTTGGGTCACCATGGAAGAGGCTGTCGAACAGTCCTGGAATATCCCGGCAGTCTGGCTGTTGGATCAAATCGGCATCGAGACGGGAAAAGCCTTCGCCCAAAAGGCCGGAATCCCCTTCGCAGAATCTGATCAACATCTCAGTCTCGCCCTAGGAGGCCTATCCGAGGGGGTCTCGCCTTTGGATATGGCCCAAGGCTATAGTGCCTTTGCCAACCTGGGAGTCATGCACACAGCCCACTCTATTACCAAAATCACGACCAACGATGGGCATGTCTTAGTCGAAGCTCAACCATCATCTCTCCAAGTCACGGATGCCCATAACGCTTATACCATGACCCTTTTACTTCAAAATGTGGTGGAACAAGGCACCGCTAAAAATGCTAGCTTAGGTAGTCGTCCCGTGGCCGGCAAGACCGGTTCCGTGGAGCTTCCCCCTACGGAAGAGTTTGCCGGTATCAGCAAGGGACAAAAAGATGTCTGGTTTGTGGGCTACACCCCGGAATTGACCGCCGCGGTCTGGATGGGCTACGATCAAACAGATCGCGAGCATTATCTCACCACCTCAGGCGGGTCCGGTCCCGCCGTAGTCTTTCAAGCCGTCCTCAACCAAGCCCTCAAGAATACCCCTATCAAGCCCTTCACTGTCCCGGATGGGTATGTGAAGGATTGGTATAACTGGTAGGAAGCGGATGGGTACGACAAGGATGATCAGGACAAAGCGAAGAACGATAAGAAAAATAAGAAGAAAAGCAACAAAGATAAAAACAAAGTTCAAGAAAACGATGAGAACTTTTGGAAAAACCTCTTACAAGATCTCTGGGGGAATTGACAGAATTCATGCTACAATGCTTTTTTAAGTCAAATCGATTTTCTCTTTCTTAAGGGAGATTATTCAAAAACTCCGTGATAGCTTGACTGATCTCTTCCGGTTTTTCCAGCATACACATGTGCCCTGCTCCGGGTATTATCTTGAGCTGGGAATCCGCGATTGATTTGTGAAGATATTGCGAGTATTTCAGAGGAGTCATTCGATCTTCATCTCCACATAGAATGAGTGCCGGTACACAGAGTGAGGGAATCGTTTCGACCCGATTGAATCCATCACAAGCCAAAAAATCTGCCCAATACACTTCAGTACGAACGTTTTCCATTTCTTCGGCAGCCTGACGAATTTGTGACGGTGATACTGTGGGAGAATACAGCGCATGAATTATTTCGAAGGGGTGGTTTCCTTGGGACAGCGAATCAAATATTGCAGGATTGACCCGTAGCTTTGCCCCTGTCGAAATTAAAATAACTCCTTCTACAAATTCCGGATAGGTTAGGGCAAGGTCCATTGCGATAGCTCCACCCATAGAGTGACCGATAAGGACAATATTCTGGGGTTCTTTCGGTTCTCTAATAATTTCATCCCATACAAATTGCCTATAGTTTTCAATGCTGGTTAAAGGAGGCTCAATAGAACTTCCATGTCCGGGTAAGTCCAGAGCAATCAGATCATGTCCCTTGATCGAAGATATTTGATTGGCCCAAACTTGGGACGATCCACCTGCCCCATGGATAAAGACACCTGTTTTCTTTAGCAATTCTCCACCTCCGTCTTTGTAATGGTAAAAGCACAAGCAAACAATCTGAAGGGTTGGATGCTTGTGCTTTCTTTAAATGAGTAGTTTGCCGAGAAGTTGCTTAAGAGTTTTAGCATCCTCAACATTAAGATTGGCTAGCGCTTTCTGATTGGCCTCTTTGATCGCTTGTAGCACAGGTTCTTTTAATTGTCTTCCTCGATCTGTCAGCATGACTTGAAGAGCTCTTCTGTCTTTTAGTATAGGCTTTCTTTCTATCAAGCCTTTTTGTTCGAGTCGGTCCAGAACTCCTGTCATCGATGAACTATCTAGAAATAACCTTTCAGATAACTGCGTAGGTGTCTGCCCATCCTCGTCCCAAAGACATTGCAATACCGCATATTGTCCCGGGGTAACACCATGAGGCAACAATTCTGCTTTAAACAATTGCTGGATCGATTGCTGAGTCTTTGTTAATGTGAAATTAATACATTGCTCTAGCTTCATTCAAATACCTCCCCTAATATAAAATTAATGCCAAGGCCAGAGCCGCCAGCAAGGCCAAAAGACTTCCGACGACAGTCGATAAGAATATATACTTATAAGTATTTTTGTGATTAAGTCCTGTTAGGGCTAGAAAGGTCAATACTACACCACTATGCGGCAATAGACTTAATGGGCCCGAAGCCATCGTGGCTATACGGTGGAGAACATCAGGATGAATCCCCATATCAAGATATACGTTAGCAAAGCTCGGCATGATGATTCCCAGTGAACCCGAAGCAGAGCCCGTGATAATAGACGTTAAACTTGTCACAATAGCTAAGCTTATTATAGGGTTCCCCGGAATTTGCAGTATGAAATCGGACATCACTTTAAACCCTGGTGCGGCAGTAACAACCGTGCCAAAACCTACTGCTGCCGCAGTAAAAAATATCGGAGATATAGCTCCTTGCGCGCCTTCATTAATGACTTCCTTTTGACTTTTCGTATATCTGCCTAGGGTAAGTGCCGAAAAGAGAATTGAAATAGCAAGGGCAATAACAATTATGTTTTGAACCTTAAAGAAACTGCCGATAAAAATAATCGTAATGATCAATAGTATGGGAGTAATACTCGTTCCAATGGGGGGTAATCGGTCTTCCTCGCCAACACTAGCTGCAGTGGTATCTGCTTCGTCCTGCGAATCATATACTTCACCTCTTTGAAGGGACTTCTGTAGTTCCCTCTTCATATACCAAAGCCCAAAGGCAATCATAACTACTGTGCCAACGATCCCAAGCAAAGGTGCCGCCGTTAAAGTCGTGCCTAGAGTAGTCGTTGGTATAGGGAGAGCCCGGTAGCATCGTCATAGTGAAGGTCAAGATCCCCATCTCAATCGGTATGGCGATTAGACTCCATGAAATATTCATTTGTTTAAAAAGCGGTCTTGCTAAGGGGATGATCGCAAATATCACGACAAAAAGACTTA
Organism: Desulfitobacterium sp.; assembly: GCA_050251735.1. Classification (GTDB taxonomy): domain Bacteria; phylum Bacillota; class Desulfitobacteriia; order Desulfitobacteriales; family Desulfitobacteriaceae; genus Desulfitobacterium. The sequence goes on from JBFWMF010000017.1 coordinate 30,790, forward strand.
CCCCCCCAAAGGTTAATAGACTACAAACTAAAAATAGTGAAACTAACATTGAGTAGGGGCTTTCTGTTCCAATAATTTTCAGAACGAATGCTGCTATGGATTTTGCAGCACCACTTGCTTCTATGTACCTCGCCAAAACAGATCCAAGTAAAAAGACCACAAAGAAGTTGGCAATAAATTTGGCTAAGCCCATCATATAGGAGTTATCCCCAGTAATCAGCGCTGAAAATAAATCCATCTGATTTGTTAAGATAACCAACACTGAACATAAAGGACCGATAATAAGAATACTATAACCCTTTGTTGCGAGATAAATAATCAGTATGATCGAAAGCAGTATTCCTAAAGGTGCTATCCAAGTCATCTATGCTCCCACTTCCCCCTCTGTATTTTTCACATGCGCGTTCCTCCGAGAATCCTTGCTCCAATATTACCTTGTACATAAGATACTTGTCAACAAGTCTCTTTCAGTGAAAAAAGTTGGCCAGTCATTGAAGTGGCCAACTCACTATCTACCAATCAAAAATTACCGACTTTACCATGGCAAAATACTCCCTCAGATACACATTAGGGCGAATATACCAAGGGGTATAACAGGGCACTCCTACGGGATTGATCCCGTTACGCTCTGCCAAAATCTTAGAGCGAAACATGTGAAAATCACTGGTAATGACCAGCACCGGGTTCGCGGGATTGAAGTCCTCCTCCCCATCGAGGAGCGTTCGAGAATAACGGAAATTCTCCATAGTGCTGGTGGAACGGTCTTCGATCAGGATTCGCTCTCGTTCTATCCCTTGCTCCTTAAGATAACGGCTCATCGCTTCCGCTTCGGGAATCAATTCTCCCGGCCCTTGGCCACCCGAGACCACCACTTTCAGGTGCGGGTTAGCCTCCAAAAGCTTACGACCTCTCTCCACACGCTCCCAAAGGGTCCAAGAGAGCTCTTCACCGTTAAGACCCGCTCCCAGAACAATTAAATATTCCACCCGTTCCGGCATAGGGTCCTCAGTATTCCACAACAGTAATCCCTCGATGATGAGAAAGGAGCTCAGGAACAGAATAATACCCCAGCGTAAGAGGAGACGAAGACGGTGGAAACCGTACTTAAATAGCGTCCGTTTAAGTCTATCTCTGAACATTCCCCAGAGCAGTAGCACTCCTCCCACCCCTGCAGGTAAGAGAGTTCCAAGGTTTAACCCTCCCTTAAGGGCGACCACAATAATCGTATCGAGTAACCCGACTATCCCTACTAGGATACACAGCCAAGAGAACCACGGTTTCTTCAATATTCTTCTCCCCTCACGCTTTGAGCTTTCACTAGTTTCTATGATGTGAGCTTTTATGATGTAAGCTTCTCAGATATAGCTACTACGATGTAAACTTCTATAATGTAAGCCACTATGATGTAATTAATGTTAGATAAACCCCGCAACCATTATGTCGCGGGGTTAGATGATCAGAGTAGGCCCCTTAGTGCGGAGCCATTTGCGATAAGCTATTTGCTCCGGGCAATAATGGGAGACCATGTCCCAAAACTCCTGGGAATGATTCATATATTTCAGATGAGAAAGCTCATGAATGATTAGATAGTCCAGAACCGGTTCGGGGGCCATAATCGCCCGCCAATTGAGATTAATATTGCCAAGACTGGAACAGCTCCCCCAGCGGGTTTTTTGCTCCTTGAGTCGGAACTGGTGATAGCTTACCCCCATTTCCTGGCTCCACAGATTCAACTTTTGCTGAAACACCGCCCGTGCCTTCTCCTTATACCATTTTTCCAAAATCTCGCGGATAGCCTCTTGGCGCTTATCTTCAGGGATATCTTGGGGCATTTTAATTTCTAAGGTTTCATTTTCCCGATGATAAAGGGCACTGAGCATTTTCGAGGGAGTATTGAAAATATGGAGGATGAGCTCCTTACCGAGATAAGGAATCCGCACCCCAGTCTCATATACGCGCAGGGATGGTTTGACTACTGTATCTTGAAGCTTAGTCCAATTCTGAATAATCCAGTCTCGATTCTTATCGATAAAGGCTTGGATCTCTGCTTTAGAAGCACGAGTAGGTGCTGATACTCTGACTTTTTCGGGCGTCACTCGGATCGAAATCCGTTTGATTCGTCGGCTTCTTCTTTCTTCATAAGGAATCATGGTATTTCCAAACTTCAAAGAAGACATCTTGATTCTGCTCCTAATAATTTACTACTCTCAGCCCTATTCCGTCTGAAGTTAAGAATCACTTAATCCCCAGCTTCCCTTAAAGATGATTTGTGATAGCTCTTTCCTCGGTCGAGGGTTTCTTTCCTCAGCTGGGTAGCCCAATGGGGTCATAGCCAGAACGCGGACATTCTCGGGAACCTTTAAAATCTCCCGTACCTTTCCTTCTGAAAAGAGTCCCTGCCAGCAGGTGCCTAACCCTTGCTCAGCAGCTGCTAAGATCAGATGCTCCATGGCCAATCCCGCATCCAGCATCATATAATCCTTGCCTTCATAGACTTCTGACTCCGCAGGAACCGCACAAAGTACGATGATGAGCGGTGCTTGGAGTAAAGCTTTACGGCCAGGATTCGTCTCCGCATAAGCTGTGGTCAGAGCTTGCTTCTGTGCTTCACCCTCCACAACGATAAAGCGCCAACATTGAAGATTTTTCCAAGAGGGCGCCAAACGGGCACACTCTAGAACGTACTCCAGCTTCTCCTGCTCGACAGGGTCGGGTTTATAAGAACGCAAGCTGCGTCTCTTTTGAGCGAGTTCCAGAAAATCCATTATCTATCCCTCCACTATTATATTCTTCTGAAAGATTAGTATTTATGCTAATTTGATTCGCGAAAGCTTTAGGAAATCCTGCCTTCGGCAACATAAAAGACTAGCTTACAATCGTCTTGCTTTATTTATTTATTCTTAGTCTCCCTCTGACTTAGCCTGCGACTTAAGGAAAGTAGTTGGGTCCCTCGCATAAGAATCTCCGACCCATACTTATTACGGATTTCATCCACGGTGCGATCTAATTCAGTCGCCTCTTGAACATCCTCATGGAAAAGACAGAGCTGTTCCATGCCTTTTTGTAAACGGCTGGCAGTTATGCCTAGCAAACGAATCGGTTTACCCTTGGGCCATTTTTCAAAGAGCTTAAGGCTTTCTTGGTAGATCACATCGGTAAGCTCCGTCGGTTCAAACAAAGTGGTAGAGTAGGTACGGGTTTTAAATTCCGGATCCTTGATGGATAAGGTTAGGGTTTGAGCCTTGGTCTTCTCTTGGCGGACCTTTCTACTCACACTGTCGGCTAGAGAAAGCAAGACCTCCGCTACCTGCTCTGAATCAACAATATCTTGCGGTAAGGTTAGGGAACGTCCAATGGAATGATCCTTGACCCGATCCACCGGAGTTACAGGCCGCTCATCCCGCCCATTGGCCAAGGCGTGAATCTTTTTCCCATAGATACCAAAACGCTTTTGCAAGGCGTCCCCAGAGACTTGCGCCAAATCGCCTAGGGTCCTAATTCCCATGGTCTCCAGTTGCTTTTCCGTCTGGGCACCGATCCCGGACATTTCCCCCACCCGCAAAGGCCAAATCTTAGTTTCTAGATCAGGAGGGGCAAGGACTGTAAAGCTACGCGGGACCTTAATCCGAGTCTTTGGATCTCGCCGGTAATCGCTGGCAAGCTTGGCAAAAATCTTGCAGTAGCTTATTCCTACCGACACCCCGAGGGATAATTCCTCAAGAATCTCCTTCTGTATCCTGCGAGCTATATCCTCCGTACTTCCGAAAAGCAAATGAGAGCCTCGGAAATCAGCAAAACACTCATCCACGGAGACCACCTCGATATGGTCATCATCCGTATAACGACCAACGATCTGCCACATCTTTTCACTAAGCTCAAGGTATAAGCGAAAATCCGGGGAAAGAACGATAGCCTCTGGACAAAGCTTCTTAGCTTGAAACAGAGGCATTGCTGTCTTCACCCCATACACCCGAGCTTCGTAGCTAGCCGTAAGGACAATACCCGTCCGGCTTTTCGGATCCCCCGCTACCAGCAAAGGCTTCCCTTGTAGCTCAGGGTTCACTGCCTGATGGCAGCTAGCATAATAACTATTAGCATCGAAGAGGACGATATCGAGGGGCTGTGGCGAGCTATCCGTTGACATCATGTTCCCTTCTCTCCTGTCATGATCGCTTCTCTCTCATTATGATCAATTATTTTTTACCATCACTGCTTTTAAAATAAAGCCTTTTTGGTATTTTCCTCAAGCATTCGTTTCAATTCCTTCGGATCATCTATATCCCTTTTCGGCAGAATATAGGCGCTGATAGAGCTGTTATAAAGATAGAGGTTATCTTCATCCTCTCTGATAGCTTGAATACCAGCCCAGTTCAATTTGGTCTCACCCTGTGTTGTTGTATCAATGATTCCTTCCTCAGCTAAGACCATATGATGTTCACCGAATAGGTCATCGTTGTTGCCCGCTTTGAGGAGGGTCTTGCTATTGCGTGTAACATAACGGTAAAAGTACTTAGGATAATAAATAAACCATAAAACGCTGAGAAGGGTAAACATAATCATGACCTCTTGGTAGGGCCGTGATCCCACTATGGATAGAAAAGCGGCGAAGGTCATAAAAATGGCAGGCCCTAAAAAACGTTGCTTTTTCAAGGCCTGTTTAGCCGGTTCGGAGTTTTTAATATGAAATAAGTTAAACTTCAAATAATCTTCTTCGGATAAATAATAGGTAATTTCCATGGACAGTCTCTCCCTTTCTCAGCTGATATCAAACCATTTATACCGATTATACCATAGGAATTGTCCCCTTGCTGATCATTGGAGTAATTTGGCATCATCAATACTTCTACCATTGGAAAACCTATAGTTGATCCAATCGAATTGAAGGAGGGGTTATTTTTGAGTAAAGGCAAAGCCGCAAGAAGAGAAGAATTGGCCAATAAATTTCCCGAAATGGACCAACGTTTTCAAGAGATTAAATCCGAGATCAATGGTCCACTTGAACGCTTAGGTGACACTGCAAAGGAACAAAAAAACGCTAAGCATCTCACATGAAATGCAAGAAAGGAGAGCATACTGTAGCTCTCCTTTCTTGCATCTATCAACGGTATCTAGTCGGGTATCGTACCGGCTAAAACCGCAACCTGTCAAAAACTTGACCCTGCGGTAATTCGGTTCTCACCCTCAAAAAACTCGGTTAAGGCGACTCTCATTATTTACCTCCCGTCATGGGTAACATAGCATAATAGTCCATTGCCATTTCACTTTCCCTTACTGGTTCGGCGGCTTCAGCCAAGTAATAGCCCACCGATTCCCCAATCCATAAGGCCGTCGAGAGCGCGTAGACGAGATCCTTTTCTAAGGCCGCGGTTTCCGAAATATAATTGCTCCGCATCTCTACAAGAATGGAGGCAATATTTCTTCTTTCCTTCCTTTCCTTCTTGGGCATATAGTCCAGTTGGTTTCTGCTCAGGAGCTTCCACATGAGGAATTGAAGTCTTATCTCATATAAAAAATGTCCACCCAGCTTATGAAATATCTCTCTGTCCAAATGGTATCTGCAAAAAAAGTCGCTGACGTAATGGCAGATTTGACCTAATTCTGTTGAAAACTTTTGTCGGTCCATGGTGTTTTGCATTAATTCATTGACGCTTTCGCAAACATTACCAAAATGGTTCTCCATGATATGGGCCGTTTTGATTTGCTTGTAAGATAGATCAGGCTTGATGTTTCCATAAATAAAGGAAAGCCTATTCAATTTCATTTTTTTCTTAAAATGCCCGTACAATATCATCGAGATTGTTACATGAGTTAAGATTTTCACTTCCGCACTCCCTTCTCGTCCCTTCGATTCTTCCAGACTCTATAATAAGACCTGAATATTAATCTTAAATTGAATTCAGATTAAAGTTTTATAAAATCTATGTAAAAAAACTGCAGTAAACAAAATAGGGCAGAGGCTATCGCCAACGAAAGCAATAGCCTCTGCCCATCTTTTAGTTATATCTATCTAAAAGGGTACAGCACCCTTATGTAAGTGAGTGAATTATAGACCTAAAGAGAACCGCATTCCCTTCCCGCCGTGCATTCCCATACCGCCCGGCACGAAGGCACCTTGCTCTAAGGCTTCCTTTTGTATTTCTATTTGAGCTGTTTCAGCATCAACCCAGCTCTTAATTTGCTCTTCGGTCAGCTTATCTTCTGTTTTCATTGCTTCTTCTTGTGCTTTAAGCCGGGCTTGAGCGTTTTCCACCCATGTCGCAATCTGTTCCTCAGTTAGGGGTTCACCCGCTTTAAATTTAATGTTTTCGCGGTCCATCATCCCCGGTCCAGGTCCCATACCCATGCCAAATCCTTCGACTTCACCGTTGGCCAGTGCTTCCTCGGACCGTTGCTGGCGTTCTTCAATGAACTCCTTCATTTTATCCCCTTGCTCTTGGGTAAGCAGCCCCGCTTCAACTTCTTTGTCTACGATTTGTTGATGGATACCAAACATTTGTTGGGTCAGGCTCTTTATATCCGCTAGTTTTGTGGAATCTACTGCTTCAGCACCCCAAGCCACAGCGGCACCCCCCAGTAACATGGCCGTACTGAGCACTCCGACGACAATTTTTTTCTTCATCAATGAAAACCTCCCGCTCCAATTTTTGAGCCAAGGATTATTTGGCTCTATACATAAGATAACCAACCTAGCTGAAACCAAGCTGAGTGCTCACTTAAGATTAACTTAAAATTTTTCCAATTTTTTAATCAGGTATTTCCTTGTCCGAAACAAATCGTGCAATAATCACTCTGTTATAGTAGAATTAGAAAAACCATAATGTTCTTGCCATTCCATGCTGTGAAAAATACAGTGACAATATTAAAATCAATGCTGGGAGGTACACGCTATGAAACTAGACAGTCAAGCCTATCTGATTTTTGATGGAGCCATGGGCACCATGCTGCAAAAAAATGGACTTAATCCGGGGCAACCCCCTGAGGTATTTAACATGACAAGGCCGGAAGTCATCGGGGAAATTCATCGAGAATATATCAAAGCAGGTAGTCAGGTCATCACAACCAACACCTTCGGTGCCCTAGAAGGCAAAATAAAACCGACCGGATATTCCGTAGAGGAAGTCATCCAGTCGGCTGTAGCCATTGCCCGCAAGGCGGCCGGAAGTCAATTGGTTGCTCTGGATATAGGACCAACCGGTGAGCTTCTGGAACCTATCGGCGATGTAACCTTCGAAGAGGCCTATGAATTATTTGCCCGCCAAGTCAAGGCAGCTGCCATAACCGGCGAGGTCGATCTTGTCTTAATCGAAACCTTCTTTGATTTAGAGGAAGCAAGAGCAGCGATCCAAGCAGTGAAGGATCATTCTTCCCTACCAGTTATCTGCACCTTTACCTTCCAAAAGCAAGGGAAAACCATGATGGGCTACGATGTTGCGACTGTAGCTACTGCCTTAGCAGAATACGGCGCAGATGGGATTGGCATCAATTGCTCCGTGGGTCCCAGTGAAATGCTTCCCTTTGTAGAAACTCTGGTCAACTCTACCCAATTACCAATTTTGGTGCAGCCCAACGCCGGCTTGCCTAAGATCGTTGACGGCCAAACCGTCTATGATATTGAACCTCAGGAATTTGCCCGGTTAATCAAAGCCATGGCCGATCTAGGAGTAAAATGGTTCGGTGGATGCTGCGGAACAACTCCTGAGTTTATACGAGCTATACGGAAAGTGTTGTCCGAATAATTCTTCTGCTCCACACTAAACTAGGCTTCCTCGAGCGCCTCAACTACTGCTAGAGGTTCGAAATCATCAAGTGTACAAACCTCTTTGAAGTAGCTAAGTAGAATAAACACATCTCGCGGCTCTTCATATTCATCCACATGCTCTATCTTGATTTGTTTCCCGGCCAAGAACGTCTCTAAATCCAGTTCCTTATTCTCTTCTTGTTTAATCAGAGTATGATAGTCATTTACTAGCTTCTGCAGTTTTGCCTGATTATCGTCATTGACTTCGATGTCTGGAAAACGATAATTAGCAGAGTTCTCTCCAAAATAAACCATGAATTCGAGAGTTGATGCTGCAGCTGCTGCCGCCTCTTCTTCAAGTTTTAGCATAATATATTTCTTCAAAGTTCTTCTTTCCTCTCCGGAGGCTGGGCCTCCCTGAATGATTTTAAAGCCGCCAGCATGGCGGCTTCTCTCAGTGTTCAATAACTCATGCAAATAATAATCTTCCTTTGGGTTTGGAAACGGGCTTCCTGCAATCTATTATACCAGTTTCGAGAAGTTAAATGAACTTTAAGTAGTTGGGATTGTTTTTTTCACATCTTCATAGAAATTTGCTATGGTTGCATGATAATAGGGCAAGGAATAACGTAGAGCCGCGATAATTCCCGGAATGATGAGCAACAAAAACCAAAGTAAGATAAAAAGTCCGATTAAGAAATTTAGATTAAAGTTCTTTAAAAAGTAGTGAAAACCACTAAACAGATCACTAAAGGTAGACTCTTGATTTCTTGCTAATCTCAAGAAGACGGATGCCAAGCCAAAATGGATTGGCCCACCGACCATCTAGCATTTGCAGGAGATACCTGTAGGGAGTATAATTTCCCCATAGAGATATAGAGGAGGAAGTAGTTCATGAAGGTTGGATTAATTCGCTGTCTGCAAACCGAGGATATGTGCCCTGCTTCGACTTGTCTTAAGGTTATGAAAGAAAAGAAGCTTGCCTTTGCCGAAGTAGAAGAGGATATCGAGGTCATTGGGGTAAATACTTGCGGAGGCTGTCCTGGAAAAAAGGCTGTGACGCGAGCTGCTGAGATGGTTAAACGTGGCGCTGATACGATCGCCTTAGCATCCTGTATAACAAAAGGAAGCCCGATTGGCTTTCCTTGCCCTCACGCTGATCAAATGAAGCAAGCAATTGCCAAGAAAATTGGTGACACCGTGAAAATAATCGATTACACCCATTAATTCTTTACGTCAACTGGAATAGGTCCATTCAATCACCCTACTTAGTATGCGCATTATTTGATAATGCGCTTTTTTTGTGGAAGTCTTCAATAATTAAATCAATCCCAGTTTTTTAAGGCCGCCATCATCCTCTTTTGAGCATCGGCATCGGCAACAGGAAAAACTCCTTCATCCGTTAAGGTTAATGGTAGGAAGGATTAAACGGGGAAACTTCCCATAATTCAAGTGAAACTTATATAGAAATTCTTCTTAATAATACTTAATTTATTTAAGAAATATGTCGATATATATATTAATATATCGAAATTGCGAACCCCCTAACAAACTTAAAAGGAGAATTCAAATGAAAAAACCAATGTTCAACCTGCAGTCTATTCGCACAAAGATCACCTTACTGGCGATTGCTCTTCTTCTCATTCCGAGTATCGCTATAGCTATCTCATCGTACAAAACAGCTGCCAACCAAGTCGAAATGGATATGACAAACAATGCCAAAGACAAGGTCGCCCTCTTAGATTCAGTGATTACGAATTTTATGGACACGAAGTTGAAGGACACGGACTATATGTCCCACCTTGTTAGCGCAAAGAATCCAGACAATCGAACTATACTCGACGATTTCGCTAAAACACATCCGGATCTCTTGAGCAGTTACCTAGGAACCAACGAAGGAGTGACGATTTTATCCCCTCAAACTGAACTCCCTGAAGGTTACGACCCGAGGCAAAGAACTTGGTACAAGTTGGCTATGGAGAACAAAGGCAAGGTCGTCCTAACCCCGCCCTATATTGATGCCTTTACTGGGAAAATGGTCGTCACAGCTGCTAAGGCTACCACCGATAATACCGGCGTTTTCGGCATAGATATAGATTTATTTACATTGGGGGAAGTCAGTAAAAACGTCGTTATCGGTCAAGCAGGGTATCCTATCATTACTGACCAAGCGGGACTTATTATTTACCATCCAACAGATGAGCTTGGCAGCCAAGGCCAAGGAACAAACTATGATTATATGGTCCAAGAGGAGTCCGGGCAACACGAATACCTTGAAAACAACACCGGCAAATCAAAGCACATGGTATTTGCCACTAATAAACTTACAGGCTGGAAAGTTTCTGCGACAATGTATAACAGTGAATTCTCACAAGCAGCGAATGGAATCTTAGTAAATATTTTAATTGTACTTGTAGCTGCTATCTTATTAGGCTCTAGCGCCATTTATTTTATAACGCGCTCAATCGTGAATCCTCTAAAATCACTGGCAACAGTATCACAAAAAATCAGCGAAGGGAATCTAACCGAACGAGTCGAAGTGAAGAGTAAGGATGAAATAGGCAAAGTCGGAGATAACTTTAACCTTATGGCGGCATCCCTCCAAGAGATCTTAAAAGGTGTAGCCAATACCTCAGAACAGGTCGCAGCTTCTTCAGAAGAGCTTACTGCCAGTGCCGGACAACATGCACAGGCTTCAACCCTAGTAGCAACAGCTGTTTCAGAAGTCGCCACAAGCTCAGTTCAACAGAGTGAGTCCATGACCGAAGCAGCAAAGTCAGTTGAGCAAATCGTGGCTACGATTAAGCAAGTAGCTGTCAATACAAATGACATGGCTTTATCTTCAAACCAGACTTCAGATGCAACAAGAAACGGACAAGAGGCACTGCAAAAGGCCATTCAACAAATGGGTCACCTCTCCGAAAGCACAGACAACGTCCACTCCAGTATTTCTGATTTAGAAGAAAGCTCCAAGGAGATCGGCGTCATCACCAATGTCATCTCCCAGATTGCTGATCAAACAAACTTACTCGCACTCAATGCAGCCATCGAAGCGGCTCGTGCGGGTGAAAACGGAAGAGGCTTTGCGGTAGTCGCTGATGAAGTAAAAAAACTAGCCGAACAATCTCAAGAAGCGGCAAAACAGATCAATGAGTTAATACAAAAGAATCAAGGAAATATCAGTCATGCCGTCAACTCCATGGAACAAAGCAGAATCGATGTGGACAATAGCATCCAGGTTGTTGACGTTGCCGGAGAGTCATTCGAAAAGATCATCCAACTGATTGATATCGTCGTAAAAGATGTTCAAGAAGTGTCAGCGATGACCCAACAGATTGAAGCGGATAGCCAAGAAGTCCTTGAATCCGTGAAGAATATGGATCGGATCAGTATAGAGAATACTCATCAAACTGAGAGTGTTTCTGCAGCCATTGAGGAGCAAACAGCTTCAGTCGAAGAAATTGCAGCCTCCAGTCAGACTCTTGCCGAAATGGCGCAAGAACTTCAAACCTTAATTAGCAAATTTAGATACTAAGAAGATTTCATTTGTAGCTCTTAATCTCATTTTACTATCTATAAAGCTTATAGGCTTACTAATACATTTCTCAGTTGATTGATCTTCATAATTGGCCCAAAAAACCCAAATAGAAGTAATCCAAATGTTATCACTCCAAAGTAATGCTTGAGTAAGAATTGCATTTCTAGCCTACCTTGCATATAATAAGAATGTGAGAATTTCGTAATTTCCACTAAGGAGTGATAATATGTTGACGGAAATCAGAAGCAGGTCTCAAATTACTATTCCTTCTCAAATCATTAAGAAACTAAATCTAAAACAAGGTGATACCTTAGAAGTTGACGTTGACGGTGACCAAATCATTCTGCGTCCTGTTGTTACGATACCAAAAGACCAAGCTTACTTTTGGACTAAGGAATGGCAAGCCGAAGAAAGACAGGTTCAGTCTGATATTGAAGACGATAAAATTAAGTCTGCTAAGTCAAAAGATGAATTATTCAAGGATCTAGGCCTATGAGATTTTATTATTCCGACCTCTTCAAAGAAAAAGTACAACTTTTACACCCAAATGTCAAAAAGGCTTTAAAAAACAAGCTTGAGTTGATGGATCAAAATCCTAAACATCCTTCTCTAAGGACCAAGAAAATAAAAGGTTCCTCTGATATTTATGAAGGAAGTATTACTATGAATTATCGAATGACATGGCAGTATTACCAAGATGGAATTCTTCTTAGGAATATCGGCGTGCACGATAAGACCCTAAAGAATCCTTAACCTTTCCCAGTATTATTCTCCGATATGATAATGTCAGCTAACGTCTTAGGACCGCTACATCAATGCGCCTTTTTCTTATTTTCCAGGAGATTACCACATGTTATTGCGGGAATCCCACCGCTATCAACAGTACTACCTTTACGTACTACCTCAATAACACACCCTCCCAAAACCCATTGTATTGTAACTACTTCGACTCTTTCCTCCCGATTCCTACCTTAAAGTACAGATTATACCAAAGAGGAACATCCCCTTCCTTTCACCCTTACTGAAGAATCTACTCTCCCGACAAGAAAAATCAGCTGGGGTTCAGGGAGCAAGGCACAGGCCAAGCCAATGCGCTGTTGCATCCCTTTGCTATAGGAACCCACCTTATACTTCTCCTGTCCTTCAAGACCCACAAGCTGCAAAACCCTCTGGATCTTTTCGCGAGCTGTCACATCTCCAAGGGGCTTCCCGAAAACAGTTCCCCCTCCGGAGGTGGGGAAAATTAGACCCAGGAGCATTTTTATACAGGTACTCTTTCCCGCTCCATTACGACCGAGAAAACCATATACCTGCCCCGCTTCCACTTCCAGATTGATGTGGTCACAAGCGGTCTTGTTGCCATAGACTTTAGTCAAGCCCTCTGTTTCGATGATCATTAACGAACGCTCCTAGCAATTTTTGCCAGCTCAGCATCCGTCTTATTACCCGTTAGGGTATAGAGGTTGCCATCTTTGGTCCAAATCAGCATGGAAGCTTTCTCATAATCTATAGTGGATATATCTTCCATCGCCTTTTTATGGGCCTCCAAGAGGGCTGTATATTGATCTTCACCGTGCTTAGCAATAAATTGTGCTTTGAATTCAGCTGCCTTAGCTTGATCAACTTTTCCCTGAGCATGGTCTAGATACTCGCTGGAGGCTTCCGTTCCGGTCTGGGTCATGGGCATATCTTGAGAAAAGCTCTCCATCATACCCTTCAAATCGGCTAAGGTATAGATATATCCCTTTTGATTGCCCAAGTCCACTTCGCGACCAAAACCCTCGAAGACAGGCAGATAAATATGGTTGCTATCTGATTCAGTCTCCGCTAATTGCTGACGCAGATGGGTGGGAAGGACCGGCAGATTCAGCATTACCTCCCGCAATTCTGTCTTGGCCGCTTCGGGAGCGTCCAACTGGGACTTTTGTGAAGCTGTGAAAAGGACATCCTCATACTTCACCAAAGCCGCGCCGGAAGACTTTAAGGTCATCTCCACCTTGTCAAGTGCAGGTGTCAGCTGTTTGGGACTTTTCAAAGTAGTCAGCACCCCGTTGATTCCCTGTACATCCAGAGTGAATTTGAACTCACTGGCTTCGAGGGCGGAGAATACCGGAGTCTGTCCCTCCAACTCCTTAGGCAGGCGCAGTCTGAAGGCCTTGAAATCTTCCGTCTTTTCCAGCTCCCTTACCTGATGTTTAGGTTGAGATATGACATTGATGAGGGACTTATGTTCAATCCCCTCACCCTTGAATCCCGCGGGGTACTTTGCCTTGAGCTCCTCTTGGAGATTAGCTACGTTTTGCATGCCTTCTTGCAGATCGGCTAGTGTGATCTGAATGGTCTGCACATCATTGACACCTCAGGCCCGATTAAGCTTATCAGCGACAGCACCAAGGAAGTCGCTAAAGGGAATTTTGATGTCGAAATTCAGTATAAGAGTCAAGATGAGGTCGGTACTCTAGCAAAGAATTTCAACCTCATGACCCAGGAGCTCCGGAGCATGGAATATCTCCGCAAGGATTTTATCAGCAATGTCTCCCATGAGTTTAAGACCCCCATCGTGTCTATTCAAGGCTTTGCTGAAATGATCAAGGACGAGAACCTCCCTCGAGATAAATTCGAGGAATACACCGATATTATCATTCAAGAATCGCGCCGACTGAACAATCTTTCCGCGAATATGCTGCGCTTGTCCAAGCTCGATTATCAGGTGATTCCCGATAAAAAAGTCAGCTACGAAGGGGATGAGGACCTAATCCAACAAATCTGGATCAACCTCATCGGCAATGCCATTAAGTTCTCCCATCCTGAAGGGTCAATCACCATCACTTTGCAGGAAACCCCGGATTCTCTCATGGTGGTTATTAAGGATGAAGGAATCGGCATGGCCCAGGAGATTCAACCTCATATCTTTGACACGACACCTCCCGCTCAGAAGCCGGCAATGGTCTAGGACTGGCCATAGTCAAAAGGATCGTGGATATCTGCCAAGGAACCATCACCTTTACCAGTGAGGAGGGTTTGGGTACAAGTTTTCACGTCACCCTGCCTAAATCTTTGAAGACCTCCTTGCTGTCGAAGTAGGAATACAAAGGGTATGGCTTTAGATGCTGTCATGCTGATGGGGATTGTGGTATGATTTACTAAAAGGTTTTCACCTTGTAGTGATCTTTGTGGAGGAGTTTGAAGCTATGAACTATATCAATATGACAAGAGAACAGCTTCTGGAGCGTATCGAAGCGCTTGAGCTACTGACTCGTGAATTGCTAAGGGAAAAGGAGCAGGAAACCACGCTGGAATATGCTTGGAGCGGCAATCTTGGACATTGGTATTGGGATATTAAGACTAATACTGTGACATTTAATCCACTCAAAGCGACTAATTTGGGCTATAACAAAAGCGAATTACCGGAACATGTTACTTATCAGTTTTTTACTGATAAACTTCATCCGGAGGATTTCCAAAAAACAATGGATGCTATGCTTAACCACTTACATGGAAAAGCCAATGTATATGAGGTTGAATATCGGATTCTCGCTAAGGACGGAAAATATAAATGGTATTATGATCGCGGCAAAATAACAGAATATGACGGTAGTGGCAAACCAAAATTTCTCGCCGGAATTGTTTTTGATATTACTGAAAAGAAAGAGTTGGAGATGGAACTACAGATCAAAAACGAGATTCTAGCTGAGCAGGCTACCATCGATGGACTAACAAAAATTAATAATCATCGAACACTGATGGATCGCTTAAAACCAGAGATAGCTGATGCGAGCAGAACAGATAAGCCTTTATCTATAGCTATTTTTGACATAGATGATTTCAAAAAAGTAAATGACAGTAAAGGCCACATCTGTGGGGATCAGGTCCTTGTTGATGTTGCCGCTCTCTTTAAGAAAAGCATAAGAGATACCGATTTTGCAGGAAGATATGGCGGAGAGGAGTTCATGGTTATATTTCCGAATACCGATCTAGCCAAAGCTATAAAAATATCAGACCGAATTAGACAGTCTGTTGAATGTTATCCCTTTGTAAACGGTTTAAAAGTAACAATAAGTGGCGGCGTAAAGCAGTACGAAGGAGAAAATCTTACAGAGCTTATTCATTCTGCCGATATAAGGTTATATGAAGCCAAAAGGAAGGGTAAAAATAGGATAGAACCAATCGATTGATCAAAGGGCAACATCAACACGAAACTTAGCTTTCTGTGATGTTGCCCTTTACTACTGCTATTGTAGCTATCTTTATTCATTTTCTACTTTTGTTCAGCTACTACTTTTACTTCGCCGTCGGATCCTCCATGATCCCCATAAACAGTGGCATATTGGTCTCCCAATCGACGATGGCGTAGACAAAAGGTCGATCGAAGACAACTTGGGTGAGGTCAATGGGCGCGCTGGTCGTTTCCATTCCTACACCTGTTACGGCAGCAGCTTCCGTGCCCTTCTCATCCACTTTGATAAAGGTCTTATGCTTGACTTCCCCGATGAAGAGATCCTTGGTATGTTGCTTGCTCATCAAGGAGAAATCTGCTTGATTAGGATCAAATGCAATTTCCATCCCTAAAGTGGCTAATTCATCCTTCAGCTCATCCTCATAACTGCTCTCAAATTTCGGCAAGGAGAGCTGAATATTCTTCTTTTCTTTGCTGTTGATTAATTTAAACATTTCAGCAACAGTTAGCTGATCGATAAATTCCCGGGGAGATTGGCCTGACTCAGGTAATATCCCAACAAAAGCGTAGCACTCATCCACATAGGGTAAAATGACCCCGGTCGCTTCTTTTCCTTGGAAATAATCGATATTGCCCCGTCGGTTCATAAAGGAAGCTTCGACACTGCCGGTAGGGGTAGTGAAGCTTCTGGGGTGAGTTTTATCTGCCGTAAACTGATCCTTCCAATCCCCTTTGAAGTAGATGGCGTTGATCAGGTACATCATTAGATCCTCATCCATCTCCTCGATGATCTTGTCGATGGTCCCTTCTGTCTTCTCCTCCACCCATTTATTGATTGCCTTAGGTGCTGAGGGATCACTAAAATCAAGCGTGCTTATCCCCGCTTGATAATAGTCCCCATTGGTCTGTAAAAACTTCCGGTCAGCTTCATAGCCCTCCCGAATCCAAATGGAATTGCCAATCCGCACCGCGACCTTACTCTCCTTATTCATCAAGGAATTGCTCCAGGTAGCGAGGCCAGCGTTAAAATCCTCCAGCTTTAGGTTTTGGGCAGACAGCGCCTTGAGCATAGCCTCCTTAGTTACTCCCTCGGCACCATTTAAAGTCATTCCTAAAGCGAGGTAGATCGAGGGGGCCGAAATCATTACATTACCCTCGTTTTTCTTGCTTTCCTTAAACACATTCCAAGTAAAGTCCACCAAAGCTTGGTTTAACTCGCCATCCATCTTAGTCGGTAGCTGGACATTGTTTCCCTTGATTCCCTTCATCAAATCTCCCGACCCAACCACTGAATTCGTGGCGCAGCCTGTCAAGGTCATCCCTAGCATCAATGCGACTAATAGCCAAGTTATTATAAAATGCTGTTTGCGATTCATAGTCTTCGCCCTCCTTTAGCTATTAAGACGTGAATGCGAGATAAAACTTGGCAAGGAAGATTAAAATTAGGCATATTCCGTAACAGTAAAGGGTTCACGACGGGTATAAGTATAGCCGGGTCGTGAACCCTAATTTTGTGGCATTAGAATTAATGGATTCTTATTGTTCAACCAGCTGTAGGATTTTATTCTTCTACATTGACACCATTTTCAACACAAGGAATACTGTTCAGCAAAAGAAAATTCACAATTCCACCATAAAGCCTAAGGTTTAACATTCATTTAACTCTATAAGTTAAGGAATAATACTAATAGTTTAAAAAAAGGAGGTTTTACTATGCTAAGGCGTCGTGTCGATCCTGGTCCGTTTAGCTTTATGCAAGGAGGATGGTTTGCTTTACATGCCCTCACTATTGCAGGTTCTATTTATGTAGGAAAAACCCTTCAAAAAAGAAAGAACGACCCACTCAGACATCGTTAAAAAATCAAAGACACTGGGGTATATAAATAATTCCCCAGTGTCTTTATTTGAATACCCATACAGTTACCCGTTACTTAAGCACCTAAATAATTCAATAAAGAAAAATTTAAAGGTCTGCTCAAAAAACCGATTATCGATTTGAGCAGACCTCCAATTGTTGCACATGACGGTGAACATAACGTTAGGAGGTGACGTATTGCTATGGAGCAAAAAGATAAAAGCAGAACCAACGACGACCGGGGGATTACTCTATTTGACCGGATCGCTCCGGTGTATGGGCTTTACTTTAATTATCAAACTCGCAGGTATCAGATGGATCTGGAAAAGGTCAAGCAAGAGTTCTCCTTACCTATATGCCCAAAAGCCTTGGATGTGGGGTGTGGTACCGGTGCTTTATGTTATGTACTGCAAAATCAGGGATGGAAAATTACCGGGGTGGAGCCCAGTCGAGGCATGCTTGGCGTCGCTACAAAAAAGCTCGCCAATCTAGAGATTCCGCTCGTGCGGGCCGACGTGCTAGCCGGCCTACCCTTTCCTGATCTAAGCTTTGATGTGACCCTAGCTTCCTTTGTTGCCCATGGATTAAATGCTGAGCAGAGAAAAGCCATGTACAGAGAGATGAACAGGGTGGCAAAGGAATATGTGATCCTTATTGATTATAACCAAAATCGCTCTTTCATTACGGATATGGCAGAGACCCTAGAGGGCGGTGATTATTTCAACTTTATTAAGCAAGTGGAGCCAGAGCTTAAGAAAGTCTTTGAGCAAGTTGATATCATCCCCACAGGTGCCCATTCGTCATGGTATATATGTCGGGCGATTTAGCTTGCATTTCCCCATCCATGTTTAAAGGTTTGAAAGCGCCTCCTAATCGAAATATTGTCGCTGTAAAGTGATATATATCTCCATAATGGTAGCTTCTGCATCGGTGGCGATGATTATTGTTTTAAATATTCCTTAATCTGACTAAAACTATATCCTGGCGACACCTCTTCAATCAACTTCATTTGGGTTTGAGCAGGAACTCCATCCGGTATTTTAAAAAGTTGATAGAACTCATTTAGGTCCATCTTTAAGCTCTCTGCTGCTTCGCGTATGGTCATCGAACCCTTAATCCCACTCACGTCTATTTTATTAGGGTTATTATCAGCTTCAGCTTTTTCCGGCTGTAAATCTCCATTGCTTACCCCCGGCTCCTCTTTGCTCACCTCAGACACAGCTGAGCTCTCCTCTAGCTCAGCCTTCTCTTTTGCAGCATCAAAGTCATATTCCGGAGCTTCCTGAGAAATTTCGCTCATCTTTGTAGACTTGGCAACCTGTTCCGGAATTCCAAGCTTTTCGTAGAGTTCGGGCAGGGATAAACCTGTCGCTAAGGCCGCTTCCTCAATGGTGTAATACCCTTTGACCTCAGAAACGGGGATAATCTCCCCTTCCTTTAAAGGAGCGGGTATGGTCTGGAAGTTCCCAGTCGCATCGGCTACCAAAACCGTTCCGAAGAATAGCCCAACAACCATGGCTAGCGTCAGCAAGGGGTGGCTGACCTTATGGGCGACTTTAACCTCTAGGGCACCCTCTTTAGGGCAAGCGAGAACGCATTCATTACAACTGATACATTCCGCATCGGTCACTTTGACCGCTTTTTCTACATCAATATTAACAGGACAGACCTTATTGCATTTTTTGCAGTTTATACAAAGGCTCTCATTTCTTACGACTTTCGTGGGGCTAAACTTCCCCAAGATCCCATAGAGGGCACCTGCCGGACAGAGATACTTACAAAAAAATCGATCATAAATCAACGACCCCACGACGGTTATCCCGAGCAAAATAAAACCGATAATCGCCTTGGGATCTTCTTCAATCGCTTCAGGTATCGTTGTAATGTGTCCATAAGCAACATAGGGGTCATAAGGAGATATCCAAAGGGTGCCATAGTACCACGCCATGCCGACCATCAGGACTAAAATGATATACTTCAAATATCTTAAGGGTCTGTCAATGACCTGGGGTACAACTCGACGTTTTTTAAATAACTTTATTCCTAAACGGGCAAATAGTTCTTGTAAAGCGCCAAAGGGACAAAGAAGGCCGCAGAAGCTCCGTCGAAAAAGAAGGGCTAAGACAACGGTTAGAACAAGTATAACCACAGTTCCGGAATAGATCTTTTGGATATAGCTTCCCATAAAAAGGAGGGTATACAGACTTTCTAATCCTCCGAGGGGACACAAAGCATGTACGGATGGGGATTTACCCCCGCCAAGAATTTGATGCATAAAGGATTCGTAAGTAACGAGGCCGAGTAGGCTGATCAAAGTCAACAGCCTAAGCCACTTGGCGACCTTGTTAAGATTGAAGCTTGTCTTTGTGTCTAGTTTCGTCTTCAAACTCATTAAAAACACTCCCCCTATTAACGTTTAAATCTTATGTTCGTTATTATAGGGGGTAAATATGGCAAGACTTTGTCATTTGTTTGCACGAAGTATGACATTATTTTATCTAATCTTTATTTGTCTTTTCTGGTAAAAAGGAGGCAATAAAAGTTTTCCCCTAACTCAAAATCATCCTGTACTTCAAAATCTATCTCATGTAAGACACTCAAAACGTCTTCTTTACTGATTCGATGGGATATAGGAGGGCCCATGGGAGTCTCGTGTTTGTGGAACTCAATCACGGCAATCTTACCCTTATCGTTTAACAGTCTCTCTACTTCTTTCATAAAGACGGTTTTGTTTTCGATTTCGTGTAAAACCGTAACCAATAAGACTAGATCGACTGATTTTTCTTTTATATCAAAACGTCCATTATCGACATAGATATATTCAACATTACTAACCTTCTCATCCTTTGCTTTTTCTTCAATAATCTTCAGCATCTCAGGATTTGTCTCTACAGCATAAACAACCTTTTCGGTCATTTTGGCAGCGGGAAGGGTGAATATGCCACTCCCTGCTCCAATGTCACATAAGACATGGCTTCTCTTAAGTCCGATGCGCTCCAAGGTTACTTGCGGATTGAGCTCCTCAAGACGTCTCGGATTTTCCAACTTCATTTGTTGTTTGTTCATTGCTTACTACTCCTTTGCTACTTTAATCGGCTTACCTCTTTTTAAGAAACTGTATTTCTCGTTAAGCTTTATAAACCAGGCAGCCACCTGCCCTTGAATTAAAAAGGCAAGAGAAACCATGAGTGCCGCATTCGACCCAAAGGCTGTCGCTGCCAAGCCAATCGAAATAGATAGGTTTCGAAGAACGGTAGAAAACACTAGGGTTAAGGCATCCTTTTCACTGAAGAATCTTCGTCCGACGAGTATTGCTAAGAGATAGTTAATAGCATAGAATACCAGCTGCACACCCAAAGCCATCGCGAATATATCGAGATGCTGGGCAATTCGTTTCGCATTCATACTCATACTGATGAAAATAATCAGCAGCATCCCCCAAGTACTTGCCGCAGGCAAGAAGGGTTTGATCTTCTTCTGAAAATGCTCCTGTGAGTATCGCTTCATGAGAAATTTGTACGTTAGCATTCCAAAAATTAATGGGATTATAATGACTAAGGCAATTGTTTTAAGGGTTAGAAAAATATCCACTGGAACATACTTCCCTACCATAAGATAAAGGTATCCCGGAGCTAGAACCGACCCAAGAAGTAATCCTGAGGTTGTCATCTGAATAGCTGCAGGCACATTCCCTTTAGCCAGCATGGTAAAAGCAATGGTCATATTACTTGTCGGTAGCAGCGCGGTAATCGCGAGTCCTGCAAAAAGCTGCGGATCTTCTAATAAGAATCCCGTTCCTAGTAAATACGCGACCCCAGGAATAACTAAGAAATTCAACCCCATAACTGTTAGAAACAATTTACCCTGAGACATATTGAAAACTTCTTTAGCCCTAAATCCTATCATTGTCGGGTAGATCATGAGCATGGTAATGGGTAGCACCCATTGTTTGAGGATGCTCGTATCCACCCATATCCCAGCTAAAAAACCAATGATCAGCATTATCGGAATGGCGAAAGCGATGTTCTTGGATGGCCAAAAGAACCCTTTTTTTAGAAAGCTTGGCTCATTTGTACTCATTTAATCCTTCCTCCTCGTCTCTAACTTGGTTTTACTTCTAGATAATCTTTTTTAAAGATTATACCCCATAGGGGTATAATAATATATATTCTATATTTAATCAATATGGAGATTTACTTTAATCCAAGCCTTTATTGTTCCGCGGCTTAATGAATTCCGCGTGCCGGACGACTTAAGTGCCACAAAACGTACGATAACCACAGCTAGAAGGCTCCGGTGGTTGACTATACTCAAGTTGCTCCGGTGTGTGCGCATAAGGGTTTTCAAGGACCTCGAGTAGTTGTCTTAATACACTATAGTCTCCCTCTTCCACTGCAGCTTCCAAAGCGGCCTCTACCCGGTGGTTACGTGGAATGACAGCAGGATTGCTGTTTCTCATCAATTGGTGTGAGGACTCCCTTGCTTCCTGTTGTCTACCAATTCTTCCTTGCCACCGTTCCTTCCACTTGACGAATTCCCCACTGCTAAATAATGCCGAATCCTCCTGTTTATCAAAGGTTAGGGCAAGGAAGGTATTCGTATAATCTGCCTGATGTTTTTCCATTAAATCCAGCAGGTCCTTAATTAAGGACTCATCCTCCGCTTCTTCACTCAGTAGCCCAAGCTTAGCTCTCATCCCTCTAAGCCAATTCTTTTGATATAGTTCAAAAAACTGCGAAACTTCAGCTTCTGCTATCTTAATAGCCTCCTCCTCATTTGCACTAAGCAGGGGCAAAAGGGTTTCAGCAAATCTTGCGAGATTCCAAGCGGCCATATAAGGTTGATTCCTGTAGGCATAACGACCTTGACGATCAATCGAACTAAATACGGTCGCAGGATCATAAGTATCCATAAAGGCGCAAGGCCCGTAATCAATAGTCTCCCCACTAACCACCATATTATCGGTATTCATTACCCCGTGAATAAATCCAACAAGCTGCCATTGAGCAATGAGTGAGCCTTGACGCTTAATGACCTCCTGAAGCAAGGTTAGGTAGGGATTTTTTGCCTCCCTCTGTCCATAATGCCTGCCTAACGTATATTCAGCTAGAGTCCTGAGATCCTCAACAGCACCCCACTGTGAAACATATTGAAAGGTACCTACACGAATATGGCTAGCGGCTATGCGGGTAAGTATTGCACCGGGTAGCATAGTTTCACGAACAATCGACTCACCGGTTCTAACTACCGCCAAGGAGCGCGTCGTAGGAATGCCCAGCCTAAACATTGCTTCACTAATGATATACTCACGGAGCATGGGGCCAAGTGCCGCCCGACCATCTCCCCCACGCGAATATGGAGTTTTGCCCGAACCTTTGAGCTGGATATCGTAGCGTTCACCCTCGGGTGTCACCAGTTCTCCCAGCAATAAAGCCCTGCCATCACCTAACATGGTAAAATGACCGAATTGATGTCCGGCATAGGCTTGGGCCAGTGGTTCAGCACCTTCGGGAAGCCTGTTACCGGCAAGCACCATTACACCCTCACTACTTTTTAGGGACTGAGCATTAAGCCCCAAGCTCTCAGCCAACGTTTCATTGAGCATAACTAACTTTGGCGAATTGACGGGGACTGAGCTAAGCTTCGTATAAAGTAAACCAGGAAGAGAAGCATAGGTATTGTCGAAATTCCATCCGGCTTTTCGTATTTCTTGCTCATCTATCATAGTCGTCTATTCTCCTTTTAAAATGATGGACTCTAGATATTTCACCTATCTATTGTTTGTATTTAGGGCAAACAAATTCAGGCAATCAAAAAAATGAGCTTAACACAATAATTACTAATAGAAGAAATATAATAGGAGAAATACTAATAGAAGCAGCCACTAAGTAAAATATCTTAGTCAGCCGCTTCTATTTTTCTAATATTAAGTCACTCCATACATGCAGCATCCGCATGCTTTAAGATCACGCTTAGGGTTAGCTGTTGAGGTTTGGTAATTCCCCAAACTTAGAAAATAATCCTTCTTTATAGGCTATCGCCAAAATCACTTCTGAATTTTTGGACTAGGGCCGTAGGCCAATCCGTCACCGTATCTAGTCTTCCCAGGAAGAAGCGCAAAATCTTCGGTTCTTCCACGAATTTCATCCCACCGATCAGCTTGCGGTTTTCATATAGCCATGCGATACGGTCCACGGCGTATTTGACTTGGGAGAGTGTAAAGACGCGCCGGGGCATCGCTAGGCGCACCAATTCCATGTCGGCAAGAGGCTCTACACCGTTAGCATCCCTATCCTCAGACATGGTCCCTCTTTCCATACCGCGAACACCGCTCACCAGATAAAGGGCTGCCGCTAAGGCTGCTGCCGGGTACTCTTGCTGAGGAACATGCTTAACGAACTCCATGGCATTGATATGGCACCCCAATCCCCCAGCCGGAGTGACAACGGGAACTCCTTTTTTCTGAAGCTCTTCCGTCATATAGGCAATAAACTGAGGCCCTTGGTTGATCATATCCTCATCCATGGTCTCATCAAGACCTACTGCCATAGCCTCCATCTCGCGAACGGACATCCCCCCATAGGTGAGAAACCCTTCATAGAGAGGAATAAGCTCGCGCATCTTGGCAAAATGCTGCTCGTTGCTAGTACAGATTCCGCCTCCCCGGGCACATCCCAGCTTCCGTGCGGAAAAATAAATGACATCGGCCTGATTGGCAATAGCACGGGTGATCTCGCGAATACTCATATCCCGGCATTGCTCTTCCCGAACCTTGATGAAGTAGAGATTATCGGCTAAAAGGCTAGCATCTAAAACCAACATTACCCCAAATTCATCACAGACCTGACGGGCTTCCTGGAGATTAGCCAAAGAGAAGGGCTGACCGCCAATAAGATTGGTCCCCGCTTCAAACCGCACAAAGGAGATCGACTCGGCGCCCTTTTCCTCAATCAAGGCCCTTAGCTTGGCGATATCCAAATTGCCTTTAAATGGGCATTCACTATTGACTTGATACCCTTCTTCATTCAGTAATTCTTCAACACGACCACCATTTCTCACGATATGGGATCTGGTTGTCGTGAAGTGATAATTCATAATAGCGATGGATCCCGGATTAACGAAGGATTGGGCAATAACATTTTCACACGCTCTTCCTTGATGGGCCGGTAAGAAGAAGCTTTTACCAAAAATCTCTTGAACCTTATTTTCTAACCTTGTAAAGGTCTCTGATCCGGCATAGCTGTCATCCGCCTCCATCATGGCCGCCAATTGCTTATCGCTCATGGCATTGACCCCACTATCGGTCAGCATATCCATGAAGACATCCCGGTTTTTCAGGAGAAAATTATTAAACCCAGCCTCCTGCAAAGCCTCTAAGCGCCGCTCAATCGGCCTGATATTTAATTTTTGCACAATCCGAACCTTATGCATTTCGAGGGGGATGTTTTCACCCGAGTAAAACTTGACGTTAGACATTTGAACACTCCTCTTCTCTTTTTTATGTAGATAATGGGAGATGCTCAGTCGGATCAAGTGATTCTTAGCTTCAGATGGAGTTTTCCTATGAGGAATACTCACTCCAGCTGGAGCTTAGAAGAACTTATCCAGGGACGTAGCAGCCGTTATCTCCCACTTATGGAAGATGGGAGTCTCACGGCTGGTAGGCATCGGACAAAATCTCTGACAAATAAAAAAGCACCCCATAGGAGTGCAGGACAAACTTAGACCATCCTAAGCCTATCTACCGTCCTACTGACCTACTGACCTACTCAAATTTAATCTTACTATGCAAAGCATCCTACTGTTCTACCCAATCTACATTAACATTATAATCTAACGCATAACTTTTTGCAAAACACTTCGATGGGCTCTCCATAGGGTATGGATTTCCCAGCTAGTTAAACGACTAAATTCAATTGATGCACCTTCATGTAAAATTTCTTCCTATTAATTTACTTTGAATTTGTCGATGGTATTCACTAATTCGTTTGCATTATCATTTAAGCTTGCCATGACTTGGTTAACCTTTTCAAGTTCTATTGATACAGTCGCGGCAGCTGCAGCAAGCTCTTCGGCACCGGCAGCTCCTTGGCTAATGGTCTGGGTAACATTATTCATTGCTTCAGACACAGATTTAACCATTTCTGCTAATACCAGCGTCGTACTTGAAAATTCATGGGTTAAGCCGGATACGATGTCCGAATCGTTCTGATACTGGTTCCCAGTTTCTACAAGTTGATCATAGTCAGGTATGACAACCTCATTGATAAAGCGCAATGTCCTTAGGGCCCCTTCTGAAAGGTCATCATGAGCTCCTATGACATGATTCACTAAGTCTTCTATTTCCTTAACCGAGGCGGCGGACTGTTCCGCCAATTTACGCACTTCTTCAGCAACAACAGCAAACCCCCTGCCATTTTCTCCTGCTCGAGCGGCTTCGATTGCTGCATTCAAGGCGAGCAAATTCGTTTGATCGGCAATTGCCGAAATACCTTGAGTCAGTTCGCCTATTTTCTGAACGACTTTTGATTTCTCAATTGCTGCTTCAAGGGATTCTTTTTCTTGTTCATAGATACCCGCTGCTTTAGTTTGAGCTGCAACCGCTTGTTTCTTTAATCCTTGGGCTCGTTTTTCGATCTGATCGGCTTGATTACTTCCGTCATCTGCCTTCACTTTAAGCTCGGAAATGCTGCGTTGAAGTTCTTCGCTTGAAGCAGAGATTTCTTCTGCAGCCGCTGCAATTTCTTGGAAACCTGCCGATACTTGTTCCGTTGAAGCTGCCATTTCCTCTGAACTACTTGCGACATTTGAAACCGCTTCAGTACAATCGTTGGTTCCATGATTAACTTCTTCGGTTACGACCATTGATTTCTTAATCAATTCCCTCAGATTATCTGAAGCAATTCCTAATTTTTTTACGAGTTGCCCAATTTCATCGTTACCGCCCTGGACCTCAACTGTAAAATCACCGTTCGCCAGAGCTTCTGCAACTGCTTGCCCCTTTGCAATAGAACCTTTAACAGAACGAAGAATGTAGTATGTAAGAAGTAAGGCCACTACAACCGCAATACCTAAGATAATAAGTATCATTGTAATAAGTTGACTAACAAGAGCCAACATTTCCATTTCTGTACTCTTCAACGCATCAGCTTGATAAGTGATGAAATCTTGGAGCGCTTTTGTTGTAGAGGCATTAACTTTTGAGGCAACCTCTGATCCATATTGGTTAGCTTCAGCTCCACCTTTTGTTTGGTATAATTCAATCAATTTGGCTTGATGGGGAGCAAATTCAGCCATTGCTGCGGCAACGACGTCAAGCTGTTCTTTATCTCCCGGTAATACAATATCTTGAAGCTTTTTTAAGTCTTCATTTGCCTTTTCGATCGATTGATTTAAATCGTCATGAAATTTTTCGTTACCCGAGCTAAAATACCCGCGTTGAGCCGATGTTTGCAGTGCAAATTGTAAGGCGATATCTTGGGCCGTATTTAGCATCTCAGTATGGTATCCAGAAACATCTTCAGCCATTTCCCCTAAGCTATTCACTTGATAATAGACAACACCGACTATAATTGACATTATTAATATAAGAGCCGAATAACTCCAAATTAGTTTTGTTGAAAGTTTCATCCCAGTCAATACCCCGCTTTTCTTATAAGTTGTACCTCATTGATTTCACAGTTATGTCCCATTTTTTATAATCGGTTTAACTTCCATTGCAAATCACATTCATCCCACCCTACAAACCCGATCACTTTTATGTGCTATATTTAGCAATTCGACATCTTTCCTCATTATCCTACCAAATATCACAATAATCTTATGATAAATTTAGCTATCATGCAGATGAGAAAACCAGGAGAAGGCGGCGTTATCAACCTGACAATAGCAGCAGGTACCGCATATGCCCATGAAGGAATCCGTGTTAATGAAGTACGACTTTAATTCACACATGTTAATTCCTAACCGCAACACCGTTCGTGCAATACTTCCATTAATACTACTCCTTAGACCAGTCATATTAAGGCTGGTGCAACAAACCAAATAGGGTTATTCTGCCCTGCGTGCTTCCCGTAGGAGCAACAATCTGCGTTGTGGTCCGCCTGATACGTACAAAGAAAAGCCCTCGCGAGGAGATTAATGACAAATCTACTCGCGAGGGCTTTGGTTGCCTTGTTATTGAACGCCCCAACTTTCTTTACGCGGTTTAATGTTTAAGCGGTAATTGTCACACCCGTCTCAAATACTTGATCACGGGCAACCAATTTGACTTGGTATTTACCAGACAAGCCGGTTTTATTGATGAAGGTATCGACGTTACGCGGATCTTCCTTTTGGAAGGTTCCAACACACATAGCTTGGAACACTTGGGGTACGGTGTTAATAGGATAGCGTAAGGTTTCGCCTGTCTCGTTAACTAGGAGCAGTTGGGCCATTTCACCCGTTTCAAATATCGCATTAAAGTTAAAACGATCCTCTTCTTCAACGATGTTGGCGAGATAATCTTCGGGTATGAGCTTGCCGGTTTCTGTTGCCTTAATTTTCATCTTCGTTGTTTCTGTATCAAGCAAGGTGCCCAAGATTTGTCCTGCACCGAGCTCAGCGGTTTCATTAGCATAGTAAAGGGGAAGCTTTTCTGCACGATAATAGTTGCCTACAATCTGCATTTCATAAACTAACTCATCATCTACTAATTCACAGGTTATAGAGTTAAACTCAAATTTATTGTCCTTGAATTCTGGTAATGTGGATTTAATAACGGCCATTCCTTCACAGGTCTCACCATTTTCATAACCGATACCTCCGGAATGAACCATGTAATGTCCTTCATCGTAGTATTCCACGTTGCAAATATAGGGGGAGAAGAACTCAGCGCCCCGCTCTTTACCATATTGCCACACTTGTTCAATGGTCATCTTCTCAGTATCAATCCGGTAGCGAACTCCGCGTGTATAGTTGTCTTTATTAGGAAGGTATTTGTCCTTATTTTTAGAGCGGAAATGCCCATTATCGAGGAGCATGACATCTCCATCAGGAAGAATGACGCAGGCATGTTGCTCGTACTGCCATTCAAGACCTTCTCCAACTGGAGTAAAGAAGTATCGGTCCACCATTTCCTGGGGCCAGCCTTCAGGGTCACCGATAATCCAGTTCAGCTTACCACTTTCGAAATCGATATTAATCACCGCATCCTGGTGACGTCCGGAGAAGGTCAGGCTATGGGTCTTTTTGTCATACCAAACCGCATTATTATGGAACCAGTCGTGAGCGTCCTGACTGCCGGAACCTGCCACATCCTGAGGAAGAACGGTTTTATAGTCCCAGGTTTTTAAGATCTCCCCTGTATTAGGGTCGATCAGTGCACACATGTCCTCTACTGTATGGGAATGACCATCAAAGGTGAGCACCAAAATATTTCCATCTTCCATCACAAATTGGTCATGGTGGTAGCCACTGGGGATGCGGTACTCTTTAAAAACCTTACCACTGAAGGCCATTTCATAGAGCCCTGAAGTGAAGTAAGGCATTTTTACTAAGCGTTCAGTACCGACCAAAATATGACCGTTGGGCATCCGTTTCATATCGAAGGATAAAGCGACCGTGGTGTGCCAACGAACGTCACCGGCATAGTCGATGCCCACTGCCATCGTTCGAGAGGTCGCAGATGTAAGGAACATCAGGTTGTCCCCAAAATACTCAGGTGTCGTCTTAATCGAAGTTGCAGGCACTACATCCTGAGGCAGTGGCTCAGTTGTAATGGTGATAGAATTTCTCTTACCGTTAGTCAGGATAATTTCAACGGTGTTGTCATAGCCAGCATATAAGCCATAAATCGGAAGAACATGCGTGGTATTAGCCGGGAACGTATGCCGGATATCTCCGGGGTGTTCCTTACCTTTTACTAGGATCGTAACTTCAGTAGCTACCGGAGTTTTAAACATAACCATGGCTGTCAAAGGACAAATTTCGTATGGGTTAACTTTGACCAGTGGATTATTCAGGGTGTAATGACCGGACTCGAATTCGTCTAAGAAGGCCCGTTCCCTCTCCTTTTGCCGAGTAATGATGTGGGGTACAAAGTCGAATTTAATTTTGTCCATTTTCTCACAACTCCTAACGCAAATATACTAGCCCTAATATTCACATATTAACATGCTGTTGTTGCGTTTTTCTAACAACGATTCGTGGTATCTATCCACAAGAAAATGTTTCAACACAACTCTCACCGGCAACGGAGCGAAAACCTTCGTTTATGATTTAAAGATAAATTCTTATTTGAGATAAAAGATATTTTAAATCTTGCTTCTTTAATCCATAGCAAATAAAAACAACGATGTCTTAGCTTCCTTAGAAGCAAGTTATCGTTGTTTCCGTTTTTGTCGCCAAATTCTCTTGGAATCTTCTTTAGCTATGGCAACTATGTTCATGCGCGTGGCAAGAGTCCCCGGAATCCTTTAGCGAACCTTCTAGCCATTGGAGAGCGACCGTCTTAACATCACCTGAACAGCCACGTAAAACTTCTATCCCAGAGTTTTTTAGAACCCCTACCGCTCCCTCGCCCATATTGCCAGCGAGCATGACTTTTACTCCCTTCTCAGAGAGGGTTTGCGCGATATTTGATTTGCAGCCACAGCCTGCAGGGGAAGCGACCGTTTCTTGATCAAGGATTTCTTTACTAGTGTCATCGACAGTGAATATAGTGAAGTATTCACAATGCCCAAAATGATCGTCAATACGATTCTGACGCGATGGTAAGGCAATTTTCAGCATTAAACATTCCTCCAAAGCACTTTTATAAAGTAGCCTTATGCCTTATAATATAATTGACATATGCCCTTTACCTACAATAATATACTCATAAATAGCATATGTCAATAACTCAGCCATTCGGGGGTGAAAAAATGCCACGGCCCAGAAAGTGTAAGAAAGTATGCTGTTTGCCAGCAAACAACTTATTCGGACCTCTTAACATGAGCGATAGCGAAAGCACAATGATCGCCATGACTGTGGATGAATATGAGACCATTCGTCTTATTGATTTAGAAGGAATGACCCAGGAAGAGTGTGCAGAGCGTATGAATGTTGCTCGTACAACGGTACAAAGGATTTATTACGATGCTCGCAAAAAACTAGCAACATCTTTAGTCCAAGGGAACAGAATACTCATCGAAGGTGGTGACTATAAGCTTTGTGACGAGAAAGAACAACATCTTTTTAGGTGTCCAAGATGTCATAAACGATAAATGCTTATAGATCTTCTATTTAAACTGCATTAGCCAGTAGAGCTCTCATAGCTCTGCAGCTTACGGTATAGATTTCTCAGACTAATTCCCAAAAGATCTGCAGCCAGTGCTTTATTGCCGTTGAGCTTTTCCAGCGTTGCCAAGATATAATGTTTCTCTACCTCTTCTAGCTTGAGGAGATTGTCACTTTGGGCAATAGAGTTAATTCCCTCGACAGGATCAAGGGCTATAGAGTTCTTAAGGTTTACCTCGACTTTCTCAGGCCAAATATCTGAGGGAGCAATGACCCCATTCGTAGCAAGTATTTGTCCTCTTTTTATAAGGTGGGAAAGCTCTCGAACATTTCCCGGGAAGTCATAATTTAACAAGCTTTGCTTTGTTTCAGGAGCTAGTACTGAGGATTTAGTGGATAACTCTTCTTTATTGGCTTTTTCAAGAAAATATTCCGCAAGGGGAAGAATATCTTCACGCCGTTCACGCAAAGGTGGAACACCAAGGGTGACACCATTTAAGCGATAATAAAAGTCTTGGCGGAAACGCTCCTCCTTTATCTCCTCTTGAAGGTTGCTATTAGTCGCGGCAATGATTCTAATGTTAACACGTCTTAGCCTAGTATCACCTACACGACGAAACTCACCTGATTCCAAAAATCGCAAAAGCTTTACCTGTAAACTTAAAGGCATTTCCCCAATTTCATCGAGAAAAAGGGTTCCCTGGTCTGCCATTTCAACAAGGCCAATTTTCTGAGCTCCTGCTCCTGTAAAGGCCCCCTTTTCATGCCCAAAAAGCTCACTTTCCATCAAGGCCTCTGGAATAGCACCTGCATTGAGGGGGATGTAGGGGCTATTTGAGCGTGCACTCCAAGCATGAATCGCTTGGGCCACTAGGTCCTTGCCTACACCGCTCTCACCTTGAATAAGGATTGAGGCATCCGTCTGGGCCACCTTTCGCGTAAGTTCGAGGAGTTCTAGCATTCTCGGGCTTTTCGCAATAAGGGTAAATCGGGAGGCTTGGCGACGCACTACTTGCCTAAGGCCCGAATTTTCAAGGAGCAATTCCCTTTTTTCCATTGCCTTTTGGAGTGTCAACTCAAGCTCTGATAAATTGCACGGTTTCGTTAGGTAATCATAGGCGCCAAGTTTCATGGCATCTATCGCTGACTCGATGGTCCCATGCCCTGTAAGCATTACAACCTGAAGGTCTGGTTGGAGCGCTTTAATCCGGGGCAAAAGTTTCAGTCCATCTCCATCCGGTAGCTTGATGTCTAACAGAATCGTATCAAACAAGGTATCCTCTATTAGTGCTAGTCCTTCGGCAGCTGTCCCTGCTTGTATTACTTCATAACCTTTACGCTTTAATCTTTTGGCGATTATCTCACGTAAAGCGTCCTGATCATCTAAGATCAGAACCTTCTGGATGCGTTTCATTTAAGCTCACCTCTTTATGAAGGGGTATCGTCATTCTAACAAGGGTTCCTTCACCTTCAATACTTTCAACTTCTATTGTACCATGCATTTTACGAATAATTTCATAACACACAAACAATCCCAGTCCTGTTCCTTTACCGACGGATTTTGTGGTAAAGAAGGGATCAAAAATACTTTTTTGATCTCTTGCCGAAATGCCAGGGCCATAGTCTTTTACCTCTATCCTGATGACTTCTTTTTCTCCATCTGTACTACTTTCGTAATTATCCATAGTATTGAGGCTGTTTTTTTCTATATCCCTATAGCCCCTGACTTCTATGATACTTTCTTTATCTGATACATCTAAGGAATTGGTTACAACATTAAGAACGACTTGCTGCCACTCATTTTCATTTCCCCATACTAATAAATCTTCTTCAAGCTCATTTTTAAGCAAGACACCGTTCTGTTTTGCCCTATATCCTAATAGCTCTAAGGTTTTTAAAGTGGCTGCTTTCAGATCAACCAATTCTTCTGTTGGATTTTTACGGGCAAAGCCTAATAAATTTGCTGTGATTTTTTTGCAGTGGGCAATTTGTTCTAAAACTATATGATAACCTTGGGTAATTTCCTCATCCGTAAGCTCAGGATCTTTTTCTTCAAGACGATCAAGCAGATCTTCACTATGAGCGGCTACGATAGCTAAGGGGTTATTGATTTCGTGAGCAACACCCGAAGCTAGAAGACCGATGGCCGCCATTTTATCCGTCTTGAGCATTCTAGCCTCTAATTCTACCTCTTGAGTGACGTCCTCGATGAGGAGAAGATAGGCTGCATTTTCTGGGTTATCAGGTGATAGCTTATACTCCATCTGGCGAAGGTGGCGACTAACACCATTAAAGGATAGGGTAACATTACGAACAACATTGTCGTAAGGTAAATCGATCATTTGATCGCCAAACCATTCGACAAACTTTGGATTCCACCAGATAATCTTTCTTTCGGAGTTTAAAAGGATCATCCCCGCTCCAATTCCGTCGACAACGGTAGTCAAGAGCTCCTTTTCCTCTTTCAGATCTAGATTTTTCTGCTCTAAGAAATTCAATAGTTGATTGAAAGATTGGACTAAACGTCCTATCTCATTTCGATTTTCAATAGGCAAATGATTATCTAAATTACCCGTTGAGATGATTTCTCTAACTCGTCTTTCCGCGTTTTCGATCGGATCCACAAGCTTTAGCCCAAATCCAATACTTAATATAAGAACAATAATCATAATTAAAAGTGCTATCACGATAAGTTTTAGAGCAAAGCTATGAATAGGCTTAAAGGCTTCGCTGGTAGGCTGTTCAATAAATATAGCCCATTTAGGGTTCTCTAAGGTTACAAAAGACCCAATGACAGAAACGCCCTGCATATTTTTATATCTACTTCCGAAAGAATAGTTTTCTCCCTCGAAAAAGCTTTGCACAGAGGCATTATTTATCTTGGTCTGCTGCAAAACAAGGCTAAAATCAGTATGACTGATTAGATTCCCCGATTCGTCCATAAGATAAATATACTCTAAAGGATCAAGCTGCGTACTTACAAACCTACTATTGATTACCTTTAGGTCAATTTTAGCTTGCAGATACCCTAAGGGCATATGAGTTAGGGGATCTTTTAGCTCTATAGTTAAATACATGACCGGCCGCCCATCTTGGGAAAAAAACATAGAGCTTGAACCGATAGAATCATCGTTTCTGAGTGAATTCTCGATTTTCCCCGGAGCAAAATTCCTTGGTACATCCTCACTTCGTGCTACATGGTCAATGGTCATAAAATCTAGATTTGCGACCTTTATTTCATCGATAAAAGGCTCAGTTCGCATGAGGGTACCCAACACAATTCGACGCATGCTTTGGTCTTGGCCTAATAAGGTCCTGGCATTGGCCTCTGTTGTTTGGGCTAAGGTAATCTCTAGATTTGTATAAAAAGCTTCTAATTCTTTTGCTAGCATGATAATCTGCTGATGATTTTGTTCATAAATATTCTCTTCTAAATGTTGCTTCACAGAGGTAAAGCTCAGATACCCTAGAAAAAATACAGGGAGTATCGACATGCTGACACCAAAGAGAAGAACATGAGCCTTTATTCGCATCCACCAAGGACTAGTGCTGGTTTTCACGCGCTTACCTACTTTCCACTTACCCTATCCGTTATCACAGACTAACCTTCAACGAGGCGAATTCCCACTCTGAAGGAAGTCGCGTTCAATCAATGGCCTGATCGTAGTTGTCCCCACTTATCTATTGTAGTTTATCATAGAAGCAAAAAGGGATGAAGACTTTTTGAGCCTCCATCCCTTTTCTAGCTAGTTTTTCATTAAATTAAACGTTAGCCCAATAATTTCCCATAACGAGTACGGATAAGAGGAAGCCAAGGGGAACATTGACTAATACACCTGTGGTAAATGCTGCAAAAGGCTTCCAACCCACTGAGGTTAAATCTCTGAAACGTGTCGTAAAGCCAATGGACAAGAAGGTGAAGATAAAGGCCCAGTTTCTTAGCTCTTTTAAAGGCTTAATTACGGCTGCTTCAATGCCTGCTTGAGCAGCGTCACCATTGGAGGCAACTAAGATTGTAACAATAATAGAGGCAACGAAGAAACCGAGAACGAATTTAGGGAAACGTCCCCAGATTTCACCAGCGTTTGGCTTACTTCCATCGACTCTCTTTTCCCATTGGGTAACAGAGATAATAGCCATGAGAAAGGCCCAAATTCCAACGAACATATCACGGCCAACAACTTTTACTAAGGTGAAGGTCTTAATCGATTGCTCACCGATAGCTGCTGCAGCTGCCATTCCGGCTGCATCAGCGAACTCCGAAGTTCCAATCCATGCCCCGGCAGGGCCAGCATCGATACCGAACATTTTAATAAGGATGGGTAAGCTAAAGATCATAACGACAGCCCATACCACAACCAGTGAGATTGCTACAGACACATAGTTTTTATCTGCTTTAACTGCACCACCGATAGCGATTGAGGCAGATACACCACAGATGGAACCACCTGCTGCTAGAGTAGAAGCAAAACGGCGGTCAAGTCCGAATAATCTTGTTCCAGCGAAATAAATTGTTGTGAAAGTGACTACGGAAATTATAGTAGCTTGTAAAAATGCTACAGGACCAGCCTTCATAATTAGGGTAAAGGGAAGGGTTGCACCCATGAGAACGATACCAGTTTTTACAAAAAACTCTGTTTTTAGCGCCGCATCAAGCCAGGCAGGGATCTTTACAAAATTTCCAATGATAAGCCCAAAAGCAAGTGCGAGCAACGGAGCTTCCAAGTTGAAATCTTTAGCAACAGTCCAAGAACCCATGACTGTTACAAAAAGACTAAAGATGAAGAGAACTGCGAAGCCAACGACAAACTTAGAAACATCATGACCTAAGATCTTTATCGCAATTGAAAAAAGGAGTAAAAAACCTAAGAATAAACCAATAATTCCAGGGATATTATTGCCCAAATACTCTGCTGCAGTACCGAATTCACTCCAAGTAGGCACTTTAATGGCAATTCCTTTCATGAACGAACTTCCAGTTGCCCATAAAAGGATTGAGATAAGTACTATGCCAAGTCCGAGCCAAACCGCCCAATAATCTTCTTTTTTCCAGAGAGCTGATAATCCTCCAGAAGGCGATGTGGCCTTTTTTTCCTGTTGTACAGCCATAACTATTAAACCTCCAATACCTATTAAGACTTTTGAATAAATATAATGCTACAGAACGACCACTATTTTTGATTAGGCATACCACCTCCTATGTGAATATGAAATCTAGTACCTATAATGCTTTAGCAAAGTACTTCTTCCCATATTAAATGCAATTCTCATGCCAAACTTCTTAAAATGAAAGAAACTAATTTCAAATACAGTTAATAGGGTTTTCTTATGCATTAAATGCTCCCTTGAGTTTCAGCTATTGTTATGCATTCTTTTGACAAAATGTCAAAATCGACAAAATGTCATGACAAAATGTCAAATAATAAAAAAATCCCTCAGGTGAATAGTGTTCCCTGAGAGATTTCTGTATCATTGTTCTAGGATATAAGCTTAGAGAACGCCCCAAAGACGGGTATATTCCACATCTAAGACAAACTCGTCATCTCCAAAGCCATTCTCCTCTAAAATCTTGCAAGCCTTATTAAACTCAAAGGATTCGGTCTCCATTAAGATATGGTCCTTCCAGCCGGTAATTGCCCAGTCATCATG
Organism: Desulfitobacterium sp.; assembly: GCA_050251735.1. GTDB lineage: Bacteria > Bacillota > Desulfitobacteriia > Desulfitobacteriales > Desulfitobacteriaceae > Desulfitobacterium. The sequence goes on from JBFWMF010000017.1 coordinate 67,004, forward strand.
AGCATTATTAAGTAATTCCATCATTTGGGCGATACGCTCTAGTCGCCAATTCAAAAATTGATTAAAGTTGCGAACCGCTTGAGGCGGAACTTTTTTCACTTTAACAATATCATTAAGGGGCGGCCTTTCACCCGGTTGCCAATCCTTTTTCTCAAAAAAATAAAATAAAAATCGAGCTCTTTGAACGCATGTCTCATTATCTGGATGCATACTGCATTCCCCTTTCCTTATTTTTTCCCGATGACTAACAGGTTCCCTTTATCTTACCGTCATCCAATAGCTACCCATAACGATAACGGATAAAAGATATCCTAGTGGTACATTGATTAGAATCCCCGTAGTAAATGCTGCAAACGGTTTCCAGCCTATGGATGTTAGTTCACGAAAACGGCTAGTTAATCCAATCGAAAGAAATGTAAAGATAAACGTCCAATTTCTTAATTCTACAATAGGGCTAATAATATAAGCCGATATATCTTTAATCATCGAGGAATCTGCAAAGGCTGTCAAAACTGTTACTATTATAGATGCAATCATGAAGCCAAGGACAAACTTAGGGAAACGAATCCAAATTTCAGCGGCATCAGGTTTTGAACCAACATATCGTTTCTCCCAAGTCGTTACCGAAAATAACGCCATGATAAAGCACCAGACTCCAATAAACATATCACGACCAACGACTTTCATCAATGTGAAGGTCTTTATGGCTTGCTCATTGATAGCCGCGGCCGCAGCCATGCCAGGGGCATCTGCTAATGCAGCAGTACCAATCCAAGCTCCGGCCGGACCTGGTGCAATCTCCAACAAGCTAATTGCGAACGGTAGCACAAAGATCATGACAATGGACCACATGACCACCAGCGAAATCGCTATCGATACTTGCTTTTTTTCAGCTTTAACCGCTCCACCAATCGCGATGGCAGCCGAGACCCCACATATAGAGCCTCCTGCCGCTAGTGTTGCTGCAAAACGATTATCTAACCCAAAAAACCGTGTCGCTGTCCAATAAATGGTCATAAAGGTCGCTATGGCAATAATTGTGGCCTGAGCAAAAGCCGTAAAACCTGCTTGGAGAATGAGGGTGATTGGCAGTGAAGCCCCCAGCAAAACAATGCCAACTTTGACATAGAAGTCAGTCTTAAGAGCATTGCTCATCCAACTAGGGATCCTTACGATATTACCTAGAATAAGCCCAACAAGCAAGGCTAACACAGGCGTTTCAATATTATATTTCCTCATAACTTCCCAGGAACCTAAGACTGTAATTCCCACACTTAGGATAAAAAGAACCGTAAATCCTAAGGCAAAAGGCCACATTTTTTGCTTAAGAGCCTTTATCGGTAGCCCAAACAAACAAAGGAAAAATAAGTATAGCACTAGCAATGCGCTAATATGATCCGTGATATATTGAATCGCTATTTTGAAATCGTTATAGTGTGGCACCTTTAGAACGAGCCAGGTTAAAAGCGTATTTTTCTGGCAAAAAAGAATGATCGCCAATAGGATAACTGCTACACCTAGCCATACCGCCCAATATTCCTCTGTTTTCCAAAGCGCCGAAAAACCCTCTTTAGGAGTCGTTCGTTTCCTTGAGAGGGTAGTTTTACCCATCTATCTAATTCTCCTTTACAGTTCCAATCACTAAATACAATACTAGATCCAGTCAATGGCACTTACTTTTGTTCAACGATTTGAACCACGATACCATTGGGATCTTCAATAAAGAAAAACCGGGTCTTTGGCGAAGGGGAAATCGGGCCACTTTTAATCGGGATATTCTTTTCCTTAAGATATTCCAGAGCTTTATCTAGGGAGTCCACTTGAAAGCCGATGGAAAGTCCCGCAGCTTGAGCCACGACTTCATCCTTTTTATTCTGGAGCAATTCAATTTTAGGCTTATCCATTTCACCAAGAAAAGCAATCTCCGTATCTTCCCCGGCTTTGAAGCGTTGGACGACTTTTAGGCCGAGCAGCTCATGATAAAACTTAACCGATTCCTCTAAATTACGAACATGCAGGGTTATCCAACAAAAATCCATGATATACAACCTCCCTAAACATTCTTAGTCTCAAATAAAGCGATTGTTGTTTACCTACTTTCGCTACGCGAACCCCCCGATTTCAACCCTAAGGAAAAGGCGATAATGATTAGAGATATCACTGCCAAAAACACAAAGGCTATCGTGAAATTACCTTGAGTCAGGTCAAGGATTGAACCCATCGCGGACGGTCCCACGGTGGTACCCAAGTTCGATGCAACACTCAAGCATTATTCCCTCCCTAATTATGTAACACCGAGAACTTGTGTTAATTCCCAGTTTAGTCTAGCAGAATCGAGAACTAAAAGAAAGGGTATTTGGAACGCCGGCTCGGTTTTCCCTTCCAGCAGTTCCAGTACGGCCTGGGAATCCCCGACGGCAAGATTGCACAGGGCCTCTAGGAATAAAGCTTGTCTTGTCAGGGACACCTCATGACTTTCTTCCCTGACCCGAAGAAAAGGACCCTTGCCAAACGAATAATAGTTCGTTACAACGGTCCACAAAGGCCCCACAGCCCTACTTCCCTCTTTCACCTTGGAAATATTCGTTTCAGTAACATTGATATGCTTATACCGCTTCGGCCTCTTCGAACTGGCTCTGATAAAGATCGGCATAGAATCCGTTCTTCGCTAACAGTTCCGCGTGATTTCCTTGTTCCACGATATCACCATCGTTTAACACTAAAATCATGTCCGCATCACGAATCGTGGAGAGTCTGTGGGCAATCACAAAACTTGTTCGGTCACGCATTAAGTTTTCCATAGCTTTTTGAATCAATATTTCTGTCCGGGTGTCCACGGAACTGGTAGCTTCGTCTAGAATTAAAATTTTCGGGTCGGCGAGTATTGCCCGGGCAATAGTAAATAATTGTTTTTGTCCCTGGGAGATATTGCTGGATTCTTCATTCAGAACCATATTATACCCCCCTGGCAACGCATGGATAAACTCATCGCAATGGGCCGCCTTGGCTGCTTCCATGACCTCTTCATCGGTTGCCTCAAAGGTACCGTAGCAAATATTGTCCTTAATCGAAGCATTATAGAGCCAAGTATCCTGGAGCACCATGCCAAATAAGGAGCGTAGGTCCTTGCGGGTAAAGTCATAGATGTCATGATCATCGATCAATATTTTTCCACTATCGATTTCATAGAACCGCATTAAGAGTTTCATGATTGTGGTCTTGCCTGCCCCGGTCGGGCCCACAATGGCCACTCTCTGTCCGGCTTTAATTTCCGCGGAAAAGTTATGAATGATTTGCTTATCCTTGCTGTAACCAAAATTCACATGCTCAAAACGGACATTGCCGATGAACTGATCTAATTTGACCGGATGAGATGTTTCCGGAGTTTCTTCTGTTTCCGCTAAGAATTCAAAAACACGTTCAGCCGCGGCCGCTGTGGACTGCAGGGTATTGGATATGGAGGACAGCTGGGCGATGGGTTGGGTAAAGGAACGCATATATTGAATGAAGGCTTGAATATCTCCAATGTCCACGACTTTTTTAACGGCCAGATACCCTCCGAGAATACTGACCACCACGTAGCCTAGGTTACCAACGAAACCCATCACCGGCGTCATGATGCTCGTGACAAATTGGGATTTCCAAGCTGAACTGTACAATTTGTCATTGACTTTCTCAAAAATGGCCACGGATTCAGCTTCGCCGTTGAAGGCCTGCACAATATTATGACCCCCATACATCTCTTCAATATGGCCGTTGATCTCTCCCAAGTACTGTTGCTGCTCTCTAAAGAACCGCTGGGAGCGTTTAATAACCACTCCCACAATCACCAAGGATAAGGGGATGACCAGCAAAGCCGCCACTGTCATCAACCAGCTGATGGACAACATCATGATCAAAATACCGACGATGCTCGCCACTGAAGTGACGATTTGATTTAAGCTTTGATTGAGGGTTTGGTTAATCAGATCCACATCATTAGTAATCCGGGATAGGACTTCCCCATGAGGTCTTGTATCATAATAATTCAAGGGGACTTTATTCATCTTTTCCGAGATCTCTTTCCGAAGTCTGTATGTGACATCCATGGCCACCCCAGACATCATATACCCTTGAATGTACGAGCAGACTGCGGAGATCACATAAAGAACAACTAATGCTCCGATAATCTTACCTATATAATCAAAGTCCATCAGGAGCCCCGTTCCAGAATACCGAGCGAATAATCCTTCAGCCAGTTTCGTGGTGACCTTGCCCAATAGTTTAGGTCCGATAATCGTGAACACGGTGGATAATAGGGCAAAGAAAATCACGATAGAAATGGTACTTTTATGAGGTTTTAAATACCCCGTTAGTGTTCGGAGTGTCTTCTTAAAGTCTTTGGCTTTTTCTCCCCCGCCGGGTCGGCCACCAAGTCCTCCGGACGGACCACCCAAAACCCCCCTGCCTTGGTTCTGGCGGCCGGGTCCGGGCCCTCTTTGCTGTTCTGAACCACTCATCGCGCCAGTTCCTCCTCACTTAATTGCGAATAAGCGATTTCCTGATAGACTTCGCATGTTTTTAAAAGTTCATTATGGGTCCCTTTACTCACAATGCGGCCATTGTCTAAAACAATAATTTGTTCAGCATTCATAATCGTGCTGACCCGTTGGGCCACCAGAAGAATCGTGCTCTGCTTGGTTTCTCGGTTCAAAGCAGCCCGCAGATTTCGATCCGTCTTGAGATCAAGAGCGGAAAAACTATCATCAAAAAGATAGATGGGGGCGTTTTTTACCAAAGCTCTCGCGATGGATAGGCGCTGTCTTTGTCCTCCGGAAACATTCGTTCCACCTTGGGCAATGCTCGAATCATAGCCTTCTTCCTTGGCCTCGATAAATTCTGTGGCCTGAGCAATCTCAGCAGCCTTTTCCAGGGTTGCTTGGGATGCGCTCTTATCTCCATAGGACAAGTTGGATTGGATGGAACCCGAGAATAGAATACTCTTTTGGGGAATATAACCGATTTTTTCCCGCAAGGATCTCCGGGTGACGGTGCGAATATCTTGACCATCCACAAGGATTTCACCGGAAGTCACATCATAAAAACGCATAATCAAGTTCAGCAGTGTGGACTTACCGCTACCCGTGGAACCGATAACGGCCGTAGTCTGTCCAGCCTTGGCTACAAAGTTAATGTCGTGCAGGACATCATCTTCTCCCCCGGGATAAGAAAAGTTCACATGACGGAATTCAATGGTGGGTTGAAAATCTTTTTTAAAGCTCACCGGTTCCTCAGGGTCCGTAATACTTGCCTCTTCCGCCAAGACCTCCGCGACCCTATCCGCTGCCACAGCTGCCCGTGGGAACATAATAAACATCATAGACATCATTAAAAAGGCCATAATAATCTGCATGGCATATTGCATATAAGCCATCATATCTCCGATACCCATTTGAAAGGATGAGACCTGTTTGGCACCTACCCAAACGATAATCACAGTCACCAGATTCATAATGAGCATCATGATCGGCATCATGAGTGCCATAGCTCGGTTAACAAAAAGGTTCGTCTCTAGTAAGTCTCGGTTGGCTTTGTCAAAGCGTTTTCCCTCGAACTTCTGAGTATTGAAAGCCCGAATAACCAGCATTCCTCCGATGTTTTCCCGAGCCACCAAATTTAAGCGGTCGATCAAGGATTGAATCAGTTTAAACTTAGGTATGACCACGGAAAATAAGACGACCACGATCCCAATTAAACAGAGCACGGCAATCCCAATAATCCAGGACATGGATGGGCTACTGGAAATGGCCTTGATGACTCCTCCCACTCCTAGAATCGGCGCATAAAACACCAGACGGATCATCATGACCAAAACCGTTTGCAGCTGGGTAATATCGTTGGTCGTCCGTGTAATTAAGGAAGCGGTGGAAAAGTGATCGAACTCAGCATGGGTAAACTGTTCTACTTTTTTAAACACGTCCGAACGCACATCCCGCGCTAGACCTGCAGCCGTCCGAGCGGCAAAGAAGCCCACCGTTACAGAAGCGGCCGTTCCTACAAGAGTGATCAGGAGCATGATGGCTCCTGTTTTCAAGATATAATTCGTATTCCCTGTCATTACCCCGGTATTGACGATATCCGACATATAATCCGGCAAGGCCAAATCGCAGTTGGCTTGTAAGAACAATAAGGCAATGGCACCAAGAATAAGCCCATAATAGGGCTTTAAATATTTAAATAATTTAATCATGTCAGGTCCTCCACCCCATGGTTAGGCATTTTGTCTTAATAATCATCAGTAACAATATCATAGAGTTTTTCTAACAGTCGAAGTAATTCCTCTGTATCTTTTTCTCCCATGCGGTTAAATATCCCCGTCATAGCTTGCAAAAATTCCTGGTATCTTTGGGCCATATACTGCTCGCCCCGATCGGTCAGACGAACAAAGACAAGTCTTCGGTCATTCTTCGTAGACCCCCGCTCAATATAACCCTCATCCTCCAGATGATTAATCATCTGGGATACCGCTGGTTTACTGATTCCTAAATGGTCACTCAGAGATGAAATCGTTACTCCTTCACCTTCAGTACTGTTCGTTTTGACCACCTTGAGCAGCTTGAACTCACTGCGCGGAACCTCACCGGACATTCTTTTACTCATCATATTTCTACGGAACTTCTCCATAAGCTCATAGATTTTTTCGGCATTGCTAATATGCATTTTTCTACCTCACTTCAAGAAAATATTGGTAAGCAAATTAAAGGTTAAGTAACTTAACTATTAACATGCTAAATTTTAATCTTCCTAAATTCTTTTGTCAATACGTTAATACATTAATATTAAGAGCATGAAAAAGAACCGTAGTAGATGAACTGTTGTTCATTACTGCGGGTCCTATTATTATCTAACGGTCCTTTACTTAACCTTTATTAAATGATAAGAGCTGACGACAATAGGGTACTTACCCCAACCGGGCCATAGCCGTTACTCGCAAGCGAGGCATTGAGAAAGTTCAGGAACAATGCCTCTTTACGGCGTTGGCCCTGAACCTAAAAAGACTGGTAAGGTATGGGACAGCACCGCTGAGGCCGGCTGTCCCATATCCGCGTGTTGGACTGATGATGTTGAGGCTGCAGAGATATCTCTCGGTTAACTTTGCTAATTGTCCTTAATAGCTATTATTTACCCTGTTTGTCAACAGACCCACGTTTGGGAATTTGGGCTTGATTTTTAAGATTCAATATGTCCTAGTCGTTCTTTGAGAGCTTCCTGTAAAACCTGGGAGAATTAATTCCTGCTTTTTCAGCTTCGACATTCAGCCAACTCGGAATAGTGAGGTTTTTCCTAATTGTGCGTGCGTCATGTGCTCTGCGATAAGCATCAAAATCAACATCCACCCAAGTGATCAACTCGTCGGACTCGTGTTCCGGTTCGGAAGTCGATGGTTCGGGGACTTCCCTGCCATCATCTTGTTCGGTAATACCCCACAAACCAATGGCGTCACGGGCCATATATATTGCTTCGGCGATATCTTTACCTTGGGTATTAATGCCAAGATCAGAAACAGTTACAACATATCCAACCTTTGTTGGGGTTAAGGTAATGGGATATGCTTTGATCATTTATATTCACCCCTTCAGCTGTCGAAGCTTTATTTCCCACCACGTTTCTTGAAATCCTCGTCGATCCGTTCTTTCCAGTTCTTATCCAGCGAGCGGCTAGCACGTACACAGCTTACTGCCTCACTAATTACTTCATAATTTAAAGATGTGCCTTCACTGTCCGCATGATAATTTGTTGCCCTGTCTTTACTGATGCCGAAACGTTCCGCTGTGGCGATGGCATCGATATTAGCCCCCAGAAAGATAAACTCCCAGCCATGCGTACTTTGTTGGTGTTCTATCATCTGGCGTACTTTGGCATAATTGAATTCACAGCTGGCGTTTTCTAAGCCGTCTGTGGTAATCACAAATATGACATACTCTGCACGCTCCTCTTCAGCTGTGTGTTTTTGGACATTGCCGATCTTATTAATTGTCTTACCCACAGCATCGAGCAAGGCCGTATTGCCGCGCACATAGTACTCTTTGTCGGTGATAGGAGCGATTCCCCGCAGATTAATGCGATCATGAAGCAGTTCATAGTGGTCGTCAAATAATACTGTGGTGATAATAGCTTCGCCAGGTTCCTTTTGCTGCTTGGCGAGCATGGCATTATAGCCCCCGATTGTATCGCTTTCCAGTCCGCTCATGGAGCCGCTTCTGTCTAGGATAAAAACCAGTTCCGTTAAATCTTTCTTCATCATATTATCCTCCAAATCATTTTTGTATTGATTTAAGGATAACATTGCATCTCTTGGCTCTGGTCGCCTGACAAGCGACAAATTACTATCGTGAGCAAGGTAGCTTAGAGGCCGGGGACTGCTTGCTGCGCGGGGTTAAACTCCGAGTAGGTGCTGCTCAAAAGCAAAGAGAGCTTCATTGATTTCAAAAATATTGTAGATTTCCTCTTCGATGAAGTATTCAATAATGATATCAAATTTGCTGCTGTGGGAAAGAGCGAAGCCTGCTTTTAACAGCAGATCTTTTGTTTCATCAAGATTCAACCGTAAGGCGATGGCAAAAGCAATCGCGGTCGGTTTGCTCGGTTTGTAATTGAGGTCGTTGCGGATTTTAGAAAACAGCTTGCGATCGATATTAGCCTTCTTATAGGTTTCGGAATCTGTTAGACCTTTTTCATCTATCAATCGCAACAGCATCTCAGAGAAGGATTCGTCCATATTTTTTACGACATCGTCTAGCTTGCGTTGGCGCTTGGACTTTGGCGCAGCTGTTCCTATGGGTGAAAGTATGGGTGCTTCGGCCTGATAGTCATTGAAAGAATACCGATCTCGCAACCGATCCTCGCGGGCAAAGGGCTGCTCTTCGATATATTTATCATCAATGTATTGGGTGATCGAGGAAAAGAGCTTCTCGGACAATGTAAATGCACTTTTGTCATAGACCACTAAGTATACGGTCATATCATTGTGAAGAAGGAAGTCCCCAATAACGGAAATTGCAACTTGAATAGCTTTATCCTTGGGATAGCCAAAAGCGCCTGCTGATATCAAGGGAAAGGCAATGCTCTCTAAGTTATGCTGCTGGGCGAGAGCTAATGAGTTTCTGTAGCTATCTGAGAGCAGCTTCTCCTCATCCTTATGACCGCCCTCCCAAACGGGACCCACGGTATGGATCACATATTTTACCGGAAGCTTGTAACCTTTGGTGAGCTTGGCTTGTCCAGTTTGGCAACCACCAAGGGTTCGGCATTCAGCCAGCAGCTCCGGTCCTGCGGCTCGATGGATTGCGCCATCGACGCCACCACCGCCAAGTAGGGATGGGTCTGCGGCATTGACGATGGCATCGGCCTGAACCTTGGTTATATCATTACGGATTATTTCTAGTGGCATAATTATCCCTCCAACTGCTTCCCTCTAAAAGCTACATAAGCGAATGAATCGAGTTATATGGCGATCCATAATTCATCTACATATTTGATATGATTCTTCGAATTATTATCAATTCCTGTTGCTCATATTCCCAAGCGCTTGGGAATTTGGGCTTGTCCATCTCAGTACCTGAGGTACGGAAATGATATAATATATTCAATAATCTAGCGGCTCTCATGGAAGGAGTGACCTTGGATGTGCGGACGGTACTTTATCGCTACAGAACAGGATGACGCGGAAATAAAAAAGATCATCGAAGAGGTCAATGATCGCTTTAAAAACACATCCGAATTGTCCAAAATGAAAACAGGCGAAATTTATCCGACAAATATAGTCCCGATCATCACCCCCGAGTCCCCAGCCCTCATGAAATGGGGCTTTACTCGTTTTGACGGCAAGGGGCAAATCATCAACGCCCGTTTAGAAACAGCGGCAGAAAAACCGATGTTCCGCAAGTCATTTGCCGAGCATCGGTGTCTGATCCCCGCCAGCCACTACTTCGAATGGGAAACGATCGGTAAAAAAAAGCAAAAGTATGCTATCGGGTTACCGAGCACACTCACCATGGCAGGAATCTACAGGTTTGAGAAGGATATGCCGGTCCCCCTCTTCGTCATCCTCACCCGCCCAGCAGCTCCCGGCATCTCCTTTATCCATGAGCGGATGCCGGTTATTATGCCGAAGGAGCTGAGCGGAGTATGGTTATCCGGTGAGATGGAGAGCCATGATGTGATGCATCATGCTGTAGAGGATGTCAGTTATGTGGGGATTGATGTGACGCCGACTTTGTTTTAGGGGTGATAGGCTTTAATGACCGAGAGACCATCAGTAGCAGTTATTAAAAAATCTTGAATAACTGTACTTTCTCTAGTTCAGAGTCCGCAATGTTTCCTCTTAATATCTGGCACGATGGGCTCAGATTGATGTCTGGTCTGTATTTTTGTTTTATTCGTTCGAGGGAATAGGTCATTGTACAACGGATTCAAGTCCTAACGTGTCCAGTGGCAAAGGTACTAACTATTGATAAAATGCGCATCCCGAAAGCAAATCGTAAAAACTGAACACCCTTGTTGCCGATTATGGAAATCGTCACAGAATCCTACTGCCGTGGTACTTCTTATACTTCAACCCGCTTCCACATGGGTAAATGGCGAAGTTGTTGACTCGGCACAGATGTCGTTTTGTACTTGAGAAAGTTGATTTTCCTGATATTACGATTCTGCAGGCCCTCATTAGAATCTACATTAACTATATTCGGATAGGCTTCATTGATCAACTGCCGATATCGCATTTTTACCAATGATGCATCGTCCGGTGAGAAGTTGTCGCCGAAAAAGCCCTGTTCGTTTGGAAGCAGCTTTATTTCCAGTTCAATCTCCCTGACTTTAGAAGATAAAAGACGAAAAATCGCTGAATCACTTGATGCGCAAGAGATTCAGCGATTTTAAATTGTCCTATTATTTTAGGTTTATTGTTAGATCCAATTTTGTGCATGAACGGAACTTGGTCAGTGTCATGTTTG
>JBFWMF010000018.1:0-76787 GCA_050251735.1 Desulfitobacterium sp.
TGTGCAGTTTTGAGGGAACAGGATCCCGCGAGGGAGACTGAAAACTTCAAACGATCTGGTGATTATTCCGGAGGGGTTCCACCCGTTTCCATCCCGAACACGGAAGTTAAGACCTCCAGGGCTGATGGTACTTGGACCGCAGGGTCCTGGGAAAGTAAGTCGTCGCCAGGTAAGCAGTAGAGAGACCATCGATTAAGATGGTCTCTTTGCTTTTCACTAAAGTGAAAACTCAAGTGACGTAGTGCATGATGCTTTGGGGTCGGTTCCACCCGTTCGGCCGGCGCCACGCAGCGGGTTTATGTGGCCGTGTGGCTTGGCCAAAACAGTCCACTGGACTGTTTTGTATCTCGAACACGGAAGTTAAGACCTCCAGGGCTGATGATACTTGGACCGCAGACGTAACAGTCCGGTGGACTGTTACGCGGCGAGCGCGCTGTGGGAAAAGAAATACTGAACGCGCCGCCTACCTGGGAAAGTAAGTCGTCGCTAGGTAAGCAGTAGAGAGACCGTCATTATGATGGTCTTTTTGCTTTTCACTAAAGTGAAAACTCAAGTGACGTAGTGCATGATGCTTTGGGGTCGGTTCCACCCGTTCGGCCGGCGCCACGCAGCGGGTTTATGTGGCCGTGTGGCTTGGCCAAAACAGTCCACTGGACTGTTTTGTATCTCGAACACGGAAGTTAAGACCTCCAGGGCTGATGATACTTGGACCGCAGACGTAACAGTCCGGTGGACTGTTACGCGGCGAGCGCGCTGTGGGAAAAGAAATACTGAACGCGCCGCCTACCTGGGAAAGTAAGTCATCGCCAGGTAAGCAGTAGAGAGACCGTCATTATGATGGTCTTTTTGCTTTTCACTAAAGTGAAAACGAAGTAGACGAAATGCATGATGTTTTGGGGTACCAGGGAAAGTAATATCCACACTGCAGGAGTATGTGTCACGGGATGCAGTGTGGCGAAATGCTCATCCGCATTTCGTGTCGCCAGGTAAGTAAGCAAAGAAGACCGTCTATTTTAGATGGTCTTCTTTGCTTTGTCTCATATGGCCAATTCCAGCGACTCTTTCACTCAAAAATGATTTCGGAATTTCGAGGGAGGGCTAATTGGCATTCAACCTCAGCGCACTTGATTATACCGGCAATAACAGGGCAAGCAGCGTGAACCGGAAAATGCTGAGAAGAGAATCCAAACAATGGCCCTTTGCCAGGCTTTGTCAAGCATAACTCAAAAGCATTAAATGTGTCTCCCAATTCCTTCATCATCTTTTGTACAGCTTCGCAGCCTGACCCGATTTTAAGTGTTACCTCTTCTCCATCTCTGCTTGAAGCTTCAACCTTCGTAATAAAGCCGCAGATACCAGGGTTAATAGTTACTTTTGTCATAAAAATATCTCCTTTTTATGCCAAGATTCTATTATTTAATTATAGCAGATCATTACCAATTAATTATATGATTAGTTAGCCTCTAAGTCATCGTTCAATTCCCATACTTATAAGAGAACCCGTCCGTTCGCTGTTGCTTTTACTTTTATAGAGACGACAGAATCGAAAGACTTAAAAGGAAATGGGGTGCCTTCTATATCAAGGTTCACGATGATGTCCCCTACCGCTCCTCGGCTCAAAGCCTCAATGCGGGCAGCTTCGCTAGCTTCGGTCTTGGCTAGCTCCAAGGCTTCATCCATATCCAGAGTATAGTAGTTGCGGGATTTACCGAAGACGATATAAGGTTGATCTTGTTCTTGATGAATTTCCACCACGGTTGTTGCTGAAATATTGCCTACGACTGCACCAAGGGCATTAGCCACACTAGCATTTTCGGGGATTACATAGTGAGTGTGTAAAGCCTTGGCAACATCCGGCAGGAAGACATGAATAGGTGCTCCGATTCCTACGAGAGTGTAGGGTATGGAAAAATCTACATTAATTAGATTTTTATTCATCGATGTTTTTGCAGCTTCCCAGTTTTTACGGATCAGCCTGTCAAATTCAACGGGAACTCCTTTACTCTTAAAGTCCGGATATGTATGCTCTAAGCTTGTCCGTAGGATATTGGCATACAAAGTGAACTTGACCTTTTCATAGACTAGGTCGGCAAGCTCATCCCCAGTAGTGCGTAAGTACTTGGCCGCATATTCGACGCCTAGGCATGAAGCCTTGCGATCAAAGCGGTCGAAATCATCCTTGACATGCATAATGTCTGTTGGAGTCAAACCGCAACGCATGATGATGCCTTCCTTTTCTAACCTTTCTAAGGGAAGCTGATAAGGCTTGATTTGGAGCCCTGCTGCGAGCTCGGAGGAAATAAGCGGTTCTGCTTTTAGGGCTTGGCAAAGAGCCATCTCCAGTTCCGTATAGTAAGATGGATTAGGAAGCTCCTTAACCAGATAGAAAAAGTCGCCAGCGTCATTACTTGAGCTGATTCCAGACTTAACCAAAAGTTCAAGCTTATCGGTGACTATGGGCCATCTTGCAGCAGCTATGCACAAGGGTACTACGCGGGCGGGTAGTAGTTCGATTGGAGTGCCGAATCGGTTATATCTAATGGCACTGTCTCCACCGAGCCCGAAGGTATCGATATAGACTGCTTTGACAAAAGTACGCCATTTCCCAACAGCAACGCCGTGCTCTGTCTTAACGGGTATACCGTCCTGGACTATGGCAAGGTCTGTCGTCGTACCGCCCATGTCGATAACCAAGCAGTCCTGCTCTAAGGTTAGCTCCACACCGCCTTTTACACTAGCTGCAGGACCCGACAAAAGGGTTTCCACCGGGCGTACGGATGTGAAGCGCTCGGACATCAGGCTGCCGTCACCCCTCACAATGACGACGGGGGCACTGATGCCTCTTATTTCCAGCGCATATTTAATCGATTCAAGGAATTCGGTAATGACAGGGATAAGGCGGGCATTCAACAAGGCGCTAGCTCCGCGTTTGATATAATTTAGATCATAGAACAGCTCATGACCGCAGATGATATTTAACCCATAGTTTCTCTCAATCAATTCCTTGGCCTTTGTCTCGCACTCATGGTTCCAAACCCCTGCCTGCTGGACGACGGCGACTGCATCGACATCTTTGAGCTGTTCCTTGCAGTCTTTGACAAACTTGTCCCAATCTGGTTCCTTCACAATTTCTCCGCTAAGGTTGACCTCCCCTTCGACGAAAAATATCTCCTTGGAATCCGGTAGCCCGTAAAGCTTCCCTGTCCGGTCGACCACTTCTCGGTCGGCTCCAATGAAAATCAGCTTACCCCGACCGCCTTTCTCTTCGACGCAGGCGTTGGTGGCTAGGGTTGTCGAAAGGGAAACAAGTTCCGCCTGTTTTAGCAGATCTTTTGAGAGGCCGTCTAGAGCTTCGCCAATACCCTTAGATAGGTTTTCGCGTGTTGTCAAGGACTTAGCCGAATGCAAAATCTCTTTTTGATCAAAATCATAAATAACGGCATCGGTGTAGGTACCTCCTGTATCAATTCCGATTCCAATTCGCATAGCTGCCTCCTCAGTTATATATTACTTCCGTCAATCCCCATGGTAGTTACTCAGATAAGTTATTCTCTCCTTTCTAATTTATTTCCTTCATGTAGGTAAAGATTCTCTCTAGTGTTAAAAAGTTAAGTTGGTTTTGATAATGATGAGCGTGCCAAAATTACTTCAAGCTAGTCAACGAAAATCAAAAAGTACAAGATAAGCTCACCTTAGGTTGACAGATTAACCGTCCGGGGAATAATTTATAGGTTTTCTTGGTATATTCGATTTTTTGGAAACTGGCCTAAGCGGCTACTGATTCCATTTGTTATCACGACGAACACATTAGTAATCACTTCTTAAACTGCTGAATGAATAAAGGATTCTTAATCTAAGTTTAATAGAAACAGTATACAGGTGATTATTATCTTAATCAGGGACTTTATCAAAGTATTGAATAATCTGAATTTTCTTTTGGCATGAATATTGCATTAATTATATGTGATTCTAATTAGAGAAGGAAGGAGTAACAATTAATCTATAAATAATTCTTACCCGTCCATCCAAGTTAGTCTCCTTTTGTTGATATGGGGAGGAGGCTGTTTTATACATTAGAATAAGGGGAGGAGGATATATTCGTGATAATTATTGGCGAAAAAATTAACGGCTCCATTCCATCAATGGGAAAAGCCATTCGCGAAAGAAATGAAAACTATATTCGTGATTGTGCGAAGAGGCAAATGGAAGCAGGTGCGCACTATCTTGATGTATGTGCCTCGGTTGAAGTAGAATCTGAGGTTGAGACATTAAAATGGCTGATTGATTTGGTGCAGGAGGTTTCGGAGCTACCTATTTGTCTGGATAGCCCAAGTCCGCAATCTTGTGTAGCTGCTTTGCCCTTCTGTAAAAGGCCGGGATTAGTCAACTCAGTATCGATGGAAGGGGATAAAATTGATATCATTTTCCCTGTAATTGCCGAAACAGATTGGGAATGCGTAGCACTACTCTGCGATGACCGAGGGATACCGACTTCTGTAGAAAGACGCTTAGAAGTTTTTGAAAATATTATGAAAAGGGCCAAAGAGTTCAATATTGATCCATCCCGCTTGCATATCGATCCATTGGTCGAGACCTTAGCTACGAGAGAATCAGCTTTATCAACATTTGTGGAATGTGCCAAGGAAATCAAGAAACGCTATCCAACCGTTCATATCACGAGCGGTCTAAGTAATATTTCCTTTGGTCTGCCAGCTCGCAAACTGATTAACCAGACATTCTTGGTTTTAGCTATGAATGCAGGCATGGATAGTGCCATCATGGATCCAACGAACAGAGACCTTTTAGGGATGATGTATGCAGCTGAAGCACTACTACAAGTGGATGAAGACTGTTTAGAGTATATTTCTGCTTTCAGAGAGGGTCTTATTGGACCATTGCCAAAAGCTTAAACTTAAACTTAAACTTAAAGGTAAGGATTGAAGTCGGTTATAGTAAAATAGACCTATAAAAAATGGAGGGATTAAGATGTCTAAAATTCAGGAGATTTCCAATGCGATTGAATTGGGCAAGAAAAAAGTGGTCGTAGAGCTTGTTGAACAAGCCCTAGCACAAGGATACAGTCCCCTTGATATTTTAAATCAAGGCATGATTGATGCCATGGGCGTTGTTGGTGAGAAGTTCAAAAGCAATGAAATTTATGTTCCGGAAATGCTTGTCGCCGCCCGTGCTATGAAGGCCGGCGTCGAAGTTATAAGGCCCCATTTAGGTGAAAATGAAGGCGGATCATGCGGTAAGTTTATAATTGGTTCAGTTGAAGGAGATTTACATGATATCGGCAAAAACCTTGTTGCGATGATGGTAGAAAGTGCAGGGTATACAGTAATCGATATCGGAGTAGACGTTTCTGCAGAAAAATTAATCGAAGCTATAAAAGAAAATCCTGATTGCAACCTGATCGGTTTATCTTCATTGTTAACCACAACCATGCCGGCTATGAAAAGGTTAGTAGCAGCCGTTAAAGAGGCAGGGTTGCATGAACAAGTTAAGATCATGGTGGGCGGGGCTCCGATTAGTCAGGAATTTGCTAATTCTATTGGAGCAGATGCCTTTGCAGCAGATGCAGCAACAGCCGCAGCTATAGCTAAAAAATTGGCTAGCTAAGCAGGAGATTAAAGAAGGCTCTTTCAAGCGGGGTTTTAAATCCAGCTGAAGGTAAGTTGATTTGTCCATGTGGTGAATAAATATGAAATTTATGGAGGGATGGAGATGGATAGTCGCGAAAGACTTTTAACTGCTCTAAATCATAAGGAACCGGATCAGATACCTCTTGATTTAGGTGCCGGATGCTCATGCAAATTTACTGTGTATTTTTATAAAAAGCTATTAGATTACTTCGGGATTAAAGAAGAGCATATTGAAATGTGCCACATTCCTTATCAACTTGTTTATGCTTCGGATAAAGTGCTGGACCTTTTAGGCTGTGATGTTCGGGCAGCACGAATAAAACCGATCCCACAGGTCCAGAGTCCTTATGCAAAGAAGTGGGAAGATGAGCAATATAACCACTTTATTAATGATTGGGGAACGCACTACAGAATGCCTAAGCAAAACGGCTTGTACTATGACTTAGCTGGATGCGTTCTGGAAGATGCCGAGGATGAGGAGGACGATAAAAAATTTGTTTGGCCCACACCACCAAAATTTGATATGGTGGGACGTAAGGAACTAGAAGATTATCTAAAAGCAGGATACGCTACTACTATATCAGAGCAGTTTGGTAACGGTTTCTTACAGATGGGTCCTTTGATCTGGGGATTTGAAAATTGGCTGGCTATGCTTGTGGCGGAGCCGGAGCGTTGTACGCCTTTCATGGATACCTTGCTGGAAAAGAAAATAGAGTTTTATGATAACATCTTTGAAGTCTATGGTGGATTGATTGATGTTACTTGTGAAGCTGATGATTTTGGTACTCAAAGAGGAACCTTTGTTTCTCCAAAAATCCTCAAAGAGATGATTCTCCCCTATCATAAGAAGTTAAATGATTATATTAAGACCAAGGGTGACATAAAAATAACCTTGCACTCTTGCGGTTCTGTAGAAGCGGCATTACCCGATATTATCGAAGCAGGATTTGAAATTCTCAATCCTGTACAGATCACAGCTGCAAATATGAGCCCTGAACATTTGAAACGGACCTATGGTAAAGACTTGGTATTCTGGGGTGGTGGTATCAATACTCAGTTCACCCTGCCTAACGGAACACCAGAGCAAGTTAGAGAGGAAACCAAGAGAAACATTGATGCATTTGCAAAAGACGGAGGTTTTGTATTCTCGACTGTTCACAATGTACAGGATGATGTGCCAATCGAAAACTTTATCGCTATGTGGGAAACCTTCCAAGCCAATTGTAAATACTAAAAAACTACTTATTAAGGGCAGTGACTGAAAATTCAATAGTATTGAAAATTGTTATTTAAAAGGGGCGCTTCGCTTGGCTTTGAGCCACGCGAAACGTCCCTTTGGCCCATGTTCCTAACTTTAGTGTTTGATTAATGAAGGGGGAAGTCTGAAATTGCCAAGATATGTTGATATGGCACTCGAATTAGGAGCAAATAGTGCAATGGATATCGCAATTAGTGATCTCGTCTTTGACCCAAGAACCTACCTAAAATGTGTTGGTTGCTCGGATTATGGACAGTGGCGTTGTCCACCGAACATACCAAACTATAGTGAAGCCAAGGAAATGCTCACTAAATACAAAGAAGTAGTTATAATTCACGCCCATGATTGAGATGAACTTAATCCCGGGCATCGGCGACCATATTGTTATTCCTTAGGGATCAACGTTTATGAGACAGCAAGTCAGCTTGGATTACCAATTTATGTATTGCATTCCGCGGAAGAAGAACAAAATCGTTATGCTTTCGTAATGATAAAATAAAGTCACCCAGGCGTATTGTAAGCTCTTCTAAGGCCTTTTAAGAAATTTCCACGAGTAATCAGAATATTATTATTGTATCGACAATTAAAGGCATTAAAAAATGTTTGTCGAATAATAATTGAATACTTTTAATTTTTAGAAATTTAAATATGAGGATTCTTAAAAGGAGTGGATTCAATGACAATGGAGCAAGATGCGCAAAAACTCAACAAGGAACTAAATGACATAATAGATTCGGTGGATGATGGTATTGTTGTTGCTGATGCAAATTGCTATATTGTTCGGGCTAACAGAGCGTACCAACGTATGACAGGAATTACAGCCAAAGAATTTGTAGGTAAACATGTTAGGGTTCTGCTTCAGGAAGGTTATTTGAATATTTCAGTTACGGAAATGGTTTTGGAAAGGAAAACCAGGGTAAATGTAATCGATATACGTAATAGTAAAGAATTTCTTTTTACTGGCAATCCCATTTTTGATGAATCTGGGGAGATTAGCCTTGTAGTTACTGCAGTCCGAGATGTTTCAGAACTTGAAAAACTAAAGAGTCAATTAGCGAAATTCGAAGAAGAGAAAGATACCTATTTGCAGGAATTAGAGCATTTTCGCTCCCAGCAACCGTTTAAAAAGATCATTACAAGAAACCCCCAAATGCAAGAGAAAATTGATATGGCGCACTATGTGGCCAAAGTCGATTCTACAGTCTTAATTTTGGGGGAATCGGGTGTTGGGAAAGAGCTTTTTGCTCAGCTCATTCATCGAGCCAGTAAACGGTCTAAAGGCCCTTTCATAAAAATTAATTGTGGAGCTGTTCCCCCTAGTCTTATGGAGTCAGAATTTTTCGGGTATGATTCCGGTGCTTTTACAGGGGCATTAAAAGAGGGAAAACCCGGTCTATTCGAATTGGCCAATGGCGGTACCTTGTTTCTAGATGAGGTGGGGGAGCTACCCCTTGATTTACAGGTTAAAATTCTGAGAGCTATTCAAGATAAAGAAATTATTCGCCTAGGAGGCAAAAAGGAGATCAAGCTGGATGTTCGTATCGTCTCGGCTACAAACCGCGATCTTGAGGAAATGATCAAAGAAAAGCTGTTTCGTGAAGATCTTTATTACCGGTTAAAGGTGGTTCCGATACTTATACCCCCCTTAAGACAACGCAAAGATGATATCCTACCTTTGGTGACAGAGTTTCTTAATCATTTTAATAAAAACTACAGTCTGCAAAAGTGGATTCATCCGGATGTTATCGGTCTATTACTGGAATATGATTGGCCCGGAAATATTCGTGAACTCGAGAATATGATGGAAAGGCTTATTGTAACAAGTCGAACAGATTGTATCGGCGAAGAAAATATCGACCAGCTTTCTTTACAAAATTTGAGACAAAGTGGCAGGAAGCCTACTTTACTGAATGAATATCTGGAATATGAAGAAAAAAAGATGATTACGGAAGCCTACCAAATGACAAATAGCACTCGTCGGGCCGCTAAACTTCTTGGAATCAGCCAATCTGCCTTAGTTAAGAAAATGAAAAAGTATGCTATAAAAGCTAATAGAGTATAATTCGAAAAATGATTATTAGTGGAATCTAAGCGAGTACTAATCGAATCATCCTTTGGTATGCTCTTTATAGGTGATTTGGGTATAGAAAATATGACTTACACCTTAAACAAGTGATTCTAAATAGAATCATAAGAGTTTGCGTTTGCCTTAATAATCTGACAATTCCGAATTGGCATGAAAATTGCATTAGTTTAAGAGGGATAAAAGTTATCATTAGTACCTGGATTCTTAAAAGAGAGGAGGGCTATTTTGCATACAAGCCCCAATGGGATAGTCATTGCTTGTAAGGTACTAAAAGACCAACTGGAGGTACTCGGGGATCTTCCTTATGAAACGATTTATCTTGAGCAGGGTTTGCATAGAACTCCTAATTTACTTACTGAAGAAATTCAAGGAGTTATTGACAAGAATCCTCACTACGATCTAATCATTTTGGGTTATGGGCTATGCAGCAGAGCAGTTATTGGACTTCGAGCACAACCACATCAAACGATGATTATTCCCCGAATCGACGACTGTATAGGCTTAAGCTTAGGCGAGCGAGCAAAGTATTTTGAACAGTTTAAACTTTATCCAGGAACTTACTATTTTACTAAGGGCTGGACTGAGGTAGGGGAAGACCCTTTAAAAGAGTATAAAAGAACAGTGGAAAAGTACGACGAGGAGACGGCTGAATGGACAATCAGGTCTCTCTTAGCAAACTATGTTCGAACAGTGTATATTAAAACCTCAGAATTTGATGATAAGGTCGCAGTGGGTTATATCGAGGAATTTGCACAATTCTTTAACCTACGGTACGAGGTAATGAAAGGTTCCTTAGATTATCTGCAGAAGCTGATTTTTGGGCCTTGGGATGGGGACTTTATTGTTGTCAAAGGTGAGAAACTAACCAATGAAATGTTTGCGTCGCCAAATTAGAAATCACAGTCAATCGTAAAAAATATAATCAATGTTTATTTATTAAAGGAGGATTAGAATGAAAAAGGTTTTAAAAAAGGTATTGGGGATTACAGTTATTGCGGCACTCGTACTAACCGGATGTGCCAAAGTTCAAACTGCTCCAGCGTCTGGTTCAGCCTCAAGCGGAACGCAGGATACTCCACAATTTACCTGGAAGATGCAGGTTATTCACACCACAGGTCAAAGTGACTTTGAACAGCATAAGCAAACGGCTGAGGATATCTATAAAATGTCCAATGGTCGCTTGAAGATTGAAGTCGTCCCCAATGGTACCTTTGCCAGCAGTATGGAGGCCTTCCAGGCCTGCGGTGATGGAGTATTCCAGATGCATTCCAGCTGGCCTATCTATGCCAAAGGAATTGAATACGCACTGCTTCCGCTAAGTACAGGAAGTATGACTATGGATGCCATGGATAAATGGACCTGGATGTATGAGCATGGTGGTTGGGATCTAAGTCAAAAGGCTTTTGATAAGCTGAACCTGCAATTAGTTGGCTTGGAGATTTGGGGTAGTGAAGTTATGATGTCGAAAAACCCCTATAAGAGTCTTTCCGATATGGAAGGGACCAAGATGAGAACCTCTGACCCACGGATGATTGCTAAATATGGCGTGGCCGGTATTTCCATGCCTCTTGAAGAAGTCTTTACAGCCATGTCGCAAGGCGCCGTGGAGTCTGCGGAATTTGGTCATCTTAAGTACGACGAAAGCCTAGGCTTAGTGGATATTTCCGACTATGCAATCTATCCCGACTTCTGGAATGTTCATTTCGTAACCACCGTTGTTGTTAATAAAGATGCTTGGAACACTTTGCCACCCGATCTGCAACTGATTGTAGAAAACGCCTTCAAAGCTCGTGAGCTACAACACTGGACAAAGAGTCAATATGAAAGTGCTCAAACTATGAAGAAGCTGCAGGAATCTGGAGAGTTAGAATTCATTCGGATGAATGAAGATGACTTTATCAAAGCTAGAGAAGAAATGGTTAAGATTGAGCAAGAAGATGCCGCAAAATATGGTGGCTTAACTGCTGAAGTATACGACTCCATCAATAACTTCCAAGAAATGTGGTATCCCTATAAAGACATGTCCGCATGGTGGGGAAGGGGCTTAACTGTTGAGCAGCAGCTAGGTTATCCACTGAAAAAATAGTAATTTCAAGACTGGTGTAATTGTATACGAAGGCTACCAGGGGTAGCCTTCGTATACATCGTATTCATATCCACTGAATGAGGAGGGGAAAGTTGTGATTGAGAAGCTAGCCAAAATCTTGAAGGGCATAGATAAGATTGGCGAATTTGCAGCTAAATCTTTTAGCTATATCGTTTTGCTTATTGTCGCTCTTCAGGCTTTCGAAGTTATTCGCAGATACTTTTTAAAATCCCCCACCGACTGGAGTTGGGAGTTGGCTACTATGCTTACCGGTGTGAGCTGGATGATCGGGGTAGCATGGGTGTTAAAAGAAGGTAAGCATGTACGTACCGATATTATCTATGGCAGGTTGTCAAAAAAATGGCAAGCCATTATAGACATAGTTTTTTTTGGCGTAATTTTCACCCCCTTTGTGGGAGTGCTATTGTGGAAAACTACCCAAAATGCTATTTTTGCTTGGCAAATTAATGAGAGAACCTTTACTATGTGGGGGCCCTCTATCGCCCCGTCAAAGACAATATTCGCCCTAAGTTTTCTTCTTCTAGCTCTCCAGGGTATTGCCAAACTACTTAGGGATATCATCTATGTGGTGAAAGGAGAAGAGATATGACACCAGAACTTGCATTAATTATTGTAGCAATCGGATTTTTAGTAGTATTATTGCTGGGTTATCCTCTTACCTTTACTCTTGGAGGTCTTGCGGTTATCTTTGGCTTCACCATGTGGGATAATCCTGGTGTTTTGAACTTGTTTAATCGCACTATCTTAAATGTCGGTTCCAATGTTAGTTATGTAAGCTGTATTCTCTTTATCTTCATGGGGTGCATCCTCGAGCGCTCCGGTGCTGCGGATGATATGTTTGAATCTATGTATATCATCTTTGGCAGGATGCCCGGGGGCTTGGCCATCGGCACAGTTGTAATTTGTACTTTGTTAGTGGCAGCTACGGGAATTATCGGAGCTTCCATCACTATGATGACCATGCTGGCGCTACCAACTATGATGCATTATAAATACGACCGCAAACTATCCTTCGGTACGATTATGGCGGCAGGTTGTTTGGGGACGATCATTCCCCCGAGTATTATCCTCGTCATCTATGGCGCCCAGGCTCAGATCTCCATCGGCAAACTCTTTGCCGGGGGTATGGGTGCGGGGCTTCTCTTGTCCGGATTATACTTGGCCTATATCGTTATCCGCACATTAATTAACCCTACGATGGGGCCGCCGATTTCCAAAGAAGACGCTGCTAAATATTCCACTAGGGATAAGCTTCTCTTAATCCTAAAAACCATTGTACCTACCCTAGGCTTGATCATTTTGGTGCTGGGCTCAATATTATTAGGGATCGCTACCCCGACAGAGGCCGCAGCCTTAGGTTGTGTGGGATCGATGTTCATAGCCCTTGCGTATAAGCGTTTAAACTGGAAGATGATTCAAGAAGCATGTTTTGAAACAATGAAAACTAATGCTATGATTATGTGGATTATCCTGGCTGCCTCCATGTTCACTGCTGTATTCCTCGGCTTAGGTGGCGCACAAGTAATCACCAACTTCGTCACAAGTCTGGATGTAAGTAGATGGGTAGTCTTTGCCGTAGTTGCTATTATTCTCATCATTATGGGAATGTTTATTGACTCCTATGGAGTATTGCTCATCGGTATCCCCGTCTTTACCCCGATTGTTTACGCTCTTGGCTTTGATCCCATCTGGTTTGCCATTATGTTTGCAGTGCTAATTCAGGCCTCCTACTTGTCACCGCCCTTTGCCTATGCGGCCTTTTACCTTAAGGGTGTTGCTAAAGAGAATATCAATATTTCTGAAGTCTATAGTGCAACTTTCCCCTTTTTAGGGCTGCAGATATTGGCCATTGTTCTTCTCTGTTTCTTCCCCGAGATAATTACCTATCTGCCAAGTAAAATGTAGTAATAGGGATCTGGAGTTTGGTAAAAGGGGAGCATCCCTATTATTTCAGGGATGCTCCTTCTTGCTGCAGAAAAGTGAGAGGTTTTAAGAAAAAACATAATTAGGGTGGAAAGAGAAAGATAAAGGAGGTTAATGGCTTTGATTATTGTGGGAGACCTAATCAATTCCACACGAAAGGCTATTGCTCTTGCTATCGAACAAAAAGATCAAAACTATCTACAAGACATTGCCAGGCGTCAAGCTGAGGCTGGAGCTAACTACATTTATGTAATCACAGCCCACGGTGGAGACGAAGTGGCCGATATGGTTTGGCTTGTCGATCTTATTCAAGAGGTTGTGGACATTCCTCTTTGTATTGACAGCCCTAATCCTCAAGCGCTTGAAGCAGGATTATCACGTTGCCGTAAACAGGGGATGGTTAATTCGATTTCTGCTGAGAAAAAGAGATGGGAAGCAGTCCTTCCTCTAATAATTAAATACAAACCAAAAGTAGTAGCTTTGTGCATGGATAGTTCTGGAATGCCCAACACCGTTGAAAAGAGGCTTGCCGTTGCTGATAAACTCGTTAGCGGCCTGCGTGAAGCCGGGGTTGCTGATAGTGATATCTATTTGGATCCTGTAGTCAAGCCTATTGGCGTAAATGATCAATACGGGTTGGAGTTTTTGCATAGCACAGAACAATTACGTTTAAAATATTCGGATATCCACATCATTTCCGGTTTGTCCAACATATCTCATGGTCTTCCGGAACGGAAGTTGATTAGCCGTGTCTTTGCCGTTATGAGCGTAATAAAAGGCGTTGACACCTTTATTCTTGATCCGTTGGATCAAACTACGATGTCCGTATTGGCTGCAACAGAGGCTTTAGCCGGTCAAGATGATTTTTGCATGGACTATATTTCGGGTGTTCGGGCCGGTAGAATTAAAGCCTAGAAAGAGGTAGATAGTCTTCGCTTCCATAACCGGCATCGGCTACGATGTTGGAGGGGAGTTTTCCTCCAAGATTCTTCTTCAATTCTTCCAGATGCTCTTTCATGCAGCCGGTATCTCCCACTGATTGATGGATACTGTAACCTACAACAAACTGGTTTTCTGTTCCCATTTGTACGTTATATCCAGGCTTTAATTGCCCGTTTCTCATGGCATCCTCTTTCATTCGCATAAACGTGGTATCGGTATCGGTTTTAGAATAGCTATTGCGCTCTGCTAGTAGTTCTTCTTGCTTTTCATATTTCTTCATTCGGGGTAAGTAATCCTTGAGCATTACCCGTTTAGCTTTACGTAGCCTTTTTTGATCCTTATGCTCTGGGGTTGCTGCTAGTTTGGCGTCAATCTGTTTCACAGCCTCTTCGATAAGCACCTACCTTGGTTTGATTCATTACCTCAATTACACCATATTTATACCATATTTTCTTCAAAATGTGTGAAAAAACGCCTGAAACCTCTCGATTTCAGGCGTTTTCGTTGTGCTGTGTTTTCACACAGCCCCTTTGCTTTCACTAAAGTGAAAATGGTATGGTAAATCCTTTCATTTCAACCGATGCCATAAATATGATTGGGGTTTGAGACATTACATAGGTACCGAAAAGGATGGGCGTTCGTTTCCTTTATTTCAACTTTACAATGTTCTTTTGTATGCCTAAAAAATAGCTGATTCCCCATATAACAAGCAAAGCAATGGTACCGAACAAAAGCCAAATCCAGGTGGACTTCGACACACCATGATAAATAAGTGCGGTACCTAGATAATAGGGGATTATGGTTATAGCGGCTGTCCAGACATATGGACAAAGTTTAACTGAAGGCATAACCCCAGCTATATATCCTACTGTGTGGGCGGGAAGCGGAAGAAGGCGAGCAATAAATAACCCTAAAGTACCTTTATCTTCGATCCAATGGTCTACTGATTCAAAAAGTTTGGGGGTAACCAATTTCTGAAAGAAATCTTTCAAGTAATAATGAGCAAGATAATAGATAGCAAAATTGCTTAGAATAAATCCTAACCATGAGTATAGGGATCCCCAAAAGACTCCGAAGATCTTTAACAAGAGGATGAAGAACCCTTCCGAAGGTATAGGCGTCATGCAGAGTGCGGCCATAATTAGAATTGCAAAGAAAATACCGCCGATTCCCCAGGACTGAATTAGAGAAGAGAGCTCGTTCTTGCGATCGAGATAGAAAAAGAGGACAATTAGCGCAATGGAAATTACTAGAATTAAGGTTAGCAAGAGAGAATTTGTGCCGTGTGTTTTCTGAAACTTCAAGTTAACTATCACCTTGCCTTTGGAATCAAAGTATTTCAACTAAGTATAAACTTTAAGTGTATGAATGAAAATGCCACAAAGTAATTTTCTTGAATTTATATTGTATTGAACTAGCCACCCACCCGAGAAGTAATATCCACACTGCAGGAGTATGCGTTGCGGGACGTAGTGTGGCGAAAACAGCGCACATTCTCTAATTTTCAGAGAAATGTGTGCTTGTTTTGCCTTCTTGCGATAGTTGTCGGCTAAATCGGGTTGCTTTTTTGGCGCCGGCATAATTCTAATAGTCCTTGATTAGAAAATACCGAAATCAGGAAGAGAAAAGTCTGACCTTTATTGACCTTTTAATAAAAAAATTTTATAATATAACCATGGCGATATAATCGTGAGTTGTAGTAAGAGCGAAAACTTACCAACAAAGTTTTTCATTGATGGAGATGAGGGGTGACTTATGGATTTTAAAGATTATTATGCTATTCTCGGTGTACCCAGTGATGCGGAGGAAAAGGTTATTAAAAAAGCCTATCAAAAATTGGCCAAAAAATATCATCCGGATGTCAACCCAGACAATAAAGAAGCGGAAGAGAAGTTCAAAGAAGTCACTGAGGCTTATCAGGCCATCAGTGATCCTGAAAAACGCAGCAAATATGATGAGTTAAAACAAAATTATGAGTCCTGGAAGAAACGTGGGGGTAGAGGCGATTTTGATTGGAATCGCTGGCAAGCCCGACCTGGTGAGGGAACCCAGACTAGGACAATGACTCCTGAGGAATTCGCCGAGATCTTTGGAGACAGAGGATTTGGTGAGCGGGGATTTAGTGGTGGTTTCTCAGGTGCTGGAGATTTTTCGGATTTTTTCTCGACGATCTTTGGCGGGGGCGATCCTTTCGGTCAAACACGGGGCAACCGCTCAGCTCGTGCACAAGTAGGACGAGATTTGGAATTGGAAGTTAGTGTAACCCTTGAGGAGGCCTATCACGGGACGACTCGACTTATTGACTTTGACGATAAACGGATTCAAGCGAAGATACCCAAAGGAGTGCGTACAGGGTCGAAAGTGCGGCTAGCAGGGCAAGGCGGAGCCGGGTATGGTGGTGGAGCCAATGGCGACCTTTACCTTCTGATCACTGTGGAGAAGAATTCTTTCTTTGAGCGCGAAGGTGATGACTTGACGACAGAGGTTACTGTTGACTTTTATAAAGCGGCACTGGGCGGCGAGGTGAGTATCAAAACTCTTGACGGAGAAGTGCTTATGAAAATTCCTCCCAAGATTCAAACAAAAGCTAAGCTACGTCTTAAAGGCAAAGGAATGCCTCGTTTAGAGAATCCGGGTCAAGCAGGAGATCTTTATGCGCAAATCTCTATCGTACTTCCTAAGGAGATGAGTACAGAGGAGATTGATGATCTTCGTTCACTTGCCCAACGATATCATCGTTGATCCTTGACGAAGGGGATATTGGCATTAGATAATGATGAGGTTGAGGTATTTAATAATCCAGAATCCATTTCAAAATGAAGGGTTGTGAAGTAGATGAAACCTGTTACGATGTTTGTCTTGGAATCCTGCCCGTATTGTAAAGAGGCGCTTCGTTGGATGGAAGAACTGAAGGCTGAAAATGCTCATTATGAGAGGGTAGAGTTTACTATAGTCGACGAACAGCTTCAACCGGAGATTGCAAGGCAGTATCCCTACTATTATGTGCCAACATATTTTGTTGATGGAATTAAGGTTCATGAGGGAGCTGCTACAAAGGATATCGTCCGTAATGTATTTGATAAGGCTCTAGAACATTGATCTTAGGGGAACTCTGTAAAGTAGGAGTTCCCCTAAATATTAGCTTCGTTCGCCTTGAACGAACTCAGCGGGTACCACGAAAGCACTGCTTTCGCACGTAGCAAGTTGATCGTTGGCTATGGTGAAAGTTATTCCGAAGACAAAGAGTGAATCTGCTTACTTTGAACACTAGGAGGAAATCTGCTTACTATGGAAATCAAGACTGTATCGATAATCGGATTAGGCGCACTGGGGATATTATTTGGAGATCATCTAGTAAAGAGAATGCCCCATGAAAACTTAAGAATTCTTGCTGATTCAGATAGAATAAAGAAATACCAGAAGGAGCTGGTATATTGCAATGATGAAGGGTGTGAATTTCACTACTTGTCACCTGCAGAAGAATGCCCACCTTCGGATCTTATTATTTTTGCTGTGAAGTATAGTGGTTTAGAAGATGCTATTCAGGCGGTCAAGAATCATATCGGGGAAAACACACTGATCTTGTCAGCTCTCAATGGAGTTACAAGTGAAGAAGTCATAGGTCGAACCTTTGGTATGGAGAAGATTGTCCATTGCGTTGCCCAAGGGATGGATGCAGTAAAAGAAGGAAACAGATTACGTTATCATAATAAGGGGTTACTTTGTATAGGTGACCGTGAGCCAGGCACAATTTCACCAAAAGTAAAAAGGATTGCTGACTTCTTTGAGAAGATGGAATTCCCCTTTGAGATTGATACCGATATGGTAAGAAGACAGTGGGGGAAACTCATGCTTAATGTAGGAGTCAATCAAACAGTAGCAGTCTATGGTAGTAATTATGGTGAGATTCAAAGAAAAGGACAGGCAAGGGATACAATGATTGCAGCTATGAGAGAGGTTGTAAACATATCCGTGCATGAGGGATTCCCTTTGACGGAAGAAGATTTAAAGTACTGGCTAGAGGTCTTAGGTAAATTAAGTCCGGAAGGGAAGCCTTCCATGCTACAGGACATTGAAGCAAAACGTTATAGCGAAGTTGAGCTATTCTCGGGTACAGTTATGGCACTAGGAAAAAAGCATGGGATAGCTACCCCTGTGAACCAGGAATTATATCAACGAATTAAAGCTTTGGAAGCTAGTTTTTAATTACCTCATAACCGTTCACCCCTCATTTTGGACCTGAGAGGTTCAAATTTCATCCGTTAGAGGAAATATTCATAGTATTGCAAAAATGTGTAATATAATATGGGTAAGAAATAGATATGAGGGGTGATTGGTATGAAGGTTTATGTTGTTAAGAGCATGGATACTAACTTTGTGAGTTCGGTCGACAGAATATTTATCAGCAAGCAAGAAGCTGAAAGATATGCAGTTTTGCAGAATGAAAAATATAAATTTGTAACTTTCTTGGTCTCTGAATACCAAGTATTTAACGACGCAAGCCAAAGTAGCTTAGCCTTTTAAAACGAGCAGTTACATGAAAAAGAAGTTAAAGAATAAGCGAACTGAACAATGCTCCGTGGAGCTTTTAATCTCCCCCTTTAGGCGACTGGTTGTATTGCAAATATAACTTGTGGCGAAAAGGGGGATTTTTCATTTCAATACTCATGCCCTGAGTTGGTGTGGGTGTTATTTTTTTTCATAATAATTTTATAATTATTTATAAGATTACGTAAAACGTGCAAACTAATCACAATGCTAATCAAACTATATTTTAGGAAAAGGAAATACGTTTAAAGGAGGAAGGTAGTTTGAAATCCAAGAAAATTATACTCGGACTAGCATTGATTGCACTGGTTATCACGGTACTCGTAGGCTGCAAGACACAGAATCAAACCCCGCCACCCACAGGGACGGCCACTGACCAGCCTGTAAATCCACCACCAGCTGAAGCTCAATACGTGGGTAGCGAAAGTTGTAAAGGTTGTCACTCGGAATACCATGGCAACTTCACCAAAACCCAACACTCCAAGGCCTTTAAGCCCCTGGCAGACTATGCTCTAACCCAGCCAGCAGGGGAAATAAAACTTTTTGATACGAAGGCTACGGATAAGTCAGGGACCCTTGATCTGGCCAATAAAGATCTGGTCTATGGGGTAATGATGGATCATTATGTCATTGCAAAAGCTCCCGAAGGGTTTAGCGAGAAAGTTTACCGTGTAGCTGCCTTAGAGAAGTCTGGAGAAAAATATGTAGTTAAGCCTGCTAAAGGTACTGATGTGGATAAGGATGGCAAGCCTGATTACACAGCAGAAAGCTTCAGCTGCGGCAAATGTCACGCCCCGGGTATTGAAGTGAATTCTAAAGATTATGGAGTGTCCTGTGAGTCCTGTCATGGTCCCGGTGGAAATCACGTAAGTGCCGCCACTAAGAAAGGAACCATGGATCCTAAGACAGCTGTAAACGCATGCAATACCTGTCATGAAAGCAATCCGAGTAAGAACACCGAAGGGGTATGGACAGCAAACACCCACTATGGAACACGAAACTATTTTGCCAGCAAGCATGGGCAAAGTACTTCGATGAACTGTTTGACCTGTCACGAATCGCATAAGGCGAATGCCAGCGGTATGTTGCTTAAAGCAGATAAAGCCCAAGATATCTGTGCTCAGTGCCACCAAGGAAAAACCATGGATCTTGATAAGATGATGTGGAAGAACCCCACAGATGCTCGAGGCCACTTTACTAAGGATCACAGCTTTGGCGCTCTGCCTTATGATAAGCTAGGTGATAAAGACAAGACACCAGAAATTGAGATCACCAATAAAGAGGCTATCGATATGATTACCAAGCTACTGCCGGAAGCAGCAAAGTAAATACCTAAAGTAGAAGTATAAGAGGAATATAGATAATCTCCCTATTGATAGATAACTCTTCAGTAGGGGGATTTTCCTTGCTGTATTGCCGGCTTTGGCTATAGCGTTCTCTTTACACATTTTGAAAATTGGCTACAAATCCAATTTGCCTGAATAACCTTGCTCAAAAAAGGGGCTGATACAAAATGAACAGATAAGCTCATTTTGTATCAGCCCCTTTTAGGTAAGTGCTCTCATTCGAAAGTCACTTCATTGGCATGACAATCATGATGGCCGCCATGATTGTCACGCAGATTAACAGTTTGGAAAATATTCGAGAATCATTATTAACATAACCGAATGTAAAATTTCTATTCTTAAGATTTTAGAAAGTTATAAATAAAAAGAGCCCAGCAGGTTGCCGGGCATAGAGCAGAGGGGTTAGATTGAGGAGGAGTGAAATGATTAACTACTAAGTATCACATGATTGTGATAGTACACGCATTTCACAATTAGATTGTAACCTATTACGCAAAGATTTACCAGTCCTTTTTAAAATTTCCGAATATTAAAATTATTTACTTAATACCTCTTCCGAGTGTAGAATGTATTTACATGGTTGGGCTCAGAAGAAAGCGGGTAATTCGTTATGCAAAGAGCTTATTCTATCCATCTTAACGGTATCGTTCAGGGCGTTGGGTTTAGACCCTATGTCTATCGTTTAGCGGGTGAGATGGGGATTAAGGGGTGGGTCAATAATTCTAGTCATGGGGTAGGTATACATGCCGAGGGATGTCAAGTTGATATTTTCTATGCTCGGTTGCTCAAAGAAGCCCCCCCTTTAGCAAAAATTACTCAAGCCGAATGTGAAGAGACGGTGTTTCGTTTTTATAAAGCTTTTAAAATTATGCACAGCGAGGACGATGGCTTGGCTGATGTTTTAATTTCACCGGATATTGCGACCTGTGCCGATTGCTTTGACGAGCTAAGGGATCCCAATAACAGACGTTATCACTACGCGTTTACCAATTGTACAAATTGTGGGCCGCGTTATACCATTATCGAGGATGTTCCCTATGATCGTATCCAAACAACGATGAAAGTCTTCCCCATGTGTGAAGCCTGTGCCCAAGAATATGAGAATCCAGCTGACCGCCGTTTTCATGCTCAGCCTGTGGCCTGCTCCCGATGTGGGCCGGTAATACAGCTTTTGGATGCTCAAGGTGAGGCCTTAGAGGGCTTGGGAATTGAGAAATTAGCTCAAGGAGCTATTCTCGCAGTTAAGGGGTTGGGTGGATTTCATTTAGTCTGTGATGCCAGAGATTCTACAGCCATTCAGCATTTGCGCCAGCGTAAGGAAAGAGGAGCAAAACCATTTGCATTAATGGCTAGGAATATCGAAGTCATCCGTAACTGTTTTCGGCTTTCTGAGCAAGAGGAGGCGCTCCTGAGAAGTTCGGCAGCCCCTATCGTTATCCTAGAGAGGAAAAAGGAAAGTGAGGGCTATCTTCCTCAGGAGATTGCACCGGGAATCCATACCTTAGGGGTGATGCTACCCTATACGCCCTTGCACGCTATGCTCTTTGATGGCCCATACGATTTTTTGGTGATGACCAGTGCCAACCTAAGCGGTCGTCCCTTGATCTACAGGAATGAAGAGGCCTTGAGCGAGCTTAAGGGAATTGCCGATTATTTTCTGATCCATAATCGGGATATCTATCATCCTTGTGATGATTCGGTACTTCAGGTCATCGGGGAAGAGCCT
Organism: Desulfitobacterium sp.; assembly: GCA_050251735.1. Taxonomy (GTDB): domain Bacteria; phylum Bacillota; class Desulfitobacteriia; order Desulfitobacteriales; family Desulfitobacteriaceae; genus Desulfitobacterium. Next base: position 21,582 of record JBFWMF010000018.1, read on the forward strand.
GTATGGCATCGACGAGCCCGTGGCTATGTTCCTTTACCTCAAGCATATTCTAAGACTCAGCCTGCTCCTATCTTAGGGGTGGGTGGAGAATTGAAAAATGCTTTCTGTCTAGCGGCAAATGGTAGGGCATTTACCAGTCAGTATATTGGGGATATGGAGGGATATGAGAATTTCCAACGCTTTCGTCAAGAGTTTGCTTCCTTCCAAAAGGTCGTAAAGATTGAACCGGAAATAGTGGCCTTCGATGCCCATCCCAATTACCAAACCACACGGTTTGCACAAGAGGGACCTTGGTTGTCCAAGATTAAAGTTCAGCATCATCATGCCCATTTAGTCAGTGTCTTGGGCGAACAGGGGATCACTGAACCTACTTTAGGGGTGGTTTGTGATGGGACAGGCTGGGGTGAGGATCAAACGATCTGGGGGTTTGAGTTTCTGAAGGGAAATGCTGCAGGGTATGAGCGTTTAGCTCATCTCGAATATCTCCCTCTACCCGGAGGCGATACGGCTGCGAAGCACCCTTTGCGTATTGCCTATGCCTATGGTAAAACGCTACTCTCTCCCTATGAGTGGGCAAAGACACAAGGGCTCTGGGAGGGTTTGACCGCGTCGGAGCAAAAGGTTCTGGACCAACAGTTAGAGAGAAGAATTAATGTTTTTGCAACCTCAAGTTGTGGTAGACTATTCGATGCAATGAGCGCAGTGCTGGGTATTTGTACGCAGGTTACCTATGAAGGACAGGCAGCCATCGAATTAGAGAGCAGGGCCATAACCTGGCTGCATAACATGAGGGATAGTTATGGATCAATAGCTGTTGAAGAGCTTCTAGGACATTCCCCACGTTATCCCATGAAGTGGGATGAGAATGAAGAAGGGTTGATCTTAAAAATTGGAAGAATCTTTGCCAGCGTTTTGCAAGACCTGCTTGAGGGAAAAGAGATTGGCTTTATTGCTACCCATTTTCATGACTCCATAGCCCATGGCATCATTCAAACTGTGCTCAGGCTCCAAGCAAACCAAGGGCCCGTAGCTTTAACGGGTGGAGTCTTTCAAAATAAACTTTTGACGGAAAGAGTATTAGCACTTTGTAAACCCCATGATATTCCGGTTCTTCGTGCCAAGGAACTGCCACCGGGTGATGGGGGGCTTGCCTTTGGGCAAGTTATCATAGCAAATGAGAGGTGTTCATCATGTGTTTAGCTATTCCAGCTCGCATCGTTTCGATCGAGGAATTTTTGGCCAAGGTCGATATGATGGGAAATGAGCGTGTTGTGGGAACCCATTTGGTGCCTGATGCTCAGGTCGGTGATTATGTCTTAGTTCATGCTGGTTTTGCCATCGAAGTCGTGGACCAACGCTATGCAGAAGAAACGGTCGAATTATTGATAGAGGAAGCGAATGCCCGTGAAGAATTACAATAACCAGCAAGAAATTAAAGAAATTGCCGACCGCTACCTTCAAGAAATCCATGAACTGGCAACAACTCCTTATACGGTCATGGAGGTTTGTGGAACCCATACGGTAGCTATTGCCAAAAATGCTTTGCGTGATATCCTACCGACTAAGATTCGTTTGGTTTCCGGGCCGGGATGTCCCGTCTGTGTAACGGATAGCAGTGATATTGACCGTTTCTTATATCTCGCTGCTCAACCCAATGTCATTACGGCAACCTTTGGTGACATGATTCGGGTTCCCGGATCGAAGAAAAGCTTGCAGATGCTGCGCGGTGAGGGTGCGGATATTAGAATTGTCTATTCTACTCTGGATGCCTTAGAGCTTGCTCGCAAAAATCCCACTAAAGAGGTTGTGTTTTTAGGGGTCGGCTTTGAAACCACGGTTCCGACAGTGGCCGTAAGCATTGAAAGCGCCAAAAACGAAGGGCTAAAGAATTATAGTGTCTTATCCATGCACAAGCTCGTTCCTCCAGTATTGCGGGCATTGGCCGAGGACCCGGAAACGGAAGTGGATGGTTTTTTGGAACCGGGGCATGTGTGCGCCATAATCGGTACTAAGCCCCTAGAATTCATGGCTAAAGATTATAATAAACCTGGCGTGGTTACCGGCTTCGAGGGTATTGATGTCTTGGAAGGGCTAGTGATGCTACTGAGACAAAGAGCCCAAGGACGTTCGGAAATCGAGATTCAGTATCAGCGCATGGTCAAGCCTGAAGGGAATCCTGTGGCGCAGTCTTTCATCGATAAGATTTTTGTGCCTGTTGATGCAGCATTTCGTGGACTGGGTACCATTGGACAAGGAGGATTAGGCATCCGCAAGGGATATGAGGATTGGGATGCCGAGAAAAAGTTTGATCTTCCTGCATTTGAAACTGTTGAAATTCCCGGCTGCCGTTGTGGGCAGGTTCTTAAGGGACAGATTGCTCCGCCCCAATGTCCGTTATTTGCACGGAAGTGCATTCCTTTGGCACCCGTGGGGCCCTGTATGGTCTCATCAGAAGGGTCCTGTGCAGCCTATTATCGTTATGCGCAAAGGAGTGAAAAGTAAATGGAACGGATTATATTGGCTCATGGGAGTGGGGGAAGGTTGAGTCATCAGTTAGTGCAGGAGATTTTTCAAAAGCATCTCAGCAATGCCTACCTCAACCAGATGAATGACGCCACTTTGCTACCCGGCAGTGAAAATATAGCGATAACCACGGACTCCTTTGTGGTTTCTCCGCTTTTTTTTCGAGGAGGTAATATTGGTAAACTAGCAGTATGTGGCACAATTAACGACCTGGCTGTATCTGGAGCTCAACCTCGTTATCTAACTCTTGCCGTGATATTGGAAGAAGGGTTCTTGCTTTCGGATCTCGAAAGAATAGTGCAAAGCATCGCTAGAACCTCCCAAATGGCGGGCGTACCCATTGTCTGCGGCGATACCAAGGTAGTCGAGCGAGGCAGCGCTGATAAAATATTTATTAACACGACCGGCATTGGTGCACTCCAAGAGCGCCCAGTCGGACCTCAGTACATAAGGCCGGGAGATTATGTCCTAATTAACGGTACCATTGGCGACCATGGAGTGGCTATCCTCGCAGACCGCGAGGGATTGGAATTTGAGACTCCGGTCACCAGTGATTGTGCGCCTTTAAATCATTTGATCGATGAATTTTATATTCCGGGGGTCCATTGCATGCGTGACCCGACTCGGGGCGGAGTAGGCACAACCCTAAACGAACTCGCCCGGCAAGGTCAGGTAAGTATGATCCTTGAAGAAGAAAAGCTCCCCCTCCATCCGGGTGTTGCCGGAGCTTGTGGAATGCTAGGCTTGGAACCTCTATATCTCGCAAATGAAGGAAAGGTTTTGTCCATCGTTGCCCCCGATGCGGTGGAGGAGGTCTTAACCCGGATGAGGAATCATCCCCTTGGGAGAGACGCAGCCATTATCGGTAGGGTCGAGGCTGCTGATCCGGGTCTTGTTCTGCTTAAGACTCCTTTAGGAGGGAAACGAATCGTGGGCATGCTTGAAGGAGAACATTTGCCACGGATTTGCTAAATAATTTTTAAGGTTAAAGGCACACAATACGAGTGGCACCGGATGACTCGATGCTCGATTTGAGTTGATAACACTGACATTGCCACTACGAGGATGGAGGCTAGAGATGAGAGTTGCAGTTATTGATGGACAAGGCGGGGGAATAGGCAAGCATATCGTCGACCAATTGCGCAAGCGGATGCCTGATTTAGAAATTTTAGCACTTGGTACCAATGCTTTAGCTACCGGGGCGATGCTCAAAGCCGGCGCTACGGAAGGAGCATCCGGTGAAGCTGCTATTTGTTATAATGCTAATCGCGTCGATATCATTGCCGGGTCCTTAGCCATTGCTACAGTTCACGGTCTATTAGGCGAGATTACCCCAAACATTGCAGGAGCAATATCCTCAAGCTCAGCCCTTAAACTGCTTATTCCCATCCAAAGAAACAATATGATTGTTACTGGTACGACCCGCATGCCTTTGCCTCACCATGTGGAGCAATTAGTGGATGAGGTAGAAAAAAGGCTTTAAAAAGAAAGCAGCCTATTCTGCATATGATCTGTTCGACTTTAAGCAGATTACATATCAGAATGGGCTGCTTTTAGATTGGTTTAATATCCGTATAGATATTTACGGTTTGGTTTGTTCCGTTTGCTTTGCTTCATCATAGGCCTCATCCATAATGTGACAGGTCGTACCGCAATAATTCGTGGTAGACGTATATTCGTAAATCTAGGCTATAAAACCGATAAAGATTCTAGAACCGGAATACTAATAGCTAGAAGTTTTTTATATCTACGTGGTATGGGTGCCAAAATCAAACCTCCTTTCAGCTTGCTGTCCACGGAAGCTTTTCATTTGTTGAACAGCTTTACAGGCTAAAAATCCCTATGGTACAATTAACGATGGACTAAACAAAGGAGGAGTCACTGTGTCTGGACATTCTAAGTGGGCGAATATTAAACATAAAAAGGCAAAAGCTGATGCGCAAAAGGGAAAGGCCTTCACCAAACTGGGTCGGGAACTCATTGTGGCGGCACGGTCAGGTGGTGGAGACCCTAATAATAACTTCCGTTTGAAAATTGCCATTGATAATGCCAAGGCGGCTAACATGCCCAATGACAATATTCAAAGAGCAATACAAAAGGGAGCCGGTGGCGGCGAGGGTGAAAACTATGAGGAGTTACGCTACGAAGGCTATGGCCCAGGTGGAGTAGCGATCATGGTGGATATCATGACCGATAACCGCAATCGGACTGCCGGTGAAGTACGTCATATCTTTTCCAAGCATGGGGGAAACCTTGGGGAAACCGGCTGTGTCAATTGGATGTTCGATGAAAAGGGTCAGTTGACGATTCCTAGGGAAGATTTAAAGTTTGATGAAGATGAACTCATGCTGGTCGCTTTGGAGGCCGGAGCAGAAGACCTACAACAAGACGACGAAAGCTTTATCATTTATACAGCTCCTGATGACATGGAGAACCTTCGCCAAGCTTTGCTTGACCAAGGGATTATCATTGAAGAAGCAAAAACAAATCAGGTTCCACAAAATACCATTGAAATTGCCGATGTGGAGCAAGCTAAAAAACTTGTTCGGATGATGGAGCTTCTGGAAGATCATGATGATTCTCAGGGTGTCTATGCAAACTTTGAATTAGCCGATTCAATTAACGAAGAGGACTTGGATTAACAACATGCTAAACGTATCGAGTTCCGCGCTGTTCAGAGCGTGGAACTCTTTTTCGTTGACAAGGAATCTATCGCCGTCCTGTCGAATCTTAAAGAAATAGAAAGGAAGGCGTTTATGCTAATACTCGGAATTGACCCAGGAACTGCAATTATGGGGTATGGATTGATTGAAAAGAAGGGTAGCCGTTTGCTTTCTGTTGATTATGGCTGTTGGCGTACCCCGGCGCATACACCCATGCCTGAGCGGTTGCTTATGCTTTATAATGATATATCAGACTGTATCAAGAGTCGGCAGCCCCACTTTGTAGCTGTTGAGGAACTCTTTTTTAATCGTAACACCACGACAGCCATCTCCGTCGGACAGGCTAGGGGAGTTATTTTACTGGCAGCTGCCCAAGCTGGGATTCCGGTGGCTGAATACACGCCCTTACAGGTTAAGCAATCCGTAACCGGTTACGGAAGAGCGGATAAGCAACAGATCCAACAGATGGTGAAAGCCTTGCTTGGGCTAGCAGATATACCGAAACCTGATGATACGGCAGATGCTTTAGCTATCGCTATCTGTCATGCCCATAGTGTGAATTTGCTCAATAGAATGGGGGGATCCCTTTGATTGGAATGCTAAGGGGTAAGGTTTGGGAGATTCAAACCGATAAATTGATTCTGGATGTGCAGGGAGTAGGATATCTGATCGCTACCCCTTATGGATTGTTGACCAAGCTACATCCCGATCAAGAAGTCACTATCTACACCCATGTGATTTTACGTGAGGATGAACTGGCTCTTTATGGCTTTTCTTCAGTCGCCGAGAAAGAAGTTTTTTTAATGCTGCTGACCGTATCAGGTGTTGGACCCAAGGCAGCTCTATCCATCTTGTCAACCTTAGGTACTGGGCAGACAGAAAGTGCTATCGCCAGTGAGAACATTACCATCCTGACTAAAGTTCCCGGTATTGGCAAAAAGACAGCACAACGATTGATTCTCGAGCTGAAAGAGAAATTTAAGGACAGAGTGATTCCAAGCGATGGGGCTGATTCTTCACCGGCTATGCCCTTGCTAGCTAGCGGTTCGGAAGCAATGGAAACGTTGCTTGCCCTCGGATTTAGTCAGGAGGAAGCGAAGAAGGCTCTTCAATCCCTTCCTGTTACCGATCAGGGGATGAGCACCGAGGAGCAGGTGCGCTTGGCTCTTCGCTCCCTTGCGGCAATCAAGCCAGTATAATCACAGAGGAGAAAAATGACTATGGAAGAACGGATGATAGCACCCCAGCAACTTCCGGGTGATCAGGAAGGTGAAGTCCTCCGACCCCACCGGTTGGCGGATTATATAGGGCAGACGAAAGTAAAAGAAAATCTACATATTTTTATTCGGGCGGCTTTAGCCAGAGGCGAGGCTCTGGATCATGTGCTTCTCTATGGCCCTCCCGGTTTGGGGAAAACTACTTTGGCTAATATCATCGCCACAGAGATGGAGGTTAATATCCGAACCACCTCGGGACCGGCAATCGAGCGACCGGGGGACTTGGCGGCTATTTTGACCTCTTTGGAACCGCGAGATGTTCTCTTTATTGACGAGATTCATCGACTCAGCCGGACCACTGAAGAAATACTCTATTCCGCCATGGAGGATGGGTGCTTGGATATTATGATTGGCAAAGGCCCCAGTGCCCGTTCCATTCGTTTATCTCTACCACCCTTTACCCTGGTTGGGGCAACCACCCGGGCCGGACAGCTTGCCTCACCCTTAAGAGATCGCTTTGGGGTCATCAGCCGCCTGGAGTTCTACGAGGTTGAGGATTTAATCAAGATTATTTCTCGGGCGGCAGGGATATTGAATCTAAATATAACCCTTGAAGGAGCGACGGAAATAGCCAGGAGATCCCGTGGGACGCCGCGAATTGCCAACCGTCTCTTAAAGCGGGTGCGTGATTATGCTCAAGTTTGGGAAGATGGGCTTGTCAGTGAAGAATTGGCAAGTAAATCACTGGATCGTCTTGAAGTTGATCCGGCTGGATTGGATCGAATTGACCAGAAGTGCCTTCTTACCATTATTCAGGTGTTTTCCGGCGGACCTGTCGGTTTAGAGACCCTTTCCGCGACCATCGGTGAAGAATCGGAAACCATCGAGGATGTGGTGGAACCCTACCTGCTTCAACAGGGCTTTTTGCAGAGAACACCTCGCGGCAGAGTGGCAACAGTGCGCGCATACCAGCATCTCAATATTCCTTTAACATCTGAGTCAAAGGATAGCTTGTTAGGGGACAGTTTGTTTGAAGATGAGGAATAGATAAAACCGCAAACGGGCAATCTGTGGAAAAGAGATGTGAGGTGGTTGATTTGCTACCTTTCTCCAACAGATGCTCTCTTCGTGGAGCGTTTTTAGCTTTAGTTTTCATAGCTACCCTCATGATTCAGGTTCCACCCTGTCAGGCTCAAGAGATAGAAGTTCAGCTGGTTTGGAAGTTTAAGGACGCTGGGTGGGTCAAGATTCAAATCGAGCAGGGAAATTATCTGCTCAAAGAAGTAAATACGGATGCCAGCACCTCAACAGCATTTCCGGCAGGAGCTTCCCTAGAACTCACTTGGGGGGGATGGTCTCCTGCCTTAAAAAAGAACTTTGACCCGTTTATGATTTGGAACGGAAAAGAAATTGAGCTCCTACAACAAGGAGAATATGGAAGTTTCTTGGTCCAAACTCCAGACGGTCAACGGGTAAGTTACCGGGGTAGCTTAAGTCTCCGGTGGGAAGACGGCTACTGTAAATTGACTAACCACGTCGACCAAGAGGAGTATCTCAAAGGGGTAGTACCGATTGAGATGAGCAATTCCTGGGCAGGGGACGGTTTAGAGGCTCTCAAGGCTCAAGCTGTTGCCGCCAGAACTTATATGGTGAGAAAAACCCGAAATGCAGATCGCATTACCGATTCACCTGATTATGATCAGGCGTATTTGGGAAGGAATGTAGAGGGTAGTGCCAGTAAAGCTGTGGAGAGCACACGGGGTGAAATCCTAGTGGACTCCATCACCTATCAACCTATTGATGCTCTTTACTCTTCTCATAATGGGGGCTATATGGAACTGGCTGAAAATGTTTGGTCCAATCCAGACCCTCATTTTGTTTCGCAGCCGGATCCTTTCTCGGCAGGTATCGGCGGCCCTGTCGATCGCTGGCGGTTTATCGTTGGAGCGGATGTTTTAGGAAAAGCTTTCGAATTAGGACCGATTGCTAAGATTGACCTTGACAAACTCCCCTCAGGTAGGATAAAAAAGGTAAGTATGCAGGACATCTATGGTAAGCTAGTCAGTGTTAGCGGCAGGGCTTTAGTCCAAAAGTTTTATCCTTATGGACAACCGATCACCTCGCAAGCCTTTCTCGGCAACCTGTTTAGTGCCCAACGCATTCCTAATCATGAAGCGGTATTCTCTCTAGAGCAAAGGGTAAAAGGGATGCCCATCCCTCTAAATGCCAGCCAAGATTATCAAAAGCTCAAGGCAACGACTTCCGGTCCCCGCTTAAGTCGCATCTTAAGCTCTTCCCAAGGAATTCGAGACGTTCCTGCGACTTATGATGTCTTTATCTTTCAGGGCCGGGGTTGGGGTCACGGGGTCGGCATGTCCCAATGGGGTGCTTATCATATGGCCCAGCGCGGTTACACCTATAGCGAGATCCTCGACTTCTATTACCAACAGACCGATTTAATAAAGTCCTATCTTTAGGATAGGGATTTTAGGCTGCCGATCTTTTACATAAAAGGAGAATCATTTTGAAAGTTGAAGATTTTGATTTTGATCTTCCCGAAGAGCTCATTGCCCAGCACCCGTTGGAGCCTCGAGATGCTTCACGGCTTATGATGGTAAACCGTTCTAGCGGAAGAATCGAGCATCATGTGTTTCATGAGCTACCTGATTTGCTCCGAGCGGGAGATGTCCTTGTGGTCAACAATACAAAGGTCATTCCTGCCCGATTGATTGGTGAAAAAGAGGATACCCAGGCCAAAATAGAATGTCTACTGCTCACCCGTCGTGAGAAGGATGTTTGGGAGACCCTTATTAAGCCGGGCAAGCGCTTGAAAATAGGACAGACCGTTGTTTTTGGCAATGGACTCCTGAGGGGAAAACTCTTAGAAATTTTACCTGATGGTAACCGGGTCATGCAGTTCAGCTATGAAGGAGTTTTTGAAGCGGTTCTAGATGAATTAGGGAATATGCCCTTGCCCCCTTATATTACGGAACAGCTGGAAGATAAAGACCGCTACCAAACGGTGTATGCCAAGGAAAGTGGCTCAGCTGCTGCGCCTACAGCGGGCCTCCATTTCACTCCGAGGCTTATGGAACAGTTGCGGGCCCAAGGGGTGGAGATCGTAGAAATCCTACTGCATGTAGGACTAGGAACTTTCCGACCGGTTAAAGTTGACGTTATTGAAGAGCATGAAATGCATTCAGAATACTACCGAGTATCCCAAGAGGCCGCTGAACGGATCAATCAAGCTAAGGCTCAAGGGCGTCGAGTGATCGCTGTCGGAACGACTGCCTCGCGTACTCTAGAATCAGCTGCTCAAGAGAATGGTCAGATTGCCGCCCAAGAAGGATGGACGGATATTTTTATCTATCCAGGCTACAGATTTAAAGTTCTGGATGGTTTAATAACCAACTTTCATTTTCCTAAGTCTACTTTAATTATGTTGGTAAGTGCTTTAGCAGGCCGAGAACGGATTCTTGAAGCTTACCATCTGGCGATCCAAGAGCGCTATCGCTTTTATAGCTTTGGGGATGCTATGCTTATTTTGTAATAAAGGAAGTGACGATTCATGGCGGTTCGAATAGAAATACTCAAAGAAGATAGCAAAACCCGAGCTCGACTCGGCAAACTCCATACTCCTCACGGGATAATTGAAACCCCTGTGTTCATGCCCGTTGGCACCCAAGCAACAGTAAAAACTATGACCCCTGAGGAATTAAAGGAGCTGGGAGCTGGCATAATATTAAGTAATACCTATCACCTTTTCTTGCGTCCGGGTCATGAGTTGATTCGGGACGCTGGAGGACTGCATAAATTTATGCATTGGGATGGAGCGATTCTTACTGATAGCGGTGGCTTTCAAGTATTCAGTTTGGGTGATTTGCGAAAGATCACCGAAGAGGGAGTGGAATTTCGATCTCATCTGGATGGCTCCAAGAAGTTTTTAAGTCCTGAAATTGCTACCCAAGTGCAGATGGCCTTAGGATCAGATATTGTAATGGCCTTTGACGAATGTACTCCTTATCCCGCGACCCGTGAGTATGCCAAAGCATCTTTAGAGCGAACGACCCGCTGGCTGAAGCGCTGTAAAGAGACCCTGACCACGACTGATCAACAAGCTCTGTTTGGCATTGTCCAAGGGAGTATGTATGAGGATTTGCGCAAGCAAAGCGCGGCGGAAATCACCGAGTTAGATTTGCCCGGCTACGCCATAGGGGGCCTAAGCGTCGGGGAACCAAAAGAGCTTATGTACGAAGTGCTGGATTATACCGTGCCCTTACTCCCCAAGGATCGACCTCGCTACCTTATGGGGGTCGGCTCTCCGGACGCCTTGATTGAAGGGGTGATGAGAGGAATCGACATGTTTGACTGTGTTCTACCCACACGTATCGCCCGTAACGGCACTGCCCTCACTCGCTATGGAAAGGTAGTGGTGAGAAATGCTGAATCAGCTCATGATTTTTCACCACTTGATCCAACCTGTGATTGTTATACCTGTAAGAATTATTCTCGAGCTTATCTAAGGCATCTTATCAAAGCCGACGAAATTCTAGGTTTGCGTCTGATGACCATTCACAACCTGCGTTTCTTGACCAATCTCATGGCAGAGATTCGGGAAGCGATTAAGGAAGATCGTCTCCCCGAGTATCGCCAGAAATTTTTCTCGGATTACGGATATTTTAAATAATCCAAAGCAATGAGCAGGATTTCTTCGTTGCCATAGGGAATTATTACTAAAGTAAATTAGACAATACTGAAGGGGGATAACCAATCTATGACTCAAAGTACAATGACTCTTATTCTTTACATGGGTGTTTTCTTTGCAATTATGTATTTCTTTATGATTAGACCTCAGCAAAAGCAACAAAAGCAAAGACAAGCAATGCTCACTAGCTTAAAAGTGAATGATAAGATTATTACTGCTGGTGGAATTTATGGCAAAATTAAAAAAGTTAAAGAAGACTCCGTAATAGTTGTTATTGCTGATAAAGTAGAGATTGAATTAACTAAAAACGGTATCGCCTCAGTACTCAATCGTGAAATTGTTGTTGAAAAGGGTAAGTTGTTTGGCAGAAAGGCTAAGACCGAGGAAAAAGACGAAGTAGATAATAAAGAAGCAAGCGAAGAACAAGAGAATACCGCTGAATAAGCAGTAATCTTAGAATGTCGCGAGCAATCTCGGATACAATAGTTAGGATGACGTAAGCAAGTGGAAAAAATCTACTTGCTTATTTCATTGGGAGTAGCCAACACTACTATGGAGATAATGATCAATTGACAAGGGGGCATAGTGTGACTTACGAAGAGCATATTCGCAAAGAATTATTGCGTTGGCGAAAGAAAATGCTTAAAGCCCCTGGTTTGTTGGAAAAGGGATCAAAAGCAATTCAGGGCAAAGTCAATAATCTTTACCCCCAAAAATTCCTTGATGCTCTGACTGTGACTATCAAAGGATTGGTTAAAGGCGTTCTTTTTGGACTTGAATATATTCCTAAAGGGAAACCTCTAAAAAACATGGACCTGAGTGTTAGGGATCAGCGGGCCTTAGAATTGCTTAAGACCTATAAGCGGATAGCTGCAGCTGAAGGTGCCGGGACAGGGGCTGGAGGATTTGTGCTGGGGATTGCCGATTTCCCGGCCCTGATTGCGATTAAATTAAAATTCCTGTTTGAGCTTGCCCATATCTATGGCTATTCTACCGAAGACTATAAAGAGCGCTTATATATTCTCTTTGTTTTTCAACTGGCATTTTCTAGCCAACAAAAGCGCCCCCTAGTCTTCCACAAGCTAGTCCATTGGGAGGATACCGTAAAGGATTACCCTCAAAGCAAAGCAATGGAAAAATTCGACTGGGAACAATTCCAAGTTGAATATCGGGATGCGATCGATTTAAGAAAGATGTTCCAAATGCTACCGGGAATCGGTGCTGTGGTTGGGTTAATCGCCAATTATGGATTGCTGGAGGACTTAGGACAGGTGGGCATGAATTGCTACCGCATGAGGATTTTACAAGAGAAAGGGTTTATTAACCACTAATTGACACCATTAAGGAACGAGGACTATAATATAGTTTGGCATGGGCAAGCCCTAGGACAATTTTAAGGGAGGAAAAATAATGAAAAGGGGAAGCATCCTGAAGTTAACAGCAGCTATGTTGCTGATTATCATCGCAGTCGTATTCTCAGTCAAACCCCTTACAGATCCGGAAAAAGGGATTTCGTTGGGACTTGACTTACGCGGGGGAGTTCACCTCGTCTTGCAAGCTGTAGCAGGTCCGGACGGTGCAGAAATTACTGCTGAAGATATGGACAAAGCCAAAAGCATTATTGAAAGACGTGTCAATGAAATGGGCCTTTCCGAGCCTGTTGTGCAGGCTGATTTAGCTAAGAAACGTATCATTGTTGACTTGGCCGGAGTCCAGGATCCAGATAAAGCTGTGGAAACCTTGAAAACCACCGCTAAGCTAACTTTCAAAGACCCTCAGGGTAATGTTGTGATTGAAGGAGCCGATCTGAAGGATGCCCGCGCCGGGCAGAGTCAATCGGGTTATGTTGTTCACCTTACCTTTACTCCGGAAGGGACCAAAAAGTTTGCCGATGCGACCTCAAGAAGTCTCGGTCAACAGATTGGAATCTACTTGGATGATCAACTTCTGCAAAATCCCAGAGTCGATAGTGCCATAACGAATGGACAAGCAGAGATTACTGGATATAGCTCCCTGGAAGAAGCAGCGGAATATGCAGTTTTGCTTCGTTCCGGCGCACTGCCCGTGAGTTTGACGATTGAAGAGAAACGCACCGTGGGAGCTACTCTAGGGGTAGATTCCCTTAATAAAAGCATTGATGCGGGTATTGCTGCCTTAGGCTTTATTATTTTATTTATGTTGGTTTTATACCGCTTACCAGGGTTGGTTGCTAATATTTCTCTCGTTGTCTTTACTCTGATTGTGCTCTGGGCATTAAAAGGATTTGGAGCAGTACTTACTTTACCGGGAATCGCGGGGATGATTCTATCGATAGGAATGACAGTGGACTTAAACATTATTATTTATGAAAGAATCAAAGAAGAGCTTCAATTAGGAAAATCCTTGCGTGCAGCAGTGGAAGCAGGCTTCAGTCGTGCTTTCCTGACAGTCTTTGACTCGAACATCACCACCTTATTTGCAGCTGCTACCCTATTTTTCTTAGGAACAAGCTCCATCAAGGGCTTTGCTATTACTCTGGCGATTGGTATTTTTGCCAGCTTATTTACGGCAATCACCTTTACCCGCATGATTTTGCGTTGGATTGTGGGCGTGAATCCTCGTATGAGTACTGTTTGGTTTGGCGTCAAGCCTGAGAACAAGGATTCTGAGACAAAAGTTAAGGTCTCTGCTCCGGCAGCTCACGCAGCAACCTATGACGAAGTCAAGAATTCCATACCCTTCTACTTTAATGTAGTTAAGCGGCGTAATATATGGTTTGCCATCTCGCTCATCTTGATTTCGGTCAGTATCGGTTCCTTGTTTGTTAGAAACCTGAATCTGGGTGTGGATTTCACGGGTGGTACCATGATGGATGTGAAATTCAATCAACAGGTTACTCAAGAGGATATTACTGCGGCTATGGGCTCAGTAGGTCTGGAAGGAATCGTCCAACTTTCCGATAATGATACCACTGCGCTGATTCGCACATCGGCATTAGAAGAGAACCAGCGTAACGAACTACTTTCAGCGATACAAAAGAATGTGGGCGATTTTAACAAAGAAACCCTAAAGGAAGACCTTGTCGGCCCGGCTATTGGTAAAGAGTTAACCAATAACGCCTTTCTATCTCTGGCCGTCGCTGCAGTCCTCATGTTGATTTATATCGCTTTTCGTTTCCAATTTGCTTATGCTGTATCAGGAATTTTGGCCTTGCTGCACGACGTCATCATCACCGTGGGGGTATTCTCTCTTTTCCAATGGGAAGTGGATTCCACCTTCGTGGCGGCCATCTTGACCATCTTCGGTTATTCCATCAATGATACCGTGGTTATTTTTGACCGAATCAGAGAAAATGAATCGCGCCTGAAACGAAACGATAGCTATGAGGATATGGTGGATAAATCCATCTGGCAGATGATGGGACGTTCCATTAAGACGGCTTTAACCGTCATTATTTCACTCCTCGCTATACTGATTTTCGGCGGAGAGTCGACTCAAGCATTCGCTTTAGCTATGCTCATCGGTTGTTTAGCAGGTGCCTATTCCTCAATCTTTAATGCCAGCCAAATTTTGGTTGAAATTAAGAAGAGAATGGCATCCAAACGCGGTGGCAATCCATCTCGCGCCAAAGCCTAAGCTATGGATGGAGTCAATGATTATTAAAACTGACGTATTTCATAACCTAATGTAATCTATAACCTAACGAATAATATAACTCTAGAAATTCCGGGCTCGACCCGGAATTTCTTTTAGTAATTTTTATAAGAATATATTTTTCAATATTTATTTAATATTATAGGTGCATTTTTTGCGGTCCTGTACTATAATACATTCTAAACAGATATAAAGGAGGAGTGGGCGTATGAGGATGTCAGGAGCTCGAGCAGTGATTGAATGCTTGAAGCAAGAAGATGTGGATATCGTATTTGGATATCCGGGAGGGGCGGTCTTGACGCTATATGATGCGCTTTATGAGACCCAATTTCCTCACATTCTTACTCGACATGAGCAAGGTGCAGTGCATGCTGCCGATGGATATGCACGATCCACTGGGAAAGTAGGGGTATGTATTGCTACCTCAGGACCGGGAGCAACGAATTTGATTACGGGTATTGCTACAGCCTATATGGATTCGATTCCGATGGTGGCAATCACGGGTCAGGTGGCAGTGTCTTATATTGGCCGCGATTCATTTCAGGAAGCAGATGTCACCGGGATTACCACCCCGATCACAAAGCACAACTACTTGGTGAAGGACGTCCATGATTTGGCGAGAGTATTTAAAGAGGCTTTTCATATTGCCCGGACAGGTCGACCTGGACCGGTGCTCATTGATATTGCCAAGGATGTTTTTGCTAAAGAAATAGATTTCCACTACCCAGATACGGTTGATTTAAGGGGATACAAACCGCTCTTTGAGGGAGACTCTCGGGTGATTGCCCAAGTGGCAGAGGAGCTAGCTAAGGCGCAAAGACCGCTGGTTTTTGTGGGCGGAGGGGTAAATCTCGCCGATATTTCGCCGGCCTTAAGTGAATTTGTGGAGTATACGAATATTCCTGTAATTACGAGTCTGATGGGATTAGGGTGTATTCCGGATCGACATCCCCAGAATTTCGGCATGGTCGGCATGCACGGGACGTATGCTGCTAATATGGCTACCACCCATGCTGATTTGCTGATTGGTCTGGGGGTACGCTTTGATGATCGGGTCACAGGTTTGGTCGCTGATTTTGCCTCCAAAGCCAAGGTGATTCATTTTGATATCGACCCGGCGGAAATCAATAAAAATATTATTGCCAATATACGGGTTGTAGGAGATTTAAAGTGGTCTATCCCTGCTATGCTAACGAAGGTTAAAGAGCGCACAGCCGATGCCTGGAAAGCCTTAAACCCTGAGTGGAAAGCACAACTTAATGAGTGGCGGGAAATGAATCCACTCACCTATACACCACGTGAAGGGGTCGTATTGCCTCAACAACTGATCGAAAGTGTCAGCCAACATGCCGACAGCGATGCGGTGGTGGTGACTGATGTTGGCCAGCATCAGATGTGGGCAAGCCAATTCTATGAGTTTAGACAACCCCGCACCCTGCTCACATCAGGTGGTCTGGGAACCATGGGGTATGGACTACCTGCGGCCTTAGGTGCTCAGGTGGGTTGCCCCGGCCGCCAAATCTTGCTGTTTACCGGTGATGGTGGTTTTATGATGAACTGTCAAGAATTATCGGCCTTAGCGGATTTAGATTTACCGGTCAAGGTGTTTATTCTCAATAATCAGGTTCTGGGCATGGTCGCTCAGTGGCAACGGATGTTCTACAATGGCCATTATTCTCATTCCACCCTTAAAGGTCATACAGATTTTGTGAAGCTTGCCGAAGCTATGGGTGTGACGGGCCTGCGGGTCACCCATCCCGATGAGGTTGAGGGGGCAATTCAAAAGGCCTTGGCGATCAAAGGGCCTGTAGTCGTGGAAGTTCGAATTCCTGAGGACGAAAATGTTTTGCCGATGGTTCCGGCAGGAGGACGTCTTGACCAAATGATTATGGGAGGGTAAGAGACTATGAGACACACTTTAGCCGTATTGGTTGAGAATCGCCCTGGGGTATTAACCCATATCTCGGGATTAATCAGCCGGAGGGCGTTTAATATCGAAAGCATAGCTGCGGGTTATACGGAAGAACCGGATACGACACGCATTACTGTGGTGGTTCAAGCAGATGAGCTCGAGTTGGAGCAGGTGGTTAACCAGCTCTCCAAGCTCGTCGATGTTATTAAGATTACGAATCTAACAGAAACGGATTCCATTCAGAGAGAATTAGCCATGATCAAAGTCAAAGCCAGCAGCGAGACCCGCTCGGATGTCGTGGATATCGTGGATATTTTCCGGGCCAAGATTGTGGATGTGAATAGGGAAACCATGGTCATCGAATTAACAGGGGAAGAAACCAAGATTGATGCTCTCTGTGAAGTTCTTAAGGATTATGGGATTATTGAGATTGTGCGAACCGGAAAGGTTGCTTTATCTCGTGGACCTATCCCAGCAAAAAATGTATAAATCCAAAAGCGGTGCACCCGAAGCTATGGCTCGAGGGTGCGCCGCTTTTGCTATAGGCTAATATCTATATAGTTGTCGTGTTGAGCATGTTGCTTTTGCAGGGGGAATTAACCACCACGGAGAATATTAAGGCATATAAGGTTGTCTTAATTTTACGCAAGATATATCCTCTGAGGGAGCTGAAGATATGAGTACAAGAATAAGGGTTAGAAAAGGTGTATTTTGTTTAGTCTTAGCCTTTTCTTTTCTGGCGGCACTAATTACTTCAGGATGTTCTTTGAGTCAAAGTAATCCACTCTACTCTTCGCAAGAATCTGTTGTGAATGAGATTTTAATACCGGAACAAAATAAAACTCCAAACCAAGTTGAGGCCGAAAATCAGAACGCTAACCTGGGTAGTAGCGAAGATAGCCTGCGCTCTAGTGGAGATAGTCCAAGCACTAGTGAAGCTAAACCGAGCTCTGAGATAATTACCCCAGAGATTCCCCGACAGGACCCAGATCCACAAGGAGTTCTGGGAGAACCTACAGCAGCAGTCATTACAGAAGCCATTCCGGTTCTTTATTACCACTCTATAGCCTACGAGGCGGGTAATGAGTTGCGCATTCCTCCACAAGAATTTGAAGCGCATATGCAGCTGCTTTATGACAATGGCTATGAGAGCGTCAGCTTAGATGAGCTTTATCATTATTTCTACGAGGATGGTGTGTTACCGGAAAAACCCTTTGTTATCACATTTGATGATGGTTATGAAGATAATTATACTCACGCCTTTCCGATCGCAGATAAGTTCGGTTATCATGGCACGATCTTTATGGTAACCGACTGGATCGATGGCGCAGGATATCTAAAGCGGGAACAACTACTGGAAATGAGCCAAGCCGGTTGGCAGATAGGAAGCCATACCAAAACCCATCCCTATTTGAATAGCATTTCTACTGAGCAGATCAAGGAAGAGCTCTCAAGTTCAAAAAAGATTCTTGAAGAGCTTCTTGGCACGACGGTCAACTTCTTTGCTTATCCATATGGAATCAATAATCCGACAATTATTGAACAGTCTAAAGAAGCCGGGTATAAAATGGGGCTAACCATTGAACGGGGATGGGCGGTTGAAGAGGACCCATTCCGCATCCAGAGGATTTATTGCTATGCAAATATGGGCTTGGCTGAATTGAAAAGAAGAATTGATAATCCTTACTATTAGTACAAACTTTTACGGATACAGCAATCCATAAGAGCTAATTAAAGCCTATCCCAAAATCGACACCCCAGTGTCGATTTTGGGATAGGTTATTTTTTGATGAGACGTTTAATATTGCCTTTTTTCACAGTTGGTTTTTGCTCTTCTATTCATAATGCGTCATGATACAGCTTAGGAAAAAATAAACGGCCAAAAACTAGTGGACATCTCACACTTTTTTGCTATGGTCATATCTTGTAACATAACCATATATTACCAATCCGGAAGGAGGAAAATAAAATGGCATTTGGAGCAGGTGGATGCGGTCCTAACTATCTACAAGGCATCGCTGTCGTTGTAGTCATCATTCTCTTATTGATTGCAATGGGTATTGTATTCTAATTTAAATTTTAAAATAAAAGGAGGGTACTTTATGTACGGTTTAGGTTTTGGAGGAACAGCAGGTTATGGAGCAGGTGCAGGTTTTGGACAATGCTGTGGTCAAGGTGTAGGGTGGGGTGTTGGCGTCGGAATTATCTCTATCGCTGTCTTGATTCTTATCGCCTTAGGAGTCATCTTCAACTAAACAAGAACACTTTAACGGATTACCGAAATAGATAATTAGTATCCCTTAAGTTCAAGGGTGAAATTTAAGGAGGGTAATACTATGCATGGAACTAATTGGGGCGCCGGAATCGCTATCGTTGTTGTAATCATCTTATTGCTCATCGCCATGGGAATAGTATTCTAAGCTGTGCTTGGTAGAAAATAAATAGTCTGGGGGTGGCATCATGTACGGTTATGGTGGCTATTGTCGTGTAGGAAGCAGTATTGGTGCAGGGATTATCGCAATTGCAATTTTGATTCTGCTAGCTTTAGGAGTAATCTTCAACTAAGCTTCTCCGACGGGCCTTCTCGATTGAGAGGGCCTTTTTATTTTTTTTCGCGATGATCGGAGGGAAATTCCATTAATGAATGCCGTGAAAATAGCATGAAATAATGAAAACCGTTGGAACGAGCCAACGGTTCAGATGGAAATACATATAATGAGGCTGCTTACAGAAGAGATAGAATCGAAGAAAGATTACCACCACCAACGACGACGATATCGTATCCCAAACCAAGGGAAAGCAAATCCAAAGCCCCACCAGGGGAATCCCCAACCCCACATAGTACAATTCCTCCTTTGTATAAATAGTTTTTCTTATTCCCAATATATACTATGCAATAGGACGGGATTTGACAATTAATGGATTGAGGGTTCTAATTTGGTTTATTTGGACTGCTACAGGAAATACTAGATCAAGATGTGTGTTGAAAGGGGGATGGGCTTTGGCTTTTACAATTCTGGTCTTCTTGGAATGGCTGTTGTTGCTGGCGGCAACTATGATTTTCATAGGCGGAATTAGAGGAGCATTAGCAGCGGCACTCATTATGAGTGGAATCCTTTGGTATACACATCCTACTAATTTTTGGTTGTGGGAAATCCTCTTTTTAGGTGGAGTCGGAATATGTATAGGGATTCTTCTTTATTTCGTTGAAAAGGCGGGGCGAAGCAATATTGTAGCAGGTTTAGCGGGCGGTATTGCTAGCCTTGTTGTTTTTGGAGCTTTTATCACGCCACTACTGGCTATCCTGACCTGGGCGTTAGTTGTAGGTGTCGGCTTAATTCCTAAGATAAAATTTAAGGAAGTGGCTTGGGGATTCTCGCCTGTTCTCTGGCGTGCAGTGATGGGAATATTGTGTATCGTTGTTGGTAATATCCTTATCTAAAAATCGAGCTTGTCAAAAAAAGGTCAATTTGTCCTCCATGGGTGCGTGCACTGAGCGGAACAGATAAGGTATAATGGTGCCTATGGAGGTAGAGTATGACGAAAAAGATATGGACAAGACCACAACCCCTGCCAAGGATTAATGAGGGGAACCATACAATCTCCCAACGTTTAGGAATATCCGCTGTAGTTGCAGATATATTGAAGCAACGTGGAATTGAGACAGAGGAGCAGATACTCGAATTTTTGAGACCTTCCTTGCTGAACCTCCACTCGCCCTTCGCTTTTCGCGAGATGGCTCAGGCCATCGAACGTTTAGAGCGCGCGCGGAGCGGAGAGGAGAAAGTCCTCATCTATGGAGATTATGATGTGGACGGGGTAACCAGCACAACCTTGCTCTATAAGGTATTAACGAATTGCGGCCTAAAAGCTGTTGCTTATATTCCCAGTCGCATGGATGAAGGATATGGCTTACATAAGGAAGCTATATTAAAAGCTTCACAAGCCGACGTAAAGGTAATTATTACGGTGGATTGTGGCATTACCGCGGTGGAAGAGGTCGATTATGCCAAGACCTTAGGAATAGACATCATACTTACCGACCATCATGAACCCCCCGCTATTTTGCCAGGGGCTTATGCGACCCTCAATCCGAAAATCCCGGACTCTGGGTATCCCTTTCGCGATTTGGCGGGAGTAGGAGTGGCCTTTAAGTTAGCACAGGCCTTGTTGGAGTCATTAGAACTGGGTGAAACGGATGCATACGCAGTCCTTGAAGTTATGGATTTAGTAGCGTTAGGAACGATTGCCGACCTTGTCCCCTTAGTGGGAGAGAACAGAATTATTGTAGCCTATGGCTTACGCCAGATGGAACATACGATCCATCTGGGTTTACAAACTCTACTCGAAGAGTGCGGGTTGTGGAATAAACCGCTGAAGGCTGGGCAAATAGCCTTTATGGTCGCCCCACGAATCAATGCCGCTGGGCGCATGGATAGTGCCCGTGCTGGACTGGAGCTTCTGCTTACTGGGCATGAAGAGCGAGCTCAAGAATTAGCAAGGTTCTTAAGTCGTGAAAACTCCCTGCGTCAAGACACGGAAAAGGAAATTGTCGCTGAGGCAGTAGAGATTTTAGAAAAGTCCCCTGTCCCTCGGGTTATCGTGTTAGCGGCGGAGAACTGGCATCATGGAGTAATAGGTATCGTCGCTTCTCGCTTAGTTGAACGCTATTATCGACCTGTTTTTATTATTTCCGAGGAGGAAGAGTTGGGCAAAGGTTCCGCCCGCGGAATCGGTGGCTATCACGTTCTGAATGAACTTAGAGATCAAGAACAACTTCTTGAGAAGTTCGGTGGACATAGTCAAGCCGCTGGTTTTTCACTAAAGAGGGAAAATATACCCTTGCTACGTGAGGCCCTGAATCGTTCGGCGGAGAAGTTGCCGGAAGAATTGTTTTATGAACGCCTTCGTGTGGATCAAAGCCTCCCCTTGGAAGCCATAGATGCCTCATTGCTACGTGAACTGGAACATCTTGCGCCCTTTGGCTTTGGCAACCCGAACCCGGTGCTCGCCGGCGAGGATTATACACTGTATCAGGCAGACACAGTGGGCAAAGATCAGGCTCATCTAAAATGTAGCTTTGGTCCCCATGGAGAATGGGAAGGTATTGCCTTCCGTAAAGGGGAGGAAATAGCGAAGATTATCAATTCCCCAACAGTGGATGTTGCTTTTGGCTTGGAATGGAATACGTTCCGGGGTGTTCAGTGCATTCAATTGATGATAAAAGATATTTTGCCCAAGGCGACTTGGTATGAAAATGATGAACAGCAAAGGGCTCTTCAAGAAATTGCCGTAGGATCTGCCGAGAATCTTGGGGAAAAGGTACTTGCTCAGGACCTTGAAGTTTTGGATTGGCGAGAGAAAAATCGGGAAGAATGGATGCAAGCCCTTGAAGGATGGGAAAAACCAGTCAATATTTGGGATAGTACGGGGATAAGCCCTTATTGGCGAGAGAAGAGTCCAGAAGCCCGTTGGGTGATGGTTCTAGGGGTCCCCTCATCCTGGCAAGAGGTCTACGAGTGTATTTCTCAGCAAGGTGGACAGGAGATCCAGGGATGCATTTTTGCCCAAAGTAGCATCGATGATGACCTGCTGCAAAAGCGTACGGATTATTTATGCAGAGAAAACCTTGTCCAAATCTACAGAGTGTTATATGATTTGGCTATTAAGAAAAATCCGTTTTCTTGGCAGATGCAAGACCTGCCCCTCTGGAAAGCTCGAGCGGCCTTGAAGGTATTTGAAGAATTAGGTTTACTGCGCTGCTTGCGGTATACAGATCAAAAAGTGGATTTGGAATGGATACCTGCAACGCAAAAGCTGAATTTAGAGTCGTCATTGCGTTTTCGTACTGCTAAAAGATGCTGGGAGGATGCAAAGGCCTTCAGTGTAGACTATAGAACATTAGCTTGGCCTGAATTTAGGCAAAAGCTAGATAAGGGCCAACGCAACTGAGTCACAATACAGCTAAGTAAAAGGAAAGGTGTGAAAACAGTGGATTTTGACCAGTATATTCGCGTTATTGAGGATTTCCCCAAACCTGGTATTTCCTTTAAAGATATCACGACCCTTTTAAAGGATGGAGAAGCTTATCGGGCAGCTATTGATGCCATCGTTGAGCAGGTAAAGGGATATCAACCGGATCTCATTGTGGGACCGGAAGCACGCGGTTTTTTATTGGGAGCTCCAGTAGCCTATGCCTTAGGAATTGGCTTTGTACCCGTGCGTAAGCCGGGGAAACTCCCCGGCCAAACGGTCAGCGAAACCTATGAACTCGAATATGGTTGTGATACATTAGAAGTTCATGCAGATGCGCTAAGGTCAGGACAAAGGGTGGCTATTGTGGATGATTTACTAGCAACCGGCGGGACGACATCAGCTACTGCCCGCCTAATCGAAAAGACAGGAGCTCAAGTCGTCAGCATGGGTTTCTTAATCGAACTTAGTTTTCTGGAAGGGCGTAAGAAATTGCAAGGCTATGATATTTTTTCCTTGCTGAATTATTAAGAAGATGGGGCACAAGAGAGGAGCAGTGTGATGTCGATAGGCGAGCTCATGGAAAAATTGCATAAAGCATCTCCGGAAGGGATTAAGCTTATTGAGAAGGCTTATTCCTTTGCTGAAGAAGCACACCGTGGGCAGCTTCGCAATTCTGGAGAAGAATATATTCAGCATCCTCTGGAAGTGGCCAAGATTTTATTGGAACTAGAATTGGATGAGGCAACGATTGCAGCGGCTTTCCTCCATGATGTGGTGGAGGACACCAAGTATTCTGTAGAGGATATCGAAAAGGAGTTTGGCTCCCAAGTGGCCTTATTGGTGGATGGGGTCACAAAATTAGGACGAATTGAGTATAAGAGCAAGGAAGAGCTTCAAGTCGAGAACCTCCGTAAGATGTTCCTAGCCATGGCTAAGGATATACGGGTTATCTTGATCAAATTAGCGGATCGCCTGCATAATATGCGTACGTTAAAATACCATTCTGAGAAGAAGCAAAAAGAGATTGCTCAAGAGACTATAGAAATCTTTGCCCCCCTCGCTAATCGCTTAGGTATCTTCCGGATTAAATGGGAGCTAGAGGATTTATCCTTCCGCTACCTGAAACCCCAAGAGTACTATGACTTGTCCGAAGGAATCGCTTTAAAACGAGCCGAACGGGAAGTGCAGATCAATGAGGTTATTACTCAGCTGCGTAGCCGTTTGTCAGAGGTAGGAATTCGGGCGGATATATCGGGGCGCCCTAAACATTTTTATAGTATCTATCGCAAAATGATCAATCAACATAAAGAATTAAGTGAGATTTATGATTTAACAGCCGTTAGGGTTATCGTCGATTCTGTCAATGATTGTTATGGTGCTTTAGGAATTATTCATACGTTATGGAAACCTTTGCCGGGTCGGTTTAAGGATTATATTGCCATGCCTAAACCTAATATGTATCAATCGCTCCACACCACCTTGGTGGGGGCACATGGCGAACCCTTTGAAATCCAAATCAGAACTTGGGAAATGCATCGTACTGCTGAATATGGTATTGCTGCACACTGGAAATACAAAGAGGGCCCAGGCAGACCCACAGGCGGGAATTTTGAACAAAAGCTTTCCTGGTTACGGCAGCTTCTTGAGTGGCAGCATGATTCACGGGATGCCGGCGAATTTATGGAGTCCCTGAAGATTGACCTCTTTGCCGATACGGTGTTTGTATTTACCCCAAAAGGGGATGTGGTCGAGCTCCCGGCGGGATCCTGTCCGGTGGATTTTGCTTATCGGGTTCATACGGATGTTGGGCATCGCTGCGTAGGTGCTAAGATTAACAGCCGGATTGTTCCCTTGGAGACCAAGCTAACTAATGGTGATATTGTTGAGATTCTCACCTCAAAGCAGAGCAATGGACCGAGTAGGGATTGGCTGTCCTTTGTCAAGACCTCCCAAGCAAAAAACCGGATTCGGGGCTGGTTTAAGAAAGAAAAACGGGAAGAGAATGTGGTGCGTGGACGCGAAGGAATTGAACGCGAAGTACGCAAGCTTGGTCTTGACCCCACTCAGGCTCTCCGCCCGGAAGTACTTCTCAAGATTGCCAAATCCTATAATATCACGAATTTAGATGATCTTTACGCTGCTATGGGAGATGGCGCGATTACGACCAATAAGGTCCTCATGCGCTTGCGGGAGGATTTTACTAAGGAAGAACGGGAAAGGATGCAATTGGAAGCCCTGCAACAGGGAGATGGCAAATCGGCCCGGGATTCCAGTAGCTATGGTAAAGCTAGTCAGGGAGTACGAGTTAAAGGGGTCGACAATATTTTGATCCGTTTTTCCCGTTGTTGTAACCCTTTGCCCGGGGATGATATCGTGGGTTACATCACTCGGGGCAGAGGAGTCTCCATTCATCGACGAGAATGTGATAATATCAAACATCATTCTCCTGAAGAACAAGCCCGGATGGTCGAAGTGATTTGGGATACGGACGTCGAGTCTATCTATCCGGTGGATTTGGAGATCTTCGCCTTGGATAGACCGCGGTTAGTAACGGATGTGATGAATGCGGTTTTAGAGACACGAACCAGTATTTTAGCGATTAATGCCCGTGTCGGTAAAGATAAAATTACCCATATCCAACTGAGTATCGAGATTCGCAATCTGGGGCATTTGTATAATGTCATACAGAAGATTCGACGAATCAAAGATATTAGCTCTGTGGAGCGGGTGCATTTAGGGGGGCGCTAATTTGCGTAGTGTAGTTCAGCGAGTGACCCAGGCCTCCGTAACCGTTGATGGAGAGGTCGTCGGCAAAATTAGCGCCGGATTGCTGATTTTTTTCGGGGTGGGACAGAGCGACCAGGAGTCAGATTTGGAATGGCTGGTCGATAAGATCGTCGGTCTGAGGATCTTTGAGGATGAGGATGGGAAAATGAATCGCTCGATTTCGGATGTGGGCGGTGAAATCCTCATGGTTTCCCAATTTACACTCTATGGTGATTGCCGTAAGGGTAGACGCCCCAGCTTTTCAAGCGCAGCCCCTCCAGAGGTAGCGAAGGTCTTGTTTGATCAGGCTGTGGATAAATTACGAGGGTATGGAATTCAGGTGGCCACGGGAATCTTTCAAGCAGAGATGAAGGTAGAGTTGGTCAATGATGGACCCGTAACAATGCTTTTAGATAGCGAGAAGAATTTTTAGGGGGGGATCGGTAGTGATTGAATGCCGTGCCGTAGGTCCAATGGGAGCGAACTGTTATTTGGTCAGCTGCCCGGAAACCAAAAAGGCTGCCATCATTGACCCAGGAGCGAATAGTGATGGACTTAAAAAGTGGATTGCCGACAAAGGGGTCCAGGTGGAATATATCTTGTTAACCCATGGCCATTTTGACCACATCGGAGCCGTAGATGACCTGCGTGAGCAATATCAAGCAAAAGTAGGCATTCATCACGAGGATGCTGTCATGCTCACCAGTGGAGCTCATAATTTGTCGCGTATGTTGGGCAAGTCCTTCGAATATAAGTCGGCAGATTTCTTTCTGGAAGAGGGGCAAGTGCTTCAAGTTGGAAAACTGAGCCTCACTGTCATTGCTACACCTGGCCATTCCCTTGGCGGGGTATGCTTTTTGACTGCCGAGGGTCTGTTAAGTGGAGATACCCTTTTCGATGGCTCAGTTGGTCGGGCTGACTTTCCTGGGGGATCCATGGAAGAGTTAATTAGCTCTATAGAGGAGAAATTGCTCATTTTACCTGATGATACCATGGTGTATCCGGGCCATGGTCCGGGAACCACGATTGGGAGGGAAAAACGGGATAACCCGTTTTTACAATGAAGATCATCTTAAAAAGCAACACCTTATCCCGCTCCGAACTGGCAGCGGGTCTTTCCTTAAGCCGTGCTTTTTTTCCCCATGCTCAAGTGGAGCTTGAAGAGGAAAGTACAGACAAGGCTGAAGATGGGAAGCCAATAGAAAAAGATCCAAAGGATGTCGACCTCAACCAGAGTGATACTGCTGTAGCACATGACGAGATCGGGATAGTACATATAGATATTCATTATCCCGATACCCCTTGGCGAATTGAAGGATATTTTAGTCGACAGGAGGCCCATCATGAAACAGGAGAGGACATAAAGGAAGCTGACGTTAAGGAAGCTGCCTTCGAGGTTGATGAGGATGAAGTGAAAGCTTTGTTAGCCCATCCCTATGTGGGAAAGGAAAGTCTGCGCAAGCTCTTCTTAAAAAGAGGCCTCCTAGCTCTGCTTCCTCAGGTAGCAGGGCATACCCCTCCTTGGGGGATTCTTACCGGTATTCGCCCCAGTAAGATTCTTCATCGTTTGCATGATGCAGGATATACGGTTGAGGAAAGTAATAGATCATTAAGGGAAGTATATGGGGTCCGTGAGGATAAAGCTCAATTGCTCCAAGAAGTGGTTTCCCTCCAACAACCCTACCTTAACTTTATGAGAACCCACCCTAGCCACAGTGCTATCTATGTGGGAATACCCTTCTGCCCTACGCGCTGTTCCTATTGCTCTTTTCCTGCCTACTCCTTGAAGCAAGGAAGGGAGCCGCTTGAGCGATATCTTCAAGGATTAAGAGAGGAGATTCGCATCACCGGCGCTTGGATGAGCGCTTGTGGACTCGTGGCTGATTCGATCTACCTAGGCGGAGGTACTCCGACAATCCTTACTACCTCAGAGATTAGTGCGCTCATCGCTTTAGTGCTGAAGGCTGTCCCCACAGAAGGTGTCGTAGAACTGACAGTCGAAGCAGGTCGCCCGGATACTCTTTCCCAGGAGAAGCTTCTGGCTCTCCGGGAGTGCGGTGTCAATCGCCTGAGCATCAATCCTCAAACCATGCATGACCAGACCCTCCAGAGGATTGGTCGTGCTCATACTGTGGACGATATTCTTAAGGTCTATCAGTTTGCGCGCGAGATACCGGACTGGGTTATCAATATGGACCTGATTATGGGCCTACCCGGCGAAGGGATAAAAGATATCCAAGAAACCCTTGAGCAAATAAAGATATTAGACCCCGATAATCTGACCGTTCACGCTTTAGCCATTAAACGGGGTTCGAAGGAGCACGAACAAGGCTCAACTCAGAATTTGGGCAGTGATTTAGAGTCTATCCAGCATGTAGTGATGACCAATGCCTATTCCATGGGCTTGCAACCCTATTATCTTTATCGACAAAAGTATATCGCGGGGAATCTGGAGAATATCGGCTTTGCCAAGCCCGGGTTAGAATGTCGTTATAATATCGGCATCATGGAAGAACAGCAAACGGTCATCGGTCTAGGAGCGGGTGCTTCCAGTAAGATAATCAATCCCAAAGATTTTTCCTTGATTAATATCCATCATCCCTCCGATTGGCAGGCTTACCTGCTACGATGGCAAGAGATGCAAATGCGAAGAGAAGAAGCTTGGAATGAGGGTGTAAAGCATGGCAACTGAATTGGAAATTGTGGATAAAATAATCGCCCAGATTCGTTCGGGCAAGCTGGCGCCTCATGCTAAGCTACCCTCGGAAAATGTGATTGCCGACAGCTGGCAGGTGCCCAGAATTACGGCCCGCAAAGCCTATGAACGGTTGGAAGAAATGGGATATATCTATAAAATCCAAGGCAAGGGGAGTTATGTAAAACGGCGGAATCAGCAAATCGATCTGGTTTTGTCCGGTGATGTCAGCTTCACTCGAAAAATGTTAGAAAAGGGCTATCATCTCCATACAGAAAATGTTTTTTGTAAAAGAATCAAATACAATAAAAAAGTCTACGATTTGCTGGAGGCCCAAGAAGAGGAAAGCATTTTCAAAGTCGGTCGCTTGAGATTTATCGATGGCCAGCCGATAGCCTTGCATATTTCCTATGTCACCCAGACTCAATTTGAGGACATCAAGTCAGTAGGGGAAGAGATAACTTCAATGTTTGCCTATTACCAAAGTAAAGGCTACAGCGAGTTTGGTTCAAAGCCTTGCATTTTGAGTGTGACCTTCCCGACCAAAGCTCAGCGCAAATGGCTGGAATGCTCTCAACTGACCCCCTTGCTGGTCTTGGAGTCCGGATGTATTGATAAGAGGAGCGGCAAAGTTTTGGATTATACTAAGGTTTTCTACCGCAGTGACTGCTTCTCCTCGTATGTGATTACTTGAGCAAAAACATAAAACATAAAAAATAAAACATATAAGGTTTTCAAAGTCCTGCGGAAAGCTCCTGAATTTTCAGGGGCTTTTTCTATGCCAGTTATCTTTACAAATTATTTACGGACATTTTACAACCGTTCACTTGGCAACAAGTTAAGATGAATTCGTAAGGAACCGGCAAAGGAAGGTAATTCATGAAAAGAAAACGACGAACTGAAATTTTATTAAACAGTCCCCGCCAGCTTGCCGAAGGGTTAGCCCAGGAAATCCTCAGCAGCTATAGTGTCAATACCATTGAGGATCCCAATAGCGGTCTGGTTATGGTTAAGGTCAGAGAGACTGCCAAGCGAGAGCTGTTCTTTTTGGGAGAAGTTCTGATCACAGAATGCAAGGTAATGATTTCAGGTTGTTTAGGTATTGGCATGACACAGGGACAAGATGCTGAGCTGGCTTATTATCTGGGGATTATCGATGCTGCGTATAATTTAGGGCTACCGGAAACCGAAGCTTGGGCAGAACCCCTGTTAGCGGCCGAAAGTGCCCTTCAAGAAAAAAGGCAGACCCATCATGCCAAAATTCTCAAAACCAAAGTTAACTTTGAGACCATGCAGCTTTAACAGGTTTGGAAAAGGAGTAGAAGGATGAGCTTAGATTTTGTTCATGATATTCAAGCCGTCTACCGCGAAACCATCGATGCTATGGCCCGTCCGGGTTCGTTGCACAGCATTCAGGAGCAGGCAGAGAAGGTTGAAATAGCCTGTGGTTGCCTTAAGGCCACGGTTTTGTTGGCCCTGATGTTATTGGATACGGAAGTCCGTTTCAAAGTGGTTTCTGAGCAGGAAGCAGAACTGACGAAGATACTCAATCAACTCACCTATGCTAAAGCTACTGCGGCCGAAGCTGCTCAATTTATTCTGATTACAGTTGACGCAGAGGCCGCAGAGGTGGAGCAGGCCTTACAGGCTGCTTATGTAGGAAGCCTCCTTAATCCCCATCATTCGGCAACAGTAATTTTCGAAGTTAAAGGTCTCAGCACTGAACCAACAACAGACGGTGCAGGAGAGCAGGGGCTAATCTTAAGCGGCCCAGGTATCCAACGAGAGAGCTTTATTTGCGTACGAACCCCTCTCAATTGGATCGAGCTCCGAGCGCAAAAAAACAAAGAGTATCCTTTAGGCATCGACTTTATTTTTGTCGATCCCGATCACAGGATGTTCGCTTTGCCCAGAACCACCAAAATCCAAAAACAGGAGATTAGATAAATGGGATATGTTGCAGTAAAAGGCGGCACAGCTGCAATCGAAGAGTCACTGAAGAGACTGACTTATGAGCGTTTGAAAAAGGGCGAACTCCTCACCTGCAGTCAGGTCGAAGCTGGGCTGAGGGCCCTGATCGATCAGGTCATGTCGGAAAGTAGTCTTTACGATGAGGCCTTGGCCGCCTTGGCCATCAAACAGGCTGAGGGTAGCCCTGAAGAAGCAGTGTTTTTGCTGAGAGCCTATCGCTCTACCGTACCGCGCAAGCATTATTCGCGCACTGTAGAATCACAGCAAATGCAGGTCGAGAGAAGAATTTCAGCCAGCTTTAAAGATATTCCCGGTGGCCAGATCCTGGGAGCCAATTATGACTATCGTCATCGATTACTGGACTTCGAGCTCCTTGAGGAAACCCAGCAGGATGCTCAGGACTGGTTGAAGGGATTTGCAGAGGAAAGCGACCCTAACCCCGAGGGAGTCGATCTGTCTCAGCTATCGAACGTATTGGATTATTTGCGGGAAGAAGGATTGTTACCCAGCCTCGAGGACGATAATCGGGAGCCCTTTGATGTAACTAAGGAGAGTGTACAGTTTCCCACCAGTCGCAGTGCCCGGTTGCAAATCCTGACCCGAGGCCAGACCGGCGCAGTCACCTCTCTAGGTTATGCTGCCGAGCGCGGCTATGGTGCTCTTCACCCCAATGTGGGGGAACTGCGCGTGGGCAGTCTGCCGATTTATGTAGATAATCCCTTCAATAAAGAAAAAGAAGCCGAAGATGCTTACTATATCGGTGAGATCAAGGTTACGGAAGTAGAAACCCTCTTTCCCATCGATGTTCAGCTCCAAAAGGGAGAACAAGAACTGGCTTTCGGCATTGGCTACGGTATGTGCTACGGCCAGAATGAGACAAAGGCTATTGCGATGAGCCTCCTGGACTACTGCCTAGAGGTGGGGTCGGATGAATACCCCACTCATGATGAAGAGTTTGTCCTGCTCCATATTGATTCTGTGGAATCCACTGGCTTCATCTCCCACTTGAAGCTCCCCCATTATGTTACCTTCCAGTCCAAGCTGGAAAGCATGCGCAAATCAAGAAAAAGCGTCCGTCAGCAGAAGGAGCGGCCTGAAGAATGGGAGGAGTGAACTCATGAATACCCAGTATAATTTTGCCTTCTTTGATGAAGGATCGAAGCGGGAAATCCGGCGGGCGACCCTCAAGGCTATTGCTATTCCCGGTTATCAGGTGCCGTTTGCTTCGCGGGAAATGCCGATTGCGCGCGGCTGGGGAACCGGCGGCCTGCAGTTGACCCTCTCCCTGATTGGTCAAAAGGATGTACTGAAGGTTATTGACCAAGGCTCCGATGAATCCGTCAATGCCGTGAATATCAAAAAGCTTATAGTTAAAACCACTCAAGTGGAAATTACCAATGCTACCGACCAAGCTACGTTGATTCAGTCGCGCCACAGGATTCCTGAAGTACCCTTGCGAGAGGATCAAATTCTGGTTCTGCAGGTGCCTATCCCCGAACCTTTAAGATATTTTGAACCCAGTGAATTGGAAACCAAGAAGCTTCATGCTGAGCAGGAATACAGCGGCGCCTGGCTGATGCTCTTCGAACAGATTATGCGCTATGGGAAAATGGCCACAGGTGCCGATCACCCGGTTCAGGTCCACGAGCGTTATGTAATGGCCCCTAGTCCGATCCCACGCTTTGATAACACCAAGCTCTCCTGTTCTAGGGCCCTGATTTTGTTCGGAGCCGGTCGGGAAAAGAAGGTTTATGCCATCCCGCCCTATACACAGGCAGTTTCATTGGCCTTTGAAGACCATCCCTTTGTTGGTGAGGATTTCCAGGGGAAAGTCTGTCGTCTCTGTGGAACGACTGAGGTTTTTCTCGATGAAATCATCGACGAGCAAAGCGGGATAGCGAGTTATCAGTGCAACGATACGAGTTACTGCTTGCAAAGGCTCAATGAACTGCAATTCCAGCCGGAGCAGAGCGGCGAATATGAGGTGTAAGATCAGTGATTAAGGTAGAGAAAACAGTAAGCCATTTTGAAAAGCCTATTTTAGGGGTGCGAAATTTGACCAAACAATTTGGCTCAGGCTGCTCTAATTGTCAGAGTGAAGGCGAGGTAAACCTGATTCGCAATTATTGTCCCGCCTGCGGTACAGTATACGCCTGCCGTGACATTAGCTTTGAGATTTATGAAGGGGAGATTTTGGGGGTGGTGGGTGAGAGCGGCAGTGGTAAATCCAGCCTAATGCAATGCCTCTATTTCGATCAGGAGGTCACCAGCGGCGAGGTCTATCTGGACGCTTATCAGCAAAGTGGAGTCAATGTCTGTCAAGAATCCTCTCAGCAAAAGCGCTACATTCGTAATCATCTGATGGGCAAGGTTTATCAAAATCCAATTCTCGGCCTGAAGATGGATTTTTCCTCCATCGGCAATATCGCGGAAAAACTCATTGCCGCCGGCAACCGCCACGTAGGTGAAATGGAGGAACGGGGGACAATGCTGCTGGATAAGGTCAATATTCCGATCTACCGAATGAAAGAAGCTCCCAAGAACTTCTCCGGCGGAATGCAGCAACGGGTGCAGATTGCCAAGGCCCTATCGAACAATCCGCCTATCCTTTTGCTGGATGAAGTGACAACCGGACTGGATCTTTCGGTCCAAGCCAAGGTGCTTGATCTGATCAAAAAGCTGCAACGCGAGCTGAATATCAGCATGATTGTGGTTTCCCACGACTTGAGCGTTATACGTATGCTGGCCGACCGGACCATCGTCATGCTCGACGGACGAATTGTGGAGCGAGGACTGACCGATCAGATCCTTGAAGATCCCCAACATCCCTATACCCAGCAGCTGGTGCAATCCATGCTCTAGCGTCAAAAACTCATTTCCGAACAAGCGGCAGAACTTCAGCTTGCTTGATATCCCCACAGCTTGATGTTCTTTGTGGAAAGAGGTTGCAAGATGTATTTAATTACTAATGGGAAAATCATTACCGAAGAAACCCTGCTTGTAGGGTATGAGCTTCTGATTGATGATGGTAAAATTGCCCAACTTGCTCCGGAGGGTGAACTCGAACGCCAGCCGGGACTGCAGGTGATTGATGCACGGGGTGGCTATGTCTCGCCGGGATTCATTGATATTCATTCTGATTATATTGAACACATGGCGGCACCACGGCCAACCTGTCTAATGGATTTCCGCATGAGCCTCCGTGAAGCGGAACGGGAAATGCTTTCCCACGGCATTACCACCATATTCCATTCTCTTTCCCTTTTCAAGTCTGTGGAATATAAGCCGAAGCCCATACGTTCCGGAGAAAATGTCCGCAAGCTCATTGATCTGATTGAGCAAACGGATCTGGAGCAATACTTGATTCGTCATTGCTTCCATGCCCGGTTTGAAGTGGATAACGTCAGTGAGGTAGAGACCCTCAAAGAGTTTATTGCTTCTAACAAGGTTCATTTGGTCTCCTTTATGGATCATACTCCCGGACAAGGACAATACCGGGATTTAGAGATGTTCCGCAGCATCATTAAGAGTTATGACAATTTTAACGACCAACAGGTTGACCATATGATCACTGAGCTGCAGAGCAAACCCAAGCTCACTCTGAGCGGTCTGCGAGAAATTGCTGAACTTGCTTTGAACAAGGGGCTCGCCATTGCTTCCCATGATGACGACAGTTTGGCAAAGCTCGAACTGGTACGAGGTCTAGGTACTTCGATCAGTGAGTTTCCCCTCAGTCTGGAAATTGCCCGTGCCGCCAGAGAATTGGGGATGTTCACCATGGCGGGGGCACCCAATATTTTACTGGGCGGATCCCATAACGGAAATCTTTCCGCTGCCGAGGCAATTCAGGAAGGAACCATCGACATTCTTTGCAGCGATTATTATCCCCCCTCTTTGCTCCATGCAGTGTTTCAGTTGCACTGGGAGCACGGACTCGACTTGGTGGAGCTCATCAAACTGGTCAGCCTTAATCCGGCTGCTGCAGTTAAGCGTGATCAAGAACTCGGCTCCATTCGGGAGGGAAAAACAGCAGATCTTCTGGTCATCGAGCTTCTCGAAACTAATTTTCCCGTCATTACCAAGACCTTTGTTGCCGGGAATTTAAATCAGTGTACAAGCTATCAAGAATTGGAGCGGAGAGCGGGGTAATAAGTCCATGGATAATCTGGTAATTAAAGAATCAGGCATCTTGAGCAGGGAACCCTTTGTCCACGAAACCTGCCAAATGCATCAGGTTGAGCTGGGGATCTATACAGAAGTAGGGTTGTACAATTTCTATGAAAATGTGAGTCTAGGGGATTTCTCTTATTCCGGTCAGTTTTGTTTCATCCAGAACGCTGAGATCGGTAAATTTGTCAACATCGCCGCTATGGTTCGGATCGGTCCCACCGATCACCCCATGGAGAGGCCGACCCTCCATCATTTTACTTATCGGCGAACAAAATACGGCTTTGCCACCGAAGATGATGAGGCGTTCTTTCAAAGGCGGACCGCTCGGAGGACCTTTATCGGCCATGACACATGGATTGGCCACGGTGCAATCATCATGCCGAGCGTGACCATTGGCCATGGAGCGATCGTTGGGTCAGGGGCCATCGTCACACGGGATGTTGAACCTTACACCATTGTTGTGGGCACGCCTGCCCAACCGATCCGTAAACGATTTTCTGAGGAGATTATCCAAAAGCTAGAAGAGATTCAATGGTGGGATTGGTCCTATGAGTTGATTAAAGAACGATATCTTGATTTCACCCTGCCTATAGAAGAATTCATTGCGAAATATGAGTCAAGGAGGTGATACAAATGGAAGAGATTCTGACCCTTGAGCATTTAAGTAAGTCCTTTACCCTGCATGATCTGGATAAAGAGATTAGAGCTCTGGAAGATGTATCGATCAGCCTGCGTCAAGGAGAATTCGTAGGCATTACCGGCAAAAGTGGGAGTGGAAAATCCACGGTTTTCAAGTGCATCTACCGGACCTATGCCCCCCAAGAGGGACATATCTGGTACAATTCTGAGCGCTTTGGGCGTTTGGACCTTGCTGCAGCTTCTGAACGGGAAGTCATTTATCTGCGCAAGCATGAATTGGGCTATGTCTCCCAGTTTCTCAACGTCATGCCCCGGACGACCGCCCGGGAACTAGTTAAGCAGGCGAGTATGGAAGTAGGAAAAGATCAGGAATCTGCAGAATGGGAAGCGGAAAAAATCCTTGCTCATTTCGAATTGGACCGGGAATTATGGGACAGCTATCCGGCTACCTTCTCCGGAGGTGAGAAGCTGCGCCTCAATATTGCCCGGGCTATGGTCAAGCACCCCCGCTTTCTTCTGCTGGATGAACCGACTGCCAGCTTAGATTACTCTTCAAAGCTTAAGGTCAGAGAGCTGATTGAACAGCTGATGGGCGAGGGGACGACGATGTTGGGGATTTTTCACGATCTGGAATTTATGGAAAGCCTCTGTACCCGAGTGTATACCATGCAAGAAGGCAGACTTTTGTCAGCATCAAGTGATTCTTAGCTTCAGGTGGAGTTTGCCTTAAAAAAGTACTTACTCCATCTGAAGCTTAGAAGAACTTATCCACACGGTGGATAACTCAACTAGGCCTGCAAAGCAGGCAAGTTTCCTATATCCAGGGACATAGCAGCCGTTATCTCCCACTTACAGAAGATGGGAGTCTTACGGCTGGTAGTCATCGGACAAAAAGAGCTTTAGAAAAATTTGGAGTCTTTTAACATATCCTTACATTTCTTTAATTTAGAGCTAACCCTTATGAGATAAGTTAGTAGTGTGAGCTGTTGACAAAAACTAAAATCGGATTCAGCCTTCAAAATTCAACTATTTCCAAAATTGAGAGGAGAAAACGAAAATGAAAAAGGTTTCTTTAATGGCGCTGATTATGCTCTTAGTCGTATCCTTGGTAACTGGCTGCACCAATTCGGCAGCGGGTGGAAAAAGCAAAGAAGCAGATGTGCTCACCTTTGTTTGGTATCCTAATGAATCCGGTGAAGATCTTAAAGCAGCTCGTGAGGAATTTGGGAAGATCATTGAAACGGCAACCGGTAAAAAAGTTGAGCATCAATTGACCACAGACTATGCCATCGCCATTGAATCCATTGCTAACGGCAACGCCCAGCTCTGTTTCCCAGGCGCCCAAGGCTATATCGAAGCTCGTAACAAAAATCAAAACGTCATTCCCCTTGTTGTGAATAGCGACAACTCCGGTACCTTGAATGATGCAGTGTATTATAGCTGGCTCGCTGTACGCAAAGGGGAAGAGGGCAACTACAAAAACGGTAATGATTATGCTATTGATAATATTGCCGGCAAGAAATTTTCTTTTGTCTCCACCAGCAGCACCTCAGGCTTTAAAGTCCCAAGTAACGGAATCACCACTTACTTTTCCAAGATAGATCAGTATAAGGATTTAAAGCAAGATGATCTTCTTGAAGGCGGCAAAAATAAATTCTTTAGTGAAGTTCAGTTCGGTGGCTCTCACCAAGGCTCAGCAGTCAATCTCCTCACCAAAAAAGTTGATGTAGCAGCCTTTTGCGACACAGAATTAGCTAACTATGCAGAACTCGCTGAGGGTAAAGCCAACACTCCTGGAGCTGTTTACTCCATCAGAAAGGATGCCTCTGAACCCTTTAACACCATGGTCGGACAAGAGTTTGTGGTTATCTCTGTTACTCCGGTATTAAATGCACCGATTATTGGCAACGCCGATACCATGAGTAAAGAAACTATCGACAAAATTATTACAACGCTCACCTCTGATGAAGTCGCCAAAAATCCACTGATCTTCGTACCGAAGGATTCCAGTGGCAAAGGAATATTCAAAGCTCCCCAACGCTTCTTGGCGGTGGAAGACGCTTGGTTTAACCCCATCCGCGAGCTTTCTAAATAAGCCCTAAGCCTCAGGCCCAAATTCAGTATTAACCCAGCTTAAGTCAGTATAAGGCGAGGGCGTTAGCCATGAACCCAATTCATGGGTGGAATTTGGGCTAAGCAATGGCTACGCCCTCCGATTATAGAGGTAAAGGAGTATTGTTATGCCCTTATTGGAGTTAAAAAGGATAGCCAAGGATTATAGCGGTCAGGTCTCAGCCTTGCGGGAGGTTACGTTCTCAGTGGAAGAGGGCGAATTCATCGCGATTATCGGCCCTTCCGGTGCGGGGAAGTCCACCTTGCTTCGCTGTATCAACAGAATGATTGAGCCCACTCATGGTGATATATATTTTGACGGCATCAATACCCTAGAGCTGGGCCGCAAAGATTTGAGAAGACTCAGAACCAGGATCGGTATGATTTTCCAACACTACAACTTGGTCAATCGGTTGACCGTGCTTGAGAATGTTTTGCATGGTCGGTTAGGGTATAAGTCTACGCTGGCTGGGATGGTTGGTTTATACAGCAAGGAGGAACAGGATCAGGCGCTGAAAATGCTGGAGGCCTTGGGCCTTAGCGAACAAATCTATAAACGTTGCGATCAATTAAGTGGAGGACAGAAGCAGCGGGTGGGAATCGCGCGGGCTTTGGTCCAGAATCCCCGCATGATACTTTGCGACGAACCAATTGCCTCCCTAGATCCTAACGCCTCCAAGGTTATCATGGATCATTTGCAAGGGATTTGCCGAAACATGGGAATTACGGTTATTGTCAATCTCCATCAAGTTCAGGTAGCCTTGCAATACTCTGATCGCATTATCGGTATCAATC
This sequence comes from Desulfitobacterium sp., assembly GCA_050251735.1. Lineage (GTDB taxonomy): Bacteria > Bacillota > Desulfitobacteriia > Desulfitobacteriales > Desulfitobacteriaceae > Desulfitobacterium. The sequence continues at coordinate 59,359 of JBFWMF010000018.1, forward strand.
AGGGTAGGGTAGTTTTCGACGACTCCCCTCGTCATCTTACGAAAGAAAAGATTCAAGAAATCTACGGTTCGGAAGCGAAAGATTTGATGATCAATCTAGGAGGAAAACATGCAGGCTAAGCAGGTTGATATTTTAAGAAAAAGAAAACGGGATGGCGTTTTATTTATCCTGCTTTTAGTGGCTGTCACCTTGATCTCCATGGTGATCACTGAATATGACGTCGTTAAAAGCTTCACAAGTATCCAAAAGGCTGTCGTATGGTCCGCTTCGAATTTTTATCCGGATGCGAAAGCCATGGCGAAGCTGCCTGATATCCTGCTTAAATTGCAAGAAACCGTGCTTATCTCCTTAGCTTCAACCACCGTCGCTGCAGTATTTGCTATCATTTTGGCCCTAATGGGTTCCAGTACCACTAGGGTCAATAGTGCACTGAGTTTGTTAAGCAGAGCGATCGCCTCAGTTTTTCGCAACATACCCGTGGTCTCTTGGGGGATGGTCTTAGTTATCGCCTTCGGCCAAAGCTCACTGACCGGATATTTTGCCCTGTTCTTTATCTCGCTTGGATTTCTGACCCGAGCCTTTATGGAGACGATAGATGAAGTGGGAGAATCATTAGTCGAAGCACTTAAGGCTACCGGCGCCGGTTATTTTCATATTGTATTTCAGGCCGTGCTACCGGCCAGTATGCCGCAGATTATTAGCTGGCTTTTATATAATATTGAAACGAATATTCGCAATGCGACTCTGGTCGGCATTCTGACGGGGACCGGAATCGGCTTTTCCTTTGATATCTACTATAAAAGCCTAAACTATCATGCGGCGAGCTTGGTCGTCATTCTGATTGTAATTACCGTTCTTGCTATTGAATATGTTTCCAACTACGTCAGAAAGGTGGTCTTGTGATGCAAGCTGAGGAATCTATCAGCCCGTTAACGAGCTTAGAAAGCGATCGAGCCAAGCTAAGGGGCTCAGTGCTCAGAAAGCCCTTGAATAAGTCGAGCTTGGCTATTCAAATTACCTTGACTGTCTTAGCTTTATTGACAGTTTACGCCTTCCTTGTTTTCGATTATAAGGATATTAATGTTGGACAGGCCAGTCTTGCAACCTTGGAAAATTTTCGGATTATGTTTTTTGAACCGATGACTACCCATTTTACCCTGAGGGAAGCCGGGTATGAAATCCTTATCACCTTAGCGCTAGCCTTTCTAACCACCTTACTGGGTGGAATCTTGGCCCTTTTTCTCGGTCTCCTTGCCGCTGAAAATCTCTCTAACGGTAGAGTCTCCAAAATCATCCGGAGTTGTGTCGCTTTTGTGCGGGCGGTACCTACGATTCTGTGGGTGCTGATCTTTGCCGTAGCTGCGGGATTAGGTAGCGTTGCTGCGGTGATTGGTATGAGTTTTCATTCTATAAGCTATTTGAGCAAGGCCTATTCTGAATCCTTTGAAGAAATGGATCCCGGGGTCATCGAGGCTATGAAGGCCAGCGGAGCAAGCTGGTGGCAAATCGTTTTTCAAGCCGTCTTGCCCTCATCGATTACTTATTTGCTCTCTTGGACCTTTCTCCGCTTTGAGATCAATTTCGGGATAGCGGTGGCTATGGGCGCAGCAGCGGGAGCGGGGGGAATCGGTTTCAATCTCTACATGGCCAGCGGTCATTATTTTGACCTGCGCGAAGTGGGACTCATCACCTATCTGATCTTATTTATTGCAATTATCCTCGAAAGCTTCTCAACAAGAATGAAGGCCAAGGTTCAAGTCAAAGGTTGATTTGCACTTCGGAAAGGATTGCGGATAGTGACTCAAACCAGTCTGAAAAAGGAGTAGGAGCGAAAAACCATGAGAACTAAGAAAGCCTGTATCTATAATGCCAGAATTGTTTTGCCGGAGAGAATTGTCAAGGGCTACCTGTTGATTGAGGGGAGCCGGATTTCCGAAGTTATCGAAGGAAGCATCCCCAAAAACGATCGCCATCTGGATCTGGAGATGATTGACGCCCAGAATGCCTATGTGATGCCGGGTATGATTGATATGCATAGTGACGCGATTGAAAAGGAAATTCAGCCTCGACCCAACAGCTTATTTCCCATCCCCATGGCCTATCAGGAGCTGGATAAAAAGTTGCCCGGTAGTGGCATTACTACCATGTATCATTCCTTGTCCCTAAGCGATGACTGGGGAGTACGCAATACGGATGCGGTATTGATGATCATCAATACCATCAACGACTTGAAAGGCAAATGCTCACGCATCCGCCATAAAATTCACCTGCGCTATGAAATCGTGTTTCTCGAGGGAATCAGTACGCTGGAAAGTCTGATTCGCGAAGGTAGTATTGATCTGATGTCCTATATGGATCACACCCCGGGTCAGGGTCAGTTTAAGGATATTGAAAGCTATAAGGAATTTACGATTAAATCCTTTGACTACCAAGCAGAGGAGATTGACGCCTTTTTGGATAAAACTAAAGAGCATGCAGTCAAAATTGACTGGGCGGCGCTGATTCGTCTGGCTCGCCTAGCAAAAAGCAAAGGAATTAACCTCGCTTCTCACGATGATGATTCCCGAGCTAAAATCGAAATGCTCTGCGCCTGCGGCGGGCAAATCAGCGAGTTTCCTATCAACTTAGAGACTGCCCAATATGCAAAGAGCAAAGGGATTTATGTTATCGTCGGCGCCCCAAACATCGTACGCGGACAATCCCATACCAATAACATGCGAGCCATCGATGCCATTCGTCATCAGGCTGCGGATATTATCTGTTCCGACTATCTACCCAGCGCTATGCTCCCTGCCGTCTTCAATCTGGTCAAAGAAGGCTGTAAGCTATCAGACGCAGTTAAGATGGTGACGCTCAATCCGGCTAAGGCTCTGGGTATTGCCCAAGAGGTCGGGAGTATCGAAGCAGGAAAACAAGCCGATCTGCTCATCGTGGAACAGTATGAGGACTATCCTGTGGTGCGTAAAACCCTGGTGGGTGGCAAACTTGTTTACCAATCGGATTTTTCGGTTCAAAATTCTGAGCGGGTTGAAAATGCGGGATAAGGTGATGTACTGCTATGATTGATTTACATGTTCACACGAAGACCTCTGATAATTCCCTAACGGCAGAGGAAATTATAAAAATGGCTAAGGACAAGGGGATTACTCATCTGGCCATCACCGATCATGACACCACCAAGGGCTTGAACGAAGCGATTTCCTGGGGTTCAGAATACGATATCACGGTTATTCCGGGGATTGAGATTTCTGCCTATGACAACCAGCGCAAGAAGCGGGCCCATATTCTCGGGTTGAACGTCGAACCCGGGCACCCGGCTTTGGATGAGCTCTGCGCTCCCCTCACGGAAAAAAGAAATCAAGTCTCCTATGAGGTGGTCCAGCGACTGATTGCCGAGGGCTACGATTTGAGCTGGGAAGAGGTTCATAAGTATGCCGGGGGAACCGGGGTATACAAGCAGCATATCATGCATGCCTTAGTGGATCAGGGGTATTGTGATGGAATCTACTCTGAACTTTACAAGACACTCTTTCATAGGGGTAGTAGCACAGAAGCACCGGGACGGGTCTATATTCCCCTGACCTATGCGGACGCTAGATTAGCCATCCACGCCGTCCGGGAAGCCGGTGGCATGGCTGCCCTTGCCCATCCGGGGCAGCTTGGCAATTTTGAGGCTATTGAGGAATGGGTAAAAGATGGCCTGGAAGGAATCGAAGCTTTCCATCCCAGCCATAGCAAAGAGGATGTGGCTCTTTCTTTAGAGTATGCTCGGCGCTTCAACCTTACGGTCACCGGCGGCTCTGACTTCCACGGATTTTATGGAGAAAAGCCGGTTGAATTGGGTTGTCCGGATCTGAATATGTCCAGTGTCAATGATTTAATCCTCAGAACATCAAGATAGGGTGCCTCGTGAGCTAGGAAGGGGAAAGTCATGGAGAAAGCTTATCTCCTGTCCATGCGTTCTGATGATGTCCATCAATGGAAAGTATCTTTTGGAAAGGGTTGCTGTGATGAATCAAGAAGAAAAAGGAATGCATGACCTTGCTCTTAAATTAGTCAAACTCGCAGGTCAGCAACTAAAGAATGCACGCAATCTCTCAACACTTCAAGTCAGAGTAAAGACTTCCCATATGGATTTGGTCACCAATCAAGATATTCTTACGGAGGAATTCCTCACGGAGAATATTCTCAGCAGCTACCCATCCCATCAGATTCTCGCCGAAGAAAGCTATTCAGCAGAGGGTGCAATGAGCAGCTCAGCCAAATCAGGCCATACTTATACATGGATTATTGACCCTATTGATGGTACTGTTAATTATTACCGTCTGGGCAAAGATTATGCCATCTCGTTAGCCCTGTATCGTGGTCAGGAGCCGATTTTTGGACTGATCTATGATGTAGCTAATGATATTATGTATGAAGGCAACTACCTTGACGGCGCATTACAAAATGGACTGTTCTGTGGTAATGCGGGTACACAGGCAAGTGGTTGCAAAAGCTTGAACCAAGCTGTCGTAGGGCTTAGCTTAAGAACAATGAGGGAATTTAGCGGTGCCGGTATGGATGTGCTGGGCATGCTCGCCAAGGTACAGGCCCATCGCTATCTAGGCTGTGCCTCGTTGGAATTATGCAAGGTGGCTAAGGGAGAGTATGATTTGTTTGTCTCCAGCAATGTTTATCCTTGGGATGTGGCAGCTGCTAGAATTTTTATCGAACAGTGTGGCGGAGTGTTTCTTTGGCGCGAAAGGGATGAAACTGCAGATTCGTGCGGTAAGCTCTTAGTTGCCGCCTTTCGCTCAGCGGCAGTATGGCAGGAAGCACTCGAGTATTTCCCGCAGGATCTGAGAATGAAAAGTCTTTAAAATGAAAAGAAGTAAATTAGGATAAGAAGCTTGGGAGATGGGGTTATATCATCCTGAGCTTTAATTATATGGTTATATATGGCATAATAAGTTTAAGCTCTCACTCATGAATTTTTGGGGGGAAGGTGAAGAATAATGGTTGAACGGAATACCCCAGAAGTGCTAACTGCTCTTAAAGAATTAATACTTCCAGCGATTAGCGATCAACATGTCAAGGTCTACCTTTTGGGTTCCTGGGCGAAAGGGACGGAAAAGAATAGTTCAGATATAGATATTGGAATTTGGCACCCGTCGTCACCCGGACCAGAATTTTTCGCCCAGCTTCGTGATCTCGTCGAAGAGTCAACGATACCCTACCGAGTGGACATCATCGACTTAGTCCACGCCGACCAAGCATTTTTAGGAAAGATGCAGAAGGAGGGTGTATTATGGAGCGACTAACTGAACGTATTGAGGTAGCAGATCAAGCTTTATCACGTTTAGAAAGTATTCTTCTGGTAGAGGAGCCTTCTTCTGTGGAGAGGGATGCTACAATTCAACGCTTCGAGTTTACCTTTGAGGCTATGTGGAAGGTTGCAAAAGACTATCTCTACACCGTGGAAGGAATCGATAGTGCCTCACCAAAGGGGGTTATTCGTTCCTGTCGTGAACTTGGCATCTTCGAAGAGGCTTCTGCTACTCATGCCCTAGTCATGGCCGATGACCGTAATTTAACAGTTCATACCTATAACGAAGCCCTTGCCATAGAGATTCACAAACGGATTAGGCCCTATGCGGTGCTTATGCGCAGGTGGCTGAGGAAATACAGAGGCGAACCCTTAATGTGGAGAGAGAGAAATAAAATACCTCACTCATGAATTTTTGAACAACCCTGCCCTGAATTGATTTCTGGTAGTGGTTGTTTTTCGTATATTTCGTATATTTCGTATATATTATGCGAACTTTTTGCGAGGCTAAATACTCTTATCTATAGAAGAGAGAGGTGACAGAGTGGAACAAGAGGCTATAAACAAAGTTATCCAAGCCCAGAACGGCGACAAAGAAGCTTTGGTTCAGCTGATTATGAGCCAAAAGCAGGATTATTACCGCTTGGCTTATGTTTATATGAAGAACCAAGTAGATGCCTTGGATACCATGGAAGATATGATTCTTAAGGTGTTTGAAAATATCAGGACGCTCAAAGAAGCCGAGGCCTTCTTTAGCTGGAGTAAAACAATTTTAGTGAATTGCTGTAGGCAGAACTTGCGTAAAAGGAATAAAGTCATCTTGCTCCAAGAGCTACCGGAAGAATCCTATGAAGAACCAATGAGTGTTTATGAAGAGCAAAGGGCTTTTGAAGCGCATCTCGCTAAGTTGAAGCCACACTATCAGGAGGTTCTACGGCTGCGATTTCTTCTCGATCTGGATTATCAAACCATCGCTAATCTGTTGGAAATCCCCTTGGGTACTGTGAAATCACGAATACACACTGGACTACAAAAGCTTAAGCAAAGGATAGAGGTGGAGTAGGGATGAAGGATATCGAAGAAATGTTCGAAGCCGGCAAGGCTCAGGTGGACCGCATTCTAGTGCCCGATGAATTGGAAATAAGGCTACGCGGTGCACTGGAAAAAGCGGAGCAAAAGCCCCTGCCTTTTTATCAACGTTATACTAAGCAACTCAGGATTGCTGTGGCCCTCGTCTTTGTCCTGCTCGTTAGCTTTAATTATGAGGCTATTGCTTCCTATGGCAAGCAGCTCTTTGGTTATGACCAAGTGATGGATGGAACTCTAAGGGAGCTGAACAATTTGGGTAAAGGTCAGCTGATCGGTAAAAGTCACACCTTTGCCAATGGGGTATCCTTAACAGTCGATTATGTGATGCTGGATGAAAATCAACTCCTCCTTTTCTACACAGTAAAGGATCCTGCCGGGAAGGTAAATGATGCACTATCACCCTTTATGTCTCTAGAGGGATTTTTCGGAGAGAGTCAATTTCAAGGCTCCCAAGGCTTATTCAATGACGAAGAATCTGAGGTGAAAAACATTGCCAGCTTTGAACCCCCAGCTCCGTTGGCAAGGAAGCTGACTCTTAATTTTGCCCTAGGTGACCATGGGATAAGTACTCCTGCTGAAATCACTTTTATTCTGGATAGAAATACAGCCATGGGACACACCCTAAAGAAAGAGCTGAATCAAGTGATTAAAGTGGATGAAACGAATATTACGGTTGAGTCCATCCTAGCTTCGCCTACCCAGACGGTCATTAGAGGATCGGCTCAGGGCATCATCGGTTTAGCATTAGATACAATAAGTGGGGAGCGCTTTAGACCGCATGATTTATCCTTCAGGTTAATAGCCAATGGTATCGAAGTAGAGAAACAGGGTGGCGGAATGAGCACTGATCTGAAAGGGATCACCTTCCACAGCAATTTTAATGCGCTACCTGCCCCTTTGAATGACTTAAAGCTTGAACTGGTAAGCTTTGGTGCAGATCATGACGTGAATCAAAAGTATAAGCTTCAAACTGGCAAAGAGAATCAAACCCTAGATGTTTTAGGACAGAAAGTAGAGATTGATAAAATCGTAGTAAAAGAGCAGGAGACACTAATCACCCTTACCAGTGAAGAAAGCGTAATTTTAACCAAGGTCTATCTCATAGCTGATGGGAAGCAGATCGCCCTAGAAGAAACCATAGATGATCATTATGATAAAAGCGCTGAAGGAATCATCAAGCATCAGAGGACTTTGCGTTTCCTGGGAACGGGGGAGGGGCTTGAATTGGATATTAAATCAATGACCTATGTGAAGGCCTATAATGAAGTAATCAATATTCCGCTCGATTAAAATAAAAAGAATGTAGGGTGAAATAAAGGCAAAAGATCATCCCGAATTGGAGGGATGATCTTTTCTTTCTAAATTATGGTATAATTACACCATTAACCTGCAGGAGGTATAGTGTGAGCGCTCCGAAACGAATTTACGAAAAAAGAAAACACGCCTATGAAAAATTAAGTGCCAAACATACACGAACAGCGAATCAGTTAAGCAATTACCGGTTATTATCATCCCTAGTGGGCTTTACTCTTGCTGTTTTTCTCTATCTAACAGTTAGCAGTGTCTTGGGTATCTTAATGGGGGTTCTTACTCTTGTTTTTTTCCTATATCTTGCATCCCAACATCGTCAGGTTCGTGCCCAATTACGATTTGCAGAGATTCTCGCAGATATTAACCAAAAGGGTCTGAAACGCCTCACAGTTGAGTGGGTGAATTTTAACGATACAGGAGCAGATTTTAAGGATGACAAGCATCCCTATGCTTCTGATCTTGATCTCTTTGGTCAGGCTTCCATTTTCCAATGGATTAATTCAGCCCGTTCTCCTTTGGGCAGAAAGGCATTGAGCCGTACTCTAAAAAACTCTCAGCATAGTCATGGGGAAATTGCCAAGCGGCAAGCAGCAATCACTGAATTAGGCGAAGCTATAGGATGGCGTCAACGGTTTGAAGCGGAAGGAGCGGTTGTAACTGATCGATTCCAAGCTACCGAAGCCTTTATCCAGTGGGCAGAGGAAAGAGAAGAGGGTTATTTGCAGCCTAATCTCAAGCTAGGAGTGACCGTGCTACCGACGATCACCTGCGTCTTGACTGCTTTTTACCTTTATGGAGGATGGATCCCTTGGCAAGTCGTGGCTTTGCTAATTGGTACCCAAATCCTCCTGCTCCAATTGTATGGCAAAGAGCGTTCAAAAGTGCTATCGATGGTCTATAAGCACGAAGCAAGCCTGAAGACCTACTCCGAAATGTTGAGACAGGTGGAAAAGAAGAAATTTCATTCTGAAGAGCTTAATAGACTGCAGAGTCTTTTACGCGATAAAGAAGGGCATTCTGCACACCGCCAAATTCAGAAGTTATCTAGGCTTGTCGAGCGCATCTCTAATCGCGATAATGCTATGTTTATAGCCATTAATATTCTTACCCTCTGGGACTATCATTGTATGATTGCCCTTGAAGAATGGAAACGCAAGTCGGGCAAATTGCTGAAGACCTGGTTAGAGGTTATCGCAGAGATGGAAGCATTAGCAAGCCTCGCTAATATTTCCTTCGAAAATCCTCACTGGGTCATGCCTGAAGTTGTGGAAAGCATTGATACGGAAAAGATCGGGAACCATGACTGGCAGGGAGTGTCTTCCCGCAAGCTAGGCCATCCTTTGCTCACCGTTAAACGGGTAACTAATGACTTTACCCTTCAGGAACCGGCAGGTATTGTGTTGATTACTGGATCCAATATGTCGGGAAAAAGCACCTTCTTGCGCACTGTTGGCACGAACTTACTTCTAGCCTATACAGGTGCTCCTGTCTGTGCAGAGTACTTCCGTTGCTCAGTTTTCCAACTCTGGACGTGTATGCGGGTTAGCGATAATCTAGAGCAAAGTATATCCTCTTTCTATGCCGAAATTCTTAGAATCAAGGAGATTGTGGAGGCTGCGAAGAAGGAGAAATCCGTATTCTTTTTGCTGGATGAGATTTTTAAAGGGACCAATTCCCACGACCGCCATCAGGGGGCCATTGCTCTGATTCAACAACTGCAAAAAGATGGGGCTATGGGACTTGTCTCCACCCACGATTTGGAACTGGGTGACCTCGAGAAGCAAAGTAACAGTAGAATCAAAAATTATCACTTTCGAGAGCATTATCAAGACAGTGAGATATTCTTTGACTATAAGCTTAGGGAGGGAATATCTACCACTCGCAATGCCCTCTACTTAATTCGATTAGCGGGCATAGATGTTAAGGAAAATTAAATTTTGACAAAAATAAAAAGTAATAAAAAAGTCATAAGAAAGATAAAGGATGCAGACGTGGTCTGCACGAATTGGAGGAAACACGAATGGATGTGTTTGTAGCCCGCCAGCCAATTCTTAATCCGCAGGGGAAAGTCTTTGCCTATGAGCTTTTATTTAGAGAAGGCATGGACAATTATTTTAAAAATGCCAACGGAGATTTAGCTACGAGTTCGGTTATCTCCAGTAGCTTTTTTCTTATGGATATCAACAGGCTTACGATGGGTAAGCCAGCCTTTATTAACTTTACCGCCAATTTGCTTAAAGAAGGAATGGCGACCTTACTTCCTAAGAACCAAGTTGTTATTGAAATTCTTGAAACTGTAGACCCTGATCCGGAAATCATTGCCGCCTGTAAGCATCTGAAAGCCCAGGGGTACCAATTAGCTCTAGATGATTTTATTTTTCGACCGGACTACCGTTCTTTAATCGAGCTTGCAAATATTATTAAAGTGGACTTCCAGGCTACTGAACGAATGGAGCTTCAGGCCTTAATTCGACGTCTTCGTGAATTAAATATTCAGTTTCTAGCCGAGAAAGTCGAGACGCTTGAAGAATATGAAGTAGCAAGAACTATCGGCTATGGCTTATTTCAAGGCTATTTTTTCAGCAAACCAAGTATTGTCCAGAGCAAAGATATCTCTTCAAGCAAGATGAACTATCTTAGATTATTGCAGAGGGTCCACTCTCCTTTCCTTGAGGTAGAAGAACTCGAAAGAATTATCAAAGGAGATGTCTCTCTTACGTATAAATTATTAAAGTTTATTAACTCCTCAGCCTTTGGCTTCCAATCCAAGATTTCCTCCATTAAGCAAGCCTTGGTTTTATTAGGGCCTAAAGAAGTTAAAAAATGGGCTTCCATCATTGTGATGGGTAATATCACAGACGGAAAACCTGATGCACTAGCCATTCAATCCTATGTGAGAGCAAGTTTCTCAGAAAAACTAGCATCGACAGTCGGTCTTATAGGTCAGGGTTCAAATGCTTTCTTATTGGGGCTCTTTTCCTTAATCGACGCATGTCTCGACCGTCCCCTACCGGAAATTCTTAAGGATCTGCCTATCGAAGAATCAGTTAAGAATGCCCTTTTAGGACGACCCAGTAGATTTCGTAATTTACTAGATTTTATCATAGCTTATGAGCAAGGAAATTGGCCTGTAGTGAATCGATTCATTAGTGAGTTTAAAATTGATGAAGAATTCGTTCCTCAGTATTACTTAAAAGCTTTACAGGAAGCCAGTGAAATATATCAATAAGCATAACCATATAAATGAGTGAGAATCCGCGGGATCTGTTCTGCGGATTCTTTATTACATACTAGAATTTCATGGAGTATAGGCTGCACCACTGATGAATGGGAAATTTCCTTAGATTATGATAAATTGCTTGGAATAGGATACAGGAAAGATAGATGCTTTCGATATACTCGTACTTGAAGGAGGGAAGATGAATGATAAAAATCCTTTTGGTGGAGGACGACCTGCAAATACAGGAGATCATAGGGGACTATTTCTCTGAAAAAAGCGCCGGTGAAATCGAGTTAGACTGTGCGGCAAACGGAACCGATGGATTGTATTCTGCACGAGAAAAGGACTATGATCTGGTACTGCTGGATGTGATGCTACCGGAAGTTGATGGTTTTACTATTTGTCGGGAACTCAGACGACATAGCGACGTGCCTATAATATTTCTGACGGCCCGCCAGGCAGAGGTGGATAGACTTCACGGTTACGGCCTTGGAGGTGACGACTATATGGTCAAACCCTTTTCCTTGGCGGAGCTCTATGCCAAGGCCAACTCTTTGATCCGTCGGGCCAAGGGTATGGTGCGGGATGACCAAATGACCGTGGGGAGAATCAGCCTTGATCCTTACCGACATACTGCTTCCGTAGACGAAAGAGAGATTGAGTTGGCCCCGAAAGAATATGCACTTTTAAAGCTGCTTATGGAGAATGCCGGAAAGATTGTCACTCGGGAGACCTTGCTGGTGAGGATATGGGGTTATGATTTTGATGGCAACGACCGGGTAGTAGACAATCATATAAAAAAGCTTCGGCAGGCTCTGGGGGAAGGGGCAGTAGGCAGTAGCTCAGGTTCCGGCCTTGGTCTTTCCATTGTTCGCTCGATCTTTGACCTTCATGGATTCAAATATGGTGCAGAAAATGCCGAGACAGGGGTGTGTTTCTGGTTTGAATGGTGAAGAAATGGATATTTCCCATTCTATCAACACATTCTATCGACAAGTGGATTCAGCGGTAGTATAATAAGCATACAATAAGGATATATTATTGCTACCAAAAGAGGTGGTTTGCACGATGAATATTAAGCCTTCCGCAGCAATACGCAAAAACTATAATGAGATTTCCGAACTGTGCAAGCGGTCAGGAGAACCGGTTTATCTTACGAAAAACGGAGAAGGGGATCTCGTGGTTATGGATATAGGGACCTTTGCAAGAAGGGAAAGTATGCTAAGACTACGGGAAAATCTGGTTGTCTCAGAGGAAGGCAGGCTGAACGGAAAACCAGGTCATTCCATTAACGAGGTATCTGCTATGATGGAAGCAGCAATCCGAGAGGTACTAGATGGTCGGAGAAAATAAACGGTACATCGTAGTAATTTCCGATGAGGCCGCGCAAATGCTGGTATCACATGCACGGTTTCTGGCACAGGTTAGTGAGCATGCAGCAATGCGGTTAATTCAAACCTTTGAGGTAAAGGCCAAGTCATTGGAACAGTTCCCCGAAAGAAATTCATGGCTGGTTGACCCGCTGATTCCATCAGGTAAATTCCGAAAGCTTTTGTTGGAGAAAAGGTATTTATTAGTCTATCAGATCAAGGGAAATACCGTATATATAGATGCAGTTGTAGACACCCGCCAGGATTATGGCTGGTTACTATAGCTAGATCAACAATAGAAATCGATGTTATTTTAACCACCGCGTACTAATTTGTGAATTTAGTGAGGGTGGGATTGGGGAAACTTGAGATTAATAAGAAAAGATCGGATGTGCTCCGATCTTACTTTTGTTTAGTTGCCTTATCGATATAGCGATCTGATTTGTTGGGGCTTTGAGCCTTATCATCGGCATTGGGGGCATGGGTACGAGATTTGTCCGTTTGTTTGTCTGACATAATTACTAACCTCCTGTCTTCGTCTTTTAAGTTTTCCCTGAATCGTGCTAAACATGTAAACCTTTTGATTTGGTTATATATTTAGGTCCTCGTAATTAGTTTAATTTTGATTACAATGGTGTTTACTTGGATACACTGTAAACAACAAACTGAATTTGACGCATTGACAAATTAGTTTTCACTCGTTAAGATATTATAATATAACACTTTTACATATTCCGAACACTAATGATTGACAGCATATAGAAACTTGATTTTCTGAATTAATTCTTGGGAAGAGACTGTGCAACATCTCTCAGCAGGGAAGGCTAGCCTGGACTGAAACTAGCCTGGGAGACGCTTAGGAGGACACCCCAAGAACAGAAATGACGGCGTTTGGTCTCGTTATGGACTGCAAAGTGGGCGGATATTTTGAGTCCGTCAATAAGGGTGGCACCACGGGAGCTCTCGTCCCTTGCTTAATAGCAAGGGAGGGGGCTTTTTTATTTTAGGTCTTCCTTACTTTATACGATTGGAAGGAGTATGAAAATATGGCCATTCAGCGTCCGAAAGGAACCCAAGATCTACTGCCAGGAGTTGTGGAACAATGGCAAGGACTTGAAGAGCAAATACGCAAGATCTGTAAGGAATATGGATACCAAGAAATCCGTACTCCGATGTTTGAAGCCACAGAGCTGTTTCAACGGGGAGTTGGGGAAACCACAGATATTGTCAATAAAGAAATGTACACCTTCCTCGATAAAGGAGACCGTTCGATCACCTTGCGTCCAGAGGGAACAGCCTCTGTCTGTCGGGCTTATGTGGAGAACAAACTCTATGGCGGGCCCCAACCTGTCAAGCTCTACTATATCGGTCCCATGTTTCGCTATGAACGGCCTCAATCAGGTCGATTCCGGCAGTTTCACCAGTTTGGCGTTGAAGTCTTGGGAGCGGACAAACCCATGGTGGACGCGGAAGTTATCACTCTGGTGTGGGATCTATACAGCCGACTGGGCTTGAAGGGCCTCGAGGTTCATGTGAACTCCGTTGGGTGCCCAAGTTGCCGCCCTGAGCATAAGCGGAAGCTCCAAGAATTTCTTGAGCCGCACAAAGAAGAGCTCTGTAAAGATTGTCAGTCCCGCTTTGAGAAGAATCCTTTGCGGATCTTAGATTGCAAGAATCCCACCTGCCAAGAAATCACCCAGGGAGCTCCAACTACTTTGGATGTCCTGTGTGAGGACTGTGCGGGGCACTTTGCGGAACTGAAAAGTTTGCTGACGGCAGCTGAGGTTGTTTATAAGGTGAATCCCCGCCTTGTCAGAGGCCTAGATTATTACCGTAAGACTGCCTTTGAGGTTTTGGTAGAGGATATTGGCGCTCAAAGCGCAATCTGCGGCGGTGGCCGCTATGACGGATTGGTTCAAGAAGTCGGCGGACCCCAAACACCTGGCATAGGTTTCGCCATGGGGATGGAGCGAGTCCTCGCCGCCCTGAAGCTCTCGAAAGAACATCAAGATGAGAACATCAAAGAATTTTTAATGCTTGTGGCTCTGGGGGAAAAAGCTCAAAGTGAAGGCTTTGCTATCATCAGCCGCTTGCGGAAAAAAGGTCTGCCTGTAAGCATCGACCTCCTAGGCCGGAGTCTCAAAGCTCAGCTGAAGGCCGCGGACCGAGTCCAAGCCAAGTATGCTGCTATTCTCGGGGAAGAAGAGCTTAACAAAGGAATCATCATTTTACGCAATCTCAGATTAGGAGAGCAGGAAGAGATTTCGCTAGCAGAATTTGAAGAGCAAGTGTTGAAGCAATATAAGGAGGATGGAATCGAATGACCTTATTATCCGATCGAACAGAAGCAGGAAGCTTAAGACGAAGCCATGCAGGAGAGGTGATTCATCTTTTAGGCTGGGTACAACGCCGTCGTGACCACGGAGGAGTCATCTTTGTGGATCTTCGGGACCGTTCAGGCTTTGTCCAAGTTGTATTCAATCCCGATATGCCTGAATTCTCAGCGGCGGAACGTATCCGTTCAGAATATGTAGTATCCATCCGTGGCAAAGTCCGCTTACGTCCCGAGGGTTCAGCCAACCCCAATCTAGAGACAGGGGAAATCGAAGTTGTCGCAGAATCACTGGAGATATTAAATGGAGCGAAAACTCCCCCTTTCTATATTCAGGATGATGTGGATGTAGATGAGATGGTGCGACTTAAGTATCGCTACTTAGACCTGCGCCGTCCAGAAATGCAAAAGGTTTTTAAAATTCGCCATCGAGTGACCCAGATCATGCGGAATTTCTTTGACAGCCAAGGCTTCTACGAGATCGAGACGCCTGTACTGATAAAATCTTCCCCTGAAGGAGCTAGAGATTATCTAGTCCCCAGTCGGGTTCACCCTGGGGAATTCTACGCCTTGCCCCAATCTCCGCAGATTTTCAAGCAACTTCTTATGGTTTCTGGTATGGAGAAGTACTTCCAGATCGCTCGCTGCTTCCGTGATGAAGATTTACGGGCGGATCGCCAGCCGGAATTCACTCAGCTGGACGTGGAGATGTCCTTTGTCGAAGTAGAAGACATCTTGCCCATGATGGAAGATCTCATGGTTCGCATTTTTCAAGAGACCACAGGCCGAGAAGTTTCCCGTCCTTTTCCACGGATGACGTACAAAGAAGCCATGGAACTGTATGGCTCCGACAAACCCGATATCCGTTTTGGGATGGAAATGGTGGACGTGGCCGAGTGCGTTAAGGACTCCAACTTTAAGGTCTTTACAGACACACTCACCAAGGGTGGGCGCGTAAAAGGCCTCTGCGCTAAAGGCTGTGCGAGTATGCCACGCCGGGAACTGGATGGTTTGGTCCAATACGTGAGCATTTATGGAGCTAAGGGACTGGCCTATATCGTCTTAGGCGAAGAGGGTATCAAATCCCCCATCGCTAAATTCTTTACTGAAGAACAGCTTAAGGACTTAATCGCTAAGCTAAAAGGAGAGACAGGGGATATTCTCTTCTTTGTAGCCGATCAAGAGAATGTGGTTGCCGATGCCTTGGGTCACCTAAGATTGGAATTAGGTAAACGTTTGGGGCTCATAGCTGAAAACGCTTTGAATTTCCTCTGGGTCACTGAATTTCCCCTTCTCGAGTGGGATGAAGAGGAAAAGCGCTTTGTGGCTATCCATCACCCCTTTACTGCGCCCATGACAGAGGATATAGCTCTCTTAAAGACTGAGCCCGGTAAAGCGAGAGCCAAGGCCTATGATATGGTCTTGAACGGCATCGAACTGGGTGGAGGAAGTATCCGGATTCATCAAAGAGATGTCCAAGAGCAGATGTTTGAGCTCTTAGGACTGTCTTCTGAAGAAGCCAAAGCTAAATTCGGTTACTTGCTAGACGCCTTCGAATATGGAACGCCACCCCATGGCGGAATTGCCTTTGGCTTAGATCGTTTGACCATGCTCTTGACCGGCAAGGATAATATCCGTGATGTCATCGCTTTCCCTAAGACCCAAAGTGCATCTGACCTCATGATCCAGGCGCCTTCTTCAGTGGATGCCAAGCAATTGAAAGAATTGCACATAAAGACGGATATTCTGGCGAGTAAAGCAAAATAATAAGGCATCAGATTTAGTGATGAACTCCATCTGAATTATTAATTGAAAAAACTTTGACATGGGTAATGATTCTTATTATAATAGAATCGTTGGTACCCCCTATGGGTATTTAGGAGGGGAACGTGTAGTGCAGGTAAATTCGGATAATGCGCCCAAAGAAGACGTTATGCGACGCTTGAAGAAAATTGAAGGACAAGTCAAAGGACTACAACGAATGGTGGATCAGGATAAATATTGTGTAGATATTTTAATCCAAATCGCAGCTGTGCGTGCGGCCATCAATAAAGTCGGTGTATTAATTGTCGAAAGTCATTCAAGGGAGTGTCTGATAAGGGCCGTGGAAGAAAATCGCCAGGACGAATCAGTGGATGAACTTGTTTCCGTCTTAGCGAAATTTATGAAGTAACCATTAATTCTATACAATCCCTGTGTAATCAAACAAATTTCGAGGAGGGACATTTTATGGCAGGTGAAAATGTAAAAACCTTTACAGCAGAAAATTGGAGTTCGGATGTTTTGGGAGCTGATAAACCAGTCTTAGTTGATTTTTGGGCGGCTTGGTGTGGTCCCTGTCGCATGGTTGCCCCAGTCGTTGAAGAATTAGCCAATGAATATCTGGGAAAAGTAATCATTGGCAAGGTAAATGTGGATGAGCAACCGGCAGTTGCAGGACAATATAAGGTCATGAGCATCCCAACCTTAGCGATTTTCAAAAACGGAGAGCTTGTTGAACAATCCGTTGGTTTCCGTGGAAAAGCTGACTTAGTAAAAATGCTAGAAAAGCACGCATAATTAAAAGCGCCATACGGCGCTAGATCGTGACACAGAGTCCCATTAAGTCAAGATCAAGGGAGAGTCGTTAACTGATATATAAGCAGTTTTACGACTCTCCCTTTTCGTTCTTATTTATCCTAAATCCCGCAAAAAAATATCATATACCTGTATGAAGTCATAGAAATATGGCTAAAATACAGGTATTTTTTTATATTAGGGTGAAGACAAAAGACAATGTATATGATATAATTTAATCAT
>JBFWMF010000019.1:0-70107 GCA_050251735.1 Desulfitobacterium sp.
TCCCTCATACCTCGATTTGGTCATTGTTCGGATTTTTCAATGGCTTGGTTTTCTATACCCTTTTTTCTTGGACCTTGAAACTAACTTTTTTTACATTACACCTTGACTTTAATTAGCTGGTCTTTTTATGGTAAAGCTCATTTCGGAAGTATCAAGGATATTTAAGGGTGTTTATAATCATACAGGGCATTGATAAGGATTCGCGTCTTTAGAAGAGTTCAGGATATAGAGTTTGGGCGATGCTGGCCAAGCCATCAATGATTCTCGGTCCGGGTCGAGTGACCATATCACTATCCAGAGTAAATACCTTGGCATTTTTTATCGCATCGATGGATTGCCAAGCCGGACGTGCTAAGATGGTGTCTTTCACATTGTCCATATAATAAGAATAGGTCTCAAGAATGACTTGAGGATTTTTGGCAATGATTTGCTCCTCGCTATATTGTGCCCAATCCTTCACATCATTGGCAATATTGATGCCACCAGCTTTAACAATTAATTCATTGAGGAAGGTCCCTTCACCGGCGGTAAACAGTCCGGGGTCCACCTCAATCCATACATTAACTCGTTCCGAATCTTTGAGGGAGCTTATTTTATCGGCAATGTTCCGTTCCTTCTCTTTCATCTCTTGAATTATTTTTATTGCCTGCTCCTGAGTATTTGTCAGATAACCCAGCTTCTCAATGGCTTGGTAAGTTGCGGCGATGCTTTGAGGGTTAAGCTGAACCACAGGAAGGTTCATATTGCGAATGGCTGAAACGAGTTTTTCATCATGCATTCCCATAACCACTAAATCTGGGTTGAGCTGGAGGATCTGCTCCATGTTTGGGTTCAAACTATCTACAAAGACAAACTCGACTTTATCTTGAATTCCTACGGGGTAAGTATCATAGGCGGTTACAGCCGCGAGCTTGCTTTCAAGACCCAAAGCGCACAGGATTTCTGTTGAAGCAGGAGCTAAAGAGACAATGCGCTGGGGCTCTGTGATAAGAGTTGATTCCGCAGCGGAATCGTCTGTGTATTTCAAGGGATAGCTTGTTTGTTGTGCCATCTCTTGCCCAGCGGTAGATTGCGGGGTCCGGGAAGTTTTAGCATCGCTCTGACAGCCGCTGATTATAAGAAAGGAAATAGAGAGGGCAATGAATGCTAAGAGAGACAGAGCTTTTTTATGCATAGATATGTACTCCTTTGATTTGTTCAACGTATAGTAGTTCAACCTTCTTGGCCATGGCAGGATAGGAAAAATAAAAAACCTTTTACCATCAGGATAAAAGGTTTTGCTGCAGATCGATTATTACCGCTGCGCCTAATCCCTGCCTCGAGGATGGTCGCTCATGATTAGGCAGGTTCCTGACTTTAGAATGATGCTTCACTCTATTCACAGTGGCGGGACCGCGCCGGAATTAAACCAGCTTCCCTTTTAACTCTTCCCCTAAGGGATAGAGAACCTAATCGCTAGAATTATGTAGTTAAGCCAATTATAAAGCATTCGGCAATCAAAACCAAGATAATCTTAAGTTAAGCATAGCTTTATATGAATAACTTTATATGAATAACTTTTCATGAATACCTCTATTAGTAATTTCTTCGAATCTTTTGTGGTCATCTTGAGAATACTAAGCTATAGTTTTCACTCGGCATCGTCAGGAGGTAGTAAAAGATGAAGGAATTGTTAAAGAAAGGTCTGGCTCTAGGCTTAGGATTTGCTGTCGTAAGCAAAGAACAAATCGAGAAGACGATTGATGAGTTGGTAAAGAAAGGTGAGTTATCGGCTAATGAATCCAAGGAACTAGTCAACGAGCTTATCGAAAAGGGCAAAGAACAGCAAAGTGAAGTTAATACGAAGCTCAAAGAGCAGGTTCAGCAGATTTTGAGCGAGCTTAATCTGCCCAGTAAAGCGGACATCGAGAGACTGGAAAATCGCCTCACCCAATTAGAAAAGGAACCAACACAGGAGTAAATTATTAATTAATTATACCGGATGGCTAGAGGAACCGAGATGATTAGTAGAAGAATTCGTCATGCTCATCGTTATCGTGAAGTCGCAACAATCCTTGCTCGCAATGGCTTTGGCCTCATCCTTGAAGAGATGGGGCTTATTAATTTAATCTCATTTTCCAGGAGAATTTTGCGTAAGGAAGAAGAAGTGGATTCCAGAACCCTTGGAGAGCGTCTGCGCAATGCACTTGAAGAGTTGGGCCCTACCTATATTAAAATCGGTCAAATTGCCAGCACAAGGCCTGATTTGATACCAGAATATCTCATCAGGGAACTGGAAAAACTGCAAGACCAAGTCCCGCCCTTTTCTTTCGTTGAGGTAACGCAAATTGTCCGCGAGGAATTGGGAGGGGCTCCTCAGGAGATTTTTCGACATTTCGAGGAGAGACCGCTGGCGGCGGCCTCCATCGGCCAGGTTCACTATGCTGTGCTTAAAACGGGGGAGAAGGTGGCCGTGAAAGTCCAACGCCCCTTGATCAACGATACCATCGAGACTGATCTGGAGATTCTCTCGGATCTGGCGGCCTTAGCAGAAAGACGAATGGACTGGGCAGCCTTTTACCACGTGCGCGATATGGTCGAAGAGTTTGCCGCCTCGTTGCGTAATGAATTAGATTATGAAATTGAAGGTAGTAACGCAGAACGAATCAGCAGACAATTCGTTGAGGATTCGTCGATTTATATCCCTAGAGTTCATAAAGAATATTCTAGCAAGAGAGTATTAACCCTTGAATATATTCAAGGCGTAAAGCTCAGTCAATTTCAAGACCTAGCTGAACTTGGTTATGATCGTAAGGTTCTCGCCGAGAATCTGATCAAAGCCATGTTTAAGCAAATCCTTATTGAAGGCTTTTTTCACGGAGATCCTCATCCGGGGAATATATTTGTTCTACCAGGGCAAGTGATTGCCTTAATCGACTTCGGTATGATTGGCAGACTGTCCCCCGATATGAAGGATCATTTTGCATCTCTTGTTATCGGTATGATGCGCCGCAAGACCGAGGACATGATCGAGGCTGTATTTGCTATGGGGATTGTGCCTGAGGATATCGATCGTAAAATTTTGTTTCGGGACGTGGATCTCTTACGGGAAAAATATTTGGATGTACCCTTGAGCGAGGTACACCTCGGTACTGCCGTCAATGATCTATTTAAAGTGGCCTTCAAGCATCGGATTATTATCCCCACTGATCTGGTGTTACTGGGTAAATCCCTGCTGAGCCTTGAAGGAATCGTCGAGCAGTTGGATCCCGAGATCAGCATTATCGATATTGCTGAGCCTTTCGGTGAACAGCTATTCTTCGAACGCTTAAATCCCCGCTTTATTGCCGAAAAGAGCTATAGACATGTCAAAGAGTACTTAGAATTGATGCTGGATCTCCCAAAACAAGCCAGGGGAATTTTCAATAGTATCCAACGGGGTAAGATCCGAGTGGAGATTTACCTGCCTGAGTTAGCTACTTTTATCCGCAAGCTGGACCGCATAAGCAATCAGCTTTCTTTCAGCATCCTCTTATTGTCCTTTAGCATTATGATGACTGGTTTGATTATCGCCTCTGCTCTGGGCAATGAGCCCCTGGTCTTCTGGAGAATTTCGGCCATCGAGGCCGGCTTTATTGTGACTGGACTAATGTTCCTTTTACTTCTTGTGTCAATTCTACGTTCAGGGAGATTTTGAACATACAGAAGTGACAAAAAAGATCAGGCAAGTTACAATTGAAGCAATACCCTTGAGGTTAAGACAACTTAAAGGAGCAACAAGCTAATGATTAAAGGGATAATCTTTGATTTAGATGGAACTCTTGTGGATTCTCTGGTGGATCTTGCTGATTCGATGAATAGAGTTCTTGTGAATAAGAGCTACCCTACCCATTCCTTGTCAAAATATCAATACTTCATCGGCAATGGGATTCGCAATCTGGTCCGCGAGGCTTTGCCAGAGGCTGCGCAAGATGAAGTGGAGATTACTCAGTGTTTTGAAGCCATGATGGAGGATTATACCCAGCACTGTTTGGATAAAACAAGGCCTTATCCGGGAATTGTTGAACTCTTGGAGCAGGTCAATCATAAAGAAATAAAATGCGCGGTCCTTTCTAATAAAGTAGATGATTTAACGAAAAAGATTGTCCGTGAACTCTTTCCGAAGCAAAGGTTCGAGGAGGTCATCGGGACGAGATTTGACATACCAAGAAAGCCTAATCCGGAGGGTGCCCTCTTGATCAGTGATAGCTTGCAAATTCCGACTTCAGAGCTATTATTCGTGGGGGATACCGGGGTGGACATGAAAGTTGCCCAGAATGCCCAGATTCGCTCTGTGGGCGTAACCTGGGGTTATCGAACCAGAGAAGAATTGGTGGAACATGGTGCTCAGCACCTTATCAGCGACCCCAGTGAGCTGCTACAGTTATTGAGTGGAGAATATCAGATGAGAGTTGTTGAAATAAAAGGTAATGAACGAGAGGATGCCTTTCAAATTCGCAGAGAAGTCTTTGTTGAAGAACAGAGGGTTCCTTTGCAGGATGAGTTCGATGAGTATGATGAACCGGGAGCACCTGCCCGTCATATTCTTGTAGAGTATGAAAATAAGCCAGCGGCCACAGGTAGGGTACGCTGGGTAGGAGATACAGCCAAGCTGGAGCGGATTTGTGTCCGTGCCTCTTTGCGAAAATACGGTTTAGGCAGTGTCGTTGTGCAAGCCCTAGAGAAAATAGCCCAAGAGGAGGGCTTCCATAAGGCCAAGCTTCATGCCCAAACCCAAGCCCAAAGCTTCTATAATAAACTAGGCTATGTCCAAGTATCTGAGGAATTTATGGAAGATGGGATTCCTCACATTGTGATGGAGAGGAAATTGTAGAATGATTTTCCCATACGGCTTAAAAGAAATTGAATACTTAAAAGCTCAGGATCCGGTTCTAGGGCAGGCCATTGACCAGATCGGCATGATTGAGCGGGAGGTTACCCCACAGCTCTTTGAAGCCTTGATCTCCAGTGTGGTCAGTCAGCAGATTTCTAAAAAAGCCGCTGAGACCGTATGGAACCGTCTGCAGACCCTCCTCGGAGAAGTCAATGCCGAACAGATCGACCGAACTGAGTTAGAGGCTATTCAAGGCTGTGGTATGTCCATGCGCAAGGCGGGTTATATCAAAGGGATTGCTGAGGCCGCCCAAAGGGGCGAAGTGGATTTCGAGAAGCTTCCTACCCTAAGTGATGAGGAGATCATCAAGTTATTGCCCGCCCTACCCGGTGTAGGGGTGTGGACCGCAGAAATGCTGCTCATCTTCTCCCTTTGTCGACCTGATGTGGTGAGTTTTAAAGACTTGGCCATTCGGCGGGGAATGATGAATTGTTATGGACTGGATGAGCTGACCAAGGAAACCTTTGAGCATTACCGTCAGAAATACTCACCCTATGGCTCAGTGGCTTCGCTCTATCTCTGGGCCTTATCTTAGGATGTTTTAGGTGTAGGTTCGATTTTTTTGGGAGATGGAAATGTTAAGGTAGGATTATTAACATAGGGCGAGATAACTCTGGTTGATTAAGTTTGTGGAGTGATCGTCTGACGCTGATGCGAACAGAGGAAGGAAGTTCGATCCGATGTGTGAATTATGTTTGCAACATGGGGAAGGGAAAAAGTGGTATGAGGTCATGAGGAACTACTCTCAAGAGCTCTATTCCCAAAATAACCGTGAGAAGTATGCACAGGAGTTTATCGCCAGCAGTCAAACCACGATGCTACCTATGATTGAGAAAATGGCTAAAATGAAGAAGCACAAGCCCGCACTCTATCGGCCCTATCGTAGTATTGGAACTTGGTATATGAAGCAAAATCATATTGGCCAGGTTGTCCCCCTAGAGGATGCTCTTCAAGTCTTGGAAAGAGCCCAATCCATTACGAGGATTCCTTGTGTCTGTCGAAGTGCCATCAAGGGAGTCAAGAATGCGCGCTACTGCTTTGCTTTGGGGATGGATCCCTTTAAAGTCTTTGGCGGTTTTCCGGAATTAAAAGAAAGCCTTGAAGTCCTAACGTTAGAGCAGGCTAAAGCCTTAGTTGCACAGTTTGATCAGGAAGGCTTAGTTCACTCCATCTGGACCTTTAAAACCCCCTTTATCGGTGCCCTCTGTAATTGCGATCAAGACTGTATGGCCTATAAGTCCACCGTTTCCTTAGGGGTAATGGAGGTTATATATAAAGGTGAATATCTAGCTCATATTGATCACGATGAATGTGTAGGCTGCCGCAATTGTCTGAAGTATTGTCAATTTGGAGCCATTGAATATTCCGTGCTTGACCATAAATGCAGCGTTAATCTGGAGAAATGCTATGGATGTGGTCTCTGTCGGAGTGGTTGTAAAAAGGATGGGGTGAGAATAGAGGGAAAAGTTAAAATTCAGTTAAATACCAAACGTAGTAATCACCCATAATCGTTTTCCAGTATGTTATAACTGCCGGCCAAGATTCTTGGCCGGCAGTTTGCTTCTTTAGCCGTATTACATCGGAATTGGTCGCTAATGCTGTCAGTTAAGCTTGGGGTGCGTCAAAAAGGTCGTTGGTTGTTGTATCAATTATTTTAACATCCCTTGTTCCGGTAAGAGCACCGCCGGACGTAAAGAAAATATCGCTACTGACGATCGTATCCATAACGGTTAGGATCTCAGCTTGGGTTAGGTCTTCCCGAGGATTAGGAATTGTAATCGTAAATGCTTGACCGCCGACAGTGGAAAAGCTTAATCGTGCCACTTTGCTTGTGGTGATAGTCATGAACTTACCTCCTTTCGTTGGATTTTATTACTGATTACTCATTAGAAAGCTCGTAGTTTTTCCTTAGATTCACATCGATTACCGGATGCAACGACAAGCTAAATAAAGCCTGTGCCACATCAAAGAGAGCTTGTTCCGAGGCGTCATACCGCACATTAGTTAAGCTTTTTTGTCTAGTTATTGGAGCACCGGCGGAAGTGGTTCCGCTCTGATACACAACGACTAGAGTAGATGCCAAGGGTATTGAAACAACGGCCATCGCTTTCACTCCTTCCTTCTTTTACAACAAACCGATTCAATTCAATCCGGCATGTCCGTATATCCTATGATTTTGCTTGTCTGATGGTTACGGTTTTAAAAATATTAGGGCCTGTTTCAAGCTAAAAGAAAGCATAGGCTACAAGAACGTTGAAAGAATGAGTGCCAGCCTCACTGAAACGTATAGCAAGGAACTACCAAAACGTACCTGTAGACTGAAAAACGATTGTAAAATACAATTGTCCTAGATTTGATGCCATTCGCTTAGAATCCGGTGCCTCCCACACCTTTAACACCTATGATGCCCAGGGCAACTATGTGACAAATGTCAAGGACCCGCTTGGGAACCTTGTGTCCTCGACCTATGATGGGGCAGGAAACCAGACCAGTGTCAAAGATGCTAAAGGAAAAACCACATCCTTCCTCTATGATGCTTTAAACCGCCTCACAAAAGTTACTGATGCCAAACTCAGCGTCACAAGCTATGGTTATGACGCGGTAGGAAACAGAACCTCGGTAACCGATGCGAAAAACAACGTGACTCGCTACGATTACAATGAATTGAACCAAGTCTCAGCCTTTACCAATGCCTTGAATCAAACGGTTCGTTTTGGCTATGATAAGAACGGGAATACAACCAAAATTATCTTCCCCAAAGGGGATGCCGTTTCTTACAGCCATAACGCCTTGAATCGTTTGGACGGAGTCGCGTATAACGGTGCTAAGCAGTGGGGCTTTGCCTACGATGCTAATGGTAATCTCACCACAGTGACCGATGGCGCAGGCAATGCCACCCGTTCTATGACCTATGATAAGAACGGTCGCCTTACTCAGCAGACTGAAGGAGCGGCAAACAAAATCCAGTATGGCTTTGATGACAACAGTAACCTCTGTCACAGCCACTGCTGGAACGAACTCAGTTACCACAGGCTACGGATATAACCCCCTCAATCTAATGGTTGTGCTTAGTCGCAATGGGATCAAGCAAGCAGACTTTGTCTATGATGAGCGGAGTAACCTCATTTCCACTAAGTATGCTAATGGCACCTATACCGCTTATGAATACGATGAGCTGAGCCGCTTGAAGAGCCTTAAGAACTACAATGCAGCTGGAGCAGTCTTGGATTCCTACTCTTACAGCTATGATGCTAATAGGAATATTACCAGCATTGTAACCGCTGCCGGAACCATCAGCTATGTCTATGATGAGCAGATTAAGCTTTATTATCTCATGGCAAGGCATTATGATGCTGAGAATGGGCGGTTCTTGACGAAGGATACGTTCCATGGGTTTGAGGATGATCCGCAGAGCTTGAATCAGTATGCTTATGGTAGAAATAATCCTATTTTGTATGTAGATCCAAGCGGACGTGCGCCGCTGGAGCCTTACTTTCTCATGTCTGGGTAGAAATATGCTACCAGCGCCTCGTATTGATCCTGTGCCGAAAGGCAGGTATCTATGAGATATCCCTTTTCTGCTTTGTATTCTTTGAGGCCACGGTAATAAAACAACTTATGCTCGTGATCGATAATAAAAGGCAGGATATCATTCTTCAGGCATTCCTTGAACATGATAATTCGCCCGACTCGTCCATTGCCATCCTGAAAGGGATGTATGCTCTCAAACCGATAATGGAAACCAACAATATCATCTATGGTAATGTTCTTATTATTATGATATTCCGTAAGAAGCTTACTAACTTCACTGCCGACCGTTGCCGGTGACGTGGTTTTCGGGTCACCAACCATATTCGGCCTTGTTTTATAGTCTCCCACACGAAACCATTCCTTGCGTTCATCTGATGTATGACCTTTTAGAAGCCTGTGGAATTCTTTTATCATTCCTTCGGACAGTTCCTCATCCGCATGGGCAAGCATATAAGCAAAGCAGGAAAAATGGTTCACTGTTTCAATTATATCGTCAACACTTGCAACTTCATTCGGTTCGATGTTGATTGTATTTGTTTCATAAATATAGCGAGTCTGGTCTTCAGAAAGGCGGCTACCTTCAATGCGGTTTGAATTATAGGCCAGTTTGATCTGAGTCAGATGGTACAGACCGTTTTTTAGCTTCATTTCTTTTTCTTCCAGCAGCCGATCCAATAAGCGTTGCTTCATGAGCCATAGTCCCTTCTGCATAATATTTCCATAATATTATACCATTTTCTAACTCTGTTATCATCTTTTTTATTTAAAAGAGGTGGCTCTCGTAAGTGGAACCACCTCTTGCTATTTAGCCTCTAGAACGGCGGGTAGGGAGATTCTCGATGAAGGTTTGCTGTTGAACAGGTGCTTGATGAACATTTAAGAATTGAGTGCTCTGTTGAACGGCATAAGGGGGGCGGGCAAAGCTCTGAGTTTGTTGAACATTGTAGAGTTGAGCGTGTTGGCCATGTTGGCCATGATGGCAGGGATGGGGGACGCAGCATTTGTTAAAAAGATGCATTAAGATTCACTCCTTTATTCAAAATAAGATGAACTCTATAAAATCAGGTCCTCCTAATGGCAATATATGGGAATATATCCGCTTGGAAAGTTGACCATCCTGATTTTTTTGGATAGGATAGTAGAAACCCTGTAAAACTTAAACCAAGGAGTGAGATGATGAAGAAAGTATTGTGGTATTTGATTGCTTTTTTGCTGGGAATATTGCCTGGATTCTTTATTGTTTTTAACTCAGTCTTTTCCGACCCCAGCGGTGACTTCTCGGAGCGTCTCGTTACCTATCTGCTGGTGATTGTGTCCTTTGGAGTTTTAGGCTTCTTGTTGGGACGTACTCGGGAAAACCCAAGGGTGATGGGGACGATGCTCAGTTTGTTTACGATAATTCTTCTCGTTTTCTATCTATTCAAGGAACCGGGTTCACTATTGTTGATCCTTAGTTATTTAGTGCTCACTATTGCATCATCCTATTTAGGTGCTAAATTGGGGGTTCCGAAAGCAAAAGGTTGAAATTGCATCTTGTTGGTAGATAGTGACTGTATTATAATAGTGGATATTGTTATTTAACAGTGATCTTAATCTGATGAGGTGTTTTATGTTAACGGTAGAAAAAATAGGGGGCACTTCGATGTCCCAATTTGGGGATGTTTTGAAAAACATTATTGGGGAACCGGGTTCACAGCGTTTTAGCTTTGGCAGAGTATATGTTGTCTCCGCTTACTCCGGTGTAACCAACAAACTTTTAGAGGATAAAAAGACCAAGGCTCCGGGAATTTATCGCCATTTTATCAGCGGAGAAGATTGTGAGGAAGCATTAAATCTATTATTGCAGGATCTACTTAAGGTTAATGAGGGATTCATTAACCTTGGGCTAGATTATGAAGTGGCTAAGGAATTCTTAACCGAACGAATCAATCAGACGAAATCCTATTTGCATAGTATGCATGAGATTATTTCCTCAGGTTATGTGGATCGGGAGAATATTTTTTCAGCAGCTCGGGAGCTTTTGGCTTCTTTGGGAGAGGCTCACTCGGCTTTTAACTCCGTCAATATCCTGCAAAATCGAGGGATACCTGCTCGACTTGTGGACTTAACGGGTTTTCGTGATTCCCGCCAACTGACCATTGAGGAGCGGATTACAAAAGCCTTTAGAGATGTGGATCCCTTCAAGGAGATCGTCATCGTCACCGGATATACCAAGGGCAAAGAAGGCATTATGCGTCAATTCGAGAGGGGCTATTCGGAGATCACTTTCTCACGAATCGCAACTCTTCTACAGGCAGACGAAGCTATCATTCATAAAGAGTTCCATTTATCATCTGCTGACCCGAAGATTGTGGGAGTGGGAAAAGCTATCCCTGTAGGTCGCACCAACTATGATGTAGCTGACCAGCTGGCGGATATCGGTATGGAAGCCATCCATCCCAATGCATCGAAACCTTTAGAAATGGCGGGAATCAATTTGCGGCTGAAGAACACCTTTGAGCCGGACCATCCGGGGACATTAATATCCAAGGATTATATTGGCCCCGAAGCGAAGATCGAGATTATTGCCGGATCGGACAAGGTCGTAGTGGTGGAAATCCATGACTCCTTGATGGTCGGGGAAGCCGGTTATGATAAGCGAATCATGGAGATGTTCATGGAGCATTCCATAAGCTATATTATGAAAGCTACCAACGCCAATAGTATCTCCTTGGTGATCTGGGAGCACGATTTGGATGAAGACTTGGTTTCCGAGTTGAAGGGAGCGTACCAAACCGTCACAGTTCTACCTGCAGCCATCGTCTGTGTGATTGGTTCCAATATTGCTGTTCCTAATATTTTAGCAAGGGCTACCGGTTCCTTAGCTAGAAATCATATCAACGTGAACTGCGTGTCTCAATCTCTCCGTCAGGTGAATATGCAATTTGTCATTGACCGGGATAAGTACACCAATGCAATTTATCATTTGAATGAAGACCTGTGTGTGGGTTAATACGAAGAGTAAAAACAAGAAGATAGGACGCCTTAATTAGGTGCCCTATCTTCTTGAACTATTACATGTTCATGCTGGTATCGCTGGTATGAGCTGTATCCGCTTCTTCATTCTCCCGAGGGCGT
Source organism: Desulfitobacterium sp. (assembly GCA_050251735.1). Taxonomy (GTDB): domain Bacteria; phylum Bacillota; class Desulfitobacteriia; order Desulfitobacteriales; family Desulfitobacteriaceae; genus Desulfitobacterium. Next base: position 11,561 of record JBFWMF010000019.1, read on the forward strand.
CTGGGGGGCTTAGGTCCGAAGAACTGATAATAATGGCACTCCAAGCGGCCATTGTAGAGCTTTCTGCTTTTATCCCAGCGGCGGCCGATCAGAAGCTCAGGATGCTTGTCCGTTGTGATCATATGCAAGGACCAGGTCTCTAGCTGTTTGAAGGTTTCTCCCAGGTCGCGATAGAGCTGTTTAACCCCTTCTTCTTCACCTAAGCGTTCCCCGTATGGGGGATTCGTGATGATATGACCATATTGAAAACGAGAGCGGACTTCAGCGGCGGGTAGGCGTTGAAAGAAGATTTTATCGGTAAGTCCGGCATCCTCACAATGAGCTCGGGCTAGCTGGAGGGCTTTGGGATCGATATCCGAACCGTAAATATGGAGTTCCTGATCCCGCTTGTAAAGGTCTTCAGCCTCTTCGCGAGCTTCCTGCCAAAATTTCTCCTTAATCGTGGGCCAAGTCTCAGCGACGAATTCACGCTTTAGGCCGGGTGCACGATTTAGGGCGATCATAGCAGCCTCGATCGGAATCGTGCCTGTTCCACAGCAAGGGTCGATAAGGGCACGGTCTGCCTTCCAGTAGCTAAGGTTAATCATAGCTGAGGCTAAGGTTTCCTTCAAAGGAGCTTGACCTGCTAGCTTACGATAGCCACGTTTATGTAGCCCGGCACCGGAAGTGTCGATGGTCAGTGTGGCAATGTCTTTTAACAAAGCGACCTCGATCTTGTACTTGGGACCGGTTTCTTTAAACCAACTGATGCCATAAACCTCTTTCAGCCGTTCCACGATCGCCTTTTTGACAATGGCTTGACAATCAGAAATGCTAAAAAGCTTCGATTTGATTGATTTCCCCTCCACGGGAAATTCAGCATCGATGGGCAGCCATTGCTCCCAGGGTAGGGCTTTAGTTTGTTGGAATAGCTCTTCAAAGGTCAGTGCTTTAAATTCCCCCATTTTCAAGAGAACGCGTTCCGCTGAACGCAACCAAAGGTTAGTGCGACAAACGCCTAATTCATTGGCCATAAAGGAAATTTTGCCGTTTTCAACTTTCGTTTCTGTATAGCCAAGATTATGGAGCTCTCGATTCACTATAGCTTCAATGCCAAAGGCGCTGGTGGCAATGAGTTCGATTTTAGCCAAGCTGGTATCACCCTTCATTCAATAAATTCTTCTTCTATCATAATGACTGAAACGCAGAAAGGCAAGTCAAGCGCTTTTATTTGGGTAATTTATAAAGTAGGAATTCGCTTGTCAACTAACGCAAATCCAGATAGGATAAGTTTAGGGTAATACAGGGATATAACAGACTACTACAGGGAGAAGCCAGTGTATTGCGAGGATAAGCTTACAGTATTGTGTCCACAAAGGAGGATATACAGTGTCCAATATGGAGGGCGATCATAATCAGCTTCAGCACGAGAACCAACTTAAGCAGGAGACCCAGCTTCGAGCGGCTCTTCTTCCTTCTTTTTGGCTTACGCAGCTTTTGCTCTTGATTCCAGGAGGAGGCCTCTTTTGGCTATTCTATCTTCGGAAGGGCTACACGTTACAGAATTTCTTCTCTTGGGATAATGCTGTGGGTATTTGGATCCTAGGAACTGCAGTGGCGATTTTGGGAATGGGCATTCAACTCGTCGCATGGCGAGTTTTTCCGGTGGATGCTTTCGATGATGGGGGAGTAAATCGGCTATTATTGGAGTTGCCAACCTTGAGTCTCGGCCCCATGTTTTTGGTCGGTGCCTTCTCGGAGGAGCTTTTGGTGCGTGGAGTGGTTCAAACAGGCCTTAGCACAGCATTCGGACCGATCCATGGTATCTTTTTCACCAGCCTCTTATTCACTGCCATGCATATGCGCTACCTGAAAAAGCCGGTTCTTATGAGTGGGGTCTTTCTCATCAGCTTGATACTCTGTTCGCTCTACGGCTTGACCGGCACCCTTTGGGCCACGGTCTGGGCTCATTTTGTCTACAATTTGGGAGCCTCCATTTTAGCCAAAAAGTACTATCTGCCTTATCTACAAACTAGCTAAACGCCGAAGATTAGAGTCGATTGACAAACATTCCCTCTATAAGTTCTTGCCTTGCCTAAGGTATAATTAAGAAAAGAGGTACAAGATGAGGGGGATTTAATGTTTAGTCAAATGATGCTACCTGGACTATTGCTGGCCATCGGCTTTGCTGGATTGATATGGTGGATTTTAGAGCACTTTACCTCATTAACCCCCCCGAAGATCGATGGAATTGCTGTAGTTGGCGGATTGGCCGTGTCCTTTATCATCTCATTAAGCATGCGAGGTCTCCTGAATCAACCAATCCAGATCTTTTCGGCAGTGTTCGTTCTTGTCTTTAGTTATGGATTTGTTCAATGGCAACAGTGGCGGAAAATGCCTCGTGATCAACAGTAGGTTACTGGGGATGACGTTTGGGATGACAAGATGATCTGCATAAGAGATAAGATAATTTGTATTAGTGGTATTCAGATACCGAACAAAAAAGAGCAAGGCGATCTGAGCTGAACCCAGTTCAAATCCTTGCTCTTTTCTGTTTTAAAAGGGTTTTGGCAACTCAAGATGGAATAATCATTTATTGTCGAATGATTACTTCAAGGTCCCATTAGGAACGAAGGTTGCGCAGTCGGTCATTTCAGAGGTTTTAGCATTGGGAGCTTGAACTTCGATTTCTTGAGCATAACAATGGTCATTTCCCCAATAATGGCAGCTGTTCACTACACATTTGACTCCTTGAAGGTGGGAACTTATTTTGTCGATTCGTCCAGGCATTAGCATGTCCTCCTTTTTTTTTCAGGCATTAATACACGCCTGATACACTACATAATCTCCCACAAAGTTTATTTTTTATGAGAAGAAAATATTTGCTGAAGGAAATTTTAGATATTTGAGGTGGAAGAATTTTGGGCAAGACCTTACTTGTTGCCGAGAAACCCTCCCAAGCCAGAGAATATGCCAAGACTCTTGGCGTAAAGGGCAAAGGAGAAGGATATTTTGCGAATGAAGAGTACATCATTTCCTGGTGTATTGGTCATCTCTTTGAGCTGAAGTCTCCCGAGACCTATATGGATCTCGATAAGGTTGGCAAGCGTTGGGGTATCCACCGCCTACCGGTACTACCGCAGGTAGGGGAATTTAAGCACGGTTTAAAGCTCAGCACCCAAAAGCAATTTAAGGTATTGGAACGTCTTCTTAAATCGCAGGAGATTGAACAGGTTATCTGTGGAACTGACGCCGATCGCGAGGGACAGTTGCTTTTTCAAGAGGTTTGGGATGCGGTTGGCTGCCAGAAGCCGCTTTTTCGGCTCTGGATTTCGTCCTTGACCCAGGAGGCTATTCAAGAAGGGATGGCGAAATTGCGCCCCTTTCACGAAGTAGAGGGCCTGGCGCAGGCAGGCTATGGGCGCTCCTATGGGGACTGGGATTTCGGGATGAATTTGACGGAAGGATTTAGCGCCCTTTTTGGTAGCTTTGATCCGATCAGAAAAAAACCCAATGTTATCTCCATGGGTCGAGTACAGACTCCGACCTTAGCCCTTGTGGTGGAACGAGAGTGGGCTATTCAGAACTTTGTACCCGTTTCCTATGTGGAGATTGAAGCAGAGTTTGCAAGTGATAAGGGTATTTACAAAGGAAAATGGTTTGATCCGGCTGCGAAAAAGTCTCGGGCAAGCAAAGGTCAAGCTAAGAGCCCACAGGATAACCAGGAACAAGAGAAATCCTCCTTAGACTTAGCTCGAGGAAATGAGATCATCGACAAGGTTCAAGGGAAAATGGGAAAGGTCTATTCAGTAAAAGAGAAGGAGAGCATGGAGCATCATCCTTTGCTTTTTGATCTAACCTCTTTGACAGTTGCAGCTTCCAAGCGCTATGGCTTTGGAGCGGAGAAGGTGCTAAAGATTGCCCAATCCCTCTACGAGAAGAAAGCGATTACTTATCCCAGAACGGATTGTAATTTCTTGCCCCCCGATTTATTGCCTAAGCTTAAAGCACATCTACAGGCACTGCAGAACGGACCCTATGGGCAGTGGGCCGAGAAAGCTTTGGCCCTACCTCTTCCCAAAGGGAAACGGGTCATCAATGAGATTACAGCTCACCATGCGATTATCCCAACCACGGAAAAGGTTGGCTCAAACTTAAGTCCGGATGAGGTAAAGATCTGGGAAATGATTGTGTTGCGTTTCCTAACCATCTGGTTTCCGTCGGCCCGCTACGCAGAAAAAGAGATCGTCACAGTAGTGGATAGCGAGTCGTTTATGACCAAGGGAAGGGTTTTGCTGGAGGCGGGCTGGAAAGAGGTTGAAAGCTCAGCAAAGCATCCGGCTTCCTCAGGCAAGAGCAAGGACGAAAAAGAAAACGAAGACCAACCGTCGGGGCTACTTCCCAATATGCTTAAGGATGACGAGGTTTTAACCAAAAGCTGTCAGGCCCTCCAAAAGGAAACCAAACCACCGAAACGCTATACCCAAGGGGATTTGATCAAAGCCATGGAAGGTGCCGGTAAAGAGATTGAAGACGAGATGTTGCGTCAACAATTAAAGGGTAAAGGCTTAGGAACTGTGGCCACCCGGGCAGCGATCATTGAAAACCTTTTAGATCGGGAATATCTGGTTCAACAACAGAAGGTTCTCGCACCTACCGAAAAGGGTGTCGAGCTAATCGGCTTGATAAAAGAACGTTTGCCACAGGCACAGTTGTTAATCAGTGCGGAAATGACCGGACAAATGGAATATGAATTGGCGCAGGTGGAGCGGGGTGAAATTCCCTTAAGCCACTATATGTCAAGGGTAGAACAAGCCATACGCAATATTATTGAAGAATTGCGCCGCTTTGAATCCACCTATGGGAAAAAGCCCATTGCTTTTGGAGGAGATACAAAAAAAGGAATGCATAGTGAGAGGGCAACGAACATAAAGAGTACTCTACCGGAAAAAGAGCCTTTAAAGGGACAGGTGGTTGAAGTGCTGGGGATTTGTCCGAGCTGTGGCGGTGGAGTCGTCGAACGGGAAAAGGGCTATGGCTGTCAGAACTGGCAAACGGGATGTCCTTTCATTCTTTGGAAAAATTCAATCTGCGGAAAAGTACTAACCCCCACTCAAGTAAAAAGTCTCTTAGATAAGGGAAAAACTCCCCTGATTCAAGGATTTCGCTCCAAGACTGGAAAGAGCTTTCAGGCCTATCTGGTTTGGGAAAACCCTTCAACTGGAAAGCTGCGCTTTGAATTTGAGAAGAAAGGCGATATAGGGAGAAGGTGACAATTGACATTAATTTTGCTAAGATAAAATTAAATTAGAAAATGCTTTTTTTCTATAGAAGTGGAAAAAAAGCATACTCATTTGAATAAAATGAAGCAGGCTACCTTTGGTGTAGACATGAAGGGGGGAGAGAATATGGGAAGTAGCTGGGAAAGTATCGCCGTTGCTATTGTTATTATCCTCTTATTCTATTTTGGGAAGCGTTATGCCCCTCAAATCAAAGAGAATCAAAAACGAGTCAAAGTAAAACAGCCCAAAGAGGAAAGTAAAGCTACCCAATCGAGGGCTTCTCATACGTCAAGTACAGTGGCTAGCCTTGTTCTGCATCCCCACACCTTTGAGCGGGCCAAAAGAGAGTATTTACAACAGGCACAGCGCTTTTTGGGTGCCTATGAGCTGTTATATTTATCCTGCTATGGAAATTTAAGCGGAGAAAGAAAAGTGCAGTTATTAAAGAATTGGGAGGAAGGAATCCTCAGCACAGACGCTCCTAATTTTATTCTGGCATGGAATACATGCGTTCAAAAACATTGTGGTAGGAATTTTTACAGCAAAGGAAATCCTAAAGGCAATACAATGGGAAATTCCAAGGAAAAAATTGATTATGAAGTGGTGGATCTGATTCTCCAAGATTGGCTTAAGCTCTTGCTCAAATGGGGACTTCATCGTGAACCTAGAGGGTATACCCAGTCTGAGTTGCAGGGAGGGGAACCCTTAGGAGCTACAGAACTAAATTATTACTGGCTACTTAATGGAGAGGTTCTCGAAGAAGGGCAACTAAAAGCACAATCTTCGGGGCAATAAGCTCCGGGGTAGTAAAGAAAAGAGATGCAAATTTTGCATCTCTTTCATTTTCTCTTGACAGGTAAAGAATCTCATAGGAAACTATAAATACTGATATAGTTTCCGCAGGGGAGGAGAAATATTTGCGCGATCGCATATTAGGAAAAGCTTATGAACTGATCCAGCGCTATGGCTTGCGAGGGTTCACCATGGATGATGTGGCCAGTGACCTAGGGATTAGTAAGAAGACGATTTACAAAGTCTTTCAGTCTAAAAATCAACTGATTAGCGAGCTGGTGGATAATATCGTTGAGATGGAAAAACGGACTTTTTGTGAAGCAATCGCTGAGCAAGCGACTTGGTTAGAGAAGTTTGAGGCCATGCTTACTATGTATACTCCAGAGGATATCCCTTTTCGACTGGTGGATGAGCTTTACCGTAACTATCCTCAAGAAAAAGAAAAAATTGAGAAATTGGCAGAGTTTCGACAAGCCATACTTTATCCTCTCATTGAAGAAGGTCAGAAGGAGGGGAAGATCCGAGCGGATCTTAATCCGGTGATTATCGTGGCCATGATCCATAATCTGTTTATGACACCGGCTGATTCGAAAATGCTGGAATCCCAAGATATTACGATTAAGCAGCTTCTTGAACAAATGAAGAATCTCTTTTTTCATGGGATTCTCAAAAATGGGGAGGACAACTAAATGTTTAGGACAAAAGCGTGGACCTTAACTTCATTTTTCCTTATCTTTACCTTCATGCTCGCAGGCTGCACAGAGCAAGCGGCGGTGATCACTCCCGAAAAAGAAAAACTGATCCAAGTTCAAGAAGCTAAAGAAGAAAAGTTTCCTCTTGAATTACGCTATACTGGGCTGACCTCTTCTGGGGAGGTGGCGAAGCACAGCTTTAAGATTCCTGGCAAACTAAGTGACATAACTGTAGAAAAAGGTAGTGCAGTAAAGGCCGGACAAAGGCTTGCTTCCTTGGATACCACGGAGTATAATTTGGCACTTCAAACGGCGCAACTCGATGTCACCAAGTCGGATAAGGCCTATCAAGAAGCTCAGGATAATTACCGGAAAATGGAACAGCTCTTTAAAGCAGGTGCCTTGGCGGAAGCAGATCTAATCAAGCTTAAGCTGGACCTTGATGTGAAGGAAGCAACCTATCAGCAAGCAAAGATTGGCCATCAAGCCAAACAAGTACAGCTTAACGATGCTCAGCTCTATGCCAATAAGGAAGGCTATGTAGTGGATATTCTTTTCCGTGAAGGTGAGATTATCGCAGCTGGCTATCCTGTGGTGGTGATTCGTTCCCCTGAACAGAAGGTTACGGTAGGAGTGTCCCAAAAGGATATCCAGAAGGTTAAAGTGGGTGATGCCGTCGAGGTTACAGTTGATGGGAAAACGGCCAAAGGAAAAGTAGAACGACTTGATGCTATCCCCGATGCACAGACCCGGACTTATAATGCAGAGATTCTTATCACAGACCCATATCCCGCGGATGCCTTTTATCTCGGGGCCACGGCAGAAGTAAAGTTTGCTCAAGGTGAGGCTGCCGGAGTTTGGATTCCCTTAGCCTGTGTTCTTAACGATGGTGAAGATTATATCTTTATCGTGGAGGACGAGCGGGCCGTTAAAAGAAACATAAAACTCTTGGATGTCCAAGGGTTCAATGTGCGGGTAGAGGGGTTGAAGAGCGGAGAGCAGTATGTAACCAGCGGCATGAAAACTTTAAAGGAAGGCAATAAGGTGAAGATCCAAAGTGAGGTTAGCCCTAATCAGCAAAGTGAGGTTAACTCCAATGAGCAATAAGAAGGGAATCATTTACCAAATCATTAAGAATTGGCGTTTTACGATTTTCTTTACGTTGATTGCCATTGCTTTGGGCTTGTACAGCTATTATTTAGTTCCTAAGCAGGAGAGTCCGGATGTCTCGTCACCTTATGCAGTGATCACTACCATTTATCCAGGGGCTTCTCCTGAGGATGTGGAAAAACTAGTAACCCGGGTAATTGAAGAGGGAATCAGGGAAGTGCCGGGCTACAAAACCTCGCAATCCATCACGAAAAACAGCCTATCTGTTGTGGTGTTAGAGCTGGACTACGATGTGGATGTAAAGGAGGCTTGGAATGAGCTCGGGCAGATTATTGACGATGCTCAGGGAGATATTCCTGCGGAATGCTTAGATATAGAAGTGGATACAGAACTCGTGGAGACGGCAGGTATGATTATCAGCCTTTCCGGAGAAGGGTATTCCTATGAGCAATTAGCAGATTTTGCTGACCAATTCAAAAGCAGGCTCGCCAAAATTGATGGGATTTCTCGTTTTACTGTGTCCGGGGTTCAAAATAAAGTGGCCATGGTAGAAGTCATGACCACCGAGCTAAACAAATACAATATTTCTCTCAACGAACTGGTTAGTCTAATTCAAGCCCAAAACCTACAGATTCCTGCTGGCTCCTTAAGCGATAATAAGGTGAAGGTTAATGTCACTTCCCCGGGTCTCTTCACTTCACTGGCAGATATCGAAAACCTGATCGTGGATGTTTCCAAAGAGACAGGGGCCCCCATCCGCTTGAAGGATGTTGCAAAGGTCGCTTGGGATATCGAAGACTCCAGCTATCAGCTCAAGCACAACGGGCAAAATGCGATAATGCTCAGTGGCTTCTTTGAGGAGAATCGCAATATTCTTCTCACCGGGGAAGAGATCCGGACTGAGCTGGATCAGATTAAAGCCGAAATGCCGGCGGGATTAGTTGTTGACGAGATCGTTTACCAGCCTGCAGATGTAGATATAAGTGTAGCCAAGTTTTTTCGCAATCTCCTAGAGGGTATGGCTTTGGTCCTCATCGTCGTCTTTTTGGGGATGGGTTTCCGGAATGCTTTGGTGGCTTCCACTGCGGTTCCTCTCTCCATAATTCTTACCTTTATTGCCATGTATCTTTTGGGAATACAGCTTCATGAAATCTCCATTGCCGCCTTGATTCTAGCCTTGGGGATTCTAGTGGATGATGCTATTGTAATTATCGATGCTATCCAAGTTCACATTGACCAAGGGTTAGAAAAAATGGAGGCCTGTATCAAGGGTATGAAACAGGCCGTGATTCCGGTTTTTTCTGCCACCTTAACCATTGTGGCAGCTTTTTCACCCATGCTTTTTGTCCCCGGTCCGGCAGGGGAATTCCTCAGGTCCTTACCCCAAACTGTTATTATTTCAGTAGTGGCGTCGTTTTTGGTCGCTATTACGGTTACCCCGGTCTTAGCCTATTTGTTCTTCGATAAGTTAAAAGAAGATAGCGGTAAAAAAGCTATCCTCCGCCGTTTTTATGACTACTTCCTAAGAATTGGCATGACTTATAAGAAGACAACGGTCCTTGCCTCCATTCTTCTCATTGCCTTAGCAAGCTATAGTGCCATGCAGCTTCATATTGAGTTCTTCCCCAAGGCCGATAAAAATGTCTTCTATATCAATCTTCATTCGGAAAATACCTCAGATATTGGGGCTACGGCAAAGCTTGCCAAGCAGGTGGAAGAGATTTTGCAAAGCAATGAGGAAGTCATCAGCTATTCTACAGCGGTAGGGGAGGGCTTGCCCAAGTTCTATATTACTTTACCCAAAGCTACCCCCTCCAAGGACTTTGGCCAGATCATGCTGAAAGTGAATCTGGAAAACAGTGAATATGCTAATAATGAGGAATTAGCTCTTCATATCCAAGAGCAGCTCGACGGGCAATTAGTTGGCGGAACGGCGGATGTATTGCTCTTGGAGAAGGCATTTCCCGGGGCTCCTCTGGAAATCAGAGTCAGTGGCGTGGATCCCTTGCAAGTTAGAGATGCCGTGGCCTTGATTCGCCAAGAGCTGGAGGGTATTGCCGGGACGATGAATGTGGAGGATGATTACGCCGCCAATGAGTATGAATTTGTCGTGGATGTGGATACGGAGCGGGCTATTTCCATGGGCATGACCAATTATGATATCCAACGGCAGATTAACATCGCTCTAAGTGGCGCAGAAGCTTCCGTATTCCGCCTTGCCGGCAATGAGTACTCAATTATTGTCCAAGGGGATATTGAGACTAAGGAAGACTTGGAGAATCTAGCCATCAAATCCTCTATAACCGGCAATAAGGTGCTCCTAAAGCAATTAGGGGAAATCCATCTTCAATCCACTGTGCCGACAATTAACAAGTATGATGGTGTGCGGGCGGTGACGATTTCCGGTAAGGTTCAACCAGGCTTTAGTGCCGTGACCATCGAGAACACCCTGAAGCAAAGGCTGGAATCATCAGGCTTCGATTTTTCAGAGCTGACTCTGAGCTACGAAGGGGAAGCCAAGGATATCAAGGATAATTTCGGTAGTCTGGGCATCACCGCGATTTTTGCGCTCTTCCTGATTTACATCATCCTGATGATCCAGTTCCGCTCCTTTTTACAGCCGGCGATCATTTTTATTACCATTCCCTTATCCATCATCGGCGTGGTTGCAGGACTGATTTTATTCAGCCAGCCCTTATCCTTCACGGCCTTGGTCGGGGTAGTCAGCCTCATGGGTCTGGTTATTCGGAACGCCATCCTGCTTATTGAGTTTATCAAGTTAGCCCGGGAAGAGGGAATGACCATCGACGAGGCCTGCACCTTCGCCGTCCATCGTCGTTATCGTCCCATCATTTTGGCCGCAGTGACCACGGTGATCGGTCTGGTACCCTTGGCCCTTTCGGGGAGTGATTTATTTACCCCTATGTCCGTGGCCTTGATGTGCGGACTCTTAGTCTCAACACTCTTTACTTTAGTGGTGGTTCCGGTATTGTATAGTCTCCTCGTTAGAGAAGATAAAGAAAAAATATCTACTCCGTTGGGGAATCAGGACTTGGGACAGTCTGTTTAGCTCTCCCAAGTTTCCCCAAGTGCTACCAAGCTTATTCTTCTTCCCCGGCCGCCAATAAAGCAGCGCTTTCTTCCACAGGCAGGGTTTGAACATCTTTGAGCTTGCGACCGATGGACCGTGACTTACGAGTCGCGGTTTCTATTGTATTGCTGGCTTCTTGCAGCTTTTTCTGGGTTTTTTCAAGGATCTCGGTAAACTTACCGAACTCGGTCTTTACGGCACTGAGGAGGTTCCATACTTCACTGGAACGTTTTTCGATAGCTAGGGTTCTAAAGCCCATTTGGAGGCTGTTGAGCAGGGCGGCCAAAGTGGTTGGACCGGCAATTACGACTTTAAAGTCTCTTTGCAGCATTTCACAGAGACCGGGACGACGGAGTACCTCGGCATAGAGCCCCTCAATGGGGAGGAAAAGAATTCCGAAATCTGTGGTGTTTGGTGGGTCGATATATTTTTCATGAATAGTTTTCGCCTCGGTTTTGATGCGATATTCGAGAGCTTTTTCTGCTTCGGCAATACGGGGAAGATCACATTGCTCTTGGGCATCGAGTAGGCGGTCATAGTCTTCGATAGGAAATTTGGCGTCGATAGGTAGATAGATAAGGCGGTCTTCACCGTCCTTAGCTGGGATATTAATGGCAAATTCTACACGATCCTTACTACCGACCTTCGTAATCACATTTGTGGAATACTGGTCAGCGGTAAGGATTTGTTCAAGCAAAGCCCCTAATTGAACCTCACCCCAAGTTCCCCGGGTTTTCACATTGGTTAGGACTTTTTTCAAATCCCCGACACCTGAAGCCAGAGTTTGCATTTCGCCCAGCCCCTTATGGACTTGCTCCAGCCGATCGCTGACCATCTTAAAGGATTCGCCAAGTCGTTGCTCAAGGGTAGAGGTCAGCTTTTCATCGACGGTGACTCTCATGAGCTCAAGCTTCTGAGCATTATCTTGCTGGATAAGGAGGAGCCGTTCTTCAAGAGTTTTGCGCATGAATTCAAGCTTCTGCTCAGTAGTCTGGGAAAGGGTATTCATTTGTTTGGCGAAGATATCCAGTTGGCTCCGTTGAAGGGAAGCAATCTCCGCCATCTGAGTCAACTGGGAGTCGTTGAAGCGTTTTAAGGATTGGCTCATTTCCTCTCTGGCTTGTCGGGAGAGGGAGTGGCTTTCCTCTCGGTTTCGCGCTAATTCTTCCTGAGAAAGGCGTTCCTGACGTTCCAGGCTTTTTTCCAGGTGAGTCATTTGATTTTCTAAGTTCGTCAGCTTTGCTGTCCTAATTAAGAGTAGGCTAAGTAAAAGGATGGCAAGCACGGCAAGAGCACCATTCACAATAGGTAAAAAATCCATTAGGTTCCCTCCATATATATTAGGCCTCATGGCCCACGTTCTCCTGAGACTATCTCATTTTACCATAATTAGTTGACGTTTTTATGAACAGCTTGCACCTCTGACCAAATTTGATTAAAATATAGGTAGTACACATTAAATTAGGTATTTGGAGGGTTTAAACGCAATGAGTCAGATGGAAACGAAAGAATTTCAAACAGAAATTAGGCAGCTGCTTGATATTGTAATTAATTCTCTTTATACAGATCGTGAGATATTTCTACGCGAGTTAGTATCGAATGCTGCTGATGCTTCTGAAAAGCTGAGGTATATTCAACTCTCTGGGCAGGAGATCAAGGACCAAGATCTGCCTTTGGAGATTCGGATTACCTCTGATGAGAACGCCCATACCTTAACCATTGCTGATTCCGGCATTGGTATGACGAAAGAGGACTTAATCGAGAACTTAGGGACGATTGCCCATTCTGGATCGAAAGCCTTTGTTCAGCGTTTAGCGGAAGCGGGAGATAACAAGGATGTGAATCTGATTGGTCAGTTCGGGGTCGGCTTTTATTCCGCCTTTATGGTAGCTGATAAAGTAACTTTGACCACTCGCTCCTATCAACCGGAGGCCCTAGGTTACCGCTGGGAATCGGATGGGAGAGGGGATTACAGCATTGCTGAGGAAGAGGATCTCCCTCGGGGAACTCAAATTACCCTTCATCTCAAGGAAGATGCCGAGGATTTTGCGAAGGCTGACACAGTGAAGCGTATTATTAAGCAGTACTCCAGCTTTGTACCCTATCCCGTCTTCATCAATGATGAAAAGATCAATACGGTCCAAGCATTGTGGACCAAGAATAAAAATGAAGTCTCAGATGAGGAGTATACTGAATTCTATAAGTACATTGCTAATGCCTTTGATGAGCCTTTGCTGAAAATGCATTTTTCCTCGGATGCCCCCATTAATATTAATACCTTGTTGTTCGTGCCTAGTTCGAATATGGAGAAATTCGGCTTTGGCCGGATGGACACCGGTATTAATTTGTATTGCAAAAAGGTTCTCATTCAAGAAAAGGCCAAGGATATTCTCCCGGAATGGTTGCGTTTTGTGCGCGGGGTCATTGACAGCGAGGAGCTTCCCTTGAACATCTCCCGGGAAACCATGCAAGATAGCGCTTTAGTAGCCAAGCTAAACAAAGTGGTGACCAGTCGTTTTCTGAAGTTCTTAGATGACCAGGCTAAGAATGATCCGGAGAAATTTAAGACCTTCTGGAGTGAGTTCAGCATTTTCCTTAAGGAAGGCGCCGCCAATGACTTCACCCATCGTCAGGAGATTTTGAAGCTCCTGCGTTTTGAGTCCTCAAAAACTGGGGAAGGCGAGTTAATCTCCTTAGGGGATTATGTGAGTCGGATGAAGGAAGGTCAAGAGTCGATTTACTTTATCAATGGGCCAACTCGCGAGATTATTGAAAAGGGTCCCTATTTGGAAGTGTTCAAAGATAAGGATTATGAAGTCATATATACCTATGAAGGCATTGATGACTATGTCTTTGACATGATTCGTGAATATGAAGGAAAACGCTTGATTTCTGCTGACCATGATGATTTGAAGCTGACAGATTCTGAGGTGAAGGAAGGGGAACAGCTCTTATCTGAAGAGGAATTGCAGGCCTTTAATGGCTGGCTCAAAGAAGTATTGGGCGCAAAAGTCACGGAGGTTAGGGAGTCAAAGCGTTTAGTGGACAGCCCGGCAATTATCCTGAGTCATTATGGCACACACAGTATGCAACGGATGATGCAGCTTATGAACCGAGATCTACAGGATGTTCCTCCCGGTATTTTGGAAATTAACCCGAAGCATGGCTTAATTCAACGTCTCAATGAATTGAGAAAGCAGGAAGATTCCTTTGCTCCACTGGCAGCTGAACAGCTCTTCGCCAATGCTCAGATTGCAGCCGGAATCATCGTGGATCCCCGTAGTATGGTCAATCGCTTAAATGAGATTTTGGAGAAAGCTCTGAATTAAGAGTAAACTTACATGGGAACTCTATAAGGTGCTCTATAGACGAAAATAGCCAGGGGGCTAAACACCCCTTGGCTATTTTCGTCTATAGAAACTTATCTTCCTAAATCAATGATATTTTGAATCAAGCCTTTGCACTTGCCACATTCCTCACCAGTGACTTCGTCTACTCCTGTACCCGCTCCGGTAACCTCGCTAACTTTTTCCACAGTATCGGCACCTGCTTTAACTGCGGCGACTACAGTTGCTAAGGAAACCTTTTTACATCCGCAAACAGAGCTAAGAATAGTTTCTAATTCGGATTGACAGCCCTCACATTCAGTACAAACTCCTGCACTGGCGGCTATTTCTTCTTTTGTCCTTGCTCCTGCCGTCATTGCCTTTCTAATGGACACGTAGTCGACATCATTCTTAGTGCAAATTATTCTATTACCTGCCATATTAATATCCCCTTTTTGATTGTTTCTGCTCTTTTCTATTATAACATACTAAGTTTTTACCAGCTAGAACAGTTAGCTGACTACAATTCATTGTAGATTATACTTATACGAAAATTAAAGTTGTAATTATTTTAAAGGATATTTAGGATAAAAATAGAATGAAATATGAAGCTTGTCATAAAGGAGAATCTTCGATCAAAAATTGGCTAAAACTAACCTATCAGATAAAGGAAGGACGTGAAGTCGTGACTCATTGGCAAAGTGGACCCAAGTCAATAAATTATGATTTGAATCCAAGTGACCCCCGTAACCTAAAACAAAAGGAAGAAGATCTGAAAGGGCTTCCTCAAGAATATCAGAGTTTTTATCGTGAGGTGGCCCAATTCATACCCTATCAGCGGATTTTTATTGATCCCTTTTATACCTTGGGTTATGGTATTGATGCCAGCTTTTATCGACTCATTCCGAAGATCGTTATTCGTGTGCAGAATGACGCCGAGATGGGAGAAATCCTGCGTCTTTCCCAGCGAACAAAGATCCCCGTGACGTTTCGTACGGCGGGAACCAGTCTATCCGGCCAGGCTTTGACGGATTCTGTGCTCTTGGTGCTTCAAGGGTCTTGGCGGCATTATCATGTCCACGAGGGAGGGAAGAAGATTAGCTTGGAACCGGGTATTCTCGGGGTCGAAGCGAATCGTTATCTCCGCTCCTTTAAACGTAAAATCGGACCCGACCCCGCTTCCATCGATCACTGTATGATTGGGGGGATTGCGGCTAACAATGCCAGCGGGATGTGCTGCGGTACTGCCGACAACAGCTATAAGACTGTGGATGAGATGCGGATTATTTTTGATGATGGGACAATTTTAGATACTGCGGATACCGCTTCCCGTCAGTATTTCATGGAGCGTAAGGCTGATCTCATCCGTCAAATCGAGGCAATACGCGATGAGATTAATGCTGACCCAGACCTCGTAGCGATGATTCACAAAAAATATAAGATCAAAAATACAACGGGATATAGCATCAACGCTTTTGTTGATTTCCATGATCCGATCGAGATTATTAAGCATATCATCATCGGCTCAGAGGGGACCTTAGGCTTTATATCCCAAATTACTTATAAAACAGTCATTGATTATGACCATAAAGCCTCAGCCTTAATCATTTACCCCGATATGGATCATGCTTGTCATGCGGTGATGAGACTCACCCGCGATTTAGTAGCAGCTGCGGAAATGATGGACCGTGCTTCCTTAAGGTCTGTTGAAGATGCACCGGGAATGCCGGAGTATTTAAAGACCCTATCCGATACGGCGACGGCCCTCTTAGTTGAAGTGCGCTCAGCGAACCCGGAGGAGCTCGATCAATACATACAGAAGACGACTTCTGTCTTGGAAGATATCCCCACGGTATTTCCCATTCAATTTACGGCAGTCAAGTCAGAATATGAAACGTTCTGGAAAATTCGTAAGGATATTTTCCCCGCTGTAGGTGGGGTTCGTCCCCAGGGGACAGCGGTGCTCATTGAAGATGTGGCTTTTCCTTTGGATCGCTTAGCCGAGGCCACAGCCGATCTGCGCAATAGTCTCAACAAATTTGGTTACACCGATGCCATCATCTACGGGCATGCCTTAGATGGCAACTGGCACTTTATCTTCACGCCAAAGTTTGATACCGATGCAGAAATCGCTCGTTATGAGGGCTTAATGAACGAAGTCAATGAGTTTGTGGTCAAGAAATATAATGGTTCACTGAAGGCAGAGCATGGGACAGGCAGGAATATGGCGCCCTTCGTGGAATTAGAATGGGGAAGCAAAGCATATGAGCTGATGCGTCGACTAAAGTCTGCCTTTGATCCTCACAATCTTTTAAACCCCGGGGTCATCATCAATGATAATAAAAACGTTCATCTTGAGAATTTAAAGGTCATGCCTCAGTCTCATGAAACCATTGATAGCTGTACTAATTGTGGTTTCTGCCAGGACATCTGTCCATCTAAACACTTAACGACCACTCCGCGCATGCGCATTATTCTCCAACGGGAGATATCTCACCTGAAACGAACCGGTAAAGACCCAGAGCGCTTGATGCGTTTACTTAAGGATTATGACTATGCAGGTAATGCGACCTGCGCGACGGATGGCCTTTGTGCTACTTCCTGTCCTCTTAACATCAATACCGGGGATAATTCCAAATATCTGCGTTCACAGGCTATTACCCCGGCTACGCGTAAGATCGCTACAGCTCTAGCCAAGAATATGAATGGGGTTACTGGCATCATGCGTGTCGGGTTAGGTGTTGTTGATGGGACCCACTCCTTACTAGGTAGTCGCCTAATGGGTAGTTTGGCAAAAACCGCCCGTGGGGTTTCTCAAAGCAAGATTCCTTTGTGGAATTCATGGATGCCTAGCAAAGGCCATGGCAAGGTGAAGCCTCTTCATCCAATATACACTGCCAAGAATGGGGAAGTGCTAAAGGTAGTGTATTTCCCAAGCTGTATCAGTCGTTCCATGGGACCGGCTCGCAAGGATAAGGATCAAAGGCCCTTGAGTGAAGTGATGTGCTCCATCCTAGCTAAGGCAGGTTATGAAGTGATTATTCCGGCAGGTCTAGATAAGCTTTGTTGTGGAATGCCATGGGAGAGTAAAGGCTTCTTTGACATCGCTGATGAGAAAAGCGCGGAATTAGAAAAGGTTCTGCTTCAAGCCAGTGAAAATGGCAAATACCCGATTGTCTGCGATACCAGTCCCTGTCTGTACCGGATGAAGCGAGCTTTTAAATCCGGTATTGAGCTTCATGAGTCCGTGGAATTTACTCATGACTTTTTGCTGCACCGCTTGCACTTTCAACCGGTTCCGGAGACGATTGCTATCCATGTAACCTGCAGCTCCATTAAGATGCGCTTAAGTGAAAAATTCAAGGCTGTGGCGGAGGCCTGTGCAGAACAGGTTATTATTCCGGATGATGTGCATTGTTGTGGCTTTGCCGGTGATAAGGGCTTTACTTATCCCGAATTAAATCAAGCAGCCTTAGCCGGGTTGAGTCAGGCTATTACAGACGATTGTACGGGTGGGTATTCCAACAGCCGGACCTGTGAGATTGGTCTATCGGCTCACAGTGGAATAAGCTATCAATCCTTGATCTACCTGGTGGATCGTTGCTCGAGTCCGCGACGCTAAAACAGGTTGCGCTAAAATGACAGGAGTGTATAGATGAAGAAAGAATTCGTTCGTCCCATGATCATCTTGATCCTCATTCAGTTTTTAGTGATGGTGGGATTCGGGATTGTAATACCTATTCTTCCCTTTTTGATTGAAGAGCTGGGAGGAGGAGCGTTTTCCCTCGGATTATTTATGTCGGCTTATTCCATCATGCAGTTTTTCTTTGCACCCTTCTGGGGGCGTTTATCGGATCGAATTGGTAGGCGACCCGTCCTTCTCATCGGGCTCAGTGGTTATGGGATAACGTTCTTTCTCTTTGGCATGGCCGGCAATCTCCCGCTTCTCATCGCCTTTCGTGCTCTATCCGGGATGGTATCATCAGCCACTCTGCCAACAGCGATGGCCTATATGGCGGATATCACTGAGGGAGCTGATCGGTCAAAGAGCATGGGAATGCTCGGTGCAGCTATGGGATTAGGCATGGTCTTTGGTCCTGCCCTAGGTGGATGGCTAGGAGATTATAGCTTTACTTTGCCCTTCTATTTTGCGGGAACGCTTGCACTTCTTGTTCTACCCTTTGCTTGGAAATTGCTCCCTGAGACGCTGAAAAAGCCAACAAAACAGCCCAAAGAAAAAGTGCGGTTGCATATCGGGGTTGTACGTGATGCTTTGTTTCCTTTATTCGTCTTTGGCTTTGTCCTCAGTTTTACCATGGCCATGTTTGAAACCACCTTTACCTTGTTTGCGGCCGAGCGGGTGGGCTTCGGCCCCAAAGAGATGGGTATGGTATTCATGATCATCGGTATTGTTGGGGTGATTGTTCAGGGAATGCTGATCGGGAAGGTGGTAAAGCGCTTTGGTGATGCTAAACCCGCCAAATTTGGAGCACTTCTCTGTGCCTTAGCCTTTCTCTGGATGATTTGGGCTCCCAATGCAGTGCTTTTAGTTTTGGGAACAATGGTGTTCATGATAGGCAATTCTTTAATGACACCGACCAGTTCCAGCTTAGTTACAAAGAACAGCCATAATCAACAGGGTGCGTCCCTAGGAGTCTATCAATCCTTCGGCAGCCTAGGACGAATCCTTGGTCCGCTGTTCGGAGGGGGTATCTATGAATTATCCATGAACACTCCTTATATCATTGGCATGGCAACCTTGGTCCTATGTGTAATCATCTTTGGCCCAAGAATTCAGGACCGAAAAGCAGAGGAGACTGGCTTTTCAGCATAAAAAATTGCACCAAATAGTGATGCTTAATAAATAGGTGGTGTACTAAAATCAAATAGGAGTTATGCGCTAACATAACTCCTAGCAACAGCCGCTTGAAGTGCGGTCGGCTTAGAAATCGGCGAAATAGACCGACATCTTGGGCAGAGGCGGTCTATTTCCGTTTATTGGAGGTAAGCAATAAAGCAACTAATGCTCCAAAGGAGATCATTAGTGTTAAAGCCTCATATACTTCGATGGCATCACCTCCCTTCGGAGGAATGCCGACCGCCCTGCAAGCCTATACTGTTACAAGAAAAATATAGCATAGTAGCACTCCAATTGGGGTGCTTTTTCTTATGCTTCATAACCACTGGTGCTAAAAAGGGCGAGTGCGTCATATGAATCTATGAGAGACAAGCTTGTTCTTTTGGCCTGATGGAAATGGGGTGGACCAGTGGGGGAGTATGTGAGTGAAGAAGTGTATCCAATCCTGCAGGGTCAGGATTTATATCTGGTGAAGGGCAAAGCAATTTCCTATAATTCAAAAGCCTTTAATCGACTTAAATTAGATTTGCGAGAGTATGAGCTGTATTTTAACGAAAAACGCTGCGAAAATTTAGATATGGTGGGGACCTATCGACCTTGCCATTTTAACAAGGATAATTTTGGCTTATATATTTATGCCGAGATGTTTGGGATGTATCTATTCAGTATCCTAAGGCAGACCCAGATGACGTTGCGGGAGGCTCATACCTTGGCGCTAGATTCGCTCTTGACTCATGGATCTTTTCATTACCTCGTGGAACGTTATTGCATTTTAATCGATGATGTTGGCAATGAAAGCGATGGTCTCTACCCAACTTATAAAAAGAAGATATATAGCCAAACCTGGGGGACCCGAGACTGTCTTGAAGAAACCCTAGCTAATGCCTTTGTTTTCGAGGCTTATCCACAGTGGGACGATACTAGGAAGAATTATGTTCAGTCATTGTATGCGCGGCAAAGGGATGGCTATCATCAAGCTCGTGAGCTAAAGCCTGAACACTATCGGGAACTCTTCCAGACCTTAGAGGGGCAGATCAAAGCTCAAGGAAAGGGGAAGGGATCCAATAGTGAGGGTAATTTGAAGGTAAGTGATAAACCAGCTTTATACGATTTTATCCATAGAAATAGGCCTTTTCGCTTTATCGGGCTGCCGGTGTACTTGGTCAATGATTGCCGCAATCTTGAGGATTTCATCCATATTGTTGAACTTTTATTTCCTCAGATATGAAGTCACCACCATCAGGAACTCTCGATACAAACCTAGCCGTCTCAGGATCATAGTACCTAGCCTGCAAGTAGTACAAATCCGCATTTGTCAAGGAGCATGGAGGGGTCATTGCTGAGCATCTCTGCATATCATCCCTTCTTTAGTCCTGCATCCACTTCAAGCTCCCGGCACCGGCAACCTCAGGTAACAGCGTTAGTCTTTTCAGACCCGCAAGGGCGCGACAGCCTGTCTACCGCTAACTTTCCGTTTCAAACAGGTTATTCATTTTCGTGTTGGTGATGTTAACTCTGTCCGAAACGGATTGCAAGTTGTTTCTGCGGTATATTTTTTATGGTGAAGCGAAAAGCTCATATGCAGAAAAAGAAAAACGAGGGGTTTTTCCGGGATATTTCTTACCCCCTTAAACCCCCCTCTGGCGCAAATTTTACCACAGAATAGATTTACTGTAATTCCATGGTTCACCATGAACCATGGGGTACAAACCGATTTACATGTTCGTTACTGGTAGTCTACAGAAGTTGTGCTTTTTCATATATGCACTCACTTTATCCGGCGCACAAATGATTAATGTCTATGGTAAGCTTGCTAATATTGTTGCCTGGCAACGTGAGCCACTGTGTGCCGCTGTGTCGCGTTTTAAATGCCGACATAAGTTCGTTGCCCATTCATTAAAAATGAAACCGGACTTGGCGGCTTTTTGCGAAAGGCAATTTTCCTTCGAAACGCAGAGCAAAATGTTCTATGTCACCTAATTTTACGGGTGAACCATGGGGTCGAAAACCATGCAGGTTAAAGGCGGGTGCACCTTTGGGCGCACCCGCCGATTCACAGCGGTCGGCAATGCCGACCACTTAGGACTTTTTACAACCGATAACAGATTTCTTTTAGGTGGCTGTAAATTGAGCAAGGTACACCTTTCAGGTGTCTGTGATTGTTGTAAAGCGGCTAAAATTCAACCTTCATAGGTGTCTGTAAGGGTTCACAGTATAAATACTCCCCATAAATAGCCCGCTTCTTAGGTTTTCGTACCCAATTTTAGTCATCATGCAAAATCAACTTTTTAGTTCTTTCATCAAATTCTTCTATATTGTTCGCATCATATAGGGCAATCGATAATTCATGTGTATATTCCAAATTATTGATATGACTGTGGTCATTTGATACTTTTTTACTCAGCAATCTGTCCAAGTCATCTCTTAACTCAGCTGCCTCTTCATCTGTCAGCATTAATAATACATTTTTAATTGATTTATTCTCATCCTGATTAAGAATTCTCATTTGCATCAGTCCTCCTCTAATTATGCGGAACATCCTTTGGATATATAGGTCCCGATTTTACCCATTTGCCATTTATTAATTGCTCTACATGACCGTGAGGATTATTGTGTGGAGAAGTGTTATTTATATCAAATCTTATTTTTTTGGTTCCATCACCTGATATAAAGACCTTATCCCCATTCTTATTTGTAATTACCCTTGCATCCTTTCCTAACCAATCCTTCATATTTTTTGCTAAGTCTGTAACTTTATTTGGAACCTTCCCCGCGCCCTTACTAATTTTACTGCCTGTTTTTATTACGAATGCTCCAATTCGGCTTAATTGCGTTCAAGCCCAGCTTACTCCTCGAATAACTGCATTTATAACTGCTGGATTATTCCCATCTTCATCAACCATGTTAATTGGATCATCCAGACAATAGGCATAAGCATTCTGGCTCAAAGGATTCGCAGCACTACCCCCATAAGCATCCCTCGATATAAACCGCACATTATCTGGATCATAATACCGCGCCTGCAAGTAGTACAGATTCGTTTCTGCATCATGCATATAGCTCGCATAACGGATGGGCTGATCCTTGACTACGGATGATCCGCCTACCGTTATTATACCCCACGGATCGTAGCTGTAATCCGCTACGGAGTTACCTCCTGCATCGACAATTCTTACCACATCGCCACGGTAGTTGGTGACATAATAATAGGTTATCCCGGTACTGTCGGTGAGGCTTACTGGCATACCGTTCGCCCAGGTGAAAGCATAGACTGTGGCGTTGTTGCTGGTGATGCGGATCAGGTTAGTCCCATCGTAATGGTAATTATACGTGATGCCGCCTGTGGTCTTGCTCTTGCGCAAGCCATCCGGATGATAAGTGTAGCTGGCTATGGTGCTGCCTGTGCTTTTGTTTTTGACTGCGGTAAGCTGTCCTTGACCGTTCCACTCATAATTATATTTGTTGTCCTGACGCAGATTTCCTGCCTGATCATAGGTGAACCCGTTAATTTCATTGGCGTCATTGAAGGTATAGGCATGACCATGGGGGTTTAAGAGATTTCCAGCTTTGTCGTAGTTGAAGGTTACGGCATTCTGCCCAGTTTTAGTCCAAGAGGTAAGCCGCTTGGCAAAGTCATAGGCAAAGGTCTGATTGACCGACATGCCTCCAACCTTTTCAGTGTAGCTCTGGACTTGACCGTTGGCGTTATACCCATAGCTTATCTCCAGATTGGCGCTACCTGTTACAGTCTGACTCTTAAGTCTGGCTGCATCGTCATAGTCCTGATAGATTGACGTTGCTCCTTGTTTTACCCTGACGACAGACCCTTTTTCGTCAAAATTGAACTGCGTAACCTTACCATCAGGATCAATAACCTGAGCAATCCTTTGCAGTGAGTCATAGGTGTAAACGGTACTCTGATTAATTGAGCCCAGCACCTCATTTAAATTGATACGCATCCCGTTGGTCTTATCACTGGCCGTGCTGTAGGTGTTGGTGATCTTAAAGCCGCCCGGTTCCCGGGCCGTTTTGAGACGATGGTTCTCATCGTAGGTGTAATCATAGGTCCCGTTCGGAGTAACAGTGCCGGTCAGGTCCCCCGCGGTATTATAGCTGTTGGTCAAGAAGAGGACATCATTGACCTTCATCCATCTTAAGCGATTTAGGGCATCGTATTTGTATTCCCGCTTAACGTTCCCGTAGGTTGAATCGGCAATTTGCAGCAGATTTAAGTTGCCATTGTTGTCGTAGTCGAACTCTGTAACTTTTCCCACCGGATCGGTTTCGTTTTTGGTCTTGTTTATTTCATTATAGCCATAGGTTGTTATCTTACCCCTAGAGTCGGTTCTGGTCTGAAGGTTGCCCTGGACATCATATTGATAGGATGTGGTGATATCTTCAGACTCTGTAGATCCTTTCAGCGTAGCCTTGGTGATAAGGTTAAGAGGACTGTAGTCGAAGGTGGCTTTTTTTCCACTGGGGTCGATGACACTTGTTAGATTACCGTTAGCATCATAATCAAACGTTGTTGTGTTTAAGAGCTCGTCTTGGTTGGTACTCAGGTAATTATCGTTATTCTGGTAAGTTTTACTGGTTAAGGCGCTTCCTTCTTCCAGTTTGAAGTTGTCATAATAGACAACTCCAGTCTGGTTGTAGTAAAGACCGTAAAACTTAACCCGGTTAAAGTCCTTCGTTGGTCTAAAGGTTGCTTTGACCATCTGCCATTGGCCGGTAACCGATTTGTTGAAGGGGAAGGTGTAAAGCGTTTCAGTGGCATCATTGTTCATGACCACGACGCGTAAGGCGAAATCTCCGCCGCTAGGGTTTGTACCTGTGGCATAGGCCCAACCGGACACTGTCAATGGGCTGTTGGCGTTGCCATCTACTTCGACATATTGACCGAAGTACTTGTTTAGACTTGATCCATTGATTTTGAAGGAATAGCTACCTCTTCTCTTTTGTTGATTTGATTTGCCGTCGCCAGTGCTAAGATTGGTTAAGGTCCAGGTGTCCGGAGATGTTCCGTACTCCATGCCACTATTCTCATTGACATTGTAATCGTCAAGAATTTGGCCGTAGACAAGCTGGGCTGCATCGAAATAAACTGTCCCCTGCCCGGCAAAGAGAAGATCCACTTTGATTTTTGCCGCATTGGCAGGTGCGGTAAAGTCGTTAGATAGTCTTGTCCAATCCTTTCCAGCAAGGGTTGGACTTTCATATTTGATGACATTACTCTGTCCATCATAGAGCAAATTCCCACTGGCATCTAGTGGATAGACCCTTAGGTTTGCTCCGACGCCAGAAGTTACTCCTGTGGTTTTTACATAAGTCGAAACTGTGTACCCTTTTTCTGATTCATCCGGATCAACATTTATAGTCTGGGTATAATACCCCGCTCCGTCTGAAGCTGAAAGTGTGATCCTGCCAGAATACTTGCCTGAGACATGATTTGCTGAATCAGCACCATACTGGCCATAAGCCCTTCTCGTCCAAATCGTAGGATTACTTGAAGCATCCTTGTATTCAAAACCTGAATTCTGCAACCGGTTAAAGCTTTGGCGGGTCGATGAATAGCTGTCTTTAAGATTGCCTTTGTCATAGACGTTGTAATCAGTTAGCCTGTAACTGTTGCTGGCAGAAATCAAATTGCTGGAAGAATCATAAATCATGTCCTGGATGGCTTGCCCCTGAGTAGCCGAACTAAGAACATTATTCCTGCCGTCGAAGGTGTTGTTTATCGAAAGATTGTTGTACTGTGAAGTCGCGGATTCCAAGTATCCACTATTATTATAGGAAGCTGTATAATAGGTTCCGGTTGCCTCCCCATTCGTCTTGTTGGGCTCAGTAATTTGTGTAACTCTGTTTTTATCCCACTGATAGATAGTTTTATAGCTCTTAGTGGAACCGTCCTCTTGACGGTCGGTTACCTCAACTTCAGATATATTAATGGTCGGCAGAATCGGACTATAGTTATTTCTATAAACTGTTACGTTGCCATTGGCGTCGGTATAGGTCGTAGCCACTGGGACGGTGTAGATACTATTATCGTAACTAAAACTTGCTACAATATCGGTGCCACGTACGGACCGGGGGTCTTTGACTTGTTCAACACGATTATCCGTATTATAAGTGATTTCCCCAATATTTCCCTTGGCATCCTGGACGCTGGTCATTACATGGCTGGTACTGTAGCCGAAGCTGATGGATTTGGCATTGCTTGTCCCATAAGCATAGATAATTTGAGCTAACCGGTTAACCCCATTCACCGTCTCATAAACAAGCCTTGTTTCATTACCCTTAAGATCGGTAATGGTGGTGTAGTTCGACCCGTAACCGATAGTGATATCTCTGCCAGTGGATGCTGAACCATAGCGTTCTTCAATTCTGACCGGTCTGCTGCCATCGTAGAAATAATTGATGACATAGCCTTGTTCGTCCACCGTTTTATAGTGGCGTCCGCTGGAATCAAAGTACAAACTGGTTTGATCCGGTTGCTTTATCTTATATCCAGCAGGGCTTGTCGTGGGTGTTAATTCAAGATAGGTTCCTTCGGGAGCACTCCAAGCTGTTCCTGAGCTTGTTTGGTATTGAGCAAAATAATTTCTGGTACCGTTTTCATCTACATATTCTAAGACGTTATTCTGACTATTAAGAATTAACTTCCTCTGCCCACTGAACGCCCAGCCCTGTCCCCAGCCGTTATTATAAACGGAGCGGCTGTTATAGATCATGCCCAGCTTAAAAGCGTTGTTATGGCTGTCAATATCAAGTATAGGGATGTCATAGACAAAGTTACCGTTTAGCACATTGACTACGCCGACACCTTCGCCATTAAAGATATCAGGGGTATAGTGCCAGTAATCGGTAATACCTAACAATTCCTTAGGCATAAACGTAATCACAAGTTTGGGTTGGCCAATCTGCGAACCATTAGGATTAATCCAGTCCATGGAATGGAAAGTTCTGCGTGAGTAATTCGTCTCATTAGCATCGGAGTATTTGAACATTACTCCATGATTTTGCGAGGGATTTGCATACCAGTTTTTAACTAAATTCGTTACATTAAAATAATCATAATTGCCGGTAAAATCACTTACTGTGTATTCCGGTGTTGCCTTATAGGCCGGCCTGCTTGCCCAATTAACCGCTTTTACATCATAACCGGTTAACACTTGATGAACTCCCACAGGTGCTACATTTTGAAAAGCATCTTGCTGCATTATCCCAATTTTGGCATCCGTGATCACTGCATTGGGTAGCGTGGGTAGCGTCTTCCACTTCACTAGGGATCGGGTCATACCGATGGTTGCATCATGCCCTACATAAAGACGATCTTGACTATAATAGTTATAATTGGGGTAAGCACTGGCGATATAGGTATCTTCGGCTTCATAGTAATCAAGCCAAGGATCGATAGTAACGGGATAAACTCTCTCAGGATCTGTGAGATACTTTTCATCAGCGGTTAAAGTTAAGAAAAATCCATCTTTTGTAGGCTGAATTTGCTGTGTTAATTCTTGGGATATGTTCCCTTCGCGTTCTTTATTAGAATCAAACATATAGGGACGGGGGATTGTGAATAGGAAGTGACCATTGGCTTGATCGTTAAACTCTATGGAACCATCTTCTTTTTTCTCGGCAGTAATTCCTGAGGATTTGATCACAAACTCAAAGGAGTTTTTTCCTTGATAGGTATCCAGAATGATATTCTCCTTGACCTTAGAGCCATCAACGATATATTCGAATGTGACTCCGGGATAAAGGTTCCTTAATTTTGCACTGTTGTTTTTGAATTCACTCTTTGCAGTTTGGGGGTTAGCATGAAGTTTTGCCTTCCCCTTATTTATAGGGGTATTGGCTAAACCAAATTGGATATCCTTTCCGGCTATTGAATACTCAAAAAGGTGAACGGAATCCTTGGCAGACTTGGTTTCCTTAGGTAGCTTGACTTTAAATTTGTTGTTTTTGTTGGTTACCGCATTTTTGTCAGCTGTTTCTTGTAGGGTGTTATCAATATCGAGCCACTGTTATCCTTAAGAAAATGAATCGGTTCGGAAGAGACCTCAGCTGTTAAGGTACCATCAGGATTACCAAAGACTTTGGTCGTCTCATTGCGATACCAAGGTAGTTCTACAGGCTGAGGCTGGACAATCGAAGTTTTTTCAGCCGCTTTAACTTCTGACGGAGCAAAGCTGGGAACTACGGAAGTGAATAAAACTGCGAAAATGAGCAGAACGCTATTAACTTTGAACCAATGTTTTTTGTGATTTGAAAGCACTGCTTTTCCTCCTTAATTTATATGTCGTATCTATAGAGTCATGGAGTCAGAAGCTGTGAGTGAATAACTTTCTTCAAAATTTCTGCACAAATTAGTTCGTTTTTTATCGAGAATTCCCTTTGTTAGCGAATTGTAAGATAATGTAATATAAAGGCCTGTACTTAAATACGACTGCGCAGTCGTATTTAAGTACAGGCCTATTTTGGCAGGACATTTCCTTCGAGTTTGCTAGCTTAGCGGAGATCCTCTTTAGCATAGAGCTCAATAATCTTTAGGATGACCTCAACAGATTTCTCCATGGCGAAGGTGGGAATGAATTCATAGCGACCATGATAGTTATGTCCACCGGTAAAGAGATTAGGGGTGGGAAGCCCCATAAAGGATAAACGTGCACCGTCTGTTCCTCCGCGTATGGGCTGAAGGAGGGGTTTGACTCCTACGATTTCCATAGCTGCTTGGGCCTTTTCCACGATATGCATGACGGGGAAGATTTTTTCCTTCATATTTTGGTATTGATCTGTGATCTCGATAGAGAAAGTACCTGACCCGTAGGCATGGTTTAACTCTTCTGTAATGTTTAGCATAGTTTCTTTGCGCCGAGCAAAGGAGTCTTGGTCAAAATCCCGGATGATGTAGTAAAGGGTGGTCTCTTCGACATCCCCTTTGATATCATTGATATGATAAAACCCTTCATAGCCTTCCGTGGTAGCAGGTGTTTCCTGGGTGGGAAGCTTGGCGATGTATTCATTGGCTAGTAGAATGGAATTGATCATTTTGTTCTTGGCATTGCCGGGATGAACATTTCTGCCTTTGACCTTCACGATCGCCTTGGCCGCGTTAAAATTCTCATACTCTAATTCGCCGATGGGTCCGCCATCCACCGTGTAGGCAAATTCAGCACCAAAGCCTGCCACATCAAAATGATCGGCCCCTCGACCAATCTCTTCATCAGGGGTGAAGGCCACACAGATTTTCCCATGCTCCACTTCGGGGTGTGTTGCCAGGTACTCCAGAGCTGTCATAATCTCAGCTATACCTGCTTTGTCATCTGCTCCTAGAAGAGTGGTTCCATCGGTTGTAATCAAGGTTTTGCCTAGGTAATCCTGCAATTCCGGAAAATCTTGAGGTGAAAGAGTCAGGTTCAGTTCCGAATTTAAGACGATGTCCTGACCATCATAGTTTTCGATGATTTTGGGCTTGACATTTTCGCCGGAAAAGTCCGGGCTAGTATCCATGTGGGCGATTAAGCCTAGGGCGGGGATAGCCCTTAGAGAATTAGCCGGCAAGGTTCCGTAAACATAGCCTTCTTTTATCCTAGCATCCGTCAAGCCAAGATCCTTTAATTCTTGTTCCAGCAGCTGTGCTAATTGCAACTGCTTGCTCGTGCTGGGTGTAGTTTGAGAATCTTCGCTGGATTGGGTGTCGATCTGAACATACTTTAGAAAACGGTCGATAACTTGTGACATGGTCAGCCTCCTCATTCTGGTTAGAACTTGATAATAACACTATAAGCTATTTTTAAGTCTCATTCAAATAGGGTCAGACTCACGCTTATGAATTTACGGTTCACGAATACTCTCAGAAGTGATATACTCAGGAGATGACGCATTCAAGTTCGGATAGTTAAGGGGAATCGAAATGAATCTGTTAACAGCTGAATCGCTCACTAAAAGCTATGGAATAAAGTTTTTATTTAAAGATATCTCCCTAGGCATCGAAGAAGGCCAAAAGATTGGTATCATCGGGGTGAATGGAACAGGGAAGACGACCTTGCTGAAGATCCTAGCGGGTATGGAGCAGCCGGATCAAGGACAGATCGTCACTAACAATGCCTTGCAGTTAGAATACCTTCCCCAGGAGCCGATCTTTGATCAGGAAGCTACCGTACTGCAACAGGTTTTTCGCGGAAATTCCCCGTTAATGCAGCTTTTGAGAGATTATGAAACTGCTTTAGAGCGCTTGAATCAAGAGCCTAGCAAGGTCGAATATCAAAATACCCTTCTCCAACTGGGACAGAAGATGGACAGCCTCAACGGGTGGCAAATCGAAAGCGAAGCAAAAGCTATTTTGACCAAGCTAGGAATAACTCAATTTGATATTGCTGTGGGGACCTTGTCCGGTGGGCAGCGAAAGCGAGTAGCCCTGGCTAGTGCCCTGATTCAGCCTTCAAATCTTTTGATTCTTGATGAACCAACCAACCATATTGATAATGAGATGGTAGATTGGCTTGAAAACTATTTGAATAAACGCAAGGGTGCCCTTTTGATGGTGACCCATGATCGTTATTTTCTCGATCGAGTAGTGAATCGAATGTTTGAACTCGATCGGGGAAAACTCTTTTCATACCCTGGAAATTATAGCCGCTACCTAGAATTAAAAGCGGAGCGGGATGAGCAGGAAGAAGCTTCCGAAAGAAAACGTCAAAATACCTTACGCAATGAGTTAGCCTGGATGCGTCGGGGGGCTAAAGCTCGTACTACCAAGCAAAAAGCGAGAATTGATCGTTTCGAGCAGCTCCAAGAGGATAAGCCGGAAGAAAAGACAGGAAAGGTGGATATCTCAGCGGGAGCAGCCCGTCTAGGAAAGAAAGTCATTGAGTGCTCCCACCTTCATAAGGCCTACCCCAATCGTGGAACGGTTATTGATGATTTTAGTATCATCCTGTCCAAGTTGGATCGGATTGGGATCATTGGTCCCAATGGTAGCGGTAAGTCCACCTTGCTAAATATTTTGGCTGGACGGATTCAAGCTGATCAGGGAAAGATTGAGTGGGGGTCCACAGTTAAGATAGGGTACTTCACTCAAGAATGTCGAGAGTTTGAGCTACAGATCAAGGTTATCGATGTGATTAAGCAGGTGGCGGAAGTGATTCCTACTACAGAGGGTGGGGTCATAACAGCCTCGCAAATGCTGGAGAGATTCCTTTTTAGCCCGGCTCAGCAATGGACTTCTGTCGAAAAGTTATCCGGTGGAGAAAAGCGGAGACTTTATCTCCTACAGGTCTTGATGGATGCACCGAATGTATTGCTCTTAGACGAACCGACTAATGATTTGGATATCCAAACCCTTAGTATTCTTGAAGAATATCTTGAGGATTTTCCAGGGGTTGTCATTACAGTATCCCATGATCGCTTTTTTCTGGATCGTGTCGTCGAGCAGATCCTGGCTTTTGAAGGACAGGGGAGAATTCGTTCCACTGTCGGTAATTACACAGACTACCGTGAGCAGATGGAAAAGCGAGCTCAGGAGGAACAAACAGAAGAAATCCTGACTCAAGGTCAGAAAAACTCGGGTCGAGTCCCTAATCAGGAGGGAACAACGGCTACAGCTCAACTGAATAAGCCCAAAGAGCGCCCTTTAAAGATGAGTTACAAAGAGCAAAAGGAATATGAGCAGATAGAAGATGTCATTGCCGATTTCGAGAGTCAATTGGAGCGAGTGGAGCAAGACATGATGGAAGCTGGGGGCAATTACGGCAAGCTTAACGACTTTGTGAAGGTCAAGGATGAGTTGGAGAAAAAGCTGGAAGAAGCGATGGAGCGATGGACCTATCTAAGTGAGCTAGCTGAAGAGATTGCTCGGAACAAGTAGCAAAATGAGTGAAGCAAAGTGACTATTTTTCGAGCGTGATTATTAATAGCCTAAGCCTGAGATGGTAGGTGCTTTTGAAAAAATGGAGGTAAATATGGATAAAAATATCGAACTAATGAAAAAGATCATCGAGGATAAGAAGAAGAAAAGCGCCCAACAAGGAGGACCCAATAAAGCAACTGCTAAAATTGGGCAAACTCGCGGGGGGATAAAGAGTTATAAAAAAGGCGGACTTTTTGATAAGTAATGGAGGAGTGTTCATGTTGATTGTGTTGGCCTATTTAGCTGCCAATGTAGCAGCGAATTTATCGGTCACGCATTTCGGCCCGATTTCAACGCCGATTAATGCGTTTTTGCTGATTGCTTTTGACTTAGTTGCCCGGGATAAGCTCCATGAACAGTGGAGTCGCAAGCATCTCTGGCCGAAAATGTTATTGCTCGTCGGGGCAGGGGCCTTGTTGTCGTGGTTTATCAACCGCGATGCCGGGCCAATCGCTACGGCATCCTTCATCGCTTTCTTGCTGACCGGAATCACGGATACCACGGTGTATCAAGCATTGAAAAAGCATCCGCGTTTTGTGAAAGTTAATGGCTCCAACATTGTCTCGGCTGCTGTAGATTCCGTTGCTTTTCCTACCTTGGCCTTTGGCGCTTTTATACCTTACGCAGTATTTGGTCAATTTTTCGCCAAAGTATTCGGCGGTTATATTTGGTCTCTGATCCTTTTCCGGAAGGATCGACCGAAATTTGATGATGGTCTGAAGACTACTTAACTTGCACTATTAGACTTATATGTAGATTGGGCAGCATCTTAGAGATGGTGTCTAGGTCGAGTAGCTCATGGGTCAGTGCTTTCAGGGGGGACTAATTATGAAAAAATCGGTAGTACTACTTTCTGGTGGTTTGGACAGTACCACGTGTATGAGCGTTGCCGCCAAGACGGGCGATGAATTATATCCACTATCCTTTGATTACGGTCAGAGGCATCAGCGGGAATTAGAAGCGGCCAAAGCGGTTGCTCGATTCTATCAGGTTAAGGAGCATCGGATCATTTCCATTGATAATGTGGGAGGAAGTGCCTTAACGGATCCTTCGATTCAAGTGCCGGATTATGCCGAAAACGGTCAGATACCCGTGACCTATGTTCCGGCTCGCAATCTTCTTTTTCTGAGCTATGCCTTGGGTTATGCTGAGGTTATCGGGGCAGAGGCGATCTATATCGGGATTAGCTCCGTGGATTACAGCGGTTATCCAGATTGTCGGCCGGAGTTTTTAGAGGCTTTTCAAAAGGTTGCGGAAGTGGGTACGAAGGCCGGTGTGAATGGACAAAGGATAGAGATTAAGGCACCGCTGATTCACCTTTCAAAAGCGGAGACGATTCACTTGGCAAGCTCGAATGGGGCCCCCTTGCATTTAACCACAAGCTGTTACCGCGGTGGGGAAAAGGCCTGCGGAACGTGTGACAGCTGTATACTGCGCTTAAAGGGATTTGCCGAGGCTGGGATAGCTGACCCTGTACCCTATATGGAGGACTAACCTCTGTAAAAAAGGTTTTTAACTGTTTCAGAAGGAGATGGAGTCAAATGATCAGTGAAAGAATGGAGAAACAAATCCAGTTTATTGTGACGATTGATGAGCTCAAGAATATTACCCGCCAGAGTGTAACCATCAGAGATAGGCGCCATGAAAATGATGCCGAACACTCTTGGCATTTAGCGATGATGGCGATGATCCTCTCGGAATATGCAGAGGATAAGAATGTAGATATATTTAGAGTGATCAAAATGGTGTTGATACATGACTTAGTGGAGATCTATGCAGGGGATACCTATTGCTATGATGAAAAAGGCTATGAAGACAAAGAGGAGAGAGAGCAGGAAGCAGCGGATCGTTTATTCAATATGCTTCCTGAGGATCAAGCACAAAAGATGATGGCTCTATGGCGTGAATTTGAAGAGATGGAAACCGAGGAAGCTGCCTATGCTGCAACACTGGATCGTTTCCAACCTCTTCTATTGAATTACAATACGGATGGACATACCTGGCAAAGACCTGGGATCACTAGTGCTAAAGTCTTGAAGCGCACTGCGGTGGCCAAGGCAAGAGTTCCCCAGCTCTATGAGTACATCGAAAGATTGATTCAAAGTTCGATTGAAAGAGGAATACTTAAGCCATGAAGATTCTCATTGATGCGGATGCCTGTCCCAAAGGCGTTCTCCAAATCTGCTTGAATAGGGGTCGGCAAAAGGGTATACCCGTCTGGACGGTGGCTAGCTTTAATCATGAAATTAGTTCAGATCACCATATCGTGGTGGGGAATGCTTCTCAAGAGGCAGATCTAAAAGTGATGAATCTTTGCGAAGCGGGCGATATTATTGTGACTCAAGATATTGGCTTAGCAGCCATGGTCATTGGCAAGGGTGCCAAAGCTCTTGGTCCTTCCGGAAAAGAATATCGCCCCGAGATCATGAGCACCATGCTTGAGGAAAGAGAGCTCAAGGCTAAATACCGCAGAGCTGGGGGAAGAACAAAGGGCCCTAGTAAACGCACCTTTGAGGAGGATCGACTCTTTGAGCAGACCTTGGTAAGCTTGTTGAGTGAGGGGTAAGCAAGATATTAGTTAAGCTAGATATAAGGCAAGCAAGCAAAACATATTATTTTTTGAAGAATGCTTGTCTTTAGCTAGGTGATAATGATAAGATAAAAGATAAAAGTTTTAGGAAAGTAGGAGTGATGACATGGCCTTTTATTTTGACGAACCTTCACGGACTTTTGGGGAATACCTTCTGGTCCCGGGATATTCTTCAACAGAATGTATGCCGGCTAATGTGAGCTTGAAAACACCGGTAGTGAAGTTTAAAAAAGGGGAACAATCCTCCTTGACCATGAATATACCCTTGGTATCAGCTATCATGCAATCCGTTTCGGATGATCGCATGGGTATTGCCTTAGCAAAAGAGGGGGGCGTTGCCTTTATCTATGGCTCCCAGACCATTGAGAATCAAGCCCAAATGGTATCCCGAGTAAAGAACCATAAGGCAGGCTTTGTTATCAGTGATTCCAATATTAGGCCTGAAGATACCCTAGCCGATATTCTTGCTTTAAAAGAAGTAACGGGGCACTCGACCATGGCTGTCACCGAGGATGGTACAGCTAACGGGAAATTGTTGGGGATTGTCACGAGTCGAGATTATCGTGTCAGTCGTATGTCAACCGATACTAAGGTGTCGGAATTTATGACGAAATTCCAAGACCTTATCTGTTCAGATGATAAAACGACCCTCAAGGAAGCCAATGATATTATTTGGGAGCATAAGCTGAATGCCTTGCCTTTAATTGATAAAGACCAACGCTTAAAAGCGATGGTTTTCCGCAAGGATTATGATTCTAATAAAGAAAATGAAAATGAGCTCTTAGATAACTCCAAGCGTTACGTCGTAGGAGCCGGCATCAATACCCGAGATTATGCAAAGCGAATTCCTGCTTTAGTGAATGCCGGGGCGGATGTCCTCTGTATTGATTCATCAGAAGGCTTTACCGAATGGCAGAAGATAACCATCGACTGGGTTCGGGAACATTACGGCGATGATGTCAAAGTGGGAGCTGGTAATGTGGTAGATCGGGAAGGCTTCTTATTCTTAGCTAAGGCCGGTGCTGACTTTATTAAAGTAGGAATCGGCGGCGGCTCCATCTGTATTACCCGAGAACAAAAGGGTATTGGACGTGGGCAAGCCACAGCAGTGGCAGAAGTGGCTAAAGCACGAGATGAGTATTTTGAGGAGACGGGAATCTATGTTCCGATCTGCTCTGATGGCGGAATCGTCTATGACTATCATATGACCTTGGCACTTGCTATGGGTGCAGACTTTATCATGCTTGGGAGGTATTTCGCACGCTTTGATGAAAGTCCAACCAATAAAGTCAACATCAACGGTAGCTATATGAAAGAGTACTGGGGTGAAGGCTCTAATCGAGCAAGGAACTGGGAACGCTATGACATGGGTGGAGATAAGAAGCTTTCCTTTGAAGAGGGTGTGGACTCTTATGTTCCCTATGCCGGTAGCTTAAAGGATAATGTAACCCTTTCTTTAAATAAGGTTCGCTCAA
This sequence comes from Desulfitobacterium sp., assembly GCA_050251735.1. Taxonomy (GTDB): domain Bacteria; phylum Bacillota; class Desulfitobacteriia; order Desulfitobacteriales; family Desulfitobacteriaceae; genus Desulfitobacterium. The sequence continues at coordinate 46,667 of JBFWMF010000019.1, forward strand.
CCATGTGCAACTGTGGTGTTCTAAACATTCCAGACCTGCAAAAGCAGGCAAGGATTACGCTAGTTTCGGCAACGAGTATTGTCGAAGGCGGTTCCCATGATGTGGTTCTCAAAGATAGTAATATGTTTGAATATATGAAATAAACCATTCTCAAGAGGACTTCAGAAAAATTCTGAAGTCCCTTGTTTATTTTTAAGACTATTTTAATCACAAGAATATTGAAAGAGACGGCCTTTTCTTTACTAGGTAGCGATGGTATAATTAATAGCGTATAAGGTGTAATAATTGCTGACAACAAATGTACTAAATAAATGTACTAGACCTACAAAATAAGGTATGTAGCATAAAACACTAAGAATACCTAAGTTAAAAATGAAGGAGATGTGAAGTATGATTAACATATCAGAACTCGCGGCAGAAAAGATCAAGGAAGTTCAAAAAGCCCAAAATAAAGAAGGTTCATATCTTCGTCTCTATCTGGCGGGATTTGGTTGTGGTGGCCCAAGCTTTGGGATGACCTTAGAGGACGCTAAAACTGATGTTGATGTCCTAGATGAAGAATTCGGTGTATCCGTCATTACCGCCAGCACCTTATCTGAGTATTTAGAAGGCGCCTTTATTGACTTTTTAGAAAACGAAGAAGCAAGTGGCTTTGAAATACGCTTGGCAAAAGATTTTGGTGGTCAAGGCTGTGGCAGCAGCTGCGGTAGCTGCGGAGGAAGTTGTTAATTCGACTGTAAATTGCCCAATCAGAGAGCTCAGTTTGAACTGAACACAGTTCATCTGAGCTCTCTTTTTTGTCGTAAAGAAAAAGCAAGTATGATCTGCTCTGTTGCTATGAGGGAAGGATAAAGGCAATATTTCACCTTTAAGCCAAAATCTAAGGGTTGCTATTGTATGCTATAATAAATACTGCTGTTTAGGAGCAAGTATCTAATAATTAAGGTGATTGAATGTCTGCCCTTCAATATCAAACGATAAAAAGAAATCTGCGCCTCATTAGTGAACTCTTACCAGATCCTTATTGGTTGGGATCTTTTCTTTTGGGATATATCAAAGTCAAGGTCTTTATGGGACTAACGACTTCCTGGAATAGCGCTTGGAATTTTTACTTCGAGCACGACTATGAATTGTCAAGCAGTATAGCCCTTTGCTTTACGCTACTTTTTTTCTCGGTGGCACTTTTATTTAAGGGACGAAGCCGTCTTTGGGCTACTTGGCTGCTTAGTACAACGCTTTCGATCATATTGATTGCTGATCTGGTGTACTTTCGTGGCTTCGGTGACTATATCAATTTGTACCTTGTCAAACAAATAGGGAATTTAGAGGACCTGGGGAGTACAATCTTTTCATTATTCTTTATCCAAGATATCTTCTTTGTTTTAGATTGCGTCTTAGGGCTGTTCTTACTGCTGAAGAAGAAGGGGTTGGGGAAAGGAATCTCTCGCCAAATCCCGTGGTTTATGATGTTCTGTGTACTGGCTGTTGGATTTATATATTCTGCTCACTATCGTTATGATCTTGCCGAGAACGGGGAGAATCAGATGGTTTTCCGAATCTGTTGGGCTCCCACGGATACCATGAGGAATTTATCTCCTTTGGGCTATCACTTTTATGATAATTATGTCTATCTGAAAGAAAATCAGACCCTTGAATTAACACAGGAGCAACAGGAGGACATCCAAGCTTGGTTTGCCCAAAACCAAGAGGATACGCCCTCTAATGAGTTGAAAGGAATATTTGCTGGGCAAAATCTAATCCTTCTTCAGGTTGAATCTCTTGAGAACTTCGTTGTAGGGCAAAGCTTTGAAAAACAAGAAATAACCCCAACTTTAAATAGGTTATTGAAGAACAGCATCTACTTTCCCAATTTTTATGAACAGGTGTGGAATGGTACCACATCAGATGCTGAGCTTTTGGGTAACGCATCGGTATACCCTGTGCGCAGAGGGAGTACTTTCTTCCGCTATCCTCTTAATGAGTATTATTCCTTACCCATGCTTCTTGCCGAAAAAGGGTACGCAACTCGGGCTAGCCATCCAGATAATGCGGGTTATTGGAATTGGGTTGAAGCTTTGACTTCAATAGGCTATGCAAATACCTTGGATATAACGGATTTCCATGAGGATGAGAAAATTGGTTTGGGCTTAAGTGATGGGAGTTTTCTGCGCCAAATGCTACCTATCGTTGGCGGGGAAAAACAGCCATTTTTGGATTATATCATTACCATGTCCAGTCACGGTCCCTTTGATCTTCCCGCGCAGTACCGAGAGCTGAAAATCGATCCGCAGATCGATAAGACAAAGCTGGGTGGATATTTCCAGAGTATCCATTACACGGATCAGCAAATCGGGGCTTTTCTTGATAGCTTAGATCAAAAGGGAGTCTTAGATAATACAGTAGTAGTTATTTACGGAGATCATGGCGGGATTCATAAATACTATAATAGCGAGCTTGCCAGCATCCAACCGCAAGAAGAGTGGTGGAGTGTTGATGATCATAAAGTACCCTTTATTATTTATAAAAAGGGAATGGATGCCCAGGTCATTGAAACCACCGGAGGACAGATTGACATTCTGCCTACAGTTGCCTATCTGATGGGAATTGAAGATGAAGCATATGCTCAGAAGGCCCAAGGCCGAAATTTGCTTACTACGGAAAGAGATTATGTGGTTTTGGCGGATGGAACTTTTATCGGAGATAGTGAAGAGTTTAAGGAACATGCGGTTCAGGGCTTAGCTATTGCTGATTTGCTCATCCAAAGCGATTATTATGCGGAAAACCTTAAGCAGAAATAGGGAATATAGCAACAGAAAAAGAAACCAGTGTCTCAATGTGAGGTGCTGGTTTCTTTGTTATAGCTTTGGCGAGCTATCCTAATAACTCTTGCTTTTCATGTTCTTCTTTAGCCCGGGTAATAACTTCCTGAAGCATCTCGACAGCTTCTTCCATCTCAATACCTTTGGCTTGGACAATCTCGCTGGTTATGATCTGGCAGGCGCTGTTCAGCATATTATTGTCTTCCATGCCGAGCTTGTGGAGCTTGCTTTTTCGCGTTAAATCTCGAATGATCTCGCATTCTTGAAAGATATCCCCGCTTTTCATTTTCTTTTTATTGATATCACGGTAAAAGCGGTTATTGCTTTCGAAAATTACAGGGTCTGTATCTCCCTGAAATAAAAAACTCAACACATCATCGATGATTTCGCTGTTGACCACTTGCCGAATACCCAAATCCTCAGCTTTTCCTACAGGAATCATAATTTCCATATGGACATGAGGAATGTTCAAGAGGTAATACTGTCCTTTAACACCTAAGACCTCTTTTTCTTCGATGGAATCGATAATTCCCGCCCCATACATGGGATAGAGAACCCTATCACCCACTTGAAACATCGAGTCACCCCCCAAAATAATTTGCTTTTAATAGTATAGCACAAAAACCATGGATTGTAAAATTATATATAATATCATAGGTAATACAGCTGTGTCAATACATTTTAATGCTGGACGTACCTCTATTTGACCCATTTTGCTCATAATGCAATTGCTCGTTCTAAAGCAAGACTGAAAAGCATAGAATTTAGTGAATTACAGACAAGCATCATACAAATCTCGGCTTGTTGGAGATAGCTCCATCTATGATGCAGTCGTTCGTTTAATCAAAGATTATTCCACTCATTTATCGAAAGGAGGCAGAGAGTATAGAACTTTGTAAGAACGATTCCTTGCTCACCCCAAAAGAGATGGTTCTTTTTAATCGCGGTGAGTTTTATCATAGTTTCCTTAAATTCGGTGCTCATTTTATAAAGCATCAGGAGGGATGGGGTACATTTTTCTCCTTATGGGCTCCCTATGCAACTCATGTCTCAGTCGTAGGGGATTTTAATGACTGGTGTGGTGTAAATCATCCCATGAATAAATGGGAGGACCATGGGGTATGGACTTTATTTATCCCAGGCTTAGAACAAGGCGAGATTTACAAATACGAAGTTTTGACTGCTACTGGAGAAAGAGCGCTGAAAGCGGATCCTTTTGCCTTCTTCTCCGAAGTGAGGCCCAATACAGCTTCAGTGGTATATTCCCTAGAGGGTTATCTCTGGCACGACCAGACTTGGTTGGACAAACGCAAAACTACCGACTATAAGCTGATGAACTTATCTATTTATGAAATGCATCTCGGTTCTTGGAAACGTAAGGAGGGGGGTGGATTTTATAGTTATAGGGAAATTGCGCCTGAGCTTATCAGTTACTTGAAAAAAATGGGCTATACCCATGTGGAATTTCTGCCCTTGCTGGAGCATCCCTATGATGGGTCGTGGGGTTATCAGGGAACGGGATACTATGCCAGTACCAGTCGTTATGGTCCTCCCCAATATCTGATGGCTTTGATTGACCAATGTCATCAAGCGAATATCGGCGTGATTATGGATTGGGTTCCGGGGCATTTTTGCAAGGATGCCCATGGCTTAGGAAATTTTGACGGAAGTGACCTCTTTGAGAAAGAAGTCCATGAGCATTGGGGTACCTATAAATTTGATTATACTCGGTCAGAAGTATGGAGCTTTTTGATTTCTAATGCTATCTTCTGGCTGGAGATTTATCATGTGGATGGCCTACGAGTGGATGGGGTAAGCAGCATGCTCTACCTGGATTATGGCAAGGAAAATAAAACCTGGGAGCCAAATGTTTTAGGGGGGAGAGAGGATTTAGCGGCCGTTCAATTTTTGAGACGGCTTAATGAAACTGTAAATGCTTTCTTTCCAGATGTTCTGATGATTGCCGAAGAGGCAACGGATTGGCAGGGGGTAACATGGCCTCTAGAAGAAGAAGGGTTAGGTTTCTCATTTAAATGGAATATGGGCTGGATGAACGATACCCTGCGTTATATCTCCTTGGATTTTGAGCAAAGAAAAGAGCATCATCAGCTATTAACCTTTCCCATGATGTATGCCTATTCAGAAAGCTATATTCTGCCATTATCCCATGATGAGGTAGTCCATGGTAAAAAGTCCTTATTGAATAAAATGCCCGGAAATTACGAGCAAAAGTTTGCGGGATTAAAAGGCTTAATGACCTATTGGCTCTGTTGCCCTGGGAAGAAGCTGCTCTTTATGGGAGGTGAGATTGCCCAATTTATTGAATGGCGAGAGGATCGGGAGCTAGATTGGTTTCTCCTTGAGTTTGACAGGCATCGGCAGTATCACCTCTTTGTTCAACACCTTCAGGCTATCTATGGAGAAGAAAAGGCTTTATGGCAAAATGACCTGAGTTGGTCGGGATTTGAGTGGATCGATGTGCATAACCATAAACAAGGGATCCTCGTGTTTTGTCGTAAAGGCAAAGAACCTCAGGATCATTTGGTAGTGCTCATCAATTTCCAACCCCTCAGCTATACTCAATATCGGATCGGAGTGGAGGAAGCCAAAGGGTATAGGGAAATCATCAATACGGACAGAGTAGACTACGGTGGTCAAGGAGTGAACAATACAGGAATTATCATGGTGGAAAGGGTTCCCTGGCATGGACGAGAGTATTCGTTGGAGCTTCGGGTTCCTGCGCTAGGAGCTATCCTTTTAAAACCGGTACTTGCATAAATATTGGGGCGAAGAATAGACATTGTAATACGTCGGTTTTCGAAGGAGAGGAAAATTAAGATGTTTTCAGATAAAAATAGCTTTAAGGATGCTTATCAGGAGAAATTTGCTGAGATTAAGGGGAAGTCCATTGATGAAGGAACCCTCTGGGACAAATATCACACCTTAGTAGTACTTCTCAAGGAAGAGATAAGCCTCTGCCGAGCCTTTACCAACTATACAGCAGATCAAAAACAACCCAACAAGCAGGTCTACTATTTTTCCATGGAGTTCCTCATCGGGAAGCTGCTGAATAATTATCTGATTAACATCGGCATTGAAACTATTGTTTGCGAGGGCTTAGCAGAGCTCAATATTGATCTAGAAGAACTGATTGCTCAAGAAAGTGATGCCGGCTTAGGGAATGGGGGATTGGGTCGCTTAGCAGCCTGTTTCTTGGATTCGATGGCTTTTCTAGGGATCGTCGGACATGGTAACGGTATTCGTTATAAGTACGGTCTGTTTGAACAGAAAATCATCAACGGCCAGCAAACTGAGATAGCCGATCATTGGCTGAAGAACGGATATCCTTGGGAAACCAGAAAACCAGATAAGGCCATCGTGGTCAAGTTTAAAGGTAACATTAGGGCTGAAAGGGTCAATGGGAGATTGGTTTTCCATCATGAGAACTATGAACCGGTGTTAGCAGTGCCCTATGATATCCCCATCTTCAGCTATGAAAATCCCTTTCTCATCAATAATTTAAGACTCTGGAGTGCGGAACCCTTATCCTCTGAATTGGATTTGGCTTTATTTAACCAAGGAAACTTTACGCAAGCTTTAAGCTACAAGTCAGAAGTTGAGTCTATTTCTTATATCCTTTATCCGGAGGATAGTAACCTTGCTGGAAGAGAGCTGCGGCTCAAGCAAGAGTATTTTTTCGTGGCAGCGGGACTCGGAGCGATCGTGCGTAGCTATAAAAAACGCAATGGAACCTTAAAGGACTTTTCGCAGGGTGTAGCAATTCATATTAACGATACCCATCCTGCCCTCTGTATCCCTGAATTGATGAGGATTTTCATTGATGAAGAGGGAATGGATTGGGAGGAGAGTTGGAATATAACTGTGGATGCTATTTCCTATACGAACCATACGATTATGCCGGAGGCTCTTGAAAAATGGCCGGTTGGCTTACTTAAGAATCTTCTGCCCAGGATCTATCTGATCGTTGAAGAGATTGACCGACGGTTCAAGGAGAAGCTTTTAAGGCGCTTCTTTAACTGTGAAGAATTGTTAAAAAGTACACCTATCATAAGAGAGGGTCAGATTTGCATGGCAAATCTGGCTATTATCGGTAGTCATTCTATCAATGGAGTCGCTAGGTTGCACACGGAGATTCTAAAGCACCATGTCTTTAAGGACTTTCACCGTATCTTCGGATATAAATTCACTAATTTAACTAATGGTGTTAATCATCGGCGTTTCCTTTTAACGGCTAATCCTGCCCTCTCTGGGCTTATCACAGAAGCCATTGGTCCGGGGTGGAAGACGAATGCAAATGAGCTCAAAAAGCTTCACCACTATCAAGAAGACGCTAGTTTTATGGAGCAATTAGGCAAAGTGAAATACCAAAACAAACAAAGATTGGCGCTGATGATTCAAGAAAAGCAGGGAATATGCCTAGATCCCCATTCCCTTTATGATGTGCATGTTAAGCGGATTCATGCCTACAAGCGTCAGCTACTCAATGTCTTTAAGGTCATGGATCTCTATAATCGTCTGCAAATGGATCCTGAGGCCGTTCAAGGTTCGTATTCCTTTATCTTTGGCGGGAAAGCTGCGCCTGGCTATCACTATGCCAAAAGCATTATTAAGCTGATTCATGACCTTGCGCAAAAAATTAACAAGGATCAGCGCATGAAGGAAAAATTAAAAGTGGTCTTCCTAGAGAATTTTAACGTCTCCTTAGCGGAAAGAATCTATCCGGCAGCGGATCTCAGTGAGCAGATCTCAACTGCCAGCAAGGAAGCATCCGGTACGGGGAATATGAAGTTTATGATGAATGGGGCCCTTACCTTAGGAACTCTAGATGGGGCTAATGTAGAGATTAGAGAGGCCGTAGGAGATGAGCATATCTTTATTTTTGGCCTCACCGCAGATGAAGTGATAGAGTACAACAGAAATCGCAGCTATAAGTCTTGGGATGAGTATCATACTAATCCGCGCTTAAAGAGGATCCTTGAGCAGTTGAATTCTAATTATTTATTAGAAAACACACAAGAATTTCGAGCAATCTACGATAGTTTGCTTCTCTATAATGATGAATTCTACGTTCTCAAGGATTTTGAATCCTACATGACGACCTTCGAAGAAGCGTCAAAGCGTTATCTCGATCAAGAAAAGTGGCTTCAATCCTCTCTACACAATATTGCGGAATCGGGAGTCTTCTCCAGTGATCGGACCATACGGGAATATGCCCATCAGGTTTGGCGAGCACGCTGTCGGAGAATTGAGGAGAAAGAGGAAGAGCTATGCGAAAAAAAGAGTGTATAGCCATGTTATTGGCGGGGGGACAAGGGAGTAGGCTAGGAGGTTTAACTCGCAATATTGCCAAGCCTGCTGTGTCCTTTGCGGGTAAATATCGGATTATCGATTTTAGCCTAAGTAATTGCACACATTCAAATATTGATACGGTGGGTGTCCTGACCCAGTATAAACCCTTTGTGCTTAATTCCTATATCGGCAAGGGTTCGGCTTGGGATTTGAATTGCTTAAATGGTGGGGTTCATATCTTGCCGCCATTTTTGGGTGAGAATCAAGGTAGCTGGTATAAAGGGACAGCCAATGCGATCTATCAAAATATGGATTTCATTAATTTCTATAATCCGGAGTACATTTTGATTCTTTCCGGTGACCATATCTATCAGATGGACTATTATGATATGCTAGCCTTCCATAAACAGGCTCAGGCTGAAGTCACACTATCGACCATTGCCGTTCCTTGGGCAGAAGCTTCGCGATTCGGGGTCATGACTGTGGATGAGAGCGGAAGAATTAGCGAATTCTCCGAGAAGCCGGCTCATCCCCAGAGCAACTTAGCCTCCATGGGCGTCTATATCTTTAACTGGGAGGTGCTTAAAGAAGCTCTCTGGGAGGATGAAGCCGATGTGAATTCTGAAAAGGATTTTGGCAAAAATGTGATACCTCGGCTTTTGCAACAGGGCAAGAGGATCTATTCCTATCTATTTCATGGCTATTGGCGTGATGTGGGCACCATCGAGAGCTATTACAATGCCAATATGGAGGTTTTGCGTGAAGAAAAGATTGATAAATTCTTTGAACTCAAGCAGAGGATTTTTTCTAATGAGGAGATTTTGGCCCCCCACTATATTGGTGCTGAGGCAAAAATCCAAGACAGTCTGATCGGTAATGGGTGCACGATCCTTGGAGAGGTCCATCATTCCATTATTTCGTCGGGGGTCTATGTGGGAGAAGGGAGCTTTATTGAAGATTCTATATTGCTCCCCAATGCTGAGGTCCATAAGAATGTTAGGCTGTGGAAAACCATCATAGGGGAGAATGCGACAGTACAGGATGATTGTTGCATTGGCGTAGAGGGTGGGGATGAGCCGGCTCAGGAAGGGATTACGGTGATTGGGGACCATTTGCAAATACCGAGGGGGGCGGTCATCGGCGAAGGAAAGAATGTCATTAAGGATGATGAAAGGAAGGAGGGGGGACAGTGAGTAGTGCTATCGGTATTATTTCCGCGAATATGAACTCAAGTGTCTTGCAGGGTTTAGCGCAAGAACGTCCCATAGCAGCGGTCCCCTTCGGTGGTCGCTATCGACTCTTAGATTTTGCTCTTTCCAGTATGGTGAACTCAGGAATCCGAACAGTTGGCTTAGTCACTCCTCAGCAATATCGCCCTATGCTTGACCATTTAGGGGCAGGAAAGGATTGGTCTTTAGATCGCAAGTCTGGGGGACTGTTTATTCTGCCCGGTGCTATCCATAGCTTGGGCCATTATGATATTCGGTTTTGCCTGAAGGATATCGCCTTGAATATAGAGTTTCTGGAAAAGGATTGTGCCAGAAACGTTATTATCAGCAGTTCGGATCATGTTTTCAATGCGGATTTTCGGCCGATCATCGATCATCATGACCAGGTAGAGGCTGATGTTACCTTGGTCTATAATCAATCCAATCGTCCCCTAGAAAGGGAAGACCTAATCTATCTTCGGGAAAAAGAGGATGGAAGGATAACTGGGTTGGGTAAGAATTGCGAGATGTCCGGACCCGATACTCCTTGTAAATATTTTATTGATTTATTTATTATTCGTCGTGAACTTCTGCTGCAGATGATTGAAGGTTACCGAAGCGTTGAAAATATTGAGTTGATTGAGATCATCGCCCAGCATCTTGGCGAACTTAAGGTTCAGGGATATTTTTTTGGTGGATATGTGGGTCGCATTCACTCCGTCAGCGACTATTTTCAGAGCAACCTTGCTTTGCTGAGGGAAGAAATACGTAAGGATTTATTCATCAATACCCAGCCTATTCGCACCAAAATAAGAGACAATCCCCCCGCTAAATTTGGGAAGAAGGCACAAGTGAAGAATTCTTTAATATCTAGTGGTTGCACGATAGAGGGTGCTGTAGAAAATACCATCCTTTCCCGAGGGGTAGTGATTGAAGAGGGGTGCGAGATTCAAAATTGCATTATCATGTCAAAATGCGTCATCGGTAAGGGTTCGAAACTGAAAAATGTTATTCTCGATAAATTCGTGGCGGTAAATGAAGGCAATGTCCTCCAAGGACAAGTCAATCAGCCTTTGGTGATCTCCAAGAAAGCAATCATCTAAGGAGGTGTGCCAATGAAAGTGCTTTTTGCCTTAACCGAAGCGGATCCCTTTATTAAGACGGGGGGCCTAGGGGAGGTAGGTGGTTCGCTACCTCTAGCTTTGCATGAGCAGGGGGTTGAGATTCGGGTCATTCTACCCAAATACAGTAGTATAGGAAGTAGCTACCGCCAAGCAATGAAACCCCTTGGTCATTTTACAGTGCCCTTAGCTTGGAGGAACCAGTACTGCGGTTTAGATGAGTTGAAATACCAGGGCATCCATTATTATTTTTTAGATAACGAATACTATTTTCGTCGCTCTAAATGCTATGGCGATGAGGATGAAGGTGAGCAATATGCCTTCTTCAGCCGGGCCGTTTTGGAAAGCCTTCGCTATCTTCCGGATTTCAAACCAGATATCATTCATTGTCATGATTGGCACACGGCCTTGATTCCTCTCTTTCTCGAGGCCTTTTATGCCCAAGATACCCTTTATTACAAGCTAAGGACCCTATTCACTATTCATAATTTAAAGTATCAGGGGATCTTCCCTAAAGAAACCTTGACTGATGTATTGGGATTGGGTTGGGACTATTTTACCTCGGATGGGCTTGAATTTAACGGGGGTATCAACTTTATGAAAGCAGGCATTAGGTATAGTGATCGTGTAACGACGGTCAGTCCAACCTACGCGGAGGAAATCCAGCATCCATACTGGGGAGAAGGACTCCATGGGGTGATTCATGAGCGGAAGGATTCTCTTATCGGTATTCTTAATGGTGTTCCTGCACCGAAGGGTGAGCAGAGTCTGGCAGCTAAAAGAGCGAATAAAAAGGAATTGCAGGCTCAACTGGGCTTGTTGGAATCGGAAGATATGCCGGTTCTTTGTATGGTCTCACGGCTTGTTGAACAGAAGGGGTTGGACCTACTTCTTCATATCATGGAGGAGATCCTTGCCCTAGATATTCAATTGATCATTCTGGGCAGTGGCGACCCCCATTATGAAAAGAGGATTAGAGAATTTAGGGAGCGATTCCCGCATAATTTTAGGGCCCTGCTATGCTATCAGGATGACCTTGCCCAGAGCATCTATGCAGGGGGGGATGTTTTTCTTATGCCCTCGCGTTATGAACCTTGCGGTATTGCCCAGATGATTGCCATGAGCAATGGAAATATCCCCATAGTGAGAGAAACAGGAGGATTAAAGGATACAGTCAAGCCCTATTCGGTTACTACAGGAGAAGGAAATGGTTTTACTTTCACCCACTACAATGCCCACGAGCTTCTCTACGCTATTCAAGAGGCGGTAAAAATGTTTCGAGAAAATAAGGCGGCTTGGCAAAAGCTACAGGAAAATGCGCTGAACTCAGAATTTAGCTGGAGTCGCTCGGCTGCAAAATATTATGATGTCTATGAAGATGTCTATTATTTAAGATAAAAGGATTAAGATAACAGATTAAGATAATCGGAGATTTTTAAATTATGGGAGAGATGCCTGTGGAGGTTCTGGCTTACCATCATTCTCACTCTGAATTGTTTCGCACCCCCTTTGGGGCAGCTCCTAGTGGAAGCAGAATTCGGTTGAGTATTCATATTAAGACGAAAAATCGGATTGAAGAATGCTTTTTGCGTCTATGGGAGGGAGGCAAGGAGGATTTTCTGCCGATGGCCTGTGCTAAGCTAGGCGTAAGCAGTCTCCTGGGCGAAGGAGTAGCCTTCCAAGTAGATTATCGGGTACCGGATGAACCTGGACTTGTCTGGTACTTTTTTATTTTTAGGGTAAGCGGGAAAGTCTATTACTACGGGAATAACAAGAATCGATTGGGCGGTGAAGGTCGGATTTATGATCAAGAGCCCCCGGGGTATCAAATTACCGTGTATAAGCCCATGTGTTTGCCTGACTGGTATACTCGTGGCATCATGTATCAGATCTATGTGGATCGCTTTTTCAATGGAGTCGAAGGAGGCAAAGTCCTGAGTCCTCGACCGAAGGCCCTCTTGCATGGGGACTGGTACGATACACCTTTTTATATCAAAAATGAGAAAGATGAGGTCCTGCGTTGGGATTTCTTTGGCGGGAATCTACTGGGGGTTCTAAAAAAGCTACCCTACCTAAAGGAACTGGGGATAAGCATCATCTACCTTAACCCGATCTTCGCTGCCGCAAGCAATCATAAGTATGATACGGGGGATTATCTCACCATCGATCCTATGTATGGAGATTTGTCCAGCTTTAACGCATTGATAAGTGAAGCAGGTCGTTTAGGAATTGCGATTCTTCTAGATGGGGTCTTCAGTCATACCGGCGACGATAGTATTTATTTCAATCGTTATGGAAATTATCCCAGTATAGGGGCCTATCAATCTCCTGATTCACCCTATCACTCTTGGTATAAGTGGCAAGAAGAGGGGGAATATTCCTGTTGGTGGGGAGTTAAAACCCTACCGGAGGTGAATGAACTTGACCCTTCTTACCGAGATTATATTATCCATTCCCCCCAAGGAGTATTGCAGACTTGGCTGAATCGAGGAATTAAGGGCTGGCGCTTGGATGTAGCCGACGAGCTGCCGGATGAATTTATCCAGGAATTCCGTCAGGCGATGAAAGCAAAGGATTCTGAGGCGGTCCTGATCGGTGAGGTCTGGGAAGACCCTACTAATAAGTCCAGCTACGGAAAATTGCGCCAATACTTTTGGGGATCGGAATTGGATGGCACCATGAATTATCCGTTTCGGGAGATTTTTCTGGGTTTTTTACTGGGGGATCAAAATGCCTACCAGGCTCACGCGCGGGTCATGAATCTATATGAGAATTATCCCCAGGAGAATTTCTTTGGCCAAATGAATCTAATCGGTAGCCATGACCGGGCTCGCATTTTAACCCTGCTGGGTGAAGCACCGGCTCCGGAAGGTCTTAATGTGTATGAACAGGAAGAATATCGCTTACCCCCTCACCAACGTTGGTTGGCCACCCAACGTTTAAAGCTTTTTACCCTGATTCAAATGAGCTTCCCGGGAGTGCCTTGCTTGTATTATGGGGACGAGGCGGGATTGGAAGGGTATCCAGATCCCTATAACCGAGGAACATTCCCGTGGGGGAGAGAGGATCAAGAAATTCTGCACTGGGTTAAACGAGTGCTACGTTACCGACAGGAGTATGATGTGCTTCAACAGGGTGATTTTGAATCATGTCCCTTAGAGAAGGATGTTTATGCCTTCAAACGTAAGGGAGAAAAGGAGGAAATTATTACCTTAGTTAACCGTAGTTGCTCGGAGACGAGGGTAGTGAAAATCGAGCTGGGGCAGAATGTACAGCAGGTTATTGATCTGTTTGAGGGGGATGTCATCTTCGCAAAGACTGAGGCAAGAATCAAAATTAAACTCACCCTGCCCCCCTTGTCAGGTCAGTCTTTATTCTGCCAGAAGCATTCCATTGACCAATCTTTCAAAAAGGAGCTAATGACTCGCTCTTGCGGTGTCCTGCTGCCCGTTTCCTCCCTTCCATCAGCTTGGGGAATTGGTGATTTTGGGAAAGAAGCCTATGCTTTTATCGATTTCCTGGCTGAGGGAGGACAAAGGGCGTGGCAGGTACTGCCCTTAAACCCCCCAGATCAGGGAGACTCACCCTATCAGAGCGAATCAGCTTTCGCCGGCAGTCCGCTCTATATAAGTATAGGACTGCTGATTGAGGTAGGGTTGTTGAAGGAGGAAGAAGCACGAAGAGAATATGAGCAATATTATGAACAAGATTATGAACAGTATTTAGAAACTGATAAGGGGAATAACTTCGCATGGGTGAAGGCCTATAAAGATAATCTGCTAAGACTGGCTTACCGGCGCTTTAATTTGATGATGTCTCAAGGGGGACCTTGGGAGTCCGTGGAGCCTGTTGAGCCTGAGGAAACAGAGGAACCTGAGGAACCTGAGGAACCTGGGGTGACTGAGTCTGATCACAAGAAATACCTCGATCCCAGCCGCTTCCAAGCATTTATCCAAGAGAATCAGGTGTGGCTTCAAGATTATGCTTACTATAAGTGCTTAAAGATAAAATATCAGGGTTTGCCCTGGTATGAATGGGAAAAAGAGTTTTGTTTAAGAGATTCAGAAGCTATGGAAGCCTTAGCCATGGAAATGGCAGAGGAAATAAACATGACGAACTTTGTTCAATATACCTTTGCTTACCAATGGCAAAAACTAAAGCGCTATGCCAACACAAGGGACATCATCATCATGGGGGATATCCCGATCTTTGTGGCTTATGACAGTAGCGATGTCTGGGCCAATCGAGAGTTCTTCAATCTTGATGAAGAAAATATCCCCCAAGGCACGGCTGGGGTCCCTCCGGATTATTTTAGTCCTACGGGGCAAAATTGGGGTAATCCCTTGTATGATTGGGATGCTTTGGCTAAGATGGATTATGTATGGTGGAAGGATCGCCTTAGACAAGGGTTAGAGCGCTTTGATGTGTTGCGCCTGGATCACTTTCGTGGATTTGAAGCCTACTGGGAAATCCCAGGAGGAGCAGACTCTGCGGAAGAAGGCCGTTGGCTGAAAGGGCCGGGGAAACGATTCTTTGAATCCTTGATTCAGGAATTTGGCCCCTTGCCTCTCATCGCCGAAGATTTGGGCACGATCACCCCAGAAGTAAAGGTGCTCAAAAATATCTTTGGATTTCCGGGGATGAAGGTCCTGCAGTTTTCTCCGATGGTGGAAGAAGGTGCAGGACAAGAGTGTGCCCAAGGGATAACCGGTCAACCATGTATTTATTACTCTGGAACCCATGACAATGACACCCTTTTAGGCTGGTTTCTATCCCAAGGCTATGATGATGCTCAAGCTCTCCAGCGAGTCGAGGAGAGTATTGATGAGCTATACAAAAGTCAAGGAACTTGGGTTATACTTCCCTTGCAGGATGTTTTAAAACTGGATTCTCGCGCAAGAATGAATAAACCGGGTACAAATGCAGGGAATTGGAACTGGCGTGTGGAAAAAATGTCTTTAACCGAAGATGTCTGTGTGAAGTTAAGGGGCTTAGCCCAAAAATATAACCGTTTGGCTGGAGAACCAATAACAGAGATTGGAGTTGGTGGTTATTAAATCGTGGGATCGCTTTCAACACTATCTATATAATAATGAAAAGCTAGGCTTGCTTTTGGATATCAGTCGGATGAATTTCTCTGAGCAATTTTTCAGCGAGATGGCGAAGGATATGGAAAAAGTATATGGTGAGATGGAGCTTCTGGAGAAGGGTGCTCTTGCCAATCCTGATGAAGGACGGATGGTAGGACATTATTGGTTGCGCAATCCGGATATCGCCCCTTCTGTGGAAATTTCTCAAGGCATTCAAGATAACATTGCGGATATCCTTCGCTTTGCGGAGCAAATACATCATGGAGAAATTACCGGGGAAAAGGGGCAAGCCTTTCGCAATATCCTAATGATCGGAATAGGTGGTTCAAGCTTGGGCCCCCGCTTTGTAAGTTCGGCCTTAGTTTCTCCTAGGGATAAAATGAAACCCTTTTTTATCGATAATACCGATCCCGATGGGATTGATTATGTGTTAGATGTCATTGGGGATGAATTAGATTCCACCCTCTGTATTGTCATTTCTAAGAGTGGCGGTACGATTGAACCGCGTAATGGGATGCTAGAAGTTAAGTCTCGTTATCAGGAGTTAGGTCTATCCTTTGCTAAGCACGCAGTAGCGGTTACCCAAACAGGTAGTCGATTAGCTGAAACCTCTCACAACGAGAATTGGCTTAAAGCGTTTCCTATGTGGGATTGGGTGGGGGGAAGGACTTCGGTTCTAAGCTCTGTAGGACTACTTCCTCTTGCCTTGCAAGGGATAGATATCAGCAAACTATTAGAGGGTGCCAAGGACTGTGATGAACGAACTCGGTGTAAGGACACTCTGCACAATCCAGGGGCCCTTCTGGCCTTAATGTGGTATTACGCCACCCAAGATCAACAGGGAAAACAAATGGTGGTACTTCCCTATAAAGATCGTCTGGAGTTATTTACCAAATACCTCCAGCAATTGATCATGGAATCGCTCGGAAAGGAAAAGAACCTGAAAGGCGAAACGGTCCATCAAGGTATTGCAGTATTTGGCAACAAAGGGTCAACGGATCAACATTCCTACGTACAACAGCTTCTTGAAGGACCGGATAATTTCTTTGTTACGTTGATTGAGGTTTTAAAGGATCGGGAAGGAACTTCATCCATTATGGCGGAAAATAGCACAAGTGGTGAGTATTTGCAGGCTTTCCTTTTAGGAACACGAGAGGCACTGACAGAAAAAAGGCGCGAATCGATTACCATTACAGTAAAAGAAATCAACGCCTACACCATCGGAGTATTGATCGCCCTGTTTGAGCGGGCTGTAAGTATTTATGCCATTTTGGTGGGGATTAATGCTTATCACCAACCGGCTGTAGAAATGGGCAAAAAAGTTGCAGGAGAAGCGATTGAAATCAAGAACAAAGTCCTAGACTTTTTGCAACGCCACCCCGGGAAAGGATTTTCGGTCGACGAAATCGCTTGGGAAATCCAAGCAGCGGAACAGCGGGAGATGGTTTTTAAGATTTTACTTCATTTGACGATTAATCCGGAACATGAGGTGAACATGGAACAGGGGCATTCATTGCCGGAGAACAAGTTTTTATTAGCGGTTAAGTCTTAGAATAATCCGCTGCTGCCGCTAGGTGGGCTGCTCCTAGCAAAGGAGCGTTTTCGTTAAGGATCACATAGATGGGAATGGTGGAAAGAAGATTCCGAAAACGACCTTTGCCGAGAAAGGCCTCCATGAAGCCCCCTTCTTGTAGCTTGGGAAGAATTTTGGGGGGGATCCCTCCGCCCAGGAATATTCCCCCATAGGGCAGGGTCATTAAAGCGAGATTCCCTGCTTCCGCACCCAGGATTTTAACAAAGAGTTCTAGCGTTTCTGTGCAGAGTGGACAGATTCCGGCTAGGGCTCTTTTGGTGATCTCTTCAGGTGCAGGGACGGGATCATGGAGAGAATGGGGATGGGTTTCCCAGCGTAGAAAATGATAGATATTTGTCAGTCCGGGACCGGATAAAATTCTTTCATAGCTGACATGACCGTATTTTTGGGTTAAAAAAAGCAACAATCGTATTTCCTGTTCTGTGCGGGGAGCATAATCCCTATGGGCACCTTCTGTGGCATAGATCTGATGATCGCCTAGGATCATGGCCTGACCCAGGCCAGTACCGGGGGCAATCAGTGCTCGATTCAGAGAAGATTTGGATTTAGAGGAAGAGGTGGAGGTAGTAGAGGGGAAAGAATTAGGTACTGAAGGGTTAAGGCATAGCAGATCCTCTTTTTGCAGAACCATTAGGCCCTGTCCCATAGCTTCTAGGTCGTTGACAAAAAGCAGGGGTCTTTGAAAATTAAGGGTGGAATGCAAGGAACGGAAGTGAATGACCCTGTTCAAATTGGTGAGCAGACACGTTCCCTCAGTAATAGGTCCGGCCAAACTGAGGCAGCCCCCGGTTATGTCTTCGGGGGTGAGTGTCATCTCCTCTAAAAATCCTTGAATAAGTGGTGCTAAATCATCCCACTCCCTGCTAGAAAATTTCCTTTCCCTGACTAAGGAAAGCTCGCAACCCTTTAGGGAGTAAAGTCCTAAGTGAGTTTTTGTCCCGCCAATGTCTCCGGCCAGATATAAGGGATAGCCTTTTACAATTTTTTCATAAGGCATAGAAGTGCACCTCCCATGTATCATGTATTCTTATTTCTTGTGAATTTTATATCCTTGGCAGAGGTATTTCATATAGCGTATAGTAAATTTAACTTTAGCGCATCGGTTTAGGGGAGGTGAGTCCATGGATGAAAAACTTAAGCTTCTCTCAGAAGTGCCATTTCTAACAGACTTAACACAATGGGATCAAATGGAGTGTGCCAATGAGTTTCACTGGGAAACCTACCCAGAGGGCTCACTACTTATCGAAGAAGGCAAGAAACCTACTTCTGTCTATATTTTACATGAAGGGGCACTGGATAGTGACGGTAAAGTTTTTGGGGTAGTCTCCTTAGTTACTGGAAAACCTTCGACGGTAACCGTCCGCAGTCTGGGATCAGTTCGACTATTAGCAATCAGCGCCGAAGACTTTGCTCGTATTCTACTCCGTTGGCCTCAAATCTATGGCACAATCATCGGACAGTTAAACGACACCCTTGTTGAAGCGAATCAGGTGCTTTCCTTCAACCGATATAAGGAAGTGCTTCGTTCAGCTATCCAGCTAACCCAATATAAAGATAAGTTTTATGGGATATGGGGAAGTGTGAAAACGACCCATGAGGTAGAACGTTTATTTGCAATGCTTGATGAACATGAAGGTCATCTGTTGATTCGTGGTGAAAGAGGAACGGGGAGACAGATGGTTGCTTGGTATGCTCACCAAAGACTCTTCGGAGAGGCGGCTCCCTTTGTGGTCCTTGATGGTCAGCGTTTTGAGCAGCAATGGGGCTATTTATTAAACGATGAACAACACGAAGAGGGTGGCTCCTATCCGACCTATAATCTGATGGATATTGCAGCCGGGGGAACCCTCTTTATCCAAGGGATTGAGCGCATTACCCCGCAACAGCAGGTAAGACTGGCGGAGGTTTTTGCTAACGCTCAAACCAAATGCTTGATTATTGGCAGCATTCAAGAGGATGCAAATCACGAGGAATTTCATCTTATGCCAGAATTGGCCGCTTGCTTCACCCATAGCTACCTTATTTCACCTATCCGTGACCGTAAAAGAGATATTCCGATTATTGCTCAAGGAATTATTGAGAGTCTTGCTCAAAAAAATGGCCGTAAGGTGCCGGTTTTGACACCTGAGGCAACTCAACTCTTGTTATCTCATAATTATCGTCAAGGGAATGTAACTGAACTCATTCAGGTCATGGAGAGAGCCTTTTTTCTCGCTGATCAGGACATTATTGGGTTGGAACAAATCTTTTTCGGACCTACAGCTAAAAAGCTGGGGAGTAAAATCAATCTTTTACAGTGGGGAGTTTTTAAGAGTATCTTCCTGAAAAGAAGGTTTCTCAACGGACTACAATGGATTTCGGCAGGATCATTTCTTTTGTTGATTATCGGTCTGCTTTTTCTTCCTCAGCTATCGATTACCATGAAAGCCTTCATTCTTGTTTGGGGTTTTTGGTGGCCGGCGTTAGCGATTTTATCGCCTTTCTTAGGTAGGCTCTGGTGTACTTTCTGTCCTTTTTCTAAGATTATGGAATTTGTTCAGGATCTCTACCACCCGAAAAGACCCTTGCCTGCTCTATTTGTTAAATATGATTACCTCATTGTGAGTGCTCTATTTGCTTTGATTTTCTGGGCGGAAGTCTTTTCTAACATGCGCTCCCATATGCTGAATACGGCTGTGTTGCTCATCGTCATTCAAGGGCTGGCCATCCTTGTGAGTGTGCTCTATCCCCGCCATGCCTGGTGTCGACACTTTTGCCCGTTGGGTGGATTTATTGGCACGGCCTCGATTGGTTCAATTTTGGAGGTGCGAGCGGATGCTGCCGTCTGCCCAATAAATGCACAACCTTCGATTGTTATGTGGGTAGAGATGGGGTCAAAGGCTGCCCGATGAGTCAGCATCTTCCCTACCTGGATAATAATTTGGATTGTAAGCTGTGTTTCAACTGCGTCCGCAACTGCCAACATGAAAATGTTCAAGTTAATCTCCGAGTGCCTTCACGGGAGGTTTGGCATTTAACCCGTGTTAACCAAGGCTATGTAGTCTTTATTGGAGTTATTATTGCTGTTGTTTTTCCGATCATGTACTTTGAGCCTCTCCATGATGTTTGGCCTGGGAACCAGTGGAATCTTTGGTTTACCTTGGTCTACTTTTCTGCTGCAATCCTCGGAGGACTTGCTGGTTGGTGGTTGGGCAGACCTTTTAAGACTAAAGCGGCTTCGCAACGAATTAAGCTGGTCTTTGCTTTTGTTCCTTTAATTATTGCAGGGCACATTATTTACCAGATCGATTTCATACCGGGACTTAAAACCTTAGCCCTAGGGCTTGGCATTAATGGAGAGAATGGACTGAGTACAGTGTTTATCCCCGCCAACACTGTAGCCTATGGACTGGCAGCAATAATAGGATTGATGTTAACAATTATTACTGTTGGTGTAACTCTCTTACACGGAAGTCGAACTAAAAACACGAGCAAATAACAATTCAGCTACGAAATTTGGAATTAATAATAAGCAATTTTTAATTAGGAGTTTGGGGTATCCATATCAACTTTTTTGCCCCGTGCTAAGGAGGCAAAAACTCCGAAAGCACACAGCACGAAAAATACTGTAAAGGAGACCTTAAAGCTTGCCATGAAAACCTGAGGATATTCACTGGAATTTAGGCTTATATTTCCGATAAAGGTTGAGGTAATGAGGGATACAGCAGCCATACTTAAGGTCTGGCCTAATAACCTCATGGTTCCCAGAGTAGAAGAAGCAATAGAATAGTAACGTTTATCCACTGAACTCATAATCGCATTGGTATTAGGTGAGGAGAAGATACCAAAGCCAATACCGATGAAAACCAAGTTAGCAATTATGAGTATGATTGGAGTTGTCGGTTGAAGGAAGATAATAAAGAAGAGTCCTACAGCGGTGATCCCCATGCCAAAAGAGGATAGGATGCGTGGTTCCATTTTATCCGACAGTCTTCCGGCAAAAGGAGAAATCATGGCCATCAGGACGGGTTGAGAGAGTAAAATCAATCCTGACACGGAACTTTCCAGTCCTAATACGAGCTGTAGATAGAGTGATAAGAGATAGCTTAAGGCGAAGGTAGCACTATAATTGATGACCGTGGCCAAATTTGAAAAGATAAAGGGAGTATTTTGGGCGAAGACTCGGATGGCAAAGATTGGGGAGCTTGTTTTTAGCTCGAATCGCACAAAGAAAATTAACAGACAGATACCGATGAGTAAAACAATAATATAGAGGGGGTTTAAGCTTAAATTTGACAAGGCTAATAATACCAGAGCCAAACCTGATGCCCAAAGTGCACTTCCCGTATAATCAAAAGCCTCACCGTCAGCGACCTTCCATTCGCCATTGAGTTTGGTGAAGATGAGGAGCAGAATAATCATATCTACAACAAAGCCAAAAATGAAAATCCCTCTCCAGTTGATCACTTGAATAATCAACCCTCCCAAGACTGGTCCGAGGGAAAGACCGATGTATACAGCTGCCGAGGTAATCCCCAAAGCTTTACCGCGCTCTTGGGGGGGAACCACAGAGGTTAGTATCGCCATGGAAGTACCCGTTACCATAGCATTGGCAATTCCTTGCAGGAATCGGAAGAAAATCAAGGAATTTAGAGAGAAGGCCATGCTACAGCCTAATGAGCTAAGACCAAATAACCCGATGCCTAACATAAAGAGTTTTCTACGGCCAAGAATATCGGCTAACCGGCCAAAGGGTAATGATAAGGCAGCGCTGGTTAAAAGATAACTGGTCACGACCCAGTTTAAATGAAGCTGAGTTCCAGCGAAGTCAAGTGAAATTGCAGGAATGGCAATGTTAACGGAATTAACCATGAAGGGCGCGATAAAGGAAGTTAAGAGACAAATAATCATGGTATTACGGATGAAATCTTTACTATAGCTCATAAATACGCTCCTTCAGTTCAATTAATACTCAGTAAACTAATACTCAGACGGTTCGTTGAGATTTATGTATCTATTGAATTAGCGATACTCTTTTTGTATACTTCATTAATATTAAGTAGGATATTCAGATTATTCTATCGCGGTTGCTATTAATAATCCTCTGCGACTATTGAAGGAGAAATTAAATGAGACTTAGACGAAAAGCTTGGGCAAGACCCGAATTGGAAAACGATGACTTGGTTATCATCAACCCTACCGACTATAAAGGTAAGTGGCGGGAGATTTTTGACAATGATCTGCCGATTCATCTGGAATTAGGGTGTGGGCGAGGACAGTTTATTAGTCAATGCGCAGAACTCAAAAGCCAATTCAATTATATAGCTATTGACCTCTATGATGAAGTATTAGTTATAGCATTAAGAAAAATTAATGTAAAGAACTTAAATAATGTACGGATTATTCCCATGAATATAGCCAAGCTAGAAGAGATATTTAGTGCGGGCGAAATAGAGAAAATCTATATTAATTTCTGTAATCCCTGGCCTAGCCGTAGACATCACCACAAACGACTTACTTATCCTAACTTTTTAAGAGTCTATAAAAAAATCTTGAAAAATCGATCTGAGATTTGGTTTAAGACCGATGATGATGAATTGTTTAAGGATAGCTTAAAATATTTCGAAAATGTGGGCTTTCGGGAAAAGCTAGTCGATTTTGATTTACACCAAAGCGATTTTCCGGAAAATATCATGACGGAATACGAAGAAAAGTTCAGCAGGCAAGGAATAAAGATTAAGTTTGGGATATTTGAAGTTGAAAAATAAGTTCAGAACACTTCTAGGGTGACATATCATAGAACAACAATAAAAGATCAATTGTGTGATTGACTTTCCTTATATTTATCGGTTATAATTAGTAATTGTTGACGCAGAAATACTGTGAATAACATGCGCTCGTAGCTCAGCTGGATAGAGCGTCTGACTACGAATCAGAAGGCCAGGGGTTCGAATCCCTTCGAGCGCACCATGCCTTTTGCGGGTGTAGCTCAATGGTAGAGCGCTAGCCTTCCAAGCTAGTTACGTGAGTTCGATTCTCATCACCCGCTCCAGTTAATTGCTCAACAGAAAATTAGCGGTTGACGAAATTCGTCAAAAGTGCTAAGATAAATCTCGCCGCTAAAAAGCGGTAGAAAACCAAAATGGTCTTTGGTCGCTCTCGGACATCCTTGTCCTCCGCGACACCCAGACCTTCCATGGTCTTTGAAAACTAAACAACAAGGAACAGCCAATGAATCGTTAAATGAGTAAAGACAATTTGAGCAATCAAATTTTCTTCATAAATTTTATGGAGAGTTTGATCCTGGCTCAGGACGAACG
>JBFWMF010000020.1:0-67632 GCA_050251735.1 Desulfitobacterium sp.
GCTGTTTTGGACTTAGAAAGGCAAATTATAATGGTTGTATACACCAATTAAGGGAAATAGTTGAAGTATGTCTGAGGTAAACATTTGGGTTGACAATAAACTTTTTAACTTAATGCAACTCTACTGAATCAATTTGGATTAATTTAGAAACCAACTAAAAACTACAAAATTAAAGGGAGGAAAAACTATGAAAGTCAAGAATATCTTTTCATTTATTATGGTATTGGCTCTAGTACTAACTTGCTTAGTACCTACAACTGTAAAGGCAAATGAAGCTCTTGTAAGTGAAAATCTAATTGTGCAACCAGATACGATTACTGCTTGTGCTTATGGAAATGGAATACACCAAATGAAAAGAAATGGAGTCGGAAGTGTATTTGTGAATGGTGTACTTAAAATATACGCTAAACCATTTTGGCAATGTACAAATTGTTATTTGGGAATGTGTACTTCCGGAGACCCAGGGGTCGGTGATATTGTAGGTGAATATGCGACAGCAGCCTACTCTGAATGGATCACTTCAGTGGGCACTCAGATATATGCCCCTTATACGAATTATCACGGTTCAAGTAGACTTGAAGGTTTTCGTTTCTTTTACTCTTCTTGATAAAAGTTATCATTTCTTTTAAATTCGTAAAAAGGGTATATACCTAGTAGATTGAACACGAAAAATGCTCGGGTAGGAAAAGGGCCTCAGAAGTTCGTCTTCGGGTCCTTCCTTTTCCTACCACGGGGTCGTACCCTTCCAAAATTCGACAACGTCGAATTTTACGAGCACTTGGGAAAAAACTATTCCATCATTCAATTTTGGCCCTGGAATTATATCGGTAACTATAACGAATGCTTCTTATTCATGGAAAATTGCTAGCTCTGTTATTTATTAATCATAATAACTCTTACTCGGAGAACAATGTAACTCATCAAGTGATTAAACTGATTGTTTTAAACGAGGGGTATGAATGAAAAATGGCGCTACTTTAAAGTTCATTACTTTGGCTGTATTTGTGCTTGTAACGGTAAGCTTATTTGTTTTTACAATATTCTTTGTAAAAGGAAGTCCCGAAGAGTATGCGAAAGAAAAGTACTCAAATAACAAACAGTACAATATTATTTTGCATAGTACAAACGGGCTCTATGAAGGACTGCTTGGAGATGATCAGGAGAATATCTATTTAGACCTGTTTAGAGATGGTGATTATTTTGGTGGATCCACTATGGCAAAGAATAAGAATGATACCGTACAAATATACCAATTCCAACAGAATGAAACGCTTATAGTTGTATACGGATATAATGATGCTTTGAAGCATACGTCCTATATTTTAGAGATAGGTGGTACAAAAGAAGAACCCCTAAGTATAACTAAAAGAATAAAGCAGGACATGTATATTTTGGACATTTGATTTGGGTAAGGAGCGGACAGTTTTTATTGAATAGGTTTTATAGAATTCCTACCCGGTATTTGACTTTATTCTTCCTTAAGTGATAACGTTAAAAAAGGGATAGGTTAATTTATAGTGAAAAAGATTGCTAGGGCTAATATTTTTGAAGGAGAGTTGATTATAATGGACGAGAATAACCGCGAATGTAAGATTACAATCATCAAGGATGGCCCCTATATTGTCACCGGAAATGTACCCTTGCAGGAAAGCATCATCACACCTAAGGGCAAAGCCTACGAGTATCTACCGGGGCGGGGGTTGCCGCAGGCTGAGACATATGCCTTATGCCGCTGCGGAAAGTCAAAGAATCCACCCTTCTGTGATGGTTCACATGTCGATTGTGATTTTCATGGTACAGAAACTGCTTCCCGAGACAAATTTGTCGACAGGGCTGAATTATTTGAAGGACCGGAATTGGATCTTTTAGATGACAATCGCTGCGCCTTTGCGCGTTTCTGCCACAGTGAAAAGGGGAATGTCTGGGAGCTGATCGAAGAATCCGACAAGGAAGGGTTCCGAGAGCTGGCGATTAAAACGGCTGTTGAATGTCCGGCCGGAAGATTGCAGGTAATGGATAAAAATGGCAAGGTCATTGAACCCGAATACGAGCCGTCCATAGAAATACTCCAAGACCCTGAGAGGAAAGTCAGTGGCGGGATATTTGTCAAAGGCATGATTCCCCTTGAATCAGCAGACGGATCTATTTATGAGATCAGAAACAGATATGTCTTGTGCCGTTGTGGTAAGTCAAGGAACAAACCTTTCTGCGATGCGACACATGTGCCTATGAAATACAAAGATAAGGAATAATATGCAGGGCTGTCGCCAAACGTTTGTGAGAAAATGTTGGCGACAGTCTCTTTTTTGAGTAAGGTTGTCCTTTCAAAATCGGATACGTGTACGATTTTGAACGTGTGAGAAGCGAAAACCATACGCATGCTTAAAAATTAAATTACCACGGAACGAAAGTGAGAAGGATTTTTAGTGGAGAGAGTCTAATTTAAGGGTAAGAGCGAGATTGTTGACGATCGAAGGGGGAATACGCTTGAGGAAGATAATGCCAAAAGGCACTGAGGCACTCCTGAAACGCCCCCGTTTGTTGGATAAGATTGCTCTTCCCGGCACACAGCTTACCTACATACATGCTGATGCAGGCTATGGTAAAACTACCCTCCTGATGCAATATGCAAAAGGACGTGACGATGTCGTCTGGATGGCTTTAGATGAAAAGGATCGAGAGCTGTTATTCTTTTTGCAGCATCTGGAATCTTCGCTTAGGGAGAGACTGGTTGGGTTTGAGTTTCATGCCACGGACTATATTCCCTTTACAGGGAGTGCTACCTTTGTTTCAGTTGTTCTCTCTGCGTTACTAAAGGCTATCGGTAGCAATACCCTGACCATTATCTTAGATGACATGCATCTGATTACCAATCAGCAGTTAATAGATCTTCTCTCGGAGATGGTCAAGAGCTGCCCTCCTGAGGTTACTCTGATCATGGCTAGCCGTCATGAACTATGGAGTGGTCTTTTTCGCTTAAAAATGGCCGGTGGAGTTACGGAGCTAACCAAAAAGGATCTGAGCTTCAACCAGGAGGAAGCGACAAGACTATGGGGATTTTTCGACGAAGCGGCCTATTCGGCCACGGAGGGCTGGACCTTAGCTATCCAATCCTATCGTTTGGCAACGGAGGGCAATAATGAACTCTCTTTAGCAAAGCTTGAGGCTGAGCGAGATATCAGTCGCTATCTGTTTAATGAAATATTTATGGGGCTGACGGAGGAATGCCAAGATTTCTTGAAAGCTACTTCCCGACTCCCGGAGCTGGAGGTTGTAACCTGCAACCATTTATTAGATATAGATCATGCTCAGAAAATTCTCGAAGAACTTGTCCACAGGAATCTTTTTACTTTAAGAACTTCTGACACGACATATCGCTACCACACCTTATTCCGTAGTTTTTTACAACAAAATGATGAGGGCCATGGCTGGCGAATCCTACAGAAGGCTAAGGAAAGATACTATGTGAGTGGAGATTATGGGCGGGCTGTTGAGTACGCCTTCTTGGTTGAGGATGGGAGAATCATTCAGAACTGTATTAGTGCGATGGCAGGAGAAATCATCGCCCAAGGGTGCAGCAGAGATTTGAAAAGGTACTTTGATTTTCTCGAGGTTCGCCACGTTGAACTAACACCAAGAGTTCAGCTAATCAAAGGGATTTACCTTTCTGATCGCGGTGACTTTTACCAAGCAGAAAAATACCTCAGAGGAGTAATGCCCCAGTTGATAAGCGAAGAGAAGGATTTGTATATACTGGCCATGACCCATTCGGCAAGAGTACTGCGCAATAGGGCTTCCTTCGCGGAGAGCAATGCTTGTCTGGATAGCCTGCTACCCATGCTGGAAGGCGCACCCATGACAGCTTGGTACGGAGTTGTAATTGAAAAGATTCACAACTTGACTCTCATGTCCCAGTTATTTGAGGCCATGGATTTAACGATGGCGATGATGAATAAATGCTTAGTGAACGGTGACTTAAGAATTAAGGGCTGGTTTGAGCGCTATCTCACGGTGATTTATTTTTATAAAGGAGATTATAAAAATTGTTTGAAGGCTTATGAAAAGTCTCTAGCTATTCCGCAAGAAGAGCAGGATCAGCTGATGCGCCATGGCGTGGGAGTCTATGCGGCTAAAGCTTATCAGATCGTCGGGCAGGAAGAAAAGGCATTACCCCTGTTAAATACGGAGCTTTATCGGATGCGCCAATTGGGGCTTCATGAAGAATTTAGCATCAATTATCTGTTGTATGCCGAAATCCTTCATACTTCAGAGCAGTTAAAATATTACTTGGGAGAAGTTGCTGATTTTTCAGTCACTGATCGTTATCTAAACATGGCGGAAGAATATGCTATATTAAATCGCAACACCCGCGAACACTGGCTATTTGTGAAGATATGGAAGGCTTGTACGGAAATCTTAGAACAGCCGGCGAAAACTGAGGAAATTATCACTGGAATAATTATACTTATTCAAGAAACCACACCCTTTTTTCAGACCGTGGCCTATGGACGGATGGCAAATGCCCTGCAAGTGCTAAAGAAGGATAAGGAGCAGTATATAGAATACTATAAAAAATCGATCACTATTGGCGAAAGAATTGGCTGCTATGCCTATGCAACCCTTGCTTATGGCAAGCTAGCGGCCATCTATTTGGCAGAAGGTGATGAAAAGCAGGCTCAGAACTATACTCATCGCTTTCTGGAGCTTTCCCGCCAATATGATCACCGCTACTACATGCGCTTTAAGCCGCTTTTTGCAACTGTCTTGAAGCAAGCAGCAGATGCAGGCATCATGCCGGAATATACCCGCGAGCTCCTCAACTATGGAGGATATATGAGTGCTAGGGTCTATATCAACACCCTAGGGACCTTTTATATGGCACCTGCTTATGAACGGAAAAGCCCGATTAAAATCCGCACACAGAAAGCTCGTGAGCTTTTAGCTTATTTATTAGAGCATCGTGAAGGAGTCAGTAAAGAAAATATTTTCAACGACCTGTGGTGGGACAGCGAGGCAAATGTGACTAGTTTATTTCATACCCGCCGCGGTGAAATAAGACGGGCCTTTGAGAGCGTAGGTGCCGGTAATCCCATCGTATATGAGCGTGGTTTGTACCATCTGAAGATGGCTGAAATTAGTTGTGATCTCGATGCTTTCCAGCAAGCCGCAACTGCTTTTGTCCAGCAGCCAAGCTTTGGCAATGCCCAAAAGGTTGTGGAACATTACACCGGTCGCTATCTGAATGACTTGGAGGCACTTTGGGCAGAAAGTTCAAGGCTTCGCCTGGAGGAACTCTTTCTTAGTGCAGCGGTAGTCCTTCAGAAAGGCTATGCAGAATCAGGGGAAAAATCCAAAGCTAGAGAGTTGACACAGCGGTGTTCGAAGATGGGATGTTCCATCGCGAGCATTGAAAACTAATTATGAACGCAAAGAGTAACTCAAAGTTAACATAAAAAGAGGAAGACCAGATTAGATTTGGTTTTCCTCTTTTTATGTCTCACACCAACAAACGTTTTCAATTCCACTAGGGTAATTTAAAAAATATGGTGGTACTTTTGGTGGTAGTTGGGTTTTTATAATCAGACTACGAACAAAAGTTTTCAGATCGAGGGGGGACCGGCCATATTTACTCAAGGGTCAGGAAGAGCGTTGATTGAACTTGCCGAAAACGATGAGACCTCCTTTACAGATTTGTACAATTGTTACTTTCCTCGGATTAATAATTATGTGCATTATCGGGTGGCTGATTATCATGACGCCGAAGACCTGGTCAGCCAAATCGTCGAAAAAGTGTTTACTAAAAATCACTATTACCAAAAGGACAAAGCCCCATTTTCTGTCTGGCTTTTTCGTATTGCTCGGAATACCATCACAGATTACTATCGAAGTCGCAAGGGAGTACATATTATTTCCCTCGATGAATATACCAAAAATATTGTAGCTCGTGAGCCGGATCCGGTAACTATAGTGGAATTAAATGAGATCCAACATCACCTCCTTAAGGCCATTGCTTGCTTAAGCCAACGTGAACAAGAGATTATTGCTTTGAAGTTCTGGAGTGGCCTAAGTAATCGTGAGATCGCCAAACTTGTTGACATCAGCGAAAGCAATACAGGTGTTATTCTCTTTCGGGCCATGCGACAGCTGCGCATAATCTTGGCAAGCCAAGGGATGTGTATCTATGAATGAGAGGCAGCAGGCGGAAGCTTATATGATTTATCTCGAGCAGATTATTGCCGGAGAAAAAGACCTAGGACTGGTGGAGGATCCTGAAATTCGAAAGCTATTATTCCTAGCTCAAACGATGCTGACCCATGACTTAAGTGCTAAAAGTAAGATACGCGATAGCTTAAAGGAGAAAATTTTAGCCCAACTAGACCAAGCCAAATCGGTTGACTTAAAGCAATTCAGTGGAGATGAAGAATTAGGTGAAGAGGATTTGGATTATGTTGCTGCAGGTTTTTCTCAGCAGCTTGGTTGGCAAGAATGCCCGAGATGTGGTTCAAGGTCAAGGAATATTACTGTGGACGGCCGATGCCCAAACTGTAAATAACCATTGCGAAAGTCAAAAAGTTTTGTCTTAAGCTATTGTAATACTATCCTGAGAAAATCGTATTAACTGTTGAAAAGGTTAATCTGTGTACAGGGTACACAAAAAATAGGAGGGAATATTAATGAGTATCGAATCCGCAAAAGCATTCATGGAGAAAATGAAAACCGATCAGGACTTTGCCAAGAAAGTTATGGCAGCCAAGGACGCGGAAGAACGTAGGGTACTGGTAAAGGAGGCAGGCTTCGATTTTAGCGCTGAAGAACTAAAGGATCTAGGCGATGAAATGAGTGACAGTGAGTTAGATGCTGTTGCCGGGGGCGGTTGCGTTCTGGATTCCTGTGGCTTAAGAGAACTATTCTAAGACGACTCTTTAACAGCAACCCAAAGGACTGAGTGGATTCAAACAAGGTTAGTCTAGTAGAACAAAGGCGACCACAGGTCGACCCTACAACGTAGGTATTCCAATATGTAGGGAAGCATCTCTGGTCGCCTGTTTACTACACATTATCTACCAATGAAAACGAAAAATGTACTTTCTTATACGTATAAAATAAGGGAGCGGTGTGAAATCACAGCTCCCCTGTTTCATGTCGGACAATTGTCTGATTGCCATTTATACTTATTAAAAATCCAGAGGGCAGGGTTTGGGAGGAATAATTTGTTCATTGACCAAAAAAGCTTGGTCATCAGGGCTGAGGTTTGACACAATGACTGCTGCCAGTTCTAGTTCACGACGTCTGAGATGGCAGATCTCTTCTGAGGGAATGTCTGAGGAGCCGCTGGAGCTAAGATTATCATGCAGACAGCCACCCGCACAATAGTGGCTGGCAAAGCAGGATGCGCAGTTTGCCTGAGAGACTAGGGGGCTTTGGAGATAACCATCTCGGTTGAATTTCTCATCACCCACATGGCCCATTTTATAGTCATCATTGCCTACAAAGCGATGACAGGGATAGATATCTCCCGTTACAGATACACCGACCATCTTGCGACCGACACCGCAAAAATGATATCTATGGCGATTGTGTAGCAAGGCTACCATACCGTGGTAAATCCCATAGCCAGCGCTGCTTGCCTTCAAACTTCGGAGGATCTCTTTATCTCTACTTCGGATATGGAGTAACCAGGTTGCCGCTTCTTGCTCTAAAGCTTGAAGTTGTAGTTGAATTTTGCGGATGCTGTTGTTTTTATCAGACTCATCAGTGAAGAGGGAGTGGGAAGCTGGAGCAAGGGAGAAGGTGGTAAATCCTATGTCTTGCAGGGTATCCTTAATAAGTTGTGGATCGGTATCACCCCAAAGAACTGCATGTCCGGAAGTTTTAGGAGCGAGAGCTAGCAGTTTTTTAATTTTCGGCACAACCGAGTCATAAGAACCCTGACCGTTGACAAAAGGACGTTGGGCATCTTGGATCTCCTTTGGTCCATCAAAGCTAATCTGGACGGAAATCTGTTGCTCATTAATGAAAGACATTTTTTCCTCATCTAACAAAGTAGCATTGGTTGTCACAAAGAATTCGACTTCTTTATGGGCTTCTTGAGCTTTTTTGTTAGCATATTCCACTGTGGTTTTCATAAGGGGGAAATTGATTAGCGGCTCGCCACCAAAAAAACCCAAATACATTTTTTTCATTTTCCCCGACTTGGCGATCAACCAATCCACAGCTTGTCTGGCCGTGGTGGTGTCCATACTGCCGCCGGTTCCGTACTCGCCGCCATCGCCATAACAGTAAATACAGCGAAGGTTACAGGATTGGGTAAGGAAAAGGTACATATAAGTAATGGGAGCGGGCTCCACAGCGGGTACTGATGTGCTTTTTTTCTTGTCTTCCTTAATTAGATTCCATGACCTGAGGAGTTCTTCTTGATCTACTGGAAGAGTTGTTTGCTGCTCCCCGATACTATGCAGGATCGATAAAAGCTCCGTGCTCACTCGATAAGCAGCCATCTTTTCGATATTTAGCAGATAATGATCACCTCGGTATTCAAACAGATGAAAGGGACTGACTTCCTTTTTGCTCATGCACTTCTCTCCCCAATGTCCATTTACTAGTTAATACGTAAAAAGCTCTGGTGCATTACAGGAATTCCACGCATTAATGGGCCACGATGAATGATAGTATCATTCTCTGGCATCCTGAGTGTCAGCTAAGAAGCTAGATTCCCCAGTCGCCCATCCCTCAGGAGGACACAATGAGCTAGTTGCTATTAGCAAAGATTATTGTAATGGTTGATCAAATCTAACGTATTAAATAGATAAGGATAAGTCTGCGGTTATTTGTAGACATGCTAAATTTTAACTTGAGATAATCTTTAACCTATTGAGTTATATCTTTGGACTTTCTTAGGCTAACACGGAAGAGAGAATAATTCGGAGAGCAAGGTGTAGATATGCTGAAAAGTAGAACGATCAAAAAGTCTATAGTTATAATGCTCTTTTTAGGACTCAGTCTATGGCCACAGGGATGTACTAGGGTCAACACAAGTGAGGAAGTCCTCATCGGTGTTGCTTGGCCGTTTGCCTCCTTAGACGATTTGTTTGAAGAAGGTCTTGATTTGGCCGTTCAAGAGATTAACGATCAAGGAGGCATACAAGGCCGCAGACTGAACCTGCTCAAAGCTGATGATGAGGCAGAGCTGGAAAAGGGACTGGCCATTGCTCAAGCCTTCGCGGATAATGAAGGGATTCGAGCAGTCATCGGTCATCGCAATTCCTTTATCTCGATTCCGGCATCCTCGATTTATGATCAAGCTGGGTTGGTGATGGTATCCCCGGCCTCGACTTCACCGGAACTTACACAGCACGATTATACCCATGTCTTTCGCAATATTCCCTCCGATGAGGAAATCGCTCGGCAACTGGCGATTTACCTTGCGGAGCAGGGTCATGAACGGATGGTTATTTATTACACTGATGACTCGTACGGCAATGGCCTGGCCAATGCTTTTGAAGACTATGCCGGTGCTCAGGGAATAACGATCGTGGATCGTTTTAATTACTATGGCAATCTGGAAGATTTAGAACGTTTGCACGATAAGTGGCAGGCTTTTGGTTTTGATGGAATTTTCATTGCCAAGATCGCGGCGGAAGAGGGGACTCAATTTTTGTTGGATGCTAGAGCTGTAAACATTGAGGTGCCATTAGTTGCTGGGAATTCATGGGACTCACTTTCTTTGACCAATGTCACCGAGGCAAAGGCAGAAGGGTTACTGGTGGGTTCCTTCTTTAATCCCAAACTACCTAGTTCCAAAACCCAAGCCTTTGTGGAAGCCTTCCGTCAGGAATATCAGCAAGCACCCACCTCTTATGCTGCAACAGGCTATGATGCGGTCAGTTTGCTAGCAGCTGCCTTAGAAAAATCTGATTTGGCTAACCCTGCTACAGTTGCCCAAGAATTAAGAGATTTGGGAGCATGGGAAGGCGTGATAGGGGTGCACCAGTTCAATGCGCAGGGTGATGACATTGGCGACCTGGTAGTGCTGAAGAAGGTCAAGGACGGACGTTTTGAGTATCTTAAGCATTAATGGGAGGTGCAGATGATGAGGCAAGGGTTATTTCGTGATGTTTCTTTGACAAGACTATCCTCTCCGGAGCAGCTTGATCAACGTATTCAGGTGACTTCACCGAAGGCTTGGCTGGCCTTAGTAGCCATCGGCCTGATTCTTGTGAGTGGGGTCGCTTGGGGACTATTAGGGAGCATCCCAACGAAAATTCAAGGACAAGGAATTCTTCTCAATAATGGGGGTGTATTTTCTCTGCAGCATCACGTCTCTGGCCGGATTAGTGATATTCGCGTGAAGGTTGGGCAGGAGATAAAGCAAGGTGATGTCGTTGCGAGAATTGAGCAACCAGAGTTAATTTCTCAAATCAATGAACTATTAAGCAGCCAAGCTGCTATGGAGAACAACGGGCAAGGAGAAGATCCAACTTATGCCGAAATCGTAACCCGGATACAGCAGCTCCGCAGTGAACTGGTCTACCGAACTCAAATAGTATCAGAAATTGATGGTCGTATCTTAGAGATAAATATGAGCAAAGGAAGTATTATCAAACCAGGAGATACGCTGGCGACCCTTGAGCAGTATGGTGATACAGTCAAGCTGGAAGCAGTGGTGTATGTTCCGGCCGAACAAGGTGGACTGATCCGTCCCGGTATGGAATGTCAGATTTCCCCGACTACGGTCAACAAAGAAGAGTACGGCTACTTATTAGGGAGAGTAAATACTGTCGCAGAGTATCCGGCGACTGCCCAGAGTATGTTGCAAACCCTGGGTAATGAAAACCTGGTTGCGTTATTAGCTGGGCAAGGTGCTCCCCTATTGGTGAAGATTGACTTGGTTCCCGATAGCGCCAACGAAAGCGGCTATCGCTGGTCATCTCCCACAGGCCCCCCCATGTCCTTTCAGAGTGGGACCATCATAACCTCAGAGATTATCACCCAGCGGGAGAAACCCATTCAGAAAGTCATACCCTTTTAAAATATGGAGGCGGAAGGGAGGGAGAAATTAGGTGGTAAAGAAGAAGATCGTTAAGGTCCCTACCGTACTGCAGATGGAAGCAGTAGAGTGCGGAGCGGCGTCTCTGGCTATGATCCTAGCTCACTATGGGAAGTATATTACCCTAGAGGAATTAAGAATTGCCTGTGGTGTATCCAGAGATGGGAGTAAAGCCAGTAATCTCCTGAAAGCCGCCCGGAGTTATGGTCTGGAAGCGAAGGGATACCGAAAAGAACCGGAAGCTTTGCGAGTGATGCCTTTGCCCTTAGTTATCCACTGGAATTTTAGCCACTTTCTTGTTCTGGAAGGCTTTCATAAAGGAAAAGTACATCTAAACGACCCCGCGGCAGGAAGGAGAGTCGTAACGGAGGAAGAATTTAATCTGGCCTTTACTGGTATTGTTCTCTCCTTCATCCCAACCCCTGAATTCCAAAAAGATAGTAAAAAACCCGATTTAAGCACTGCCTTAAAGAAGAGGCTTAAAGGGTCAGAGAAGGCTTTAATCTATATCATTTTGCTGGGTCTGGCCTTAGTTATTCCCGGCTTGATAATACCCATGTTTTCCAGAGTATTCGTCGATGATATTCTCTTGGGAGGACTCGATTCCTGGGTGTTGCCCTTATTACTGGGAATGGGCATTACGGCAATACTCAGAGGGATTTTAACTTGGTTGCAACAGTATTATTTGCTTCGCTTGGAGACGAAGATAGCCTTGGTCACCTCCGGTCAGTTTTTGTGGCACATCTTTCGTCTGCCCAGTGAATTCTTTTCGCAGCGTGCGGCAGGTGATATCACTTCCAGAATACAAAGCAATGATAAGGTAGCAAAGCTCTTGTCAGGAAAACTGGCCACTACGGCACTCAATGTTCTTATGATTATATTTTACTTTGCTTTAATGCTCGCCTATAGCTGGATTTTAGCTTTAGTAGGGTTGGCAATCGCTTTGATCAATGTAGTTTATTTGATTGCGGTATCTGCCCGGCGAGTGGATCTGAACCGCAAATTACTTCAAGATGAGGGGAAATTGATTGGCTCGAGTATGGCGGGTCTCCAGATCATCGAAACCCTCAAAGCCACAGGCTCAGAAGACAATTTCTTTGCTCAATGGTCAGGATATCAGGCGAAATTACTCAATGCTGAACAGGAATTGGGGGTTTCCTCTCAGTTTTTATCCGTATTCCCCACCTTTTTAACCGGTATCAATAACGCACTCGTCTTAGTGATCGGAGGTTTCTTGATTCTCGATGGACAAATGACTATCGGCATGCTGGTGGCTTTCCAGAGCTTAATGAGTAGCTTTATGACGCCGGTCACTGGGCTGGTGGGACTCGGAGCTGAGCTCCAAGAGATGGAAGGCGAGATGAATCGTTTAGACGATGTCTTAAAATACCCCCTCGATGAGGAACTCGAGGATCATGAGGGTAATAGGGGCAACGCGTCGGTCGCTACCAACGATGTCAACGAGGCTCACGATACACAGGAAGGAAAAGCTTCACTTTCGACAGGGCAAAAGCTCTCGGGTTATGTGGAACTAAAGAATATCACCTTTGGTTATAGTGTTTTGGAACCGCCCTTGATCGAGGATTTCAACCTAAGCCTAAAACCCGGATCACGGGTAGCTCTGGTCGGCGGCTCCGGTAGCGGTAAATCAACCATTGCCAGGATCATTGCCGGCATTCACCATCCTAGGTCAGGCGAAATTCTTTTTGATGGGCAGCCCCGCTCATCTTTCTCCAAGGAAGCGATCTGCAATTCCTTAGCTATGGTGGATCAAGAAATTTCTATGTTTCAAGGAACGATCAAGGAAAATATTACGCTCTGGGATGGAACTATTTCAGAATTTGAGATGATCCGGGCGGCTAAGGATGCATGTATTCATGATGATATTACTGCTCGCCCGGGGGGCTATGAGCAAATGGTGGAAGAGGGCGGTAAGAATTTTAGCGGAGGCCAGAGGCAGAGGCTGGAAATAGCCAGAGCCTTGGCCCAAAATCCGGTGATTCTGATTATGGATGAGGCTACCAGTGCTCTCGACCCAATAACTGAGAAAAATGTGGATGAACATATTCGTTATCGGGGGTGCACTTGTATTATTGTCGCCCATCGCCTTAGTACTATACGGGACTGTGACGAGATCATTGTGTTGGAAAAAGGGAAGATAATTGAGCGAGGAACCCATGGGTCGCTGTATGAGGCCGCAGGGACTTATGCAAAACTGATCGCCACGGGTTAAGCAAAATAATAGTCGTGATCGGCAGGTGAGCGAGATAGATAATTGGGAGTTCGTTAAACAAAAGGGAATAAGAATCCCTCTGGATGGTCAAAAAACGTTTTTCCTTCAGGACAATCGCTATATTTGGCTCGTAGAGCAGGGGAAAGCGGCTGTTTTTTTAGCGACTATGGATGATAAGCTACAGGCAGGGACCAAAACCTTCTTGTTTGAAGCCTATCCTGGCGATTGGCTTTTCGGGGTAACTCCTGAAGGCTCTCCTTACAAAAAGGGACTGTTGGTCTCAGGACTATTGGGTTCGAGCCTCCTGAGAATTGACATCAAGGAACTGACGGAGCTACTTAGCAACAGAATAAAAGCTGTTGAAGAAGATGGTAAGGGTCTCCAAGGGACATCTCGTGATGAACAACAAGTTTACGAGGCTATAAGTCAATGGCTGCATACGTTAGCCAAGATTAGTCGAAGTGAAAAATACTCAGAGGAAGAAGTAGCTGCTCTCAGCCTCGGATTTTCTCAGGATGAGGTTGCTTCCGCCGCCTCTGAAGCTATTTCTGAATATGAGTATATAACCAATGATTCACTCCGTGCAGGGTACCATTCGCAAGTGCTACAAGCGGCGAATGACACCTGGGACGAAAAAAAGGACTCAGAGCAGAAAAGGCTGTTAGAGAAAAGCAGATCCGATCAACGATTGATGACCAACGCTATTTCCAAGCTGGCGGCCATCACTGAAAAAGTGGAAACCAAGGCTTTAGCAGATCAGACAGGAGATCCCTTACTGGATGCTTGCCGCCTCTTGGGTCAAACCATGAAGATGAAGGTCATCGCACCTGCAGAAGCTCTAGGGAACCAGAGAGATCTGAATCTCGATGATATCGCTCGGGCTTCACGGATGCGGGTGAGGGAAGTAGCCTTACAAGGCGATTGGTATACGCAGGATAGCGGTCCCCTTCTAGGCTA
Source organism: Desulfitobacterium sp. (assembly GCA_050251735.1). GTDB lineage: Bacteria > Bacillota > Desulfitobacteriia > Desulfitobacteriales > Desulfitobacteriaceae > Desulfitobacterium. The sequence continues at coordinate 14,238 of JBFWMF010000020.1, forward strand.
TATGAAAGAAGACCATCGTCCGATTGCCTTAACCCCTTCCACACCGACGAAATATTTACTACACGATTATACCCAAGGGGTCACCAGGCCTGTTGATCGAGAAACAGCAAAGGAGATTGATGTCTTTGGTTTTGTCTTTTACCGTCCCTTTGCTGAAAAGAAAATCACGGCACGTGACCTGCTAACCTTAGGCCGGGAGAATAGCTGGAGCAGAGACTTACTCATGATCTTTTTGATGGGTGCTTTGGGTGGTATCTTAGGGACAGCCATCCCTCTAGCCACAGGAATGATCTTTAATACCATTATTCCTGAAGGGGAGAGGGGGCACTTAATCCAGATTGCATTTTTTCTGGGAGCTAGTGCCTTAGCCACGATGATCTTCCAGTTCGTGCGCAGTTTAGCGACCTTACGGATGGAGGGAAAAATGGAAGGGGCTATCCAAGCAGCTATTTGGGATCGCTTGTTGAGTCTACCGGTGCCGTTTTTCAAACAGTTTCCAGCCGGTGAATTGGCAATGCGGGCCATGGGCATCAGTCAGATTCGCAAAATTCTTTCAGGTGTCACTTTAAATACAGTTCTCTCCAGCATCTTTTCAGTTTTTACTCTAGCCTTAATGTTCTATTATGATCGTAAGCTCGCTGGTGTGGCTACGGCCTTAGTGGCTTTAGACCTGATAGTCATGGGATTTCTGGGCTTCCGGCAAGTGGGCTATGAACGGAAAATATTAGATATATCGAACCGTATTTCGGGGATGATGCTTCAGTTGATCGGCGGTATCACGAAGTTTCGGGTAGCTGGAGCCGAGGCTAGAGCTTTTTATCGCTGGGCTGAGAGGTTCAGTGAACAACGTCAGTTCGTCTTTAAGAGGAGACTTCTGGGTAACTGGCAGACGACCTTTCATGATATTTTCCCCCTTCTGGCCAGTATGATTGTTTTTTATACTCTAACTGCCGGACATAGCCCGCTATCTCCGGGGGAGTTTATCGGCTTCAATGCAGCTTTTGTGTCCTTTACCCTCTCCATGTCTTCCTTGGCGGAATCGATTATTGGTGCTTATATTGTGATCCCTCTCTATCAACGGGCGAAACCGATTCTAGACACCCTGCCGGAGTATGATGAGACAAAAGTCACCCCTATCCCCCTGCGAGGCTCGATCGAAATGGATCATATCTCTTTTCGCTATAAAGAAGATGGGCCTCTAGTCTTGAAAGATGTATCTTGCCATATTAAGGAGGGGGATTATGTCGCTTTAGTCGGCACTTCCGGCTGCGGAAAGTCGACGTTGTTAAGGATCTTGTTAGGCTTTGAGAAACCAGAGACCGGCAAAATATACTACGATGGACAGGACTTAGAAAAAGTGGATATACGGGCGATTAGGAAGCAACTGGGCGTGGTATTGCAAAATGGTCAACTCATGTCAGGGAATATCTTCACAAATATTGTGGGTGCTAATCCTTATCTGACGATCGACGATGCTTGGGCAGCAGCCCGAATGGCCGGAATTGATGAAGATATCCAGGCCATGCCCATGGGAATGCATACCATGATCAGTGAGGGAGCTTCGACGATCTCCGGTGGACAAAAGCAACGTTTGATGATTGCCCGAGCGATAGTCAACCAGCCTAAGATACTCTTCTTTGATGAAGCTACCAGTGCTCTGGATAATCGAACTCAGGCCATTGTCAGTCAAAGTCTCGACCGGTTGAAGGTCACCCGGATTGTCATCGCCCACCGCTTGAGTACGATCATTAACTGTAATAAGATCATCGTAATGGATAAAGGAAGAATCGTTGAGAGTGGTACCTATGATGAACTGATGAGCAAGGGCGGAGTTTTCGCGAACCTTGTACACCGACAACTCGCTTGAATTCTAGGCAATACCGCCACCGTTCAGCAGCATAAAAAAGTGACACCAATCATTAACAAAAGATTGGTGTCACTTTTTTACCGTGGTAAAGCTCTAGATTAGTTTACTGATTTTACTGAACATGTTCAAGAATATAGGGAAGCACTTCATCCGGTGAAATATTTAAGGCTAAGGCAAACTCTTCGTGCAGATTTTTTTCTGCAGCTTTCATAATGTCGTCGTCGGCTTTTGCTAGTTTCTTGCCCGCTTCGAGCCGTTCTTGTTGTTCGATATATAAGGCTTTAATCACTTTTACCCATTCTTCGCTTTGACCCGTTTTAAGAGCCGCTTTGTAGCTTTCGTTCTTATGCCGATCATCGCTAGCCAAGATGGGTTCCAGTTCAGGCATAGTCGCAATTAATGATAAAACATCTTCTCTGGTCATGATGGGTCGCATCAAAACCTTAGGATTGTTTACTGGGGTCTTAATCGTTATATTGTTGTGATAAGCCGGTTGTAAAACATAGTATTCTGTATCATTATCGCTTATATCCTTTTCTCTAACAATATCTACGATTTCACATGATCCGCTTGAGCCGTATACCACATAATCATTAATTTTAAACATTTGTTATTCCTCCTTCTGGGTAATCTAGTATTAATACCTGTCCATTGCTAACCACCACTAATGCGTTTACCTGATTAAGCAGATGAATGGCGATAAGCCTCGGACATAGAAAGCAAGCTTGCTTTGCAAACTTTAGCTGACTCGTTCACGGAGTGGATAACTCAACTAAGCTTCAGATAAAGTGGAAACTCTGTCTGAAGCAAGTTTTCCATATACAATAGAACCGAAGTTCTGCAACTGTTATTTAACAATTAATTATAACACAAAATTTCCCGCCAAGTAATTGCCTGTTATTTACATTTCTTATAAATGCTTAATAAAGGTATGATATTATCAGCAATTGCCATACTAGATTTGAGTTGAATTAAGCAAAAATGAAAACATTGAGAGGTGAGAATGATGCCATTAGCCCCTTATGACTCTTTTCGGGTGTTTGACCAGTATTGGGATGATATAAATCGCAATCTCCTAAGGGGAAGGGGGAAGGAGGACCTTGCCCAGTTTTTGTATCGAGTCGATGTGGAAGAAACCACTTCGCAAATTTATGTCATAGCCGAAATACCGGGTCTTGAAAAGAAAGAAGATCTTCATATTGAAATTGACGAAAATCAGTTAATCATTAGTGGAGAAATTAAGCGTGCAAATACGGGAGAAGGACGTTCGTCACATCGTGTAGAACGGTATTATGGGAGATTCAGCCGGACATTAACGCTTCCGGCAGTGGTTAAGGCCGATGGAGCGCATGCTAGCTACAAGAACGGGGTCCTAGAGTTGTCCTTCCTTAAGGATAGTCATCCCGCTGCCCGTACAATCGAAGTAGATTTTCATTAATTTATAAAAGAGATGCACTATATAAAGGGATTAACTCTATAATGTGAGTTAATCCCTTTGAGTTACTTTCTATACATCAGGACATACGACCAGACATATTGCGTTCAGCAATCTCAATCGCTTTCTTTACCATATTTCCACAATCCTTGGATGAAACTCCGCTGAATCCTTCTTGTTTTAAGGTGTCCGAAAAACCAAGCTCTTGCGCGATTTGTTGTTTCAGGTTATCAGACATAGTACTGCGGCGTCTGGACATCTAGATTCCTCCTTTCATTTCAGGCAAACGAAGATGTCTTGCACTTCAGCAAGTGATTCTAGTTTGTGTCACCAGCCCATTTTTTATGTGAAGTAAAAGATTGTTTCAATATAATCATCAATAGTATAGATATGTTGCAGAGGTTAGGGCTACAAAAATTGGCTGCATTGGTTAGAACATGGTATTCTAGGAAAAAGTCTAAGTCAATTCTAACGGAGATTTCTCACGGGAGACTAATGAGGGAGGGATTTATTTGCCGTTGTTATTTGGTACTGCCGGCGTTCCGATATCGTGCCCAGAGCGGTCGACGGAAGCCGGGGTCAAGAGAATCCGTGAGCTTGAACTGGATGCCATGGAAATAGAGTTCGTGCAAGGTGTCCGGATGAAGGAGGAAAAGGCTCGCAAAATTGCCAGCATAGCGATTGCAGAACATGTTGCTTTAAGCTGCCATGGTCCATACTGGATCAACTTCAATTCTCGAGAACCAGAAAAAGTAACTGCTAGCCGTGAACGCCTATTGCATAGTGCACGAATTAGCAAAATACTTGGGGTAAGAAGTGTGGTTTTCCATCCGGCTTTTTACCATGATGATGAGCCCCAGGTGGTGTTAGAGCGAACCGCAGGGGAACTCATGAAAGTTCGTGAGATTCTCGATGCGGAGGGTAATGATGTCATATTAAGACCGGAGACCACGGGGAAACCATCACAGCTAGGTACCCTTCGCGAGGTTTTAATCTTAGCCCAAGAGGTGCCCGGAGTGCTCCCTTGTATTGATATCAGTCATCTTCATGCACGCAGTAATGGACAGATTAATACTTACGATGAGTTTTGCCAGGTTCTCGAAGAATCCGCTCAAGCTCTTGGAGATCTATGGGTGAAGAATGCGCATTTTCATGTTTCAGGCATAGATTACGGACTAAAGGGCGAAAAGAAGCATTTGGTTTTGGCTGATGCCGATCTCCGTTATCCGGAATTGATGAAAGCACTGCACACCTTCGGGGTTGAAGGCTTAGTGATTTGTGAAAGTCCCAACCTTGAAGAAGATGCTTTACTAATGCAAAGAACCTATCGCAGCCTGAGTGACAGGTAGAATAGAAATCGCCTAAATATTTTAGAAGGAAAAACGTAAGGAGTGCAAGAATTAGAGAGTTAATAATAAATTAACGCTCTAGGGTGCCATAAAAAAAGACAAATGAGCGTCAAGGGAGGAAAAGGGAATGAATTACTCAGCTGCCCATGATGTTGCTTTAACCAAACTCCGCGAAACGACACTTGACGATATAGCGGAGTACTCAGGTTATCCAATCGATGGAAACAGGATTAATATCGAATTCCTTGGCCAGAAATTCGCTGTAGACTATCCATCAGGACAGTTTTTCACAGATACGACAAGCGATGGAGAAATATCTCTACCACTTCAAATCCTTATTCTTCATTATTTAGCAAATCGCTCCCTTGCCATGCAAACAGGCCAATTTATAACCTTCAAGGAGCTTCCGGGTGGAAGTATCTATAGTCAGCCCTTTGCCAACCGAGCGATTAATCCCTTAGTTAAGTTCTTTGGTCACAATCCTCAAAGCTTAGTGGAGGCTGCGTGTATAGTAGGCGGAGAGACTGTCTCTTTGGGAGACGCTGCAGTCTCTGTTGAAGTGTTTCCTAAAGTTCCCATCACTTTAGTCCTATGGAAAGGGGATGAAGAGTTCCCGGCATCAGGTAATATTCTCTTTGATCGATCAGCCGGGTCGATTCTTCCGACAGAGGATTATGCTGTTTTAGCAAGCATGGTAGTGCTCACATTGCGCAAATTTGCCACAACATAAATTAAGCGATCAGTAGATCATTGTACAAATCTATCAACACTAGAAAATCTTGCAAGTAAATGAGAATTATTTTTATTTAATTCATTACTGGCTTCCAATATGGTCAACAGTGAGTACTACAGTAACAGGCTCTACCTTAGCTGATACTGCTAAATATGTTAAAGCTATTGTTGACGCTGCTAAAGCTGCGAAATAATTTTGATACACAAACTTAAGAATCGCAAACAACAAACAAGTGCCGCACGATCTAAAGAGATGGTGCGGCACTTGTTTATTGTGAGTTTATATTACATATTTTTAGGAAATGAATAAAAGAGTAGGAGATTTACGTGAAGGTACGCAGGAAAATTCCTCCAATGTCGCGAAATGATGGACGACGAGGGGGAATGCTTTGGTGAAGAATATTGAGAAAGATAGAGATAATGGCCTTTTCCAAAATGCTCTTGCTGAGGAAAAGCAGATTCGCGCAATGATCCACTCAATACAAGGCATTGGTAGCGGTAAACTGCGTCAACTTATTGCTCGGTTCGGTAATGCTTGCACTGCTTGGCATCATTTAGTAGAAGAGCCGAGATCTACTGAAGACCCCTGGCTACTACAGATTAGCCAAAAACTTAAGGAGTTGGATTCTGGTGAGGTTGAAGCGCGACTTCATGCTCAAGGAATTAATCTAGTCATTCCGGAAGAGGAGGGTTATCCAGCTTTATTGCGCCAGCTAGCGGATGCCCCACCGCTTCTTTATTATAAAGGTCAACTCTCTCCCAGCAAGGAATCTCTAGCAATTGTCGGAGCACGCAAGGCTACACCCTACGGAAGAGCTGCAGCTGAGGCTCTGGCCAAAGAAATTGCTGAGGAAGGGATCGTCGTGGTTAGCGGTCTAGCTAGAGGTATTGATACAGCTGCTCATCGCGGAGCATTGGCTGGGCAGGGAATAACTTGGGCGGTTATGGGATGTGGCCTTAGTTTTATGTATCCGCCAGAAAATCAAAAGCTCTCCGAAGAGATCATGGCAAATCAGGGTTTGCTTTGGAGTGAGTTTGCTCCGGAGACTCCTCCTGAGCCCCAGTTTTTTCCTGTACGTAATCGATTGATTAGTGGCATGTCACATGGAGTTGTCGTCGTTGAAGCAGCACTGAAAAGCGGAGCATTAATTACTGTAGATTTTGCTTTGGAGCAGGGTCGCGAAGTATTCGCAGTACCTGGACCTATATTTAGTCAGATGAGCAGAGGACCCAACCATCTTATTCGGCAAGGCGCCAAGTTGATCGAAGGCTTTCAAGATATTTGCTCAGAAATTCCCGCCTTTACCGAGGGGAGAGGCTCTAGTACCCATAAAGAAACAAATAGTATCATGTCGACAAATAATGGGCAAGACAAGAAAAAACCACAAATAAGCAGTGAGCAAGAAAAAGTTCTAGAAATGCTGAGCGACCTACCGTGTCATATCGATCAAATCACGTTGAATGCGAAGATTGCTCCGGAACAAATTCCTTTGGTGCTGCTTGAACTCCAACTAGCGGGGAGAATAGAGCAACTCCCCGGCCAGCTTTATGTATTAGCTTATAAGAGCTAGACATACTAAGAAAAAGAAGATAATATTAGGCTAGTTTGAGGGTGTGACAGCTACACACCAAAATCATTTCAGTTGATTTAAAGCTGTGCTTGTGATATGAATTGTATAATTCGTTATATCTGTGATTATATCTTGAGGTGATGTATGGCTAAAACACTTGTAATCGTGGAATCTCCGGCTAAGGCCAAATCTATAAGTAAATTTTTGAGCAGTAACTATACAGTTAAAGCATCCATGGGACATTTGCGGGATTTGCCGAAAAGCCAAATGGGGGTTGATGTCGATAATGACTTTGAACCGAAATATATTGCCATCCGTGGTCGAGGAGATCTCATTAAGGAGCTTCGGGCTGCCGCCAAAAATGCTAGTAGAGTCCTCTTGGCCTCTGACCCTGACCGTGAGGGAGAGGCGATTGCTTGGCATTTGGGACATCTACTCGGCCTAGATCTGACAGAGAAGTGCCGTATTGAATTCCATGAGATTACAAAACCGGCAATTACAGCAGCAATTAAGCAACCTCGGCAAATCGATTCCAGCAGGGTGGATGCCCAACAAGCACGTCGTGTTTTGGATCGTTTGGTGGGGTATCAATTGAGCCCTCTACTTTGGAGAAAAGTGAAAAAGGGGCTTAGTGCCGGACGGGTTCAATCGGTGGCTGTTCGACTTGTCTGCGATCGCGAGGAAGAAATCACGAACTTTATTCCCGAGGAGTATTGGAGCCTGACGGCTTCCTTGGCTAGTGCGGGAGGGGTATTCTCCGCAAAGCTGGTCAAAAAACAGAATCAGAAGATAACCATTGCCTCGGAAGAAGAAATGAAGAAAGTTCTCGAAGATTTAGAGAGTCAATCCTTCCAAGTGCAAGAAGTGCGGACGAAGGAAAAGAAAAAACAACCCTCACCCCCCTTTATAACGAGTAGCTTACAGCAGGAAGCTCATCGTAAGCTCAATATGTCGCCTAAGCGGACCATGATGCTTGCCCAACAACTCTACGAGGGGATTGAGTTGGGCAAGTCTGGGAGTATTGGTTTGATTACCTATATGCGTACTGACTCGGTTAGAATCTCCGAGATAGCTCAAGAGGAAGCGAAGGAGTTTATTCTCGATCAGTATAGTACAGATTATTATCCGCCGGAACCTCGACAGTTTAAAAGTAAGGGTCGAGCTCAAGAAGCTCATGAGGCTATTCGACCCACTTCTGTATTGAGAACTCCAGATTCCTTGAAGGAATTTTTGTCAAGAGATCAGCTTCGTCTTTATCGTTTGGTATGGGAGCGTTTCCTAGCAAGTCAAATGAGTGCTGCGCTAGTCGATACCCTCACTGTTGAAGTAGAGGCAGGAGGATATCTATTTCGTGCGAATGCTTCCACGGTACGTTTTCAGGGATATCTCGCCGTGTATGAAGAAGCGCAAGATGAGAATGAAGAACAGCAGGAAGGAGCTCTCTCAGCCAATATTCAAGCAAACGAAATGCTTAGTGTTGTTAACTTACAGGAGAAGCAACATTTCACTGAACCGCCACCGAAATATACGGAGGCCTCACTGGTGCGCAAGATGGAGGAAGAGGGAATTGGTCGTCCCAGTACCTACGCTCCTACTATTGAAACTATACTATCTAGAGGCTACGTGGCTAAGGAAGGGAAGCAGCTTTCTCCTACTGAATTAGGGGACATTATCGTTACTATTTTAAAAGAGTATTTTCCGGAAATCGTTGATCTAGAATTCACTGCGAATCTGGAAATGAAGCTGGATGATATTGAGGAAGGGACTTTGCCTTGGAAAAATGTTATTCGGGACTTTTACGGCCCCTTCGCGGTGTCCTTAGAAGAAGCCGAACAGCGCATGGATAAAGTGCAGATCGAAGACAAGGTTTCTGATGAAATATGTGAAAATTGCGGCCGCAATATGGTCATTAAAATGGGCCGCTATGGCAAGTTTCTGGCTTGCCCTGGCTTTCCGGAATGTCGGAATACGAAGCCGCTTTTGGAAGAGGTCGGAACAAAATGTCCTAACTGCGGCAATCCCTTAGTGATTAGGCGCAGCAAAAAAGGTAGAAAGTTCTACGGATGTAGTTCCTACCCTGAGTGTGAGTTTGTTTCTTGGGAATTACCGGCTTCTGAACCCTGCCCCAAATGTGGAGGTTTAATGGTTGTTAAGACATCCAAGCAAGGAAAAAGATACGCCTGCACGAATACGGAATGCCGCTATGACAGGCAAGTAGAGGAGCAAGCAGAATAATATGCCATCTATTAAAGTAATCGGAGCGGGTCTGGCCGGTGCGGAAGCAGCTTGGCAGATCGCACGCCAGGGAATAGAAGTAGAACTTTATGAGATGAGGCCGGTGAAGATGACGCCGGCCCATCATACGGATAGTTTCGCTGAATTGGTCTGCAGCAACTCCCTTAAAGGTGCAGGATTAGAGAATGCCGCCGGACTGCTCAAAGAAGAAATGCGCCGCTTGGATTCTTTACTGATGCGAGTGGCAGACCAGGTCGCAGTACCGGCCGGAGGCGCTTTGGCCGTCGATCGCGAGAAGTTTTCAGTATCGATAACAAAGCTTCTTGAAGAGCATCCCTTGATTCATGTTCGTAGGGAAGAGGTTAAAGAGCTTCCCAAATCAGAGGTTGCCATAGTCGCTACGGGACCCTTGACATCTGATGAGTTAGCGCTAGAAATTCAGAAGGTGACCGGCGAGGATGCGCTGAGTTTTTATGACGCCGCTGCGCCTATCGTCACTTTAGAGTCAATCAATATGGACAAAGCTTTCTGGGCCTCCCGCTATGACAAAGGGGACCCAGATTATTTAAATTGTCCCATGACTGAAGAAGAGTATAAAAACTTCTACAATGAACTGATTGAAGCTGAGACGGCGGAAGTTAAAGGTTTTGAAAAAAGTAAGGTTTATGAAGGCTGTATGCCCGTCGAAGTCATGGCCTCCCGTGGGGAGCAGACCTTAACCTTTGGCCCTCTAAAGCCCGTAGGACTTATTGATGCCCGCACTGGAAAACGTTCCTATGCTGTCGTTCAGCTTCGCAAGGAAAACAGAGAAGGCACCCTCTTTAATCTTGTAGGATTTCAAACTCATCTCAAATGGGGTGAGCAACAGCGAGTATTTCGCCTTATCCCGGGACTGGAACAGGCCGAATTCGTGCGCTACGGCGTCATGCATCGCAATACGTTCTTAAACGCCCCCAAGATATTAAAAGCAGACTACAGCCTCCGACAATCACCCAACTTATTCTTCGCCGGTCAAATCACTGGTGTCGAAGGTTACGTAGAATCCATAGCCAGCGGCTTAGTTGCAGGCCTCAACGCCGTACGTCGCCTCAAAAATCAACCCACCCTTCTTTTCCCCGAAGAAACAGCCCTCGGCTCTCTCGCCCGCCACTTAGAAGGCTCCCCCAGCGTGAACTTCCAACCTATGAGCATCAATTACGGACTCCTCCCCCCCCTCGAGAAACGCATCAAAGCCAAAAAAGAAAAGAACGCCAAAATCTCCGAACGAGCCCTTGCGAAGCTCAAAGAGTTCAAAGCCACCGAGGGACTGAGTTAAGTTGAACTCTCAGCATTCTCATAAGATTACCCAAGGATTTTGCTTTACAGCAGAGAACGGCTTCAAAGCGAACAGCTACCCGTTCTTCGCGAAAAGCACGCAGCGGAGTCGGGTTGGAAACAGGACGTTTCCAACCCGCTAGAGAGCCAAACAAGTGCGAAAAGCTCGCCCGCTTTTCGGGATGGCGATTTAGACGGGACGAAAGCCTGATGAGGCTTTCGCCCAAGCCACGACGCCACAGACGGAAACTTAGCGGCGCAGGTACCGACGGAGCGAAGTGCTCGAGCGTTAGAACGGGTGCGCGCAGCTTTCAGAGTGAACGCGTAAAGCAAAAGCCTGGAGACCAACTGACTTTTAAGGAATACCATGCTATAGTTCCGAGAACCCAACAAGGGAGGAATGCCAAGTGCAAGCCGACCACGCCCTCAGCCTTTTCGACGGCCAACTAAAAGCCCAAAATCGCTCTGAACACACTCTCATCGCCTACCACAACGACCTCGTTCAATTTTTTGATTTCGCTGCCCTTGAGTTAAGCGTAGAACCAGAACAACTCACTGTGGATCAAGTGGACATTTATATCGTCCGTAGCTTTCTCGGCCAAATGACAGACCGAGGCCTAGAAAGAAAAAGTATGGCTCGTAAACTTTCTGCCCTCAGAGCTTTTTTTAAATTCCTTTGCAGGGAAGGTATCCTGCAGAAGAATCCAGTCCAAAGGATTGCCACACCCAAATTAGGTAGAAAACTCCCGCACTTTCTTTCTATAGAAGAGTTAAATCGCCTTACCCAAGCACCCGATTGCACAACACTACTTGGGGCACGGGATCAAGTGATCCTAGAGCTTCTCTATGGATCCGGCTTAAGGGTCAGCGAGCTAGCCGAACTTAATCGCCAAGATATTGAAGCAGAGAGTTTCCTTCTACGGGTGCGGGGAAAAGGCAACAAAGAGAGAATTATTCCACTAACACGCTATGCTATAGAGGCCATCCGGAATTACTTGGGGATGAGGGAAGATAGCCAGGAGGCACTGCTCCTCAATTACCAAGGCACACGGCTTTCTGTTCGCTCCATTCGCCGCATACTTGATCACTTGGCTTTAGAGTCCGGATTGTCTCAGCATCTGCATCCTCATATGCTACGCCATTCCTTTGCCACCCACTTGCTCGACGGCGGTGCAGATTTGCGCAGTGTTCAAGAACTACTAGGTCATGCTAAGCTATCCTCTACCCAGATTTATACCCATTTAACCAAGGAGCGATTGCGGGAAGTATATGAGCAAAGTCACCCCCGAGCCAAGAAAATATAAACATCTTATTAAATTTTCTCAATAAGACAACAATTGTAGACAATTCTATTGACACTAAAGTAATTATTCTGTAAACTGCCGATATAAGGAGGTTTTCCGATGTTCCATGCAACCACTATAGTTGCCATAAAAAAGGGCGAGCAAGTAGCAATGGCTGGAGATGGCCAAGTTACCATGGGTCAAGCAACCATCATGAAGCATAGCGCAAGGAAAGTTCGCCGGTTGTTCCACGGTAAAGTCCTTGCAGGGTTTGCTGGTTCTGTTGCGGATGCTTTTACTCTCTTTGAAAAGTTTGAACACAAGCTTGAGGAATATCAAGGAAACCTGCAAAGGGCAGCCGTAGAGCTTGCCAAGGATTGGCGGATGGATAGGGCGCTTCGCAATCTCGAAGCCCTGCTCATTGTAGCTGATCAACAAAGTATGCTTTTGATTTCTGGTTCAGGTGAGGTTATCGAACCGGATGATGGAATAGCAGCGATAGGCTCCGGTGGAAATTACGCATTAGCAGCAGCAAGGGCCTTGGCTAAGAACACAGATCTTCAACCGGGTCAACTTGTCCGCGAAGCTATGGCGGTCGCTTCTTCTATTTGTGTTTTTACCAATGACCAAATTATCGTGGAAGAATTGTAAGGAGGATACCCATGGAACAACTTACACCACGGGAAATTGTCCGTGAATTGGATCGTTATATCGTTGGTCAGAATCAAGCGAAACGGGCTGTTGCCATCGCCCTGCGCAATCGGTACAGAAGGGTTTTGTTGCCGGAAGCCATGCAAGAGGAAGTTCTACCTAAGAATATTCTAATGATTGGTCCTACGGGTGTTGGTAAGACGGAGATTGCCAGGCGACTCGCCAAGTTAGTACGTGCCCCTTTCCTTAAAGTAGAAGCCACCAAGTTTACTGAAGTAGGCTATGTTGGAAGGGACGTTGAGTCCATCATTCGTGATTTAGTCGAAATTGCTTTGCGAATGGTTAAAACAGAAAAGATGGGAGAAGTTGAGGTTCAAGCAGCAAAGTCTGCCGAGATACGCCTGGAACATTTGCTTGTTCCGGGGAAACGGTCGGAAACCAATACCTCAAATCCCTTTCAATTTTTATTTAATCAGAATCAAGAAAAAGAAGAGACAGTGACTCCTGAGATTGAGCGGGATCGAAGCTTTGTGAGAGAACGCTTGCGCCGTGGTGAACTAGAGGACCAGGTTATCGAGGTCGAGGTCGAAGACAATCAGCCTCTGTTTCCTGATTTTTCGGGCACGGGGATGGAGATGAACTCCAATCTGCAAGATATGATGGCTGGAATGCTCCCCAAAAAACGCCATAAACGAAAAGTCACGGTCAGAGAAGCTCGCCGCATCTTAACTACAGAAGAAGCGCAAAAGCTCATCGACCAAGATGAAGCTGTGCAAGAAGCTATTCGTCGTACGGAGCAAGAAGGAATGGTTTTCCTTGATGAAATCGATAAAATTGCTGGAAGAGACGGAGCTTCAGGCCCGGATGTTTCCAGAGGCGGTGTACAAAGAGATATCCTACCGATCGTGGAGGGCTCGACCATTAATACTAAGTACGGCCCAGTTAAGACAGATCATATCCTCTTTATCGCCGCTGGTGCCTTTCATGTGGCAAAGCCCTCGGATCTTATTCCGGAGCTCCAAGGACGGTTTCCTATTCGTGTAGAGCTAGAATCTTTGAGTGTCGAGGATTTCAAACGAATTCTCACCGAGCCTCAATCCTCACTCATCAAGCAATACAGTGCTCTACTGGAAACAGAGGGAATAAAGGTCGAATTTACCGAGAATGCTATCGACGAATTGGCAAAAGTTGCTTACGAAGTAAACTCAAATACGGAGAACATCGGGGCGAGGAGACTTCATACCATTATGGAGCGAGTTCTTGAAGAATTATCCTTTGAGGCCTCAGAGCTCCCTGATGATTATACAGTCACGATTAATCGTGAATATATTCAGCATCGTTTAGGAGATATCGTAAGAAATCAAGATCTCTCGCGATATATCCTTTAAAGCTAGAGAAAACGGAATTTAGAAAAAACAAAACAGAGTGTTCCAACATAAAGGAGGTTTTTTTGTGAAAAACTTATTAGAAAAAACTAGAGCGATTAGTAAACTTATCCAAAAGGCTGCTGGCCATGATGTGGATTTTGACGAAATGGCCAAAGTACTGAGCGAATCTATTCAGTCCAATTGCTATATTGTCGGTCGACGTGGTAAGATTCTTAGTTATCATTTTATGGAAGCCTTCGGCTGTGACACAATGCAAGAAATCGTCGTTCAGAGCGAGCGTTTCCCAGAAAGCTATAATGAAGGTTTGTTAAAGGTAACTGAAACACGCACCAACACAGCTCAAGTTGCCAATGGTTGCGTATTTAATGATAAGGAACGCTGTCATTTCAACAATAAGATCACGACGATTGTGCCTATTCTCGGTGGCGGTGAGCGAGTTGGGACTTTAGTGCTAGCTAAGTTTGATCAAGATTTTGGCGAAGGGGATTTAATCCTTGCTGAATATGGCGCAACTGTTGTTGGGATGGAAATTCTTCGTAATAAAGCAGAACGTGCAGAAGAAGAAGCGCGGAAGAAAGCTGCTGTACAGATCGCCTTGGGGACTTTATCCTATTCCGAATTAGAAGCTGTTGAACATATCTTTGCTGAACTAGGTGGTGGCGATGGCTTATTGGTTGCTAGCAAGATCGCTGATCGTGTGGGAATCACCCGTTCAGTGATAGTCAACGCTCTTCGTAAATTTGAATCGGCTGGTGTTATCGAATCTAAATCCTTAGGAATGAAAGGTACCTATATTCGGGTCCTGAATGATCATCTCCTCGAGGAATTAGACAAGATTAGTCATAATAAGTAAATAAGTGCGGACGTAAGGGTGGAGTGATTGCTATGGAAGATCAAGTATATTCCTACCAATTGAAACCTTTAGTGATTCCGGGTGTGCTCTATCTCGCGTTGGCTCCGATTCTATTTGCTGTGTTATATTATGGTCTCAAGATATCCGCTTTGGAGACTGATATCCTGCGCTGGGTCTATATTATTACTGCCGTAGGGATTGTCGCGATATGGATCTATGGTCGGAGCAAGAAATTTCACGTCGCTGGTAGTCAGTTAGTTTTTAGCTCGCTGAGAGGAGAGCGCCGTCTCTCTTCAACAGAGATTCGAAGAATTGCGCTTTTTACGAACAAACTAGGGAAGGAAATTGTCCAGATCAAAACTAAGAACCAGGATTATTATCTAACCGACCTCTACTTTCCCTTTCCGGAGTTAATGATGGATTTGGAACAGTATATTAGAGAGAACGAAATCCGGACAAACTTCTCCTTATCGTAAGCTTTTTGTTGCAATGAAGTTCTGATTGTGATATTCTATTCGCAGTGTGAAATTATAACACACGCAGAGGGATTGAGGCTTATGTTCCCGAGAGATCGGGTAAGCGGAGAGATGAACCTGCGGAGGAAAAAAACAAGAAAGGAGGTGCAACACAATGGCTGTAATTTCTATGAAGCAATTACTAGAAGCCGGTGTTCACTTCGGTCATCAAACTCGTCGTTGGAATCCTAAAATGGCTCGTTACATTTTTACGGAGCGTAATGGTATTTATATCATTGACCTGCAAAAAACCGTAAGAAAGGTAGAGGAAGCCTACAATTACGTTCGGAACTTGGCTGCTGATGGTGGCACGATTCTGTTCGTAGGCACCAAGAAGCAAGCTCAAGAATCAGTGAAGGAAGAAGCTGAACGTTGTGGCATGTATTATGTCAATGAGCGTTGGCTCGGCGGCATGATGACCAACTTCCAAACCATTCAGAAGCGCGTTAGTCGTCTTCGTGAATTGGAGAAGATGGAAGCTGAAGGGGTTTTTGATGTTCTTCCCAAGAAAGAAGTTGCTGCTCTTCGTCATGAGATGGAGAAGCTTGAGCGTTTCTTAGGCGGAATCAAGAACATGAAGAAGCTTCCTGATGCCTTATTTATTGTGGATCCTCGCAAAGAGCGGATTGCAGTAGCAGAAGCTCATCGCCTGAATATTCCCATCGTGGGTATTGTCGATACGAACTGCGATCCTGACGAAATCGACGTAGTCATTCCTGCGAATGATGACGCCATTCGTGCAGTGAAGCTTTTAACCGGTCGCATGGCTGATGCAATCATTGAGGGACAACAAGGAAGCATGGATGAAGCGGCAGAAGCTGAAGCGACTGCTGAGGAAGTCGTTGCTGAATAATTATCCCCCATACGGGCAAAGGTAGATTAGTAGAGGGGCAGGGTGAAGAAGGGGTGGTTAAAGCTTCCCGGATGCTCATCCTGCTCCTTTTGTATGATGCTTAATAGGGAGAATTCTATTTCACAGAGGAATACATATATTTGTTTGGAGGGTTATATTCATGGCAGAGATCAGTGCAGCTCAAGTAAAGGAGCTCCGTGAACGGACCGGAGCCGGAATGATGGATTGTAAGAAGGCGCTTAATGAAGTCGGCGGTGACATGGACAAGGCGATTGATTACCTTCGTGAAAAAGGTCTCGCCGCTGCAGCGAAAAAAGAAGGTCGTATCGCAGCTGAAGGTGTTGTTGAAGCCTATATTCATGGTGGCGGAAGAATTGGTGTCTTGCTTGAAGTCAACTGTGAAACAGACTTTGTCGCTAATACCGATGATTTTAAACAGTTTACCAGAGATATTGCTTTGCATATTGCCGCAGCAAAACCTCTTTACCTTACTAAAGAAGAGGTACCTGCCGATGTTTTAGAGCATGAAAAAAATATTCTCAAGGCCCAAGCTTTGAATGAAGGCAAGCCAGAGAAGATTGTAGAAAAAATGGTTGAAGGAAGAATCTCCAAATACTACAAAGAAGTATGTTTATTGGAGCAAGAATTTGTCAAAGATCCAGATAAGACCATTAATGATCTTGTTCTTGAGAAAACTTCTAAAATTGGCGAGCGTATTGTCATTCGCCGCTTTACCCGTTATGAAATGGGCGAAGGCATCGAAAAGCGTCAAGAGGATTTTGCAGCAGAAGTTATGAAAGAAATGAACCGCTAAGGTAAGCAAAAAGAGGACACTTTGGTGTTCTCTTTTTAGGATAACGAAGAGGATTATTTTTTATCATGTAGAAATATATAGTTGGAGGTTCATCAATGGAAACACCACGATATCGCCGGGTTATCTTGAAACTTAGTGGGGAAGCGCTGGCTGGAAATCAAGGCTATGGAATCTCCCACGACATGCTTGTTAACGTTGCAGAACAAGTTGCTGAAATTCAAAAGCTTGGGATTGAAGTGGCTTTAGTAGTCGGTGGTGGAAATATTTGGAGGGGAATAGCAGGAAGCAAGCAAGGTATGGATCGAGCAAATGCCGATTACATGGGGATGCTCGCCACAGTTATGAATGCTTTAGCCTTGCAAGATTCCTTGGAAAAGACCGGTGTTGCTACACGGGTTCTATCGGCGATTGAGATGAGACAAGTTGCTGAACCCTACATTCGCAGACGCGCAATCCGTCACCTGGAAAAGGGTCGCATTGTCATTTTTGCGGCAGGTACCGGTAATCCATATTTTTCAACAGATACCACTGCAGCCTTACGTGCAGCTGAGATCGAAGCCGAAGCGATACTTATGGCCAAACGTGTGGATGGAGTATATGATTGTGATCCAGTGAAGAACCCGGATGCCAAAAAATACGATAAGCTCACGTTCTTAGATGTTCTTAATCAAGGCTTGGGAGTGATGGATTCTACAGCAGCTTCGTTGTGTATGGATAATAACATTCCCCTTATTGTATTTGACTTAAATAAACGGGGTAATATTTTAAAAGCTATCATGGGTGAATCCGTTGGGACATATGTAGGGAGGGACAAATAATGATTTCTGACGTTTTAAAGGAAGCCGAGGATCGGATGGTAAAAGCCGGTGAGGCGCTTAAGCGAGAATATGCTACCATACGTGCAGGGCGAGCTAATCCGAATATGTTAGACAAAATCACTGTAGAGTACTATGGTACTCAGACTCCCGTAAATCAACTAGCCAATATTTCTGTACCGGAACCTCGTATTTTGGCCATTCAACCCTGGGATAAGACCAGCCTTCCCATGATTGAGAAAGCCATCCTAAAATCTGATCTAGGTTTAAACCCATCCAGCGATGGAACAGTCATTCGTTTAATCATTCCCCAATTAACCGCTGAGCGCAGAACGGAAATTGTTAAAACCGTTAAGAAGAAAGCCGAAGAAGCTCGAGTTGCCGTGCGTAATATTCGTCGTGATTGCAATGACAGTCTGAAAAAAGTCGAGAAGGACCACGCAGCTTCTGAAGATGAGGTTAAAAGGGCTCAAGATGACGTTCAAAAAATGACGGACAAACACATCAAAGAAATTGATCGTATCATGGACACCAAGGAAAAGGAAATCATGGAAGTTTAACTTCAGAAGATGTTTTGACCCCCTTGAAACTGAAGGGGGTCTTTAGCCTCTTTACAGGCTGCCCGTTGGAGGTGTGATAATGTGGCGTAGATTTTGGGATAAAAATGAACCTGCCAAAAACATAGTTGAGCAAATTGATAAAAACAGGTTGCCACGACATATCGCCATCATCATGGACGGTAATGGAAGATGGGCTCAAAAACGTGCCTTGCCCCGTTCCCTAGGCCATAAAGCGGGTGTTGAAGCACTGCGTGATATCGTAAAGGCCTGCTCTAATTTAGGTGTTGGAGTCTTGACTGTTTATGCGTTTTCCACTGAGAATTGGAGTAGACCCAGAGAAGAAGTGAATATTCTTATGAGCCTTCTGACCGATTATTTGCGCCGTGAACTGGATGAACTGCATGAAAATAAGGTGCGCGTGCAAATGATTGGCAATCGGGAGCCCCTCCCGTTCGAAGCTCAGAAGGAATTAGAGCACTCCATAGAAAAGACGAAGCAGAATGAGGGGCTTATCCTGAACTTAGCCTTGAATTATGGTGGCCGGGCTGAAATAACCAGTGCGGTACAACGGCTCTGTGAAAAAGTCGTCCAAGGGCAGATCAAGCCCGAGGAGATTTCAGAGGCTATCATAGCCGACCATTTATTTACTTCCGACTTGCCTGATCCGGATTTGCTTATTCGTACCTCCGGAGAACTTCGTATCAGTAATTTTTTGCTCTGGCAAATTGCCTATACCGAGATAGTTGTTACAGATTGCTTGTGGCCTGATTTTAATCCAGAGCGCCTGACTGAAGCCATTATCGATTTTCAAAAAAGGGATCGTCGCTTCGGGGGGTTGAACAAGCAGTAAGGAGAAGTATATGCTAATTAGAACACTAAGCGCATTAGTTTTGGTCCCAATTCTGTTGGGATTAACGTATTTGGGAGGGCCATATATTGCGTTGCTAGTGATGAGTATATCCCTCTTAGCACTTAAGGAAGCTTTAGCCATAGGGCAAAAAATGGGATTCAAAGCATGGTATATTAGCACGGGAGTGTTTTCTATTGTCTGGCTATTGCTGATTTTTCGAGGTGGGACCCAGTGGTTGTTGCCTTTATTGTTGGCATGGTTGCTTTTTGTGATGGGAAAGATGGCGTTATATTACCCGAAGGTGAATCTTGGCGAAGCGGGCTATAATTGTTTCTCACCTCTTTACACGGTGGTTTTATTATCTCACCTTTATCTCATCCGTGGTTTGACGGAAGGAATGGCTTGGGCTTTATTCACGTTTATTTTGGTATGGGCAACGGATACCTTTGCATACCTTATAGGGAGAGTCCTAGGGAAACATTTGTTAGCTCCGCAAGTAAGCCCCAAAAAGACTATCGAAGGATCTCTGGGCGGACTTTTCTTTTGTATAGTAAGTGGTATTGTTGGGTGGAAAATCATCGGCGGGGCCCCTTGGAGCGCCTATTTAATATTAAGTATCATCGTCGGTATCAGTGCTCAGATTGGTGATTTGTTCGAATCTGCTTTGAAACGCAGTGTAAGCATTAAAGATTCGGGGAAACTAATTCCGGGACATGGAGGAATTCTTGACCGCTTTGACAGTCTCATCTTCGTGATTCCGATCATGTATTATTGGGCATTGATTGTGGGGTGAGCGTGTGGACCTTCAGGGAGAACAGAAGCTAAAACAAAATATCAACCGCCTAGCAGTGATTACTTTTGTGTTGGTGTTGCTTAAAGTCGTTACCTTCTTCTTTAAGGAGTTTATGCCGGTCTTTAGTCAACTCATGAGCAATCTTTTATCGGCGTTTTTGCCATTTTTCATTGCTTTCTTTATAGCACTCTTGCTGGAACCTTTGGTCTTAAGATTTATGCTCAGCATGAAGGTTCGCAGACCCATTGCAACGCTATTCGCCCTGCTGATTGCCATATTGGGCATCGGTAGTATTCTCTTTTTAATCGTTGCTCGTCTTTATACAGAGCTTTCGGAATTAGCTGTTTCACTGCCGAGCTATGGACATATGGTCACTATCTTTAATAGTATTCTTGATACGGTTGAGAACTTTATCCAGCTCAACCCTCAAGTCCAAATTACGCTAAATAATACAACGCAGGGACTCATGGATAACTTGCAGGGTTGGGCGCTTTCCGGGAGCCTACTTCTGCTGAATTTCATTTCTGCTTTGCCTGGGGTTTTTATCGTCTTAGTGATCTCCATTGTGGCCACTTTCTTTATGAGTGCAAGTTATCCGGGAATTAAGAGCTTTTTTAGTAGCTTGCTTCCCGGTCGTTGGAAGCCCGGTGCCCAATCCGTAAGTCGTGATCTGGGTGCTGCGATTGTGGGATTTGTACGTGCCGAAACCATTCTTATATCGGTGACAGGTATTATTCTAACCTTAGGCTTAGTGTGGATGGGTAATCCCTATGCCTTTACCATTGGCTTCATTTCAGCCTTCTTAGATTTGCTTCCCATTGTCGGAACGGGCATGATTTTCATACCTTGGATTGTCGGTTTATTAATTTTAGGGTCTGTATCAGAGGGTATTAAGCTCTTAGTTCTCTACTTGATTGCCATGGTAGTCCGCCAAATTTTGGAGCCCAAAGTCATGTCTCAAAATATTGGTATCCATCCTTTGGCCACCCTCATCTCCATGTATGTGGGCTTAAAGTTATTGGGTGGTTTTGGTTTGATCTTAGGGCCGGGATTAGTGATTATTTATGAGGCCGTCAGAAAAGCTGGTTTTCTAAAGAAATAAATACAATAAATGCAATAAATGCAATAAATGCAATGAACGAGACTCAACCGCTTTTTGGGCCCTACATAGGGGCGAGGGTCAAACGCGGATAGTCAGTCATAAATAATTAGGAATGACTCCCAAGGAGTGATCGTGTGAAGAGATTGACAATTTTAGGCTCTACGGGGTCTATCGGAACCCAGACACTGGATATTGTCCGTCTAAATCCAGATAAATTTGAGATCTATGCTTTGGCAGCGGGCAGGAATGCCGAGGAAGTCGAACGCCAAGCCCGGGAGTTTAAACCCCGGGTAATTGGCTTAATGGATCATAAAGCTGCTCGGGAACTAAAACAAAGGGTAGCAGATTTAGATGTTGAAGTCGTTCAAGGAATGGAAGGACTTCTGCGTTCGGTTACCGATGAGGCACCAGATACGATTGTCACCGCTATCAGTGGCCGCATTGGTTTAGAACCTACTTTAGCGGCACTCCAGGCGGGAAAAGATATTGCCTTAGCCAATAAAGAAACCTTAGTTGCCGGCGGTGACTTGGTCATGGAGACGGCGAAGAAGTTTAAACGGCGTATTCTTCCCGTGGATAGTGAGCATTCTGCTATTTTTCAATGTTTAGAAGAAGATGAACGCACTCTAGAAAAGATTATTCTGACGGCTTCCGGCGGCCCTTTTCGTGGTTGGTCTGCCGAAAAATTAAAGGAAGTAACTCCTGAAACAGCTTTAAAACACCCTAACTGGGCCATGGGAGCAAAGATTACCATTGACTCAGCGACGATGATGAATAAGGGTCTGGAGGTTATAGAGGCTCACCATCTTTTTAACATGACCTACGATCAGATTGAGGTGCTCATCCATCCCCAAAGTGTGATTCATTCTATGGTACAATATTGCGATGGGAGTGTTTTAGCTCAACTAGGTAGACCCGATATGCGCCTGCCTATTCAATATGCTTTGAGTTACCCCACCCGCTGGCCGAATCCTTTAGAACGACTTGATCTAAGGGGAAAAACCCTAACCTTTTTTGACCCGGCTGAATATGATTTCCCAGCTTTAAAGCTTGCTTATGCATGTGGACGCCGTGGCGGGACCTTGCCCGCAGTCATGAATGCGGCCAATGAAGTTGCGGTTCATGCCTTCTTGGCTCGCCGCATACCCTATCCTGAGATCATACGCTTAGTAGAGCGGGTGAGCACAGAGCATGATGTGTTAGATGCCACGGATTTGGAAACCATACTTAATGCTGATCATTGGGCCCGGATGCGTACGGAAGAGCATATCGGGTAAAACATAGAAACTGAATGCCGTATGATTAGGATGGAGGAGGGTTAAGTTTGCTAAGTGCGTTATCGGTCGTGTTCGCCTTCGGGCTTTTGGTTATTATTCACGAGTTGGGCCATTTTATTGTGGCTCGCCTGAATGGCATCAAGGTACTGGAGTTTGCCTTTGGCTTCGGGCCAAAGATTATCGGCTTTAAGGGAAAAGAGACCAACTACTCTCTGCGCCTTATTCCCTTAGGTGGCTTTGTAAAACTGTACGGCATGGACGCTGAGTTCGACGAGAATGGGAATCAAAGCATTGCTCCCACCAATGATCCACGTAGCTTTAATAATAAAAAAGTATGGCAACGGATGTCGGTAATTGCTGCCGGTCCGATCATGAACTTAGTTTTAGCCATTTTTCTTTTTATCATTGTCTTTGCCTTTTTCGGAATTGCCACAGCTAATGATACAAATGTTGTGGGCACCTTGATTGAAGGGATGCCGGCTCAAGCGGCGGGGATTCAACCGGGGGATAAAGTCGTGTCGGTCAATGGGGTAGAGACCGCTACTTGGACTGATCTGACCCAAGCCATACATAAGATGCCGGAAAAAGATATTTCTCTTGTGATTGAACATGAAGGACAGCAAAGAGCCTTAACCATAAAAACCGAGTTAGATGCGGCGTCGGGGCATGGCTTGGTTGGCATTGGCCCCGAGGTCACCTATCAGAAAACCTCCCTTCCTGAAGCGGCTCGATACGGATTTAAGCAAACCGTCAGCTTCACACGCTTGGTCCTTGTCACTTTAGCTCAGATGGTTACCGGTGAAACAAAAGCAGAACTGGGAGGACCAGTAGCTATTGTGCAGGCCATCGATCAAAGTGCTGAGTCAGGCTGGGAGAATTATCTAGGCTTTATCGGGATATTGAGTATCCAGCTGGGGTTGCTCAACCTTTTCCCGATACCGGCTCTGGATGGTAGTCACCTGGTTTTTCTGCTCATCGAAGGCCTAAGGGGCAAACCCATGAATCCTGAACGTCAAAACTTTATTCATTTCTTGGGATTCATTTTCTTAATGGCTTTAATGCTCGCCGTGACCTATCAAGATATTGTAAAACTCTTCGCTGGCAAAGGCTAAGGAGGCCTAGATGTGAATCGAAAAATGACAAAAGCAGTGAAAATTGGTGACGTTACTATCGGGGGCGGAGCTCCTGTCGTCGTCCAATCTATGACGAATACGGATACCCGAGATATTCCTAGTACCTTGGCTCAAATTCACGCCTTAGCTAAAGCTGGGTGTGAGGTTGTACGACTTGCCGTCCTCGATCGTGATGCAGGATATGCTCTCCGAGAAATTGCCTTGCAGAGCGAACTGCCTGTGATCGCTGATATCCATTTTGATTATCAGCTGGCGTTACTGGCTATCGAACAAGGGGTCCATGGCTTAAGGTTAAACCCCGGCAATATCGGTGCTCGTTGGAAGGTTCAGGAAGTCGTCCGGGCCTGTAAGGAAAGAGAAATACCCATTCGGATTGGGGTTAATGCAGGCTCACTGGAGAAAGAAATCTTAGCTAAGTATCAAGGTGTAACACCTGAGGGCATGGTCGAAAGCGCCTTAGGACATATTCGCTTGCTCGAAGAAGAAGGATACGACAAAATCAAGGTATCATTAAAGGCTTCACATGTACCCCTAATGTTGGGGGCTTATCGAAAGATGGCGGAGTGTGTTGATTACCCCCTTCATGTGGGAGTCACCGAAGCCGGAACCGTACGCTCAGGGGTAGTGAAGTCGGCCGTGGGAATCGGCAGCCTTCTGTCTGAAGGCATTGGCGATACACTGCGCGTTTCCTTGACGGGAGATCCGGTTCAAGAAATCCCTGTGGCCTTAGAGATTCTTAGAGTCCTTGGCTTAAGAAATAGGGGAGTGGACCTGATCAGCTGCCCTACCTGTGGTCGGACCCAGGTTAACCTCGCAGAATTGGCTGAGAAGGTGGAGGACAAGCTTTCCAATTTGCCTCCCTTGGATCGACCTTTGAAAGTCGCGGTCATGGGATGTGCGGTGAATGGACCCGGAGAAGCCAGGGAAGCAGATTTTGGCATAGCCGGTGGCAAAGGGATGGGACTACTCTTTAAAAAAGGGGAGATTGTCGCCCGTTTATCTGAAGAAGAGCTGTTGCCCGCTTTGCTCCAAGAAATAGAGAATTATGTGAAACAGTATGGAAAGGATGAACATTAATGCGTGTAAGCCAAATCCTTAATCCGACCCTGCGGGAGGTTCCTGCCGAGGCGGAAATTGTTAGTCATCAGATGCTGGTTAGGGCAGGGTTAATTCGTAAAGCCGCTGCCGGTATCTATACCTACTTGCCCTTAGGCTTACGTGTATTGCGTAAAATTGAGCAAATCGTCAGAGAAGAAATGGACGCCAAGGGAGGACAAGAAGTCTTACTCCCGATTATTCAGCCTGCTGAGCTATGGAAGGAGAGCGGTCGCTGGGATATTTACGGACAGGAGCTGATGCGCCTCAATGACCGCCACAATCGAGAGTTTTGCCTAGGACCAACCCATGAAGAAATCATTACCGATTTGGTGCGGGGAGAAGTCCGTTCCTATAAGCAATTGCCCTTGCTGCTGTATCAGATACAAAACAAATACCGGGATGAGCGACGTCCTCGCTTCGGCTTAATGCGTGGTCGGGAATTTATCATGAAGGATCTCTATTCGTTTGACAGGGATGAAGCGGGTTTGGCTGAGAGCTATAAAAAAATGTATGATGCTTATACTCGTGTCTTTACCCGTTGCGGCTTAACCTTCCGTCCTGTTGAGGCAGATGCGGGAGCTATCGGAGGCACAGGCGGCACCCACGAATTCATGGTTTTAGCTGAATCAGGTGAAGCTGCCGTCGTCTATTGCCCGGATTGCGATTATGCTGCTAATGTGGAGAAGGCTGAATGTAAGCCTACGACTGTGGCTAGTGCAGCGCCTACCGGTGCTTGCCTTAGCGTTGATACACCAGGAACTAAGACCATCGAGCAGGTAGCAGAATTCCTGGGCGTGCAAAAGAGCGATCTAGTTAAATCGCTTCTTTATCAAGGTGATGATAAGCTCTTCCTTGTCCTCGTTCGCGGCGACCGGGAAATCAATGAAATTAAAGTGAACAACGCCCTCGGCCCCTTTATCAACTTGCAGCTGGCCAGCCCCGAGGCTGTGCTTGAAACACTGGGTTGTGAACCTGGTTTTGTAGGCCCTGTAGGTGCACCCAAGGATTTAAAGGTAGTCGCTGATCTAGAAGTACCGTTGATGGTTAAGGCTGTTTGTGGCGCTAATGCAGAGGACAAGCATTATGTGGATGCTGTGCCAGAGAAGGATTTCCGCATTGATCAGATTCTAGATCTGCGCATGGTGGAAGCTGGAGAGCCCTGTCCCAAATGCGGCAGCCCGCTCAAAGAAGCACGAGGCATCGAAGTCGGTCAAGTCTTTAAGCTGGGAACCAAGTACTCCAAAGCCCTCAACGCCGTATTCTTAGATGAGAATGGCGCGGAGCACCCCTGTGTCATGGGTTGCTACGGTATCGGAGTCAGCCGTACCATGGCGGCGGCCATTGAGCAAAACAATGATAAAGATGGAATCATCTGGCCCATCCCCATTGCTCCTTATCATGTGATTGTGGTCCCGGTGAGCATGAAGGACGATCAAGTTCGTGAAACCGGCGAAAAACTATACCAAGAGCTTCAAAAACTTGGCGTAGAGGCTGTTCTGGATGACCGGGATGAGCGTCCTGGCGTGAAATTCAAGGATGCGGACCTTGTGGGCTATCCACTGCGGGTCACCGTAGGTAGTAAGACCCTCGCTAACGGAGAAGTCGAGCTCCGGGATCGCAAGACCGGAGAAATGCAGCTCGTCAAAGTCGAAGAGCTGGCTGGTCGTGTGCAGGGGATTATTCGGGAAGCAGTAAGTAATATGTAATAAGTAAGTTTTATACAATGTCAGATCCAATAAAAATAACTCCAACATCTTAGATGTTGGAGTTATTTTTATTCCTTAGTTTATATTCATAAAACTAATCTTGATAGTCTTGCTACGCCATTTTATGAATAATGTGCAATATTTATCTTGAGTTCTTATTAATATAGATGGTTAAGGCTTGTGAGGCCTAGGGCTCACCCCTTACAATTAATGTTTAGAGAACATACAATCCCCTTGAAAGAATATATGTTCTGGTATATTCTTATCCTAATGGAGGGGATGGACATGGACATATTTGATAAACTGACCATACTGGCAGATTCAGCAAAATATGATGTAGCTTGTACCTCAAGCGGAGTGGAGCGGAGGGGCAGTTCAGGAAGCATTGGCAGTGCTGAAGCCGCTGGGATATGTCATAGCTTTGCAGCCGATGGACGGTGTATCTCTCTTCTCAAGGTTTTGCTGACCAATATCTGCGCCTATGACTGTAAATATTGTATCAATCGCAGCTCCAATGATATTCCCCGAGCAGCCTTTACGCCCCGTGAGCTTGCAGAGCTTACGATTAACTTTTATCGTCGCAACTATATTGAAGGGTTATTTTTAAGCTCGGCAGTCATTAAAGATCCGAACTATACTTCTGAGCTTTTAATTCGGACCTTAGAACTATTGCGTGAAGAATACCGATTTGCAGGATATATTCATGTCAAGGCAATTCCCGGTACCGATAATGAAGTTCTGACCCGGCTGGGATATCTGGCAGACCGGGTGAGCATTAATATCGAGCTTCCCTCCCAGGAAAGCTTAAGACTTTTGGCTCCCGATAAGAGCAAGGAGTCTATTCTCCGGCCGATGGGTCTCATTAAAGGTAAAATTGCGGAGAATTCTACGGATCTGGTCAAATATCGCCATGCACAAAAGTTCGTCCCAGCAGGTCAAAGTACCCAGCTCATCGTCGGTGCAACACCGGATACGGATTATAAGATTTTGACCCTAGCGGAAGGGCTCTACAATAAGTATCAGCTGAAAAGGGTATTTTTCTCGGCCTACATTCCGGTAGCCGAACACAGCCTATTGCCGGCCGTTTCGGCCAAACCACCGTTGATGCGAGAGCATCGCCTTTATCAAGCGGATTGGCTCTTGCGGTTCTACGGTTTCCAAGCACAAGAATTATTGGATGAAAGCCATCCGAATTTTAATCTGGAGGTCGATCCTAAGTGCAACTGGGCCCTTAATCATATGGACCAGTTTCCGGTCGAAATCAACCAAGCTCCATATGAAATACTTCTGCGCGTACCGGGCATCGGCGTCACCAGTGCCCGACGGATTTTGCGCGCGCGGAAAATATCCCCCCTTGATTTCACGGGATTGAAGAAATTGGGTGTTGTGCTCAAGCGTGCCCAGTATTTTATTCTATGTAAAGGAAAGACCCTTGAGGGACTTAAATTAGCTCCCCATAATGTGATGCAAGCCCTGATGTCTGAGCGTGTCATCGCCAGTCTGCCTTCTCAAGCTCACCAGCAGCTGTCCTTGTTTGAAGAGCCGCCCATTTCTCGAGAGGATGTGGTTCAGTGTCTGACGGGTCAACTTTAGTCTACAAATATGATGGAAGCTTTGAGGGGCTCCTATGCTGTGTATTCGAAAGCTATGAGCAAAAGGAAATTCCTCTCGATATTCTCCCACCCGAAGGCCAACCCGGCCTCTTTGATATTATCAAATACATTGAGACGGATGATCATAAGGCCCAGCGGGTCTATGAATCCATCCCCATCAAGATTTCACAGGAAGCTCAAGAACTGGTGAAGCTTGCTTTCCTAACCTGTGCTTTACATAAGGAACGTTTGATTTTCTATTTTCTAAGGCTGGGATACAAGGTGGGCGGGAAGGTCATGGGGATGCTGACTGATGATTATGTGAACGCCTTGCAAAAAGCAATGCAGAACTTAACCTTTGAAAGCCATCGCCTCAAAGGGTTTGTCCGTTTTTCTGTTTACAACGAAGCTTTAGTTGCCATAATCGAACCTCGAAATTTTGTTTTGCCACTTTTAGCGACTCACTTCTCCAACCGTTTTGGCAACGAAGTCTTTATGATTTTTGACAAGACACACAAAGTAGCTCTCGTTCATCAAGGAGGCCGAGTGGAAATTGTCGCTGTGGATGATTGGGAATTGCCGGAGCCGGAGGAAAAGGAAGCAGAATACCGCCGACTATGGCAGCAGTTCTATAAGACGATTGCCATTGAAAGCAGAAATAATCCCCGTTGCCGTATGAACTTCATGCCCAAACGCTTTTGGAAGCATCTGACGGAGTTTTATCCTGAACAGAAAAATAAGGCAGGAAAGGCAGGAGAAGCGAAAGAAGATAGGGTCCAAGGAGAGAAAACCATAGCGAAGCGACGGTTAGGCTCACTGGACATCGAGCAAGAATAGAATATTTAGGTTATACCAAAGCAATGCTCGCTAAGAAATAATTAAATAGCTTGCACAACCTAAGGCTATATGCTATAGTTTAATGAAGAGAAATTTATATGCAGAAAAGGAGTGGGTCTTGAACCCACTCTTTCCTTTGTTTTGTATAACTCATCGTAACCTTCGCAACACTAGAGATAGTGGTTATAAAATAATAGGAGGATGGCTATGGGAAAATCCATTATAGAACAGGTTGAGGCGATTATTACTCCGGTTATAACCGAACAAGGGCTTGAACTGGTTGATATCGAATATGTCAAGGAAGGTGCCCATTGGTATCTCCGTATTTACATCGATAAAGAAAACGGTGTCGATATTGATGATTGTACGAATGTAAGTCATTTAGTAAGTGAAGTTTTAGATAAAAATGATCCCATTACTCAAGCTTATATGCTTGAGGTGTCTTCACCGGGATTGGAACGCCCACTGAAGAAGGATGAAGACTTTGAACGTTTTAAAGGGAAACTGGTACGTGTGTTGACCAAGGAACCTTTTCAAGGATATCAAGAATTTACCGGGTATCTCGTAGGTTTGATTGAAGATGACATCGTGCTTGAGTATAAAAAGGAAAAAGTAGTCATTCCTAGAACCATAGTAGAGAAGGCAAATTTAACCTTTGAATTCTAAGCATAGCCTGAGACTTTGTAGGGTAATGTTTTTAAAACTTAATATAAGGGGGAAGAATAAAAAATGAATATGGAGTTCATTGAGGCCCTCCATGAATTGGAGAAAGAACGGGGGATCTCAGCGGATATTTTGTTTGAAGCTATTGAAGCAGCTCTAATATCTGCCTATAAGAAAAACTTTGCTTCATTACAGAATGTTCGAGTACATATCGACCGAGCTACCGGTGAGTTCAAGGTATTTGCTCGCAAAAATGTCGTTGAAGAGGTTGAAGACGCAAGGACTCAGGTGAGTTTAGAGGATGCCCGGAATATTGAACCTAACTATACGATCGATGATGTTGTAGAATATGAAGTTACTCCTCGTGAGTTTGGGCGCATTGCCGCACAAACAGCTAAGCAAGTCGTTGTCCAAAGAATCCGCGAAGCTGAACGTGGCATGATTTATGATGAATACATCAACAGAGAAGGAGATATCGTCACTGGGATTGTTCAACGTTATGACCAGAAAAACGTGATTGTGGACTTAGGCAAAGTAGAAGCAATCTTAACAACCCAAGAACAAATACCTGGCGAGACGTATCAACCTTATGAGCGGATTAAAACTTACGTAGTTGAAGTAAAGAAAACCACCAAGGGTCCGCAAGTGATGTTATCTCGTACTCATCCTGGCCTAATTAAACGTTTATTCGAATTAGAAGTGCCGGAAATCCATGATGGCTTAGTAGAGATCAAGGGAGTGTCCCGTGAAGCTGGTGCTCGTTCCAAGATCGCCGTATTTTCTAGAGATCCCAACGTAGATCCTGTAGGGGCTTGTGTTGGGCCTAAGGGTAGTCGCGTTCAAACCATCGTCACAGAATTGAAGGGCGAAAAGATCGATATTGTAAATTACTCAACCTATCCTGAGGAATTCGTAGCCAATGCCCTCTCTCCGGCTAAAGTAGTCGGCGTTTATCCAAAACCCAATGAAAAAGTCGCCTTAGTGGTTGTTCCTGACTATCAACTATCCTTAGCAATTGGTAAAGAAGGGCAAAATGCCCGCTTAGCCGCAAAATTAACCAATTGGAAGATCGATATCAAGAGCGAATCCCAAGCTTATGCTCAGAATCTTATTCCTGAGACGAATGAAGATCTAGGTGAATACGAGGAATATGACGAATTCGCCGAATATGAGTACGAGGATTACGAAGAATATGATGACTACGATGAATATGATGAGAATGCCGAATACGTGGAAAACCCAGAGTACTCCGAGGACGATGAGGATGAATTAGCGTACGATGAGAAAGCTGTGTATTCAGAGCCTAATGAATCCGTTGATGGGAGTCTTCCTTACAACGAAAACGAGGGCTATGATCCCAAAGCAGGGTATGGAGGCTATGAAGAGCCGTCAATAGCAGAAGTGACTAATTCTGGTGAGGATGTTACTTACACTGAGTCAAGTACTAAGGAAGAAAAGCTGACAGAACGAGACCGGTCGATGCAGAAATACTTTGAGGCCGATGAAAAAAACAGCCGCAAGGAGAATAAGAAAAAAAGCAAAGGAAAAAGGTAGGTAAATGCTATGAAGGCACGCAAAATTCCGCAGAGAATGTGTTTGGGCTGTCAAGAAATGAAACCGAAGAAGGAACTTATCCGTGTAGTTCGTACACCAGAAGGAACGATAGAGCTTGACCCCACTGGCAAACGGAATGGACGTGGCGCATACATTTGCCCGCAAGTAGATTGCTTCAAAGCGGCAGTTAAAGGGAAACGCTTCCAGAAAGCCCTGGAACTTGAGCTATCTCCCCAAGTGATTGAGGAATTAGAAAGGAAGTTGGGCGGTTCGTGATAGATCGAATCTACTCACTCTTAGGTCTGGCCAGAAGAGCGGGAAAAATCACCTCTGGTGAATCACAGGTTGAGGCTATGCTGAAAAAAAGGAAGGGACACCTTCTTATTTTGGCAGAGGATGCTCAAGGAACACATAAAAAGTATCAACAATGGGCGGAAGACCTGCGCTTGCCTGTTATGATTATAGGAACTAAACTAGACTTAGGAGTGGCCATTGGGCTTTCCCCGAGATCTACGGTTTTGGTAATGGATGATGGCTTTGCTAAGGCCATCTTAAAGATAAGGAGTTGACGCCTGGAAAGTTTATACGTGCTGAATATGTGGGGGTGGTATTTTGAGTATACGTGTTCATGAATTAGCCAAGGAATTAAATCTAAGTAGTAAAGAAGTGATGAGTCGCCTGAAAACTATAGGTGTAGATGTAAAAAACCATTTGAGTGCCGTAGAAAATGCAGATGCCAATCAGCTGCGGACTCAAAAGCCGCACAGTAAAGAACAAGTTTCGGATCCTGGAAAATCTGCACCAACACTGGAGAAGAGTAGCCCGGCTCAAGGTTCAGGAGAAGGAGATCGTGGCAATTCTCAAGGTTCACAGGCAGCGAGGCCGCAAGGCCGTCCGCAAGGACAACGTCCGGTAGGAGCTGAAGGCCGTCCGCAAGGACAACGCCCACCAGGAATGGAAGGTCGTCCGCAAGGACAACGTCCGGTAGGAGCTGAAGGCCGTCCGCAAGGACAACGCCCACCAGGAATGGAAGGTCGTCCGCAAGGACAACGTCCGGTAGGAGCTGAAGGTCGTCCGCAAGGACAACGCCCACCAGGAATGGAAGGCCGTCCGCAAGGACAACGTCCGGTAGGAGCTGAAGGCCGTCCGCAAGGACAACGTCCGGTAGGAGCTGAAGGCCGTCCGCAAGGACAACGTCCACCAGGAATGGAAGGTCGTCCGCAAGGACAACGCTCACCAGGAATGGAAGGCCGTCCGCAAGGACAACGCCCACCGGGAATGGAAGGCCGTCCGCAAGGACAACGCCCACCAGGAATGGAAGGCCGTCCGCAAGGACAACGTCCGGTAGGAGCTGAAGGCCGTCCGCAAGGACAACGCCCACCAGGAATGGAAGGCCGTCCGCAAGGGCAACGCCCACCAGGAATGGAAGGCCGTCCGCAAGGGCAACGACCACCAGGAATGGAAGGCCGTCCGCAAGGACAACGACCACCAGGAATGGAAGGCCGTCCGCAAGGACAACGACCACCAGGAATGGAGGGCCGTCCGCAAGGACAACGTCCACCAGGAATGCAGGGTCGTCCCCAGGGACAGCGTCCACCAGGAATGGAAGGCCGTCCGCAAGGGCAACGTCCTGGAATGGATGGCAGGCCCCAAGGACAACGCCCACCTCAAAGACCACCGGCAACCCCCGGTACACCAGCAGTAGAACAACCGCCTAAACGTCAAATTGCTGATAAGAAGAAACCAATAGATCGCAATTTTGAACGCAAAAAAGAGATGGAAAAAGAAATACGTTCACCACGGAATAATAGACGTCGTATGAGACCAGCACAGCGTGAAGTTCGTGACACGGCGCCCAAGCATATTGTCATTCCAGAGAGTATTACAGTTCAAGAGTTAGCCTCGAGAATGAGCCGCAAATCTGGGGAAATCATTAAGAAGTTGATGGACCTGGGCGTTATGGCAACCATCAATCAAGAGATTGATTCAGAAACTGCAGTGATCATCGCCGGGGAAATGGGAGTAACGGTTGAAGTAAAGGTTGAGAAGCCAATCTCAGTCGTTGAAGAGATTGTGGATAATGAGGCTGATTTGCGCCCTCGCCCACCTGTTGTCACAGTTATGGGTCATGTTGACCATGGCAAGACTTCACTCCTTGACGCCATTCGCGCAGCCAATGTCACAGCGTCCGAGGCCGGTGGAATTACCCAGCATATTGGTGCATATCAGGTTGAGATCAAAGGACAAAAGATTACCTTCCTTGACACCCCAGGACACGAAGCTTTCACAGCTATGCGCGCACGTGGGGCTCAAGTAACCGATATCGCTGTCCTAGTTGTAGCAGCGGATGATGGGGTTATGCCTCAAACCATCGAGGCCATCAATCATGCTAAAGCAGCTGATGTTCCGATTATTGTAGCAATCAATAAGATGGATAAGGAAGACGCTAATCCGGACCGAGTGAAGCAAGAACTAACGGAGTATGGGCTAGTGGTCGAAGAATGGGGCGGTGATACCATCGCGGTTCCAGTTTCGGCTAAAGCTCGCACGAATATTGAACAGCTCTTAGAGATGATCCTTCTTGTAGCTGAAGTCAAAGAGCTCAAGGCAAACCCTAATCGAATCGCTACAGGAACAGTGATTGAAGCGGAGCTCGATAAAGGTAAGGGACCTGTTGCCACTATGCTCGTTTCTAAAGGGACATTGAATGTTGGGGATATGATTCTGGCAGGCGCTACCTTCGGTCGAATTCGAGCCATGGTGGATGACAAGGGACGCCGGGTGAAGAAGGCTGGACCATCCATGCCGGTAGAAGTTCAAGGACTTAACGAAGTTCCCATTGCCGGTCAAGTCTTTCATGTTGTGGAAGACGAAAAACATGCCCGCCAGATTGCTGAAGCACGCGCCAATGAGCGTAAAGCTGAGGAAGTTCGGCAGATTTCCAAGGTAAGCTTGGAAGACCTCTTTGATCGAATCAAAGAGGGAGAAGTCAAAGAGTTGAATGTCATCATTAAAGCTGACGTTCAGGGTTCAATTGAAGCCTTGAAGCAATCCCTTCTTCGGTTGTCCACCAGTGAAGTGCGCGTTAACCCGATCCATGGCGGAGTAGGAGCCATTACTGAAACCGATATTATGCTGGCTGCGGCTTCTAATGCCATTATTATTGGGTTTAATGTCCGTCCCGATGCCAATACGAAAGCTACAGCAGAACTGCAAGGAGTTGATATGCGCCTTTATCGCGTCATCTATGATGCTATT
This sequence comes from Desulfitobacterium sp., assembly GCA_050251735.1. Classification (GTDB taxonomy): domain Bacteria; phylum Bacillota; class Desulfitobacteriia; order Desulfitobacteriales; family Desulfitobacteriaceae; genus Desulfitobacterium. Next base: position 48,336 of record JBFWMF010000020.1, read on the forward strand.
GAAGACGTTAAGGCTGCCATGACAGGAATGCTGGACCCCGACTTTAAAGAGGTAGTCCAAGGCAGGGCGGAAGTTCGCCAAGTCTTCAAGGTACCTAAAGTGGGAGCAGTGGCTGGATCCTATGTCCTCAACGGGAAGATTACACGGCACTCTAAGATTCGTGTGATTCGCGATAGTATCGTTATTCATGAAGGCGAATTGGAATCTCTAAGACGCTTTAAAGATGATGCTAAAGAAGTTGTGGAAGGTTATGAATGCGGTATTGGGGTAGCAAACTTCAATGATATAAAAGAGGGAGATATAATCGAAGCCTTTATCATGGAAGAAGTTAAACGACAACTATAATCACTCCTATGGAGGGAGATCACATGGCTAAACATCGTTCGAGTAGACTCGCAGAGACCTTGAAACATGAAATATCTCAGTTAATTCGGGAAGATCTTAAGGACCCTCGCATCGGCTTTGTCACTGTAACTAGTGTCGACGTTGCCGATGATCTTGGCAGTGCTAAAGTCTATGTGAGCGTCTTGGGTGATTCTCAAGCAGCCAAAGACTCTATGGATGCCTTGAAGAGTGCGGCGGGCTTTGTCCGCAGTGAGATCGGCAAAAGGGTTCGTTTGCGTTACGCACCGGAAATTGTATTCAAATATGATACCTCCATTGAGCATGGAGCTCATATTGCACAACTACTCCGAGGGGTCAAGCATGAGGAACCCGCTAATGAGGGCGAATCCCATGACGAATAGAATAGCTAACCAAATGGCTGAGGAGTTAAGAAAAGCGTCAAAAGTGGCGCTTTTCTCCCATGTATCCCCTGATGGAGATTGCATCGGTTCGATGTTGGGACTGGGCTTAGCGTTAGAAGCTTTAGGAAAAGAAGTTTATATGTACAACTCCGACCCGATTCCTCGGAACCTGAGTTTTTTACCAGGGGTGGAAAAGATTCAAACGGAGCTGCCTGCTCCTTTTCCCGAAATCTTGCTTTTTGTGGATTGTACGGACTTACAGCGAGTTAAACTAGAAAATGAAGCTTTTCCGTCAGATTCCCTAATTCTGAACTTAGATCATCATATTTCTAATCAGAATTTTGGCCATATCAATTGGGTTGATAGCCAGGCTAGTGCAACCGGTGAAATTGTTTATGCATTGATACGCTTGCTTGACGTAAATCTAACCCAAGATATTGCAACAAATCTGTATACCGCGATTCTGACGGATACCGGATCGTTTAAGTATTCAAATACCACATCGAAGACTCATCAGATCGCCGGAGAGTTGATGGATTCAGGAATTAATTTTGCGGATATCCACCATCATGTGTTTGACAGAACTCCTCAGGCGAAACTAGAACTGCTTCGTCGTGGTCTGAATCAGTTACAAATTTTGGCGCAAGGACAGTTTGCCATGATGACTTTGCACAAGGTTGATTTTGAAGAAATTGGTGCGGAGGAAAGCTTGGGCGAAGGCCTTATCGATCATGCACGGACCCTTGAAGGGGTTGAAGTAGCCGCACTAATGAAGGAAGTCAATTCCTCTATTATTCGGGTGAGCCTCCGCTCAAACCGCTGGCTTGATGTGAATAAGATTGCCAGTCACTTTGGTGGCGGAGGGCATAAGCGGGCTGCTGGATGTACCCTTGATATGCCTTTAGAAGAGGCTCAGAAGCTACTTGTGCAGAAGGTTGAGGAGGAACTGGCCCTTGGACGGAGTTGCTAATGTTCTTAAACCGGTGGGTATGACATCCTCCGATGTCGTCGTTCGCTTACGGAGGATACTAAGCACCCGTAGGATTGGGCACACGGGTACCCTTGACCCCGATGTAATGGGTGTATTGCCTATCTGCGTGGGGAAAGCAACTCGTTTGGCTGAATATCTTACGACTCAAGGAAAGTCCTACCGTTGTGAGATAACCTTTGGGATCACAACGGATACCCAGGATGCTTCAGGTGAAATATTAAATATAAAACCGACCCAAGTTAGCGAAATGGATTTTCGAAGTATCATCCCGGCCTTTAGTGGTTCGATTCAACAGATTCCTCCTATGTTCTCCGCAGTCAAGCATCAGGGGAAACGTCTTTATGAATTGGCTCGTCAAGGGGTAGAAGTAGAGAGAAAATCTCGAGAAATTTGCATCGGTCGGATTGATCTTAAGGAATGGACGGCGGAAGAGTTTCCCAAAGCTGTTTTTGAGGTGGATTGCTCCAAAGGGACATATATGCGAACGCTTTGTCATGATATGGGAATAGCTCTTGGGTGTGGAGCCCATATGTCAGGCCTTGTCCGACTCCGCTCGGGACCCTTTCATATTGAAGACAGCATATCCCTAGAGTCAATCCAAGAGTGTATGGATAGAGAAGATTATTCTTTTTTAATTCCTTTGCCGAAGGTTTTGGAATTACCACGTGTGAGTTTACCTCCCCAACGAGCTACAGCTTTCCGCAATGGACTTTCTACAGCGAAGAATCAAGTTGAGGAAAAGACCCAAGGTGTTGAGGGGATGGAAGTCCAGGTGTTTAGTGAAGGGGATTTTTTGGGGATAGGTATTTGGAGAGAGCAGCAACTATGTCCCCACAAAGTTTTTTGATGGATTCGATGCATCTTTTTGATCATCCTCTATAAATAATGTATCGACTAAGGTAAAGTTAGGTTGGGATATATGCAAATCATACGAGAATTTCCATCAAGCCTTGAAAACCAGTGTGTGCTGGCCTTGGGGAATTTTGATGGAGTGCATTTAGGACATCAACGCTTACTACAAAGCGGTTTATATCAAGCGACTCAAAAAGGGGTAGAGCTTGCGGTTTTACTTTTTGAACCTCACCCCTTGAAGTTGCTATTTCCGGAGCGTGTCATGGGTTTTTTGACGACGCAAAAGGAACAATTACGCTTATTTTCAGAAATAGGTGTGGACCGAGTGTATCTAATGCCTTTCACAAGGGAGATGGCAGAAACCTCTCCTGAGGGGTTTGTCAAGGATATCCTCGTCAAGCTCAATGTAGTTCATCTTGTCGTGGGTTTTAACTACTCATTTGGAGCCTTTGGGAAGGGAACCCCCGAGGATTTGCAGCGTTATGGTCAAGAATACGGGTTTGAGGTCAGTGTGCTGCAACCTCAGACTCTTAACGGCAAAGTAATTTCGTCTACAGCTATCCGTAAGGCCTTACTAAGTGGAGATATGTCAGCAGCAAAGAAGCTCTTAGGAAGGGCTCATAGCCTATGTGGAATTGTGGTGGAAGGCGAAAAACGCGGTCGCCAATTAGGCTATCCCACGGCAAATCTAAAGGTGTTTGATGATTTGCTGATACCCAAACGTGGGGTCTATGCAGTCTGGGCTGAGATAGAGGGGCGGATTGTACAAGGCATGATGAATATTGGAATGAAGCCTACTTTTCATGAGGATTATGCCCTTACTGTAGAAGTTCATTTTTTTGATTTCTGCGGAGATCTTTATGGTCTGGAGCTTGCCTTGTTCTGTGAAGAGAAGATTCGCGACGAGCGGAAATTTTCCGGTATTGAAGAATTAAAGGTGCAGCTCGAGCGGGACGCCCAAAACGTAAAAAGAACACTACACGGCATGACAAGCGAGCATCATCAGTCTCTTAGCGCCACTTAAGGTCGCAGCTAAAGAGTTTCTTAGGTTTATTTTCGCTACAACTTTACAAATTACAATTTTTCTTGTAAAATACATGAGAACATGTGAACCGCTCGCTCGGGATCGCGTTCTCCGTCGCAACCCTGGGCAGCAGGCGATTAAATTATTGGAGGTAGATTACTCATGATGACACCAGAAAAGAAACAAGAACTTATTGCGAAGTTCCAACAACACGAAGGTGATACTGGTTCACCGGAAGTACAAATTGCGTTACTTTCCGAACGTATTGCGTATTTAACAGAGCACTTCAAGACTCATAAAAAGGACCATCATTCCCGTCGTGGTCTCTTTAAGATGATCGGAAAACGTCGTGCCCTGCTTAACTATCTTAAGGACACAGATTTCAATCGCTATCGTCAAATTATTTCTGACCTTGGCTTACGCCGTTAATCCCGGCGAGTCTAACCCGAAAAATGGAGAGAAGAGAGAGGCAGTTTTCTGCTTCTCTTTTTTATATATAAAGACTAGTTTTTTTAATCAAAATGCAGGAAATAATAAGAAAATGTCGAAGATGGTTCAAGTTAAGAATGAAAAAGAGTATGAGTGAATTAAGGAGGTTCCACAGTGCAACAGGAAGTATTTGAACGTTCGATTCAGGTCGGCGGCCGAACCATGACCTTTCAAACAGGGAAAATCGGCAAACAAGCAGGTGGCGCTATTTTCTGTCGGTATGGAGATACAGTTGTTTCAGCATTTGCTACCGGAAGTTCTCAACCAAGAGAAGGTATTGATTTTTTTCCTTTGACCGTTGAGTTTGAAGAAAGACTCTATGCTGCCGGTAAGATTCCCGGAGGATTTATTAAACGCGAGGGACGCCCTAGTGAAAAGGCTATTCTTTCCGCTCGCCTCATCGACCGTCCGATTCGTCCTCTATTCCCAGAAGGTTACCGCAATGATGTTCAGGTTGTGGCTCAAGTGATGTCTGTAGACCAAGACTGTGCATCGGATATTACGGGAATCAATGCGGCTTCAGCAGCATTAACGATTTCTAATGTTCCCTTTGAGGGACCAGTAGCTGCCGTAACGGTAGGCCTGATCGGGGAAGAATTGATTATTAACCCCACAGTAGAGCAATCCGAAAAGAGCGTGATGCACCTTACTGTTGCTGGAACCAAAGATGCAGTTATGATGGTCGAAGCAGGAGCTCAAGAGGTATCCGAAGCTCTCATGCTGGAAGCCATTATGTTTGGTCATCGAGAAATCCAGCGCATCGCCGAGTTTTTAGAGGATTATCGCCGGGAAGCACTCGAAAAGAATTTGGCTAAGCCCAAGCAAGAAGTTGTAGCCCCACAGCTTCCGGAAGACATTGTCATAGCGGTCAGAGAATTCGCTTATGATAAAATGGATCAGGCAGTTCGTACGGAAGAAAAGAAAGCAAGAGAAGAAGCCATTCGACAAGTTAAGGAAGCGGCTTTGGAACACTTTGCCGAGCAATTTCCTGAGGATTCGAAAACTATCAATAGGATATTAGAAGACTTTGTACATAAAATTGTCCGCCGCTTAATTACCGTTGAACATATTCGGCCTGATGGGCGGGCTTTAGATGAGATTCGCCCTATCAGTGTAGATGTTGGTATCTTGCCGAGAACCCATGGCACAGGTCTGTTTACACGGGGGCAAACCCAAGTACTCACGGTAGCTACTTTAGGAGCTGTGGGTGATGAACAAATCTTAGACGGATTGGGCTTAGAAGAATCTAAACGTTATATGCATCATTATAATTTCCCTCCCTATAGCGTTGGCGAAACTCGCCCCATGCGTGGACCCGGCCGCCGGGAAATTGGTCATGGTGCCTTAGCAGAACGTGCTCTCGTACCGGTGATTCCCGATGAGAACGTATTTCCTTATACCATCCGTTTAGTATCTGAGGTTCTGGAATCCAATGGCTCCAGCTCCATGGCTTCGGTCTGCGGAAGTACCTTATCTCTGATGGATGCAGGAGTTCCGATTAAGGCCCCAGTAGCGGGTATTGCCATGGGCTTGATTAATGAAGAGAATCATATCGCTATTCTGTCTGATATCCAAGGCATGGAAGACCATGATGGAGATATGGACTTTAAGGTAGCGGGAACCAGTCAAGGTGTCACAGCCTTACAAATGGATATTAAAATCAAAGGTGTATCCCGAGAGATTTTGGAGAGAGCTCTTACTCAAGCAAAAGCGGGTCGACTCTTTATCTTGGATAAAATGTTATCCGTAATCGAAAACCCTCGTGCCGAACTTTCTCCTTATGCACCCAGAATCATCTCCTCATCGATTCATCCCGATAAGATTCGTGAGGTTATTGGACCTGGAGGCAAAACCATCAAGAAAATCATTGACGAAACCGGTGTTAAGATTGATATCGAAGATGATGGCCGTGTCTTTATTTCGGCAGTTGATGGCGAAGCCGGTGATAAAGCCCTTAAGATCATCCAAGCCCTCACACAAGAAGTGGAAGTTGGGCGAATCTATAATGGTCGCGTAACTCGCGTTATGGACTTTGGAGCTTTCGTAGAGGTCATCCCTGGTGTACTGGGCCTTAACGGTAAGGAAGGACTCGTTCATATTTCTCAACTAGCCCATAACCGCGTTGAGAAGGTAGAAGATGTCGTTAAAGAAGGAGACGAAATCCTCGTAAAGGCTACAGGTATTGATAAACAGGGTCGCTTGAATCTATCACGCAAAGAAGCACTACCCAAACCTAATGGGAATGTCCCCACATAAGAAGGAATAGTTAAAGAAGTCCTTCGGAAATATTCTGCATTCGTCTCCCCTCGCATAACCTTAAAGGAAGGGGGGTAGACGAATGCATGTTTTTAGGGTTTCTTTTAAGAATTTAAAGATTTTCGGCCTTGTGCTGATCTTGGCGGTTAGCTTGCTGATTCATCAGCGAGTGATAGGGATAGTAGCGAACCTTCCGCTACCTATCGAGCAAGTGAAAACTGAGCAAAAAGTCATAGCCCTAACCATCAATGTAGACTGGGGTGGAGAATATCTACCCGCTATACTGGAAGTCTTAGAGCAACATCATGCCAAAGCTAGTTTTTTCCTTACCGGTCGCTGGGCTAAAAATAATCCCGAGCTGGTCAAAGAGATTCAGGCTCGAGGACATGCTATTGAGAATCATGGTTATTCCCATCCTCATCCTGACCAGCTATCAATTCAGGCCAATCAAGAAGAGATCCTCAAGACAGAAAGCATTATTCAGGAGATTACTGGGCAGAAGACCAAGTATTATGCTCCGCCCTATGGTGAAAGAGGAGCCTCAGGTCTCAAAGCAGCTGGAAACCTTGGTTATACCACCATCCTATGGACATTAGATACAGTCGATTGGCGCCCAGAAAGCACCCCGGAGGTTATTACCCAACGGATCGTTGATCCAGCTGTACGATTTGGGATCAAGCCGACCCATTTGGGTGCAATTGTATTAATGCACCCAAAAGAAAATACGGTGAAAGCTTTGCCGAATATTTTAGGACAACTCGCCAATCAAGGATTCCAATTCATTACAATAAATGAACTGATAACATTGACAGGAGTCGGAAATACTACCTCATAGACTTAAAAGTGAGGTGGTAGAATGGTGAGGCGGAACTGGACGCAAGCCTTGCTTTGCGTTTTTACTTCAATAATCGGTTTAGGAATCTATGGTGGGCCTGTGTTCGCTCAAACTGAAGAAGTCAATCATGGATTAATTGAGGCCCATTCGATTAGTATTAGTGCGGACGCAGCTATTCTCATGGATGCTACTACTGGCGAGACTCTTTATAATAAAAATGCTCATAAACAACGACCTCCAGCCAGTACGACAAAAATTTTAACAGCTATTCTAGGACTCGAATTAGGAAGACCTGATGAATTAGTTGTTGTGAGCGAAAAGGCGGCCGCGGTTGGTGAATCCACCATTCATTTGGACCCTGGGGAGAAGATACTCCTCTATGAACTGATTACAGGAGCCATGGTGAAATCAGGAAACGATGCCTGTGTGGCAATTGGGGAGCAGATTGCCGGAACTGAAAAAGATTTTGTACGGCTTATGAATCAAAAAGCTTTTCTGATCGGGGCAAAAAACACCCATTTTGTCAATACCAATGGCTTGCCTAACAAGAATCACTATTCAACAGCCTATGATTTGGCGCTTATGGCACGTTATGGGCTACAAATCCCCGCCTTTACCTCGATTACACGACTAAAAGAGACGGAGATTCATTTTATTGAGCCTGACTTTTTTATGAATTTAAGAAATACCAATAAATTATTATGGAATTACCCCTATACTGACGGAGTGAAGACAGGGACCACCACTGCGGCAGGCAAGTGTCTAGTAGCAGCCGCGACCAAGGATGGTCGTCAGCTGATTGCTGTGGTTCTAAATGCCCCGAATCGCTTTGGAGACGCCCAAAAGTTATTGGAATGGGGCTTTTCATATACAGAAACGATTACGATCGCTCAAGCAGGAGATGTTGTCGATGTCTCTCGGGAGGGCTCTGAGCCCTTAATGGCATCTGTGCAGCAGCCCTTGCAGGTAAGTGTCCTTAAGAAAGATGAGGAGAAGATAGAAAAGAAAATTCAATGGACAAGGGATTCTCATCTCCCCATTGACGGTGGCGAAGAAATCGGCGTTTACGAGGTGTGGTTAAACGAGAAAAAGTTAGGTAGCACACTATTGTATGCGGAATGTCGAGCGGAGATATTTGACGGCTGGGATCTAAAAGGGAGACTGACGAATCTCATAGAGGGGAAGTGAAGAGAGTGTATCAAAAAACGGAATTGCCTAATGGAGTTCGCATCATCACAGAGGAAATCGATTATGTACGTTCAGTCGCAGTGGGAATATGGGTAGGAGCAGGCTCTCGTGACGAGAGAGCAGGATATGAGGGAATATCTCATTTCATTGAGCATATGTTCTTCAAAGGAACGAAGAATCGCACGGCTAGAGATATTGCTGAATCCTTGGAAGCCGTGGGGGGACAACTTAATGCCTTCACAACCAAGGAGTATACCTGCTACTACGCCAAGGTTCTCGATGAAGATATAGATTTAGCTATGGATGTCCTCAATGATATGTTTTTCGAATCCTTATTCGATGAAAGCGAAATCGAAAAAGAAAAACGAGTTGTTATTGAAGAAATAAAGATGTATGAGGATTCTCCTGATGAAATTATCCATGACTTGTTTTCCGATTATGTGTGGAATGACCATCCTTTGGGAAGGCCGATTCTAGGAACCGAGGAAAGCATCAAGGAGCTAAGTCGGGAAAAAATCCTAACATACATGGACCAACACTATGCGCCAGATAATCTGGTCATTGCTGTTGCCGGGAAAATAAAGCATGATGAAGTCTTAAAGAAACTTGTTCCCCTATACGGAGAGTTTAAACGGGGAGGAAGAAGAGTATTAGAGGGTACACCTAAGGGTAAACAGGTTCAAAAAATGATTACCAAGGATACAGAGCAGATGCATCTGATCCTAGGTGTCCCGGGATTAGGTCAAGAGGACGAGGATCTTTATCCCATGCATATCATCAACAACATCTTAGGGGGCGGGTTAAGTTCTCGATTGTTTCAGGAGATCAGAGAACAGCGGGGAATGGCTTATACTGTTTTCTCCTACCACTCCACTTATGTGGACACAGGATTGTTTGCCATTTACGCTGGGACAACCCCTTCTAATTCTCAGGAAGTGGTGGAATGCGTGCTAGCAGAGATTTTAGACATGAAGAGGAATGGCATCACTCAGTCTGAGCTTGATAGAACAAAGTCGCAAATCAAAGGTGGATTATATTTAGGCCTAGAATCTGCGAACAGTCGGATGAGTCGTTTGGGCAAGACTGAATTAACCTACAACCGAATTATCTCACCAGAAGAAGTCGTCGAGAAACTGGAACGAGTAACCTTGGAGGATGCCCAAAGGATTGTGAATCGCTTATGGAAGAAGGACAGCATCAGCCTCCTTATGTTGGGACCGGAAGGCCATGAAGTTAGTTTGGAAGATATCTATAAAAAAATCGGCTGGACAGAAGATTGAAACAAAAGTTCAGGTAGGAGAATACCCTGCCTGAACTTTTAATCTAGAATGTTGAAGTATGCAGTTAACAGACACGGAGGTAAGGATATTGGGTACAATTACTGTGAAAATCACCAGCGTGAGAAAGAATAAGTCAATGAATATCCCCAAATACGCAACACCGGGAGCAGCGGGAGTCGACCTTCGGGCCGCACTGGACGAGGAACTGGTTGTTGAGCAGGGACAGATTGTAACGATACCGACCGGGATAGCGATTGAGCTTCCCCATGAGGGAGTCGGAGCCTTTGTTTTTGCTCGCAGCGGCCTTGCCTCAAAATACGGCTTAGCCTTAGCTAATGGCGTAGGTGTTATTGATTCAGACTATCGGGGTGAAATTCAGGTCGCAGTGATTAATCACGGCAAAGATTCCTTTGCCGTGAAAGATGGGGATCGTATTGCCCAAATGGTTTTTCTACCTGTGTTTATTGGAAACTTTGAGGTTGTAGAGCAGTTAGATGAATCCTTGCGGGGAAGCGGAGGGTTTGGGTCGACTGGTGTTTCTGGTTAACGCCGAACATAAGAAAATTATTGATCGAAAGATTAAAGTTCTAGTGAGCTTGAACTTGTCATACAAATCCCATAGAGGGGGTATGGCTATGCAAGTCCTAGGACTTTTTTTACTTAGTGTAGGTATCTTCGCCTCGCTTCGTTCTAGGCGGTATCTACTGATGTGGCGTTCAGAGAACAGATCGAGCTTACTATCGGCTTCAATAACCCAGTTAGTAGGCACTGCAGGGGGGATTTATCTTTCCCTTGAACTCTTATTTTCCTTTTTAAGAATTCCGGAAGATTGGTGGAATCCATCCACCTTTGTTGTAGAGCCCCTCGCCGTTTTTTCTCTCGTCCTAGCCATTCTGCAACCCTTTGTCATACAGTTGTGGCTAAAAGTAAGGAAATAGGAGGAGATAAAATGCTATTGAGTGATTTGGCAGGAAAAGAAATTATCAATCTGCATGATGGTTCAAAACTTGGTTTAGTGGGAGATGCAGATTTGGCTATAGCAGCAAGTGGTTCCATTGAAGCCATCATCCTTACCTCCCGTTCAGGGTTTGCAGGTTTTTGGGGAAACCCCAATGATCGGGATCGAGATTTGCTCGTTATTCCTTGGGATTCCATTAAAAAAGTAGGTGCAGAGGTTATTATTGTGGATATGAGTAGTAGAACAGAGCGAATAAACAAATATTCTGTTTGACATGAATACGTTAATTAACTAAAATAGTAAAAAAGGTTGAACAACCCCGAATCGCCATAGGCAGCGGGGTTGTTGACTATAGGTATGGCTCTTAGGAGGGGTTAGCAATGAAGAAAATCCGGGTTTTTGTTTCTGGAGCCGGTGGAAAAATGGGAAAAGAGGTTATGCGTACGATCCTAAATCAAGGGGATATGCTCCTTGTAGGCGCATCCGATGCGCGTCAACAAGGGAAGGATATTGGCGAGGTTCTTGGCGTTGCTCCCCTAGGGATTGAAATATCTGGCCCTCTTGAAGTGGCCCATCTTCGCGAAGCTCAAGCTGATGTGATGGTGGATTTTACAAATCCGCAATCAGTTTTAAAAAATGCCAAATGCGCATTATCTGCTGGAGTGATTCCTGTTTTGGGCACAACGGGGTTAGACGAAGCCGACATTGTCGAAATTCGTGATCTTGTGGATCAAACGAAAGTCGGAGCGTTTATCGCTCCGAATTTTGCGATTGGTGCTATTCTCATGATGCGCTTTGCTCAAGAAGCGGCAAGATATTTTCCTAATGTTGAAATCATCGAATTGCATCATGATCAAAAATTAGATGCGCCTTCAGGAACAGCTCTAAAAACTGTAGAGTGGATATCAGAAGTCAGAACACCTTTAGTGCAGGGACATCCAAATGAGTATGAAAAAATTAAGGGATCTCGGGGTGGCGATGTGGAAGGCATCCATATCCATTCGGTGCGGCTGCCAGGTTTTATAGCTCACCAAGAAGTTATTTTTGGCGGCCTTGGACAAGCCCTGACCATTCGCCATGATGCATTTTCCCGTGAAACCTATATGCCTGGTGTTATGCTGGCTATTCGCAAAGCAAGCCAGATTACAAAATTGGTCATAGGACTTGAGAATTTTCTTGAATAGGAATTGATATCGGGAACCGCACTTAACTTTCCCTCATATACTGGATAGTAGTCATGGGACACAGTCTCAAAGGGGGCTTAAAGATGAGTGCGGGTTTAACAGGAATTCGAGTAGCTGTAATTGGAGGGGATGACCGAGAAATTTATATGATCCCAGAGCTGCAAAAGCTCGGTGCCTACATAGTCGGGGTCGGATTTGAAAAGGCAGCTCCCTTGGAAGGAGTAACTTTACTTTCTTCACCTATTGAAGCGGTGGCGAAGGCGGATGTTTTACTTTTTCCTATGTATGGCACTGATGAACGTGGCGGGATCAAAGCCAAGTATTCGGATTCACCTATTGTGCTGAACAAGGAATTTTTGAAAGAGGTTCCACCCCATGTGACCCTTTTTATTGGCTGGGCTCGGCCCGCTTTGAAGTCTGCAGCAGAGTTGTTGGGGATTAAGGTAGTGGAGACTGCGAATCTCGACCAACTTGCAATTCTTAATTCCATTCCATCGGCAGAAGGGGCCATACAAATGGCTATGGAAGCATCACCTCTGACAATCCACGGTAGCGAATGCTTTGTGCTTGGCTTGGGAAGATGTGGATGGACGCTAGCCCGGACGTTAAAGGGGATGGGAGCTCATGTCACAGGGGTCGCCCGTAAACCTGCGGATTTAGCAAGGGCGATAGAAATGGGGCTCGAAGCAGTTCATTTTTCTGACTTGGAGGATAGGGTTGGGAAAGCAGATATGATTTTCAACACCGCCCCCCATCTGATCCTTGACAAAGCACTGCTAGAACAATTGAATAAAGAAGCGGTTATTATTGACATTGCTTCAATTCCTGGCGGCACGGATTTCGAATACGCGAAGGTTTTAGGCATCAAAGCCTTGCTTGCACCTGGTTTACCTGGTAAGGTTGCTCCCAAAGCAGCAGGAAAAATATTAGCTCAAGTTTACCCGCAACTTATTCTTCGCCACCTGACCACAAGTATGAATACTTCTTTAAAGTTAAGAAGTGGAGGTGACGAAGTATGAAATTAGACGGGTTGAAGATTGGTTTTGCAGTCACAGGCTCCCATTGCACCTTACTTGAAATCACTGAGGTCATGCGTAAGATGGTCGAAGAAGGAGCGGATTTGACTCCCATCATCTCCTTCGCTGTAGATACAATGGATACACGGTTCGGCAAGGCTGAAGATTGGAAGAGCAAATTTGAAGAAATAACGCAAAAGAAAATAATCCAAACCATTCCGGATGCGGAGCCGATCGGGCCCCAGAAAAAATTTGACTGTCTGCTCATTGCACCATGTACTGGAAATACATTGGCGAAACTAAGCAATGGAATCACAGATACACCGGTGCTTATGGCAGCGAAAGCTCATCTTCGTAACCAAAGGCCCTTAGTGATTGCCATCTCAACGAATGATGGACTTGGCTTAAACGCAAGGAACATTGGAACACTTTTATGCACAAAAAATTTATTTCTCGTCCCATTTGGGCAGGATAGCCCAGCTACAAAAGCGAATTCATTAGTGGCGCATATGGATATGATTCCAGATACAATCCTTATGGCCTGTGAAGGAAAACAAATTCAACCTATTTTAGTTGATTATCACTAAAACTCAGACGGATCGCCTTGATTATGGTGCTGTGCTTTTAGGACAGCACCATTTTCATACATCCGCCGAAGAGATCTAAGGAGGATCATTTATGCCGAATGTTGCGATTGTTGGTGCTACAGGTGCAGTTGGACAAGAGTTCTTGAAGATTCTTGCTGAGAGGAACTTTCCGGTGGGAGAATTACGCTTGTTAGCGACGAAGCGTTCCGCAGGTAAGACTATGGTTTGGCAAGGAAGAGAGATCGAAGTTCAAGAAACAACTCATGATAGCTTCAAGGGGATTGACATCGCCTTATTTGCCGGAGGTTCATCCAGTACGGAGTATGCTCCCTCGGCAGTGAAGAGCGGAGCTGTGGTCATTGACAACAGTAGTGCCTATCGCCTTGACCCTGATGTTCCACTGGTTGTGCCTGAGGTCAATCCGGAGGATGTAAAATGGCATAAAGGGATTATTGCAAATCCAAATTGCTCGACAATTATTATGGTCGTAGCCATGAAACCGATATTTGATCTAGCAGGAATTAAGAGAGTGGTCGTATCTACTTATCAAGCAGTTTCTGGAGCAGGTCGCGAGGGGATCGAGGAATTGGAAGATCAGGTCCGCAGTTGGGCAAACGGAGATGAATTAAAGAATCACACCTTCCCCTATCAAATCGCGTTTAACGTCATTCCGCGGATTGATGTGTTCCAGGAGGGAGACTATACCAAAGAAGAGTGGAAGATGGTCAAGGAGACCCAAAAGATATTCCATGTAGATGATATGGCTATTACAGCAACCACAGTTCGAGTGCCAGTTCTAAGAAGTCATTCTGAGTCCATTAACATAGAAACAGAAAGAAAAGTTGCGATTGAGGAAGTTAAGACGGCCTTGCAGAATGCCCAGGGGGTGATCGTAGTCGATAATCCGGCTGAAGATCAATATCCCATGCCTTGGTTTTCCTCCGATAGTGATGAAGTCTATGTAGGGCGTATTCGCCAGGACTTTTCAATTGAAAAGGGAATCAACCTTTGGGTTGTCGGTGACCAGATTCGCAAAGGTGCGGCAACCAATGCTGTACAGATTGCCGAACTTTTATTATAAAAATAGAAAATTAATAGATAGCTTTTGGCGTCAGGAGGAGTTTAGGTGCGTGTTTTAGTCCAAAAGTTTGGGGGAACATCGGTATCTAGTGCTGAACGTCGTGCTCAAGTTGCTGCAAAGGTCTCTGAAGCAGTGCAAGAAGGGTATTCACCTGTGGTTGTGGTGTCAGCCATTGGACGCAGTGGTGATCCATATGCAACGGATACCTTCATCAATCTGGTGAAAGGAATTGCGGTTGACTCTCCTAAGCGAGAAATGGATTTACTCATGAGCTGTGGAGAAATTATATCTGGAGTTGTTTTGACTAGTACTTTAAAGAATTTAGGTCTCGATGCTGTGTTATTAACCGGAGGACAAGCGGGGATTATTACTAATAATTGTTTTGGTGATGCTCGTATTATTCGTGTAGAGCCAAAGAACATTCTCAATCATTTAGAGGCAGGACGCATTGTCGTTGTCACGGGATTCCAAGGAGTTACGGAAGATGGTCAGATTACTACGTTAGGCCGCGGGGGAAGTGATACCACAGCCGCTGCCTTGGGGGTAGCGTTAAATGCTGAGAATATTGACATCTATACCGATGTGGAAGGGATTATGACCGCCGATCCACGCATTGTTGAGGATGCACGTATCCTAGATGTGGTAACCTATAACGAAATCTGCCATCTCGCCCATCAGGGAGCAAAGGTGATCCATCCCCGTGCCGTCGAAATTGCTATGCAGCGTAATATACCCATTAGAATTAAATGTACTTTTTCAGATGCACCCGGTACCTTAGTAACCTGTATGCAACCGGACATGGGTGTCGGAACAGATATAACGGGGGATCGAACGACTACAGGAATTGCCCATACACCAAACGTAACCCAAATTCAGGTGCCTACCTTAGATACTCCCGATCAATTGCATGCCAATAAACAGATATTTAAGGGTATGGCATTGGCAGACATCAGCGTAGATTTTATCAGTGTTCAACCTGAGGGTGTGTTGTTCACAGTGCCTGATGATTTAGCTGAAAAAGCTGTAAAGATTCTAGAAAACTTAGGATTCAAGCCTTCAAGTGTACCAGGATGTGCCAAAGTATCTGTGGTTGGAGCTGGTATTGCAGGCGTACCAGGTGTCATGGCTGACCTAGTGCACGCATTATCGGATGCGGGAGTTCGTATTCTCCAATCTGCAGACTCCCATACTACAATTTGGGTATTAGTGAATAAAGAGGATATGATTTCGGCTGTGCAAGCACTCCATAAAAAATTCCTATTAGGCACATGACGAAAACAAGTAAATGAGGAGCTGAAAAGTATGGCCTTAAATAGAATTATGACGGCAATGGTCACTCCCTTTGATGAGAAATTGGAAGTTAATTATGCTGAGGCAGAGAGATTGGCTCTTTATCTCATAGAACATGGTTCTGATGGGATTGTCGTTTGCGGTACCACGGGTGAATCGCCAACAGTTACGGCTGATGAGAAGCTCGAACTTTTTAGAGTGGTAAAAAAAGCAGTGGGCAATCAGGCTACAGTTATTGCTGGAATTGGTTCGAATACTACAGAAGGTAGCATCAGTCTGGCTCGTAAAGCCGAAGCCACGGGGGTTGATGGACTTATGGCTGTAGTACCTTACTATAACAAGCCTTCGCAAGAGGGTATGTACCAGCATTTTCGTGCTATTGCCGAGGCCACAAGCCTGCCCCTGATGATGTACAACATTCCTGGGAGAACCTCTGTTAATCTATTTCCGGAAACAGTGCGCAGACTCAGTGAAATTCCCAATATCACATCCATAAAGGAAGCTGCCGGTTCCATGGACCAAGTCAGCGAACTTAAACGGGTTTTGCCGGATGACTTTATTATTTATAGTGGGGATGATTCCTTAACCTTACCCATGCTGGCTTTAGGTTGTAACGGAATCATTAGTGTTGCAGCACATGTAGTCGGCGATGAAATGAGAAAAATGGTCGAGGCTTGGTTTGCTGGTGACCTCCAAACCGCGCTTCAGTGGCATTTGAAACTTATGCCCATGTTTAAGGGGGTATTTGTCACTACGAATCCTGTTCCTGTAAAATATCTATTAAGGAAAGTTGGTATTAACGCCGGTGGAGTTAAACTTCCACTCGTTTGTGCATCTCCTAAGGAAGAAGCTTTCTTAGATAACCTTTATCTAGAAATTAAAGGATAATGTCAGCAGTTAGACAACTTATTTTTAATGTGCGATATGAGCAGAAATTTACCGTTTTTTCGGTTAAATTTCTGCTTTTTCATACTCTTGTTATTCCTTAATATATTAGCTATAATAAGACGAATATATTGTGCGGTGAGTTTAATATTATTTCACGGAATACTGGCGAGTACCAAGGGCGTTGTATTCGTTACGGCATTTCGAATCTTTTTGTTCCATTTTTTTGTGGAATAAAAAGATTAGTCCATTAATTGGCACAATAAAGCTATCATAAGGTAAAATATGGCGGAGGTGTAAAGGTTTGCCAAAGGAACATAAAGTTCAGATTATCCCTTTAGGCGGTTTAGGCGAGATCGGCAAAAATATGACCGTGATTCGCTATGATAATCAAATGATCGTCATTGATGCGGGTTTAGCTTTTCCTGAAGAGGAAATGTTGGGAATTGATGTTGTCATACCTGATTACTCCTATTTATTAGAACATAAAGAAATGGTTCAAGGAATTTTAGTAACGCATGGTCATGAAGACCATATTGGTGCTTTACCTTATCTTTTAAGGGATTTGGATGTCCCTCTTTATGCCACTCGATTAACTTTGGGCATCATTCAATCAAAATTGAAAGAAAAACATTTGAACGACATAAATGCAACAGTTGTTCAACCCAGAGACACAGTTAAAATAGGTGTTTTTAAAGTGGAGTTCTTAAGTGTCAATCATAGTATTCCAGACGCGGTAGCCATAGCAATTCATACTCCTCTAGGAACTATAGTCCATACCGGCGATTTTAAAGTGGATCATACTCCGGTCACAGGAGAAAAGATTGATATTCATAAGTTCTCTGAGTTGGGAGACAAAGGAGTCCTTTGTCTAATGTCCGATAGCACCAACGTGGAGCGACCTGGTTTTACTAAGTCTGAGCGAAGTGTTGGCCACATGCTTGAGGAAGCATTCAAAGGAGCTAAGGACCGAATCATCATTGCCAGCTTTGCTACCAATGTGCACAGACTACAGCAGGTGATTACAGCGGCCTATAATACCAACCGTAAAGTAGCAGTCGTGGGACGAAGTATGATCAACATCGTGACGATAGCCTCTGAGTTAGGCTATCTAAAAGTTCCCGAGGGTACATTAGTCGATGTGGACGAAATTGTCAACTTACCAGGTAACCAAGCCTGCATACTAACCACTGGCAGTCAAGGCGAACCGATGTCGGCATTGACACGTATGGCCATGAGTGACCATCGGCGTATTGAGATACAACCGGGGGACACAGTCATCATTTCTGCTAATCCGATTCCGGGCAACGAAAAATCCGTATCAAAAACAATCGATCTCTTGTTTAAATTAGGGGCTAATGTAATCTATGAATCTAATCAAGGGATGCATGTTTCCGGGCACGCTAGCCAAGAAGAATTAAAGCTTATGCTCAATATGATTCGCCCCCAATATTTTATCCCTGTTCATGGCGAATATCGCATGCTTATTAAGCATGCGGAGCTAGCTGAACAATTGGGAATTGCTAGAGAGGGTACTTTCGTAGCCGATAATGGCACGATTATTGAATTCACTCGCCATGGAGCAAGCATTGCCGGCAAGGTACAAGCAGGTAAAGTACTCATCGATGGGCTTGGGGTTGGTGATGTCGGCAATATTGTGCTGCGCGATCGTAAGCAGCTTTCTCAAGATGGGATATTGATTGTGGTGATGACTATTAGCCGTGCTTCAGGTGCAGTGGTCGCTGGTCCGGATATAGTGACCCGTGGTTTTGTCTATGTGCGTGAATCAGAATTAATGCTTGACGAGGCAAAGGAAAAGGTAAGGCAGACCATGTCGCGCTTAAGAGATAATCATGTAACGGAATGGGCGATTCTAAAAGGCCAAGTCCGTGAAACTTTGAGTAAACATTTTTATGAGAAAACTCGCCGCCGTCCAATGATTCTACCCATTATTCAAGAAGTGGAATAGTCTAATATGGGTGCAAGGTGGGGAGAGCTTATATGGCTCTCTCCTCCTTGCACGATTGAGGATGAATATTCTAGTAGTGAAGAGTCAATACTAATGGAGGCTCGGACGGATGATTAGTAGTTAAAGTAGCGAACAGTACCAAGAAATTCCTGATCAAAAACAGTTGACAAGGGTCGACACACGGTGTTATTATAACTAAGCTGCGGGGGAAACTCCAAAGCGAAAAGCTACAAGAAAATAGATTCTAAAAAAGATATTGACTTCTAAATCAAACTCTGATATAATTTATAAATGTCGCCACTGAGTACGGCGGTGTAGAAATGCTCCACCAAGAGTGACGAAAAAAACCAAGATGGTCTTTGAAAACTAAACAACAAGGAACAGCCAATGAATCGTTAAATGAGTAAAGACAATTTGAGCAATCAAATTTTCTTCATAAATTTTATGGAGAGTTTGATCCTGGCTCAGGACGAACGCTGGCGGCGTGCCTAACACATGCAAGTCGAACGGAGAGCTTGATAAGCTTGCTTAGAGAGTTCTTAGTGGCGGACGGGTGAGTAACGCGTGGATAACCTACCCATTAGACCGGGACAACCCTTGGAAACGAGGGCTAATACCGGATGAGATTATTTTGTGGCATCACAAGATAAGGAAAGATGGCCTCTG
>JBFWMF010000021.1:0-66790 GCA_050251735.1 Desulfitobacterium sp.
TCAAGCACCATTCTGACAGCTTCAACCTTAAATTCCTCTGAGTAGCGCTTTGTCATTTTCTCCACTCCTTCTACTTGGTTCTATTATATACGAGTGGATTTTGTCCATCAAATCGGGTATGGGTCAAAGCTTAGCATAGTCAAATTCAATGTTGCCGTCTTCCAATTCTCCGGAATTAATGAAGGCGGTAATATTTTCGGATATGTAACGGTGAAAAAACATCCCCAGGACATATTGTTTAAAGTCCCAGCCGTCCACACTTCCTCTGAGGTCATTGGGAATATTCCATATGGTGCGGTGCAATCTTTTCTGTCATCCGTCATATCTCTACTTCCTCTCTTAAGCCTATTTGGTACTAATTCCATAATACCAATAAAATCGCCGCAAGTGCCGAACAAAGCTTGCAAACAGTCATCTTGGTCACTTCTTCATCTAATAATTTCCATTATAGTACAAATTACTCAACTACTCCATGATAATTCCGCATATACCAAGAAGTTTTACCCCTTAGCCATAATTAAAGTACATTCCTCTCCTTCATTTTTCATCTTGATTTGGTTTTACTTACCTGTCGAATTAACAGTGCAATTATTGTAGAATTCGGGGTGTGCAAAATCATAATCAAGGAGGACATCACTTGAGTTTTAAACAACTTAGTAAAACATTGATCACCGGTGTTATCACTGTCTCTCTCGTTATATCGCTAGTCCCCCCAACCTTTGCAGAGCAAGCAAGTGATGCTCCTGTAATTGACAGGATAGCTGGGGACAACCGCTTTCAAACCGCCTCTGCTATCGCTGAAAAGTCCTATCCAAGGCCAGTTCAAAATGTCATTTTAGCTTCGGGTCTTAATTTTCTCGATGCCCTGACCAGTTAATGGACAAGTTAACAAAAAAGTTTTTGCTCGTTTAGGACCGGGAACCTATACCATTACTGTGCTTGAAAGCGAAAGCCAGGGCCAAGATTTGTAATCACCAATACAGACACCCGAGATTTAAGAGATTTAAGATATTTAACACCTAGCCAAATCGTCCTCAGTGATGCCCCACAGATCATCCAGCTGGCTCAAAATATAACCGCGGCTTAACCACTGATACGGAAAAATCAAAAGCTATTCATGATTGGGTGGCTACAAATCTAATCTTGGACACAGAAAAAGTCCTGGGTAATGATTGTACTCAGTATAATGCACTTACGATTCTCAATAAAAAACTCGGAACACCTAAGAGCTATGCCACATTAAATGCCACACTTCACCGAGCGATTGGCATCCCTGCCAAAGTGGTCGATGGTTATACCTTGGGCTTCGGAAACGATCCGAAATCTTGGGAAGAACTCGACCAGCAAAATTACAAACGCCCTTGTCCGTGGTTTTGCGAAGATCTTCGAGCAGCATACTGTGTTTTTCATTAACTGATTATCAGTGCTTATAAATCTAAATTGCCCTGGTCATCTCCAGATCAGGGGTTCGATAACTCCTTTCGTAACCCGATAAGTACGTAAAAACACTCCTCGTGGATACGAAGAGTGTACTACCGAAGCTATTAGGGCACATAAGTATTAGTTTAAGCTTCCCGCTCCCTCCTACTCACCAATGATCCCCTCAAATACTGCCTGCAAATCTACCTCAAAGTCTGGAAAAACTGAAATCTTAACCTTTGCTGTTTCTGTGTAGACCTCCGGTCTTCCGTATCGATTGTTTTTTTGTAGAGTAAATACACTGACGAATTTCCCTTCCAGCTCTACGATCCAGTACTCCTTGACACCCGCTTTTTCATAACGATTAAACTTGAGTACTTTATCGTTCCTAGCAGTAGAAGGAGAAGAAATCTCAATGATGAGAGTAGGATTACCACAGTACCCAGTTCCTTTGAGGCCCTTTTTATCGCAGATTACTGTGACATCCGGTTGAACTACGAAGGTTGTATTTTCATCTTCCTCGTTTGTTTCAGGCAGCCGTAAATCAAAAGGAGCTGTAAAGGCTTGACAAGGCTTGCCTTGTAAATAGTTGCTAAATTGTCGAAACAACTCGCCCAATACAGCCTGATGTTGCCAAGAAGGGGCTGATTGCATTACTGGAACACCGCCGAAGATTTCCCATCGTTCGTCTTCAGGCCACCTGAGGTAGTCAGAATAGGTATACTTCTTATCTTTTTGGTGTAGCTGCATGTCAACACACCTTTCTTTCTTCGAGTTCATAGTAATATCTCAGTCTTTAACATATTATACCATCTTCTTCTATAGACTTGAAGTCACTCTCGTCAAGTTCCTTCCATTCTTTAACCGTACTTAACTTACAAACTAAGTTCCACCCCTACAATTGGGAAAGTGGAATTTACTTTTTCTCCACTGCTTTCTCCTGATAAGCAAAGGTTTTCGAAAACACTTCATCGATATTAATCAGTTCCCCTATTGTGGCACCTGCTTGGATCTTAGCTTGGACAATATGCTCAGTTGCCAATAAATTCTGTGCCTTATCCATGATTCCTTGTGCCTCTTCCTTCGGAACTACGACCACTCCATTTCCATCAATCACGAGAATATCCCCAGGATTTACTGCAACTCCTGCACATTGAATAGGAACGTTAACATGGCCATAGCCGGATATTGATGCTCGGGTCGGGAAAGGCCCTCCGAAGTTCGTCTTCGGGGGTCTTTCTTTCCCTCCCCAAGGGGACTGGTACTTCCCGAAGTTTGTCGAAAGACTTTATTGCCTTACTGGTGGCGGCTCTCTCGGCGCAAACCGCAACATCCGTACTTTCGACCATATATTATTATCATGACAGGCTCTAGGGAAACCGTTCCCTTGGGCCTGATTCTATTTCGGGAGTGGTACGGATGCGTAATGACAAGGCAAAAATCATTGAGACACTAAGGCAGGGACTGGAGCACACGGAAACGGACACAGGCTACAGTCAGTGGCTACTCGGCGCAGTTGTCAGCACCCAGCCAACCGGCGCAGCGGCAGAATGGAGATTTTTATGAAATCACTTAATTAACTGTCTGCGAGATGTTACCTTGAATTTTTGGAAGATCCGCATATTGTGATTATGAACGGTCTTTAGAGAAATATTAAGCTCCTGGGCAATCTCCTTATCGGAGCATCCTTTTCTTAAAAAAGACAACACTTGGTTTTCTCGCGAGGTTAACACTAAACCATCCTGAGGGGAAAAATGTTTCTGGGTTTCTGCAAATTTAGTCGCAATAGGAAAAAGCTTCCGTGTCAAGGATGGGCTTAAAACCGCACCACCGTTTACGACTCCCTGAATTGCTTTGCGAATATCAGTAGCATCAGCATCCTTTAAAAGATAGCCATCTGCTCCCGCCGAAATGGCCGTTAAGAGAATATCTTCCTCATCAAAGGCAGAGAGAAGGATAAATCGTGTATCAATGTTCGAAGCTTTAATCATCGCTAATAGCTTAATTCCATCGAGGTCGCCAATCAAACGATAATCCGAGATAACGACATCTGGATGTAGCGTTATGATCTTTTCAAGGGCTTCTTTTCCCTCCGAGGCTTCCGCAACCACTTTGAGCCTTGGGTCACGTTCTAAGGACTGCTTCAGTCCATTGCGGTATACAGGGTGATCGTCTACTAGAATCACCCGCGTCGAATCCTTCATTTCAGATCACTCCCATGATGACCTAACCTAGGAATCGACAGTCTGACTGTCGTACCTCTATGAAGTTGACTCACAATAGTCAGGTCACCTCCCATAATGCTTGCACGCTCACGCATATTGATGATCCCGATTTTACCCGTACTTAGAAGGCTATTTTTATCCAGCTGATCCGGGACAAACCCCCGTCCATCATCACTGACTATAAGAATAAAATTTCTTTTTTCGAGGGTTAATTGAACATGAACCTTTTGTGCTTTGGCATGTTTTCTGATATTGCTTAAGCATTCCTGTAAAATCCTAAAAAGAAAGATATCCACATTGATATCATATTCTCCGAGGCTTTCTTGAGGTAAGTCAATCTGAGCCTGTAACTGGTTCTCTTGGCAAAAGCGTTCCACATAAGAATGAATCATCTTCAGCAGATTTCGATAATCCCCAAGTGCTGATGGACGAAGTTGTGAACAAAGATGACGGATTTCTTCATAGATACTTCCGACATGATGTTTAATCAAAAAGAGCTGTTCTTGAACTTCAAAAGCTCCCTCCTGAGCTAATTCAGCACAGTATTCAACTTCCATATTGAGACTGGCAAGCAGAGGAAGGACTCCATCATGAAGTTCCATAGCCCAACGTTTAGCCTCCATTTCCTGAACCTCAACGGTCTCAATACGGAGTTTGCGCCCGGGACAAGGACAGTCCTGCATTTCTACCGGACAGACACTCTCATGACCGAGGTTGGGACAATCCTTTTTTTGAGTCTTTGCTCGTACCTCTCCATTACTTAAGTTCAAGAATATTCACCCCCTCTTACTAAAGCTAATATTTAGTTATTCAACAACCATTGCTAAAATCATTCTAGTCAATGACTATTGCGTAAATATTTTTGAAATTCAACCTAAGATAATAGGGAGTTTTACCTATGTCTTAGGGTATTTTTTTTAAAGTGAAATGAGTAAGTTCGATCATTGTGAAATACTTCTAAAACTCTTAGACTTAGAACAAATGATAACTAAAGGAGGAAAGACCATGCAGAATATTAAATCGGTTTGTGGACGCTGTCACAACAGCTGCGGAATTATTGCAACGGTGGAACATAACCAGCTGATTAAAGTCAAAGGAGATCCCGATGATCAGCGTACGCGTGGGGCTTTATGCGGTAAAGGATTAGCCGCTTCGCAAATGGCTCATGACCCGCAACGCTTAACTCATCCCTTAAGACGGGTCGGTCCACGGGGTAGTGGAAAATGGGAAAAGATCAGTTGGGATGCCGCCCTTCAAGAAATCGCCGACAAAATAATTCAATTAAAGGAGGAGTACGGTCCCCGCTCAATCGGGTTCTATCGGGGACAAGCGGCTGGTTGGGGCTTCCAATATATTATGATGCAAAGGTTCTGCAATGCTCTGGAAGTCGCACCTATGATGGGGACCTCTGAGTGTTTTGTGCCGCGGGTAGTTGGTGAAGCCAATACTTATGGCGGTATTCCGCTTTTTTCCGATCTCGAGAATTGCCAACTTAATATTAACTGGGGAAGGCAGCCCGCTTTTTCCTGCGCTCCAGGCCTACGCCGACTTTTTGAGATGCGTGACCGGGGTGGCAAAATCGTCGTCATTGATGATATGAAGTTTCATTTAGGCGCTAGAGCCGACCAGTTTATTTTTATCGAACCCGGAACCGATATGGCTTTGGCCTTAGCCATGCTACAGGTTATTGTCGAAGAAGATTTGTGGGACCATGACTTCGTGAACAATCACACCAACGATCCTGGGCTAGTCGAACTAAGAAATCATCTTAATGGAGGCAATCGCGACAAGGTGACCTATTCACCGGAATGGGCAGAACCGATCACCCAAATTAACGCCGAGGTCATTCGCAACTTAGCCCGGGAGTACGCAACTACTAAAGGCGCCTGTATCCAAACCGGCCACGGCCTAGAGGGAAGGGTCAACGTTTCTCAAACGGCACGCTGTATCGCCCTTCTTCGCTCGATCACCGGTCATATCGATCAAAAAGGCTGCGATATTTTAGTCTTCCCCTCGCCAAAATTCAATCCGAAATTCTTCTTTAACCATAAGGTTGAGCCCACTTACGTCGAACCAGAGGACCTGAGGATGTTCGGACACTCACGGACCTATGTGCCAGAAGGTTGCAATTTCCCCCTGCTCTGGGAAGCTCAAGGTTTAGGAGCTACACCCGATGCCTTACAGGATCTTCACGAGGGAATCACTAAGTTCACCTTCGTTCAAGGCGGAAATATGCTCCGGATGCTTCCTAATCCTAAGCATGTAGCAGCCGGATTTTCTAAAACGGAGATGAATGTCGTTTGTGATCTGTACCATACAGAAACAACTGCGATGGCAGATATTATCCTACCCGTGGCTTCCTATCTGGAAAGGACGGAGCCAGAATGGTTCAAATACGATTATGCCCTTCCTTACTGTAGTTTAAGGCGTCAACTTGTCCAAATTGGCGAATGCCGATCCGATTCGCAAATTCTTGTTGATCTGGGTATAAAGTTGGGTTTGCAAGAGGAGTTTCCCACTTCCGATATAACGTACTATATCGATGACCTCTTAGCACTTGAAAACTTTAAGTATGCAGATTTGGCTAAGGACTCAGCTAATGCTATACCTTTCGGTGGAATCATGTATAACAAATTGGCGCTCTTTGGCGTAGCCAGTCCAGACCATAAGGTTCAGATTGTAGCTCCTCGTTTGGCAGCTTACGGCTTTGATCCTCTCCCCGTCTATACAGAAGGTACCGAGAACCGTCGCAGTAAACCAGATCTCGCGAAAACCTATCCCCTCAATGCTTTAACCGGGCGAACAGCCCCCACCTATATCCATTGCCAGATGCGTTCGATTCCCTGGTTGCGAGAAATTGTTCCTGAACCTATACTGCTTATCAATCCACAGACTGCCTCAGACTTAGGTGTCAAAGAAAATGACTGGGTTGAAGTAGAATCTCCGCGTGATGCTATTCGCATTAAAGCCCACCTCACGGAAGTCATTGATAAAGGCTCAGTCTATATTCCAGGGGGATGGGCAGAAGCCAATTACAGCCTTTTAGGAATCGATGAAGATCTCGACCCCATCACCAGCCAGCCAAATTATATGCAATGCCTATGCCTATGTAAGGTAAGCAGAATAACCGAAGGAGGGAAAATCTGATGCAAATGTCCTTTTTGTTTGATCCGAGCCGTTGTGTTAACTGTTATGCCTGCGAAATCGCCTGCAAACAAGAAAATAGTTTGGCTCCTCAGGTTTATTCTCAACCAGGCTCAAGCGGACCCCGTTGGCGTAAAGTGATGACCTTAGAGGAGGGTCATTTTCCTGATACGAAAATTGCTTACCTTTCTTTGTCCTGCATGCACTGCGGCGATCCGGATTGCATCAAGGCTTGCCCCGCCAAGGCCATTAGTAAGCGTCCTTCCGATGGCATCGTTGAGATCAATCCCACCAAGTGTATTGGCTGCCGATTCTGTTCCTGGGCCTGCAAATTTGGCGCACCGCAGTTTGGCCCGGACGGACACATGCAAAAATGTCAAATGTGCCAAAGTTTGCTGGAAAAGGGTGAGCAACCAGCTTGTGTGGCCACCTGTACGACTGGTGCGATTCAATTTGGAAATGTGGATGAAATCAGTGCAACGATGCGAGGCAAAGCAGCCATGCGATTAGCAGGTGCAAGCGAACCTCAATTCTATCTCTTGACGAGAGGGGAATAAATCATGGCTGTTTCCCAGGAAAACACGACGCAAATGCCAGCGTTCGTCCAGTATCCTCAACATCATCAAGAATCCGAATGGCCCCTGTTGATCTTCACCCTTGCTTTGATGCTGGCGATCGGAACGTATTTCTGGGGGAGTGTATGGTTTTTTTTCAAACCTGAGTATATTCTTATTTGCTGGATATCCTTCGCTTGGAGTTTTCTTGGCATGATAGCTTCCCTTAAACACCTAGCCAGTCCACTGCGAGCTCCACGCTCCATCCTCAACTGGAAAACCTCCTGGTTATCCCGGGAAATTCTTTTGGTCGGTGCATTTTTAGGTCAACTCACGTTAATCATCTTTCTTCACTATCTGAATCAGTATTTTGCAGGATTCATTCCCCCGGCTATTCCAGTGGTTGTAAGTATAACCACTGGACTTACAGGAATTGTCTTAGCCGCTGGCCTTACGATGATCTACCGTGTACCAACCCACCCGATATGGAACCATATTGATACGACCTTAAGCTATGTTGCAGGGGTATTCCTGATGGGATGGAGTCAAGCCGCATTTTTCCTTTCCCTTTGGTATTTGAACCTAAGTGGGCTGACCTTAGCAACCATGGCCTTCGGAATGTTCCTCCTTATCGCACTACGGGGATATCTTTTCAGCACAATGACCCAAAGAGTAAGAAGTGTGCCAATTGTTTATGCAGATCACAACAATTGGCATAACAAAAGCTTGATTCGTTTTCGCTATATCCTCTTGGGTGTGGGAGGGCTGTTGCCGGTCATCAGCTTACTGGTCAGTGGGAATCTCTGGATTCTGTGGTTCGTTGCAAGCCTATCCATCTTTTGCGGAGAAGTTCTAGAGCGTTGGATTTTCTACCAAGCTTCACCCGCAGTCCTATTCCCTCCCCGCTTTATGTAGATATTCTCAAAGAGCAAGGGTGCATACCAAACTTTGATATGCTCCCTTGCTCTTGCTCCCTTCTTGTTGGGCTAATTCCTTCAATATAGGTATATTCAACCACACAAAAACTCTTTCCATTTCGATACATCTCTTTGGCCCTGCGCGTACCCCAAGCGATAACTTTCAGACAGCTTGCTAAAATTGATCTCGCGGCTCGATACCGGCATCTCCTCAGGATAGACAAGAAAGGCTATACCTTCTCTTTCTAACTGCTCTAGTTCCTCAAGGGTTTGATTGTAGATGATATGACGCTTAAGCATGGCTTCAACGACATTGGGGTACTTGCGGTAATAAGCCTTGATAAAGCCTCTAAATTGGGCAGGGCTTTTCCTGTAGCCTTTTTTACGCGTAAGGACCACAAAGAACTTCTTCAGCCCATCCTTCTTGGCGATATCGAGAGCAATTCCACCACCCAGACCGCCGTCAACATAATAATGCCCGTCATAATAGGTTGGGGGCATGAAGATCGGCATAGAGGACGAGGAACGGACGATTTTCACCAAGTCGTTAACATCATGAATATCTTCTTTTGTATAATATTTTAATTCACCGCGGTCCCTTTCAAAGACTCCAATACGCAATTGGCTGGATTTCCCATAAATGCAGAAAAATCTAAGGGTAGAAGAGCCTCGGAGTAGTGAGTCTCTTCATAGATGTACTGTGATCGGAAAAATCCCTCCCCTTGAAAAAAGGACCTCCATCCCCCAAACTTGGGGTCCAAAACCAGATCCACAAAAGAACGCTTTGCCCGCTCTGTATCTCTCGACAAGTAATTCACACAGTGGCTGGAGCCTGCAGAAATACCCGCCACATAATCAAAGAATAATTCGTTTTCGAGTAGCGTATTAAGAAAACCCGCTGTATAGCTAGCCCTCATACCACCGCCTTCAAAAATTAGAGCTGTGTCTTTTATATTATTTGTAATTTCCGTCATCTTGTTCACACCTTTATCTTGGCCGATTAGGATTCAATTTTAGTGAATCAGCCATTCTAACCACCTCGGTCCTTTTCACTTTATTCACTCAATCTTTTTCTAATCCCCTCGATGAGTTCGCTAAGAGCAAGAACATATTTTACTTTTATATCTGAGCAGATTCTGACGGCGATTTTTTCATTGTAAAGATGAGCCCTTGAGTTTCTATCTTCAAGCATAGACAGCCACAATTCTTCATCTGTTATAATTTCTGAAGCAAATGCCTCTCGTAGGATTCTTTTAGGGGAGTTTAAACCGAGTAAACCCTCATCTTCAAACACTTCTTTTAAAGTCTTCCACGCCAATTCAAAAGTGAATTCAAAACGCTGAATTAAACCATCTCTCATCAAGTCATTGGCTTCGTCGTATAGAGCGATCCCCTCAGCGAGCTTTGCGTGGGCCCTTTCGAAATTATCCAGCTTAGTGAACGGTTCGCTCATAGAGAGTAACACCTTCTCTCTTGATATTTTCCAGCAAGCACAAGTCTATAGTTTCATCAGGAAATAGGATATCTATCTTTAGTAGGGTATTCAAATCATCAAGATCGCTTGCAAGGCTTCCTCGCTTATCAAATTCAGGCATAGGAAAAACAGCCAGATCAACATCACTTGTCGGTTTATGATTTCCCCTTGCACGGGATCCAAAAAGTACGATTCTTTCGATTGCATACTTTTGACCGATGCTTTGGATTCTCTCTACTAATCTTTTTTCTAAGCTCACAGTTCTCCCTCCTGTTCCTACCATATTATAACATATATTAGAAACCTAAGGAATGCTAGACATTGGGCATTTCCTTTTATCTACGCGTCATATCAAAAATTTGCTGAACGTCCTTGTCTCCACGCCCTGATACGTTGATGATTAAAATCTTTTCGGGACTCAGGGTTGGGGCGATTTTAGCTGCATAGGCAACTGCATGGGCGCTTTCTAAAGCCGGAATAATTCCTTCTGTTCGAGAAAGAAGATAAAAGGCGTCCAGGGCCTCTTGGTCGGTAACAGAAACATACTCCCCTCGTCCCGAATCTTTGAGGTAGCTATGCTCAGGGCCAACGCCGGCATAATCTAATCCAGCGGAGATGGAATGAGTGGGCAGGGGGTTTCCAGCTTCATCCTGCATCATATAGCAACGAAAACCGTGAATAACCCCAGGTTCGCCTGCAGCAAGGGGGGCAGCATGTTTACCTGTTTCCAAGCCTAAGCCTGCAGGTTCTACGCCGATGAGACGAACGGAGGAATCCTCCATAAAATTCGCAAAAGCACCAATGGCGTTGCTCCCGCCGCCCACACAGGCGAGTACCGCATCGGGGAGACGGCCTTCTGCTTCTAAAATCTGTTCCCGGGCTTCTTTACTGATAATAGATTGAAAATGCTTGACAATGGTAGGGTAAGGATGTGGTCCCACTGCAGACCCCAGAAGATAAAAGGTATCTTCATAGTTTTGGGCTAAATCTTCCAGCGCTTCGTCAATGGCCTCTTTCATACTTCCTTCACCATGGTTCACGGCGACAACCTTGGCACCGAGAATCTCCATACGAAAAACATTAAGGGCTTGCCGACGGGTATCGTGCTCACCCATATAAATAACACAATCAAGACCGAATAAGGCACAGGCTGTAGCTGTTGCTACTCCGTGCTGTCCAGCACCTGTTTCAGCAATAATCCGTGTTTTGCCCATGGATTTGGCAATCAAGGCCTGACCGATAGCATTGTTGATTTTGTGAGCACCGGTATGATTGAGCTCTTCACGTTTAAGATAGATTTTTTCGGACCATTAAGAAGACCAAAGCTCCTCCGGTTAAAATCAGAGCAAACGGGCCGGTTCTCAGTCCTGTATCCTTATCCATAGCATTTATATAGGGAAAACCGGGGAAATACCGTATCTGTACGGTTGATGTACCATCAGCTTTTATAAAAACTGCATCACCGATCTTCTTTGTAAATCCGTTGATTTCTCTTCCGTCAGGCAAGGTAAAGGTATAGCTGATATTGTAAGTATAGCGTCCTGGCTTAACGTCTGTCCGCTCGCCGCCCTCGCGCCGAATATCCGTGACGACTGCAGTGGTCTGTTCACCGGAGATGCCCAGCGCAAGGCTCCCACTCCCCCATAGAATAAAGGCTACTCCAAGCAACGAGAGGACTATCTGCGAAAAAAAACCTTTCTTCATTCGACCTCCACCTCATTATGTTGCTGTGTTTTCCAGAGTACAAACTGCTCAACCTGCAGATAATTATCCCGTGTGCAAAATAGTGCGATTTGCTCCATCCTCCCGCTCCAGAGAATAATGACCTGGCGACGTGGATCACGTTTTACTTTGGAGATACGCTGCCATTGCAGAAAGACCTCCTGCCTTGACTGAGCCAGCATGCCAGCTCCAGCCACGCTTGGTTTTCCGGAAAGCAGGCCTAGCACAATGGTTAACGTATTAATCCTTCGGTTAATCCTTTGTTGTTTTGCCTGGGTGCGGCACAGCACACCATTCTCATCAAGTACAAATTCTGCTTCATATCGCCCTCGGTATATAAGCATGATGAAAATCCAGGTAAAAAACAGCAGCGCTGCAATCAAGCCGAGAGCATATAGAGTGTAGATGCTTTTCCCGGAGGTCAGTCCAATGATCAATGCTACAAGGCCAAAGGGGATTCCTATTGCAAGGCCCAATTGCTTTACTATGAGACTATGTTTAAAGATTGGTACGCTGCTTTGCCAGCTTATGCTATGTGGCATATCGAAATCCCCCAGTTCTTCATCGCTTCATTACTGCATTTTCCATTCATAAATATAGTTCGTGCCAATATGTCCGCTTGGGCCACCTGTCCATAGCTCAATCTTATCTCCCTCTGAGCTGCCAGTTGGTACTTCAGCAGTGATTGTATCGCTGACAGAAAGGATATTCTTATTGCTGTATTTAAGGGAGCAATAGATCTCAAAGAAGCTCTTGCCATTTTTGTTGACAAATCGTGTATTGTCCAGATCGGCTCGACAGCTTCCGTTTCCATCAAAATAGGAGACGTTCTGTTGGGTGGGGGATTACCTTATCCGGCGCGGCTGACTGAGACGAGCCCCCTTCAAACAGCTTCAGCTCAGTGGGTGCTCCCGCCATAAGGAATCCCAACACCGTAAAGGTGATTTTCCCCGCGGTATACCCGATTCCTGTTTTTAAGGCATTGGCATAGCAGGGAAATATCGCCTTCTGGTCACCGTTATAAACGTTGTACATCCCATAGGAAACCTGGGCAATAGAGCAAAGCAGGCCTAGATCACCCAGCCGCTCGTTGATGTCGCCTAACAGGGATGAGCTTGCCGCACCGCCTGAGCCCAGTGCACCGGAAATATGTGCCGCTGTCTCTAGGCCCGCTCCACTAATAGCCAGCGACAAATCAAGAACTGACAGCCCCGCCTCTACCGCACTGCTGCCGGGATTCCCTCCGTTTTGAACACTATTGGTAATCACGGCATCGGCATTTAGCCCCTTCATTTTAGTTTTCGCAAAAGCCGGTATTGCATAGGCGGCGTAAGCCTTCCGCGTGTTCTCATTAGTCACCTCAAAACATCCATAAATATTGATTATTTAAGTAGTGGGCATTGGCATCGAAAGCAACGGTCATCACGTATGTCGCACAATGTGCCGCAAGCGTTGCAAAGAATGATGCTGTCCTTGGATTTGTCGTACTTCTCATAGGAATTTAACCTCGCGTGATGCCGCACCCGATCACCGATTTGATAATAGTTGAAAACAGTATCGTCGTCCTCGGCAGTCATCCGGTGAATCTTACCCTCTTCATCCTCGCGAACTATGACCGCATATTCGGTGTAGTAATGAATGAAATAATCGTTGTCGCCGCTACCGGTGCTTTGTTGGCGACTTTTCTTCTTGATTGTTTTATCCACAACTGCACCATCCCAGGTTTTGCTTCTTTCTCTGCCAACAATTTGGAGCAGTGCGACGAGCAAAAACATACCACCGATACCAAGTCCAATATATAGCGCCTGGGGATTTTCCATTTCCGAGTTGGTTTCACCGTAGATAAAAAAACCTACTGCGGCGGCGATAGCTAGAATTGTGGCAAAGATGGCTGACCAGCGGTTATTGTTTTTGGCATATTGAGCAAATGCCGGATCGTTGATTCGGCCGGAATAGCCAATTTGTCCGGCGCCCGCTTCTGCACCTTGTTCCGCTCCGAAGGCCTCCTGCCCGCAAGCGGCGCAGAAATTGGTACTCTCCGGCAAACCCTTTCCGCAATAGTTGCAATACATTCACCTATCCTCCTCTCCCTAAGCAAGCATTTTCTTTATTTTACTAAAGATAGGTCTGTTCTCGCCTCACCGGATCGGGTGATTTTGCGCAAAAGCCCCTCACCCTTTCGGGTGAGGGGCTTTGAAACCCGCTATTCATCAGCGCTTTGTCGTTTCTGATGACTGTATGTCCAGAAGAAGATTCATGAGTTCGCTTCGACTCTGGACTCCGGCTTTGGAGTATATATTTTTCACATGGGTTTTAACCGTATTTTCGCTCACATTCAGCTCCCCGGCAATCATTCGATACGTCTTTCCCTTGAGCAGCAATGCAGCTATTTCTCCTTCACGTTCCGTGAGCTTCTCCGCCACAGTAAGGTGAACCATCTGTCGGGTTTGTTCCTGGGTCGGTATCTCAGAAAAGGTAGTCAAATAGATATGACTTCTAAGCAGGGTGGTCAGACGTCTATGCAAGGGAGGAAGCATGACCAGAGTGAAGCACACAACACCCAGTGCGAGGAGGGTGGGATTCTGATTTGGTCCGTTTACGGATGTTATCGCGTTGCCAATTAAGCCTCCTAGTATGACTCCCAAAACATTCGCAGAAAGTCCGATGCCCATGATCTTAGCAGGATTTTTGTATAAGTCCAGCATTTCGCCGAGAATGCTCCACCAAAACAGGTCATATATGCCGCAGGCTCCCAGCATCAGGGTATTTACGACAAGGTAACTCACCCATGAGCGATCAAGTACCAGAAAAGCAATAAAGGAAAAGCCAATCATGGCGATAGCAACATAAAGGATATATACACGGTTTGTGGTTCGAGGCAGGTTCCTCATAACAAATAGGGCGACTATATAGGGGATAGCCCAGTACCAACTTGTCAGCCACTCGAGATGCGCAAAAGCGGGTCCCTGAACTTGATACATCAGACCAGAATTGATGGTAATAACTACAACAAACAGGCATAGAAAGACGAGAGGTCCTACTTTACCAACACAACTCTCTCTTTGCTCAAAAGACAGGGGACCCTCCGATTCTTCCTCTTTTGGAAGCCTGAGAGCGAACAGGAAAGCCATGCCTAATATCAGCATAGAAAAACCAAGCCCAGCGTAAGGGGAGATATGGATAGCTGCCATATTGAGCAGAATCATTAGAATATTGGAGTAGATCAGTCCGTCCGCCATGGTCTTGATGCGTTCGTTTTTAGGTGTAAAGCTTTTAACATAATAGCCCCATGCCGCTACGCAGCATCCGACCAGAAACGCAGCTGCAAGCAGAACTGCTGTCCACAAAAATGAGGGTGGGAAGAAAAACACGCTGGAAGCTACGACACAAAAAATAATCGAAAAAAGCATGATCTTTTTGGCTGTCCCCATGGTTCGGACAAAGGTCCCGGATAAAAGCAACCCAGCAAAATGAGCTGCCATGGTACCGAAAACAAAAGAATGGGCGGATGTGTTATGATAATCCGCTAGGGCATAGAGCATCCTGCCTTCAAAGGGAAAAGCCAACAGCCAGGAAAAGAACAGGGAAAAGACGATAATGGACAATCTGCGGTTATCAATTACCATTGGTTTGTACTTATCTATTCTGCTTTCCATCACGTCCTCATCCCCTTTTACATACTATTTACACCTTGCCCTTCATTTAGCAATTTCCATTATAGTACAAATTGCTGAACTACTCCATAAAAAAAATGGCATAGCCGCAAATCACGACTATGTCATTTTTTCAGATATAATATATCCCTATTTGACTGGTCCTCATGTCTAATTCAAAGTGTCTATTTTCCCAAATAAGAAAAATGCATGTAATCCTTCGAGGATTTCCAAGCATTGCCACCCCAGGCAAAGCCGTACTTCTTAAAGGCGGTGACCACATCGCCATTCTCGGTTATGGAATAGGGGCTTTTATTGGGATCCCAAAAAGAGCCTGCTACGACACTACCGCTGCTGTCGACCATATAGTTCTCATTGGGATTAATATCGATGGCCAGTCCATAATTATGCTCGGAAGTACCTCCCCGCCATGAATAGCCTTGAACAACGTGGATCGGATATTTCTCTTCTCCAGCAAATATTTCCTCAAATACTGACTTAACCCTCTCGGCTATGGCCTTATTCACCTTTACGGTTGCCTTGGCGGCATATTTTTCTCCCTTGGAGTTGAGCTTCCAGACATCCATGGAGACATTGACCATGTTGGCTTCTGCTTCTGCGGCAGTTTTGTATACTGTTCCGGCTGAGGTGCCGAAGACTAGCGCAACCTTTGCTTCATTGGTTCCCAGATCCGAAAGGGGATCCAGTGACCTTGTATTCCCACCACGAGACCCTCTGCTGCCGGCTGTCTCGTTGAGGATCGTTCCTCTAACTACCCCTTCTCCGCCCAAGATCGTCAAATCTTTTTCCGTGAGCTTGCCTATGAGATAATCGCGGGTGGTTTTCGGTAAAACGTCAGTGACCAAGACAATCGGAGCATTTAACTTCGCTGCATAGGCTGAGCCGGCTATGGCATCAGCATAATTATTTCCGGTGGCTAAAAATACCTGATCCCCCTGAAGGTCAGCTTGGAAGCGGTTGATGATATTAATATTGCGGTCATATTTCGATACTCCCGTTATGCGCTCAGTGTTCGGAAATTGCAGTGCCACAGCGTCACTGATAATCTCCGAGCTTCCCACCACATAGGTTTTAGTTATGTCGTTTGCCACAAGATAGCTTTGGGTAGCACTGGGCATGCGTTTACTTGGTACCAAGATAATCGGCATATTTTTGTAGGCAGCGATAGCGGAAATCGACAGTGCATCGGCAAAATCCTCCCCCGTAGCAATAACTACTTCGGAAGCATTACCCACTTCCTTAGCTACAGCAATAGCAGTCTCATAACGATCTTGTCCTGCTAAGCGGCTTGAATCTATCCCCATAGTATGTAAGTTGGTTTGAAGCTGCTCTGCTAAAACACCTGTACCGCCCACGAGGATAGCCCTCTTAACTCCTAGATGGCTTAAGGTCAGCTTTGTATCTTCCGGCAAATTGTCTTTTCTTGATAGTAAAATCGGTGCATCGTGGAGTTTGGCTAGAGAGGTAGCAACTAAAGCATCCGGGTAATTCTCTCCGCTGACCAAAATTGCCACATCAGATTGTGTCCAACCCTTCTGAGCGATAGTCGCTGCCGTTGCGTAGCGGTCTTCACCTGCTATACGATGTTCATTCCCAATGATATAGGCGAAACTAGGGGTAGCCGTTGACAAAATAAAGGTTGCTGTTAAAAAGAAGCCAACTAGATTTTTTTTCAATTTTTGCACCGATTAGTCCCCTTCCCTGTGATGTCGTATAGTACACTATGTAAATACGTTTATTTCCTCAAAATAAGGGGGGTTGTCCATTACTAATAGTATATATTTGTACAAGCAATGTTTCTAGTGGCAACATTTTCCAGGGCAATGAGGGCAGAGGTTGATACGTCATAATGGTAGTGGAGTTATCTATTCTTCACCCATCATCTGTACGAACAGCTCGACAATTTGCGGGTCGAATTGCTTGCCTGCACCATTGTTAATGACGGCAAGGGCCGTCTTTTTTCGTTCTGCCGGAGGAAGGTCGCCTCGATTCAGTACACGATCATAGGTCTCGACAATCGAAATGATCCTTGGTATGAGCGGGATCTGTTCCCCTTTAAGCCCCCGCGGGTAGCCGGCGCCATCCCATCGTTCATGGTGACCATAGACGTGTTCCGCAATATCTAGGGTATCATCAATAAGATTTAAGATGCGGTAGCCGACCACGGAATGCTGGCGCATTTTTTCGCGTTCTTCCTCAGCTAAATAATCCTTTGCCAAGTTATTTTCATCAAGAATGATTTTGCCGATATCATGCAGGTAACCTGCCCGCATTAGCTTGCTGATTTCCGGCTCGGAAAGCTGCAAAGTTGCGCCAACTTTACCACATAGCTCTCGTACTGCGAGGGAATGTTGCTTCTCGCGCGGGCTTCTGGTATGCAGGGTCTCAACCATTGTATCCATAATATCCTTATTAACAGATTTCTGATTTATGGTTTTATCTTTGTACATCGCGTTTTCCGCATTAGCCATGATCTCTTCAAGGGGCTGATCCGGGCTAGCCTTGGTATCAAAACCGAGGGAAATACTGCACTTTATGGCTGCTACCCGCGCATCTTGGAAACTTAAACTAATACGGGCAATCATTTTTTCTGCAGTAACCTGATCTGTCTTCGGTAAAAGAATAATAAATTCATCGCCCCCAACACGTGCGATAACATCACTATCGCGACAACACTGCTGGAGTATTTCAGTAGTTTTCTTGATCAGCTGGTCTCCCGTAGCGTGGCCAAAGACATCGTTGGTCATCTTCAGCCCATTAATATCAGCATAAATAATAGTCAAAGGCAGATTATCAGGAATATCCATTTTAGCGCTAAGATCCTGAAAACATCCTCGGTTATAAAGGCCGGTCAAGTTATCATGGCAGCTCAAATATTTGATTGCCTCGGTTTTTTGCTTGCGATCGGTAATATCCATAAAGGTTATTACGGCACCGATAATTTCACCGTCCTTAATCTGAGGATAGGAGTGGTACTCTACGGCAAAGGAAGTACCATCCGCTCTCCAGAACACTTCATCCTCGGCAGAAATCCCTTCTTTCTCTTTGATTGCCCTATAAATCCTGCACTCATCATCGTTGACAGGCGTTCCATCGACTCGACTATGATGAATCTGATCATGCATATTTTTGCCGAGTAACTCCTGCTGATCGGAATATCCCAATAGTTTGAGACAGCTCTGGTTGCAGAAGGTGCAGTTACCATTCACATCAATACCGTAGATAGCCTCGGCGGCCGAGTCTAAAATCAGCCGCAGCTGATCCTTATTTTCTTCCAAGATCATATTTGTCTGGTGCAATTCCTCTGTTCTTTGCTGAACATTGGCTTCAAGGTTGTTGATGAGATACTGCATTTTATCAGCAACCTTGTTCAGACTTTCGGAGATGTTGCCTATTTCATCATTTCTAACTACTTTAACGCGCTGGGATAAGTCTCCGGAGGACAAGGCTTCGGCAACCTGCAGTAAGCTGTTGATCGGCCTCATCAGGATTCCGGTGGCGATGTTATAGATGACCAGTGATACTACCAAGGCAAGCAGGACAAGACCGATAGTCAAATACATATTATCCACGACATCCGTCATGAGGACTCCTTCAGGAATTGCCGTTATGACTTGCCAATCCACACCATCCATATGAAAATCCCGAGTGCTGACAAAAAGCGCCCCGTTTTCCCCTTCGCAAACAAAGAATGGATTCAGCTCTGCCTGATAATGTTCATATGCTTTCTTAACCTCTGTATTTTCCATGTCAAGAATATTGGTGCTTTTCAAGGAACCATCTTGGCGAAGGGTATAGTTCTCGGCTCCTATGGAATTGGCCACTAAATCGCCGGTGCTTTTCTCCAGTATCACTGCATAACCATTGTAGTCCTGGACAATATCCTCAAGATACGTTCCGATGCCAGAAAGAAGCATGTGGGTTCCTAGGACACCCTGCAGCTTCCCGTTCTCATCATAGACTGGCAAGGCCGCAGAAATAGTTAGGTCATCCACGACAAAATGTTTATAGACAGGAGACATAGTAGGTCCTCCTGCCTCTTCGGCAGCTTGATACCATGGGCGAGTACGGGGATCAAATTTGCCGGCTTGATGGATAAGTTCACCCGTGGTTAAATCATCCTTCACCGCATAATACCAGGAATTCCCTCCTGTGCTGGGATTATTTTTCATAATTTCTATTTTGCCGTCTTCATTTCTCCGGGCTCCATAATATTCACCCTCGGCTGTCCCATAGCTAAAGCTGTAGATCTTTTCATCATAGGAGCTAAGTACACTGACAAAAAACTTGTCCCGCAGGGTCTCATCAGACAAATCCACAAGGCCATTTTTGGTGATTTCATAGCTGGTTCGATTGATTTGCTCAGGCACCTGCACGAACGAAGCAATTTGATTATAAATATTCTTGTTGATATTCTTTGCCATGCTTTCCATTGTTTGCTCAGCTGAGGAAAACCAATTAGTAAAGACCAAATAACCAATGCCGCTGGTGGTAAGAAGCATGGCGAAGATGAAGACAATAATAATTTTTCTCTTAATGGAGCTCTTTCTCTTTCTTATGTCCTCTTTCACAATCCTCACCCTCCTCTTAGCATTAGTATCATTGCATGGCAAACATACTTAGGCTTGTTTGTCTGGGTAGTATAGACGATACGCAAAAACCGCCGACTGGTAAAAAATCGGCGGGAGTCAAAACAGATCACTTCAGAAAATCCACTAAATGGCATTTGCTTATAAGTATTACTATTCAAAATTCATTTAAACTTAGATTAAACTTAGTCTCAGTTTAGGACAAAAGAATTTCTATGTCAACAAAATTAGACATAAAACACCAGATATCGTTGCTACCTGAGACTCTCACGATTATTTTGTAAATATCCTCATAAGTTACCTCTTCAAAGGTAGCAATAGCAGAAACGATGCCCCACCATGAAGAGGGGCATCGTTCCTCGCTACATAACAGCCAATACCTTGTGCCTAACCCCATCATCCACTAAGGGGAGGCTATCACCCTCACAAAGCTGCTCATCCAGATACAGCTCGCTAATACCAACCATCTTCCCCCGGGGATTTTGCACAGTTATCTCATAATGAGTTTGCCCATAGCGGTAGTCCATGCTGTAGCTCTTCCACTCTGAGGATATGCAGGGTTGGAGGGTTAGCTGATCGCCGTGGATATGTAAACCTAGGATGCTTTCTACCGCAGCCTGATACATCCACCCGGCAGCGCCGGTATACCAGGACCAACCGCCACGCCCAGTATGCTGGCTATTGGCATAAACATCCGCCGCCACCACATAGGGTTCCACTTTATAACGGGCAGTTTCCTGTTCCGTGCGGGCATGGTTAATCGGATTCAGCATCTGATAGAGCTCCAGGGCTTTATTACCCTGCCCTCTGGCCACAAAGGCCATTACTGTCCACACCGCCCCATGGGTGTATTGACCGCCGTTTTCACGCACACCGGGAATATAGCCCCGGATATAGCCGGGATCCCTCTCCGATTTATCGAAGGGCGGCGTCAGCAGGAGCAACATGCCGTCATCCTTGCGCCATAGATAGTTCTCCAACGCAAGCATGGCGTCATTGAGGCGTGACTCTTTGGAAGCACCGGCCAACACAGCCCAGGATTGGGCCAGAGCATCGATTTGACATTCGCTATTTTCCGCGGAGCCGATGGGGGTTCCGTCATCATAGTAAGCCCTGCGGTACCAGCCCCCATCCCATCCATGCTGCTCGAGATTCATGCGCAGGGTTTGGCAGGTTTCTCGGTAGTGTTCGGCCCGGGAAGGATCCCCTCTCCTCACGCAGATCTCCACAAAGCGATCGAGAATAATCAGAATGAACCAACCCAGCCAGACACTTTCCCCCTTGCCGAGTCTACCCACATGATTTAATCCGTCGTTCCAGTCCCCGGTCCCAATCAAAGGTAAGCCGTGACTGCCAAAACGCAAGGACCGATCAATGGCTCGGATACAGTGTTCATAGAGAGTGCCGGTCTCAGCGGAGACTTGCGGAATAGTATAACGCTCATCCTCCAGTTCGGCAAGCAGCTCTTCTTCGAGAAACGGGGTTACTTCATCGAGAATTGAATCGTCTTGGGTATGCTCAAGATAATCCAGGGTGACATAGGGCAGCCATAAAAGATCATCGGAAAACTTGGTGCGTATTCCTTTGCCTTCTTCCGGATGCCACCAATGCTGGACATCTCCTTCTTTAAACTGACGCCGGCTGTGCAAGAGAATTTGCTCGCGCATCCACTGGGGCTTAATGATACTCAAGGACATGGCATCCTGAAGCTGATCACGGAAGCCATAGGCACCGCCGGATTGATAGAAGGCTGAGCGAGCCCAAAGTCGGCAAACAATCACCTGGTATAGCAGCCAGCGGTTGACCAATAAGTTAAGGGATTGATCCGGGGTCTTAACCTGCAAGGTGTTAAACAAATCCTCCCAGAAAATCTTCACCCTGGCCAAGGCCATATTCACGGCTGCCGGTTCGCTGTACTGTGCTAACAAGCCTGCGATGTCTTCCTTGGCGACTTCTTCCCCAAA
Source organism: Desulfitobacterium sp. (assembly GCA_050251735.1). Classification (GTDB taxonomy): domain Bacteria; phylum Bacillota; class Desulfitobacteriia; order Desulfitobacteriales; family Desulfitobacteriaceae; genus Desulfitobacterium. The sequence continues at coordinate 21,683 of JBFWMF010000021.1, forward strand.
AATAAAATAGATACCCTTTGTTTCGTTGGGTTCGATAGTAAGGTCGCTTTGGAGGACCAAGCAGGGATCTAGGCCCGCACCAGTATTTTGGCTCAGTTGATCATGAGCGAGCCCTTCCGGATCCTTCAGGCTACCATACCTGCCGATGAATTCGGTGCGATCACCAGTGTAGGACTTCATTACTCCCCCGTAGGCCTTGAGAAAGACCGTCCGTCCGCTGAAATCATCATCATAGACGTTATGGGCCTGCAGGGATCCGCTCTCCTCATCATAAGCGGTGACGATATAGGGACTGGTGACATCCCGGCTGACTCCCATGACCAATTCAGCATAATAGGTTGCACTCAGGTCCATGCGTCTTTCCGAATGATTGGTTAATTGCACATGGGAAATCTTAATTTTTCCGTCCAAGGGAACGAACAGGGTCATTTTCTGGGAGAGCTCCTGATGCTTGTATTCAAATTCTGTATACCCTTGGCCATGCTTGATCAGATATTTCTCCTTAGACCGAATCGGGTCTGGGGTGATGGTCCAGACTTCCCGACTGCTTTCATCCCGCAGATAAATAACCTCGGAAAGCGGATCCAAGACCGGGTCATTGGACCAGGTGGTTAGCTTATGCTCCCGGCTGTTGCCGGCCCAGGTATAACCGCTGCCGGTGGTCGACACCTGAAAACCAAATTGCTCATTGGCACAAATGTTTTGCCATGGTAATGGGGTATGACTGCCCCCTCGCAATTCGACGATGTATTCCTTCCCATCTTGGCTAAAGCCACCTAAGCCATTATAAAACCACAGCTTCTCTTGATCCGCGGTCAGTGCCTTATGGGTGTTAGGCAAGGTCTGGACTGTGCTAACTCCCTGAGAAAGGGCTGTGGATACGGCTGGGGCTGGGGCTGTAGCTGGGGCCGTGGCCGGGATCAGCTTTACAACCTTATCCCTAGCAACGGCACGTCGCTCGGTTAACCCTAAAGGCTTCCGGTAGGCATCGCGGCTCAGGTTGCGGAGCTGAGCTGCCAGCGAACCGGCGCCGCCGGAGAGGGTCAGCTTAGCTACTGCCTGCAGGAGGATTTCATCTTCAACCGCCAGATGTTTCTTTTGAATGATGTGAACTTTGCCTTGCCAGTGATGGTGATTTTGGGAATGGCCGACAGCAACGAGATCCCGTAAATGATCATAAAAGGTCTGCATATAGCCGCTTTCATCTTCATTCAAAATAACAAGATCTGAGTTTAAGCCTTTTTGTAACCAGTAATCATGAACCTTCAGCAAGTGTCGGATTAGCTCCAAGTGTTCTATCTGGGAAACCCTAACTAACAGAATCGGTATATCTCCGGAAATAGCGTGTGGCCAGAGACTCGATTTGCTCCTGGTATTTTGGGGTATCATCTGCCGCTGGTCCTTACCAACCAAACTGGTGAACACCAGATAACTTCCCAAGCCTAAGGACTGATTGGCCAGCTGGGGTGAAATGCCGAAATGGCGAAGTTCCATCTGGCTGTGGGTCCAGGCCATCTCCATGGCTCTTTGCACAGCCCTAGTGTCTTGATATTTTTCGGCCAGACGGATCACTTCATGGCGGTTGGCCGCGACGCCTGTGCTAAAGGACAGATGCAGCGATTTTCCCGGCGGCAGGACGATTCTTTTTCGCAAGCTCATGATAGGATCTAACACATTGCCCGCGGTGTTGGATAAGGGCTGGTTCAATTCCAAGGCAAGGGGATTAGTGAGGTCGCGCCCTCGCCCAATAAAGCGTGAGCGATCTGTTTCATACTGCATAATACTATCCCCAGAATCTTCCGAACAGACCGTGTGCATAAGCCAGAGGGGTTTCTGCTCTACATGCCGCAGCCTTCTTGAGGCAATCAAGGCGTTATGGGTATACTCCGTTTGAATGAAGAGATTATTAAACACCGGATGAGCTATGTCGTCTCGATGGGGGGCTAACACTACCTCGAAAAAACTAGTGATTTCGAGAATGCGTTCATGTTGGCTCACATTCGTTAAGGTCAAACGGCGTATCTCCACCTGATCCTCGGACGAAACGAAAATCTGTGTGCGGGTCTTGATATTGCCATCTTGTCGTTGGAATTCGACCTTGTCCGGGGCATAGGTGACCTGATAATCCTTGCCCGCATTCTGCAAGGGCTGATAGGTGGCCGACCAGAAATTGCCCGAGTTTAGGTTTTGAATGTAAAAATACATTCCCCAGTTTTCCTGGGTAAAATCCGAACGCCAACGGGATATGGACATCTGCTGATAATTGCTGAAACCGGACCCAGAATTGGTGACCATGACCGAATAGTTACCGTTGCCTATGAAATATGTCACCGGAAGGACCGTAAGGGCGGGCTTGACATGAATAAATCTTGAATATTCTTCATCGGAGCCTTCTTTAGCTACTTGGAACAGGCTCAGCTCCTCAGGTGGCGGGGTCATGGTGATTTTGGCCGGTAGCTTTTCCTGTAAAATGAGCTCCGTCGCCTGCACTAAGGGGTGTCTATGGAATCTGTCCTGCAAGCGGTTCTGAAGAAGCGTATTGACAAGGGAAAGCAAGCTCATCCCTTGATGATGGGCCATATAGCTTTGGACTACCCGGTAACGTTGATCGGCTGGCAAGCGGTTGGGTGTAAAATCTGCTGCTTCATGTAGCCCATAGACTCCGGTTAGCTTAGGATGACTTTTCATGGCACGGATATTATGCAAGGCCTGCAAGGGACTGACCTGTAAGGCTAGAAAGCTGGCATAGGGTGCAATCACCAGATCATCAAGAAGCCCCCGTTTGAGACCCAAGCCGGGAATGCCAAAGGCCTTGTATTGATAATTCAGTTGGTTATCAAAGGCATAAAACCCTGATTCGGAAATCCCCCAGGGAATCGAATTGCTTTTTCCGTAGTGGCTTTGCAGCTCAACGACAGAGCGGTAGGTTTCATCTAGAATCGTATCCGGGTAATTGCGCATGACGACTAAGGGCATTAAATACTCGAACATGGTGCCGCTCCAAGATACTAAACAGCGTCGGCCCTTGGCTTTAATCAAACCGCGCCCCAAGCGGAACCAGTGGGATTGGGGAACGTCTCCCTTGGCAATGGCAAAAAAACCGGATTGACGGGCTTCCGACGCCAGTAAATCGTAATAGGATCTGTCCATGGCCCCATCCTGCACACGATAACCGATAGAAAATAATTGCCGACTTTGATTATATAATGGTCGAAAATCCATAGCCAAGGCAAAATCCTCTAGGCGTTTCTGCAACTCATGAATCCTTGTTAAAGGCGAATCAGGGCTGTCCATTTCACTCTTAAAGGAATCAATCATGCATTTCAGCTTCGCCAACCAAAAGGAGGCTTCCCCAGTGACCGATGGCAGGGCTGTCGTCGTGTCTGAGGGCATGACTATCGGCATCTCATTCGGCAAAGCAGATGGTAGGGCTGTCAGCGGATCAGTCGGCCAAGCTGCTAAGAGGCTTTGCCATGCCTGAATATCCACGGCTGCCTGGTGATCCACCTGTTTTTGATCAAGGTCACGAAGGGCTACCAGTAGATCCTCAAACTCTTTAAAGGCATCAAAAACCGTAGCTTCGTTCGCTTTCGTAGCATCGATACCTTTCGATGCTTTTATAGCTTCTGCTGATTCCACAGCATATGCATCTTTTGTATTTCTCGAATCTTTCGTGTCCTTCGAATCTCTAGCATCTCTAGCATCTCTAGCATCTCTAGCATCTCTTGTGTCTCTGATATCTCCCGTGTCTCTCAGCTCTCTCGCCGTTAACGATGCTTCCGCAGCCTCCTTGAATAGCTCATAGGTATCGTAAAGTCCCTCTACCTGCGCCCGGCGGATGGTGGGAGCCTGCAGGATATCGCTTAAGCCTTCGCATAGGGTCAATAAATAAACGGCTAGATTGCCGCTATCTACGGTGGAGACGTACATCGGGTGCAGGGGTTCGAGGGTCAAGGTATCGTACCAGTTGTATAAGTGTCCCTGCCAGCGCTCCATGCTTTCCAGCGTCTTTAAGGTGTGATCAATTCTATCTACTGTTTGAGTTACTGTCAGATAACCCAAATCATAACCTGCCAGATTTGCCAATAAGGCTAGGCCAATATTGGTTGGTGAGGTACGGTGGGCGATGCCCCGGGGTGGGTCGAACTGTACATTATCCGGTGGCAGCCAATTTTCTGCTTCCGTAACATGATCCTCAAAGAATGACCAGATGCGCCGGGCCTCCAGCCTTAGCTCATGTAAATCACGGGAAGCCAACGCTTCACGGGTATTGACCAGCGGTTGGCTGATTTTATAGGCTAGCCAGGGCGATAGAGTCCAGAGGATTAAGAAAGGGAGAAAACCAACAGCATTGCGGAGATTAGAAAAACTAATCCCAAAGAATATCAACCAGCAGAAAGCAACCGAAGGCCACATCAAGCGCCAAGAGGAAGCGTGGGTATTGGTCATTCTTTGTTCAGTATCATCTGCAGTTTCCCATTCCAGTAGGTTTTTATGGGAGATATATTGCCGCGTCAGACTGCGGACCACAGCATCCGCCATGACTTGCGCCTGATAGGGTAAAAAGGTCAAGCCCAAAAGAATTTGAATACAACTATCCCCTAAGTCTGCGGGAAAATCATCATGAAAGAGCACTCTGTCAAGGGTGTGCAGCAAGGCAGGGAGTAAAAAATTAATCACTACAAGCATTGCCCAAAAAACACCATTGCCCGGCAAGATACTAAACCCGGCGATGATCAACAAAAACTGCATGAGATCCAGCAAGCTGCGACGAAGATTATCGGCAATTTTCCAACGTGACAAAAAGGGAAGCTTTTGCGCAAGATAGGGTAGCAACTGCCAGTCTCCCCTGACCCACCGGTGCAGACGGCGCACGTGGGCATGGTATTTGGCAGGAAAACCGTCGATCAACTGAATATCCGTGACCAAACCGGCCCGAACGAATAATCCTTCAATAAGATCATGGCTAAGAATCTTATTTTCCGGAAAAGCATTTCGGGTTACCTGATGGAAGATTTTTAAATCATAGATGCCCTTACCAGTAAAGATGCCCTCCCCAAATAAATCCTGATAGACATCGGATACAGCAGCCGTATAAGGATCAATCCCCGTCTTCCCCGTAAAAATACGAGCAAAAAAGGAGCTTTTGCCATTAAGGATATCTATCCCTATTCTGGGCTGCAAAATACCATAGCCAGAAATGACCCGAGTCCCCTCTTCATTCAATACCGCGGCCTGCAAGGGGTGGGCGAGAGCACCGATTAAGCCCTTGGCACTATCCCTGACCAGCTGTGTATCACAATCAAGGGTGATGATATATTTTATGTCCCGAATAGCTTCCGGTTGACCGGCGAAGTAACAATAGCTTCCCTTCTCACCCTCCACAAGCAGGCGGTTAAACTCCAACAGCTTGCCTCTTTTGCGTTCCCATCCCATCCAACAGTTTTCCGATGCATTCCACTGTCTTTTCCGATGCATGAAGAAAAAGTGGTGATCGCCATATTTATTCTGCAGACGCAGGCATTCCTGCTTCCCTTGCTCAATTACTTCTAAATCACCGGGCATTTCTTCTAGAGCTGCATCACAAAAATCCCCTAAGACAGCAAAGTAGAGGTTGGGGTCCTGGTTGGCCAGATAATATATTTCGAGCCTTGCGAATAATTCCTTAACCTTTTCCTCGTTTGGCAATAAGGCGGGAATGACCACCATGGTCCGAGCTGATTCCGGGATACCGTCCCGCATTTCAAGCTTTGGGAAAAAGGCTGGCTTAATCCAATGGGATACAAACCAGTTCACGGTGGTGATGACGATATTGCTGATAGGAAAAACAGCGAGCAGGGCGGCAAGTAGAAAAAGAAGAGTACTGGGCAGATTGGCGGCGGTAGGGTTCCAAGCAAGAAAACCCATGACCACAACCAGCATTGCCGCAGCCAGCAAGAATATCGAACCAAAATAAAGGTACGTGGAGTTGCTCCCTTGTTGTATGGGGTGACTTCTACGACCTTGCTCCACTCGGATAGCTTGTTCTAGTTCAGATTGGCCATCGCCTAGGAGATAATAGCCGATATGGTTTTGCGGGGAGTCTTGGGTATGGGAGCTTAATTCAACGACCTTACGGGCTAATAACAGCTCAGGCACGTCCCATTGTCGAGATTTCTCTTCAATACGATGACGATAATAATCCCTTGATTCAAAATCCAGTCTCGCAAAGATATCGGCTGGATCAGATACCAATACCTGCTGAACCATGCTGATTTCTTCAAAAAACTGCGGCCAATCCTCATCCATTAAAAAACGGACACTGGATATGGCATTGCCCATGGAAATTTGGAAACTTGTTTGACGCTGGTGTTCCAGTCTGCTCATGGCTTCGATGGACATCTCCTGCTTGTTTAAGGCACGCTCCAGCCAGCGCTGCAGGGGAGCGCCATCTAAACCGAAATCCTTGATTTTATTGCCAAGGGCTTCGGTGTAGGTCGGGGTAAAGGAGAGAGGACGTGGTACGGTTTCCAACAGCTCTTCCCATTTTTCCGGATGATCGCTGTGATTTTCAAATGGCGAAACCCATTGTCTTGCGGTCTGTCTTTCCTCCTGGGTGAGCAGGATTTTCTCTACCAATCTGCGGATATTCTCCAGCAAGGTGATTTTTAACATGATGGGGATGGCCCAAATCTCGCCACTGGCTAGTGGAATGAGCTCCTGATAAGTATTAATATAATCCCGCAGGATATTTTCTTGAATTTTGCTGTCTGTATGTTCCACCAGCTCAAACATCAGCTCAAAAACACGCGGAAAACCCTGGTGATCACCAACATTTAGATGAGGTAGCTGATTTTCGTATTTTTTAGGCAAATCGCGCTGGATTTCCGTTTGGAAATCCTTGAGTAAATAATAGTTATCTAAAAACCACTCGGCTGCCGGGACCACATCCTGTTCTTCATGGACATAGTTAATAATCGTGTGGTGTGCGGCACTCAAAAACTGAGCATTTTCCAAAACGCGAGGGATAAGAGGTTGCCGTTTTCCTCTTTGGGTATTCTGCAGATGCAAGTGAGCTAACTCGGTGGCATGCCTCATTAATTCTTCGCGGTTTAATAAGACATCCTTGATCGGACTCAACATTGAAATATTTCCAGTAATTTTCATACAAAGCATATCTCCATTTTCTCGGAACTTAACCTAACCCTTATCAATTATGTTCCATAATCCGTTTGTTCATGCATTTCGGACCAAGAAAATGAAGAAGGCAAGAGGATGATTCTCTTGCCTTGACCTTAGTGCAGCCCTTTATTTATAGATCATATCATGATATTCTGTGTTCTTTTCCATCTGCGCCTTAGCATAGGGACAAAGGGGTATAATCTTGATACTTTCGCTTCTGGCCCAAGCGACGAGCTCTTTTAACAAGAGCTTGCCGGCGCCCTGGCCACTTAATTCCTCCCCTACATGTGTTTCATCAATGATCAACAGCTGTTCACCGGAGGGCACAAAGGTCATCTCCGCTAGCGGCTTTTCCTCTGAATCTCCGATATAAAAGCTCTTCTGGCCTTTTTTTACTTCGAGCATGATTCTGCCTCCTAAATCTCAATCTTTCTAAGTCTCAATCTATCCATATCTCAGCCACATTTCTATACCCTTCTCTACATCCATCTCTATCTCTATCTCTATCTCTAGTTTACATCCCTCTCTGCATCCTTCGTTATACCATCTTCATTTTACACCTTTACCTTCAAAAAAAACAAATTATCTCATGACAAAACTACAAGCCGCTCACCCTGCTCAGCGCCACAAAACCACTCACTGCAAACCACTCAAATCCCTCACTGCTAATTGTATACCAACTTTATGCCTAGCCATCTTAATCGCGTTCACAGCACGTCCGGTTCAAGCGAGTACAGCTATCAATCCTCGTCTTGATGGCCCGGATCGCTACCAAACCTCAGCTACCATCGCTAAGAAATTTTCGGATTAGGTTGTCGATCATGTGAGAAAAGTTAATGGAGTTGACCCCGATCTCCATACTGATCCCATGGCATTTTTCATGTATTATCAGGGCTAGTATGGCCGTCATCAACTGCCAAGCGATGAATGACAGCATAAGCATCTTGGCTAAGCCAATCACCTTGGTAGATGGTGTCATAGGTTACTTCGCCGTCGAAGGAAACCGCCGCCGTAGCCACCACATTCTCGTCATCTACCAACACATAGCTGTGGTTATTACGGATATCATCCCCTATGGTCTCAGAGTTAGGGTAATTATTCTGCCACTGATCGATGCCAGCTTCCTTAAAATAAGCCTGGGCCTGCTCGATAATCTTCATAATCCTATTGATGTCGGCCTGATCTGCCCTTCTAAACTTCATAATTTTCTCCATTGTTAAGATCTTCTCCATCGTTTAAATCATTTCAATACGAAGGGCCTATTGCTTCACGAACAATTCTGTTCGCTAGCAATGGCCCCTTTTCATTTGGAACATACTCTACTCAGATTCTTCTTTGCCAAGCTCCTTCAGCCTTTTCGCCTGCTCCAGAGGGGTACAGGAATAGCTACAGGAACTGCAACCTCCGCTACAGCTGCCACAGGGGTTATCCTTTTTCCTCCAAATGGAGCGGGCAGCTGCCACAAATCCTATCAAAATGAGCACTAAAAGAAAAATGCTTAATCCATCCATCATTTACACCCACCCCATCATCATTCCCAATAGGTTCACTAACAGTGCCGCCAACCAGGCGATGGCACACTGCATGACCACCACGCCTAGGGCCCAGCTTCCCCCCAGCTCACGCTTCACGGCTGCAATCGTCGCCACACAGGGGGTATACAACAAGGTAAATACCAGAAAGACCACGGCTGAAAAGGGAGTGAAAAGGGTGTCTAAAGAAGCGGTGGAGCCTCCTAATAATACGGTCAGGGTAGATACCACGCTTTCCTTGGCCATGAATCCTGTAATCAGCGCCGTGGATATCCGCCAATCAGCTAAGCCCAGGGGCTCAAGAATTGGTGTAATTACTCCGGCCAGCATAGCTAACAGGCTGGATTGGGAGTCGGCAACTACATTAAGACGACTATCAAAGTATTGGAGGAACCAAATGATAATCGTTGCCACAAAGATCACGGTAAAGGCTCGGGTAAGGAAATCCTTCGCTTTGTCCCAGAGAAGCCGCAACACGTTTGGTAAACCAGGCATGCGGTAATTAGGTAATTCCATTACAAAGGGAACCGGCTCACCCTTGAACATCGATCCTCTTAAGAGCAGGGCAAATAATACCCCGACGACAATCCCGCCAAAATACAACCCAATCATGACAAGTGCACCCTGTCTGGGGAAGAAGGCCGCCGTAAAGAGAGCGTAAATCGGCAGCTTAGCCGAACAACTCATGAAGGGGGTGAGCAAAATTGTCATCTTTCTATCCCGTTCGGAAGGAAGGGTTCTGCTGGCCATAACCCCTGGCACGGAACAACCAAAGCCAATCAGCATAGGCACAATACTGCGTCCAGAAAGGCCGATTTTTCGCAAGAGCTTATCCATGACAAAGGCCACCCGAGCCATATAACCGCTATCCTCTAGGAAGGATAAAAAGAAGAACAAGGTCACGATGATCGGCAGGAAGCTTAAGACACTACCTACCCCCGTAAATATCCCGTCAATGATCAGCGAATGAACAACAGGATTAATTCCATAGGCGGTCAACCCAAGATCCACCATCGACGTTAGCCAGGTGATACCCATATCCAGCAAATCCGATAGCCAAGTGCCAATGACCCCGAAGGTCAACCAGAAGACAAGTCCCATAATGCCGACGAAGGCTGGAATCGCTGTATATTTCCCTGTCAGCACTTTATCTACAGCCACACTGCGGGCGTGTTCTTTGCTTTTTTTCGGTTTCACCACGGTGGCGGCACTGATTTTCTTGATGAATTTAAACCGCATATCGGCGATGGCCGCAGCATGATCTAAGCCGCTCTCATCCTCCATTTGCTGAATAATGTGGTCAAGGAGCTCGAGCTCGTTGGGGTTTAAATCCAAGGCTTGGATAATTGCCTTGTCCCCTTCGGCAACCTTACTGGCGGCAAAGCGCACAGGAATCTGAGCACGCTTGGCGTGATCTTCAATAAGATGGATGATAGCATGGAGGCATCGATGGACCGCACCGTTGTCATGTTCCGGATCACAGAAATCCATTCTGCCGGGGCGTTCTTGATGCTTTGCCACATGGAGGGCGTGATCTATAAGCTCTTGAATTCCTTCATTCTTATTGGCAGCGATGGGAACAACAGGAATGCCCAGCATGTTCTCCATTTCATTGATGTGAATGGAGCCGCCGTTATTGCGCACTTCGTCCATCATATTCAAAGCCAATACCATAGGAATATCTAATTCCATCAACTGCATGGACAGATAAAGATTTCTTTCAATATTGGTCGCATCGACGATGTTAATGATTCCTCTTGGCTTGTCCTTCAGCAAAAACTGACGAGTCACCAGCTCTTCGCTGCTGTAGGGGGACATGGAATAAATCCCCGGCAGATCTGTAACCAGCGTATTGGCATGGCCTTTGATCACCCCGTCTTTTCTATCCACCGTGACGCCGGGAAAATTGCCGACCCGTTGATTGGAACCGGTCAGTTGGTTAAAGAGAGTGGTCTTGCCGCTGTTCTGATTACCGGCCAAGGCAAAGGTCAGCACCTCGCTGTCCGGTAATGGGGCCCCATCGGCTTTCGTATGAAAAATACCGGTTTCCCCTAGACCTGGATGGTCAGCCGGTTTGGTCATCCTTGAATTATTCGTTAATTGTTCTAGATCGCGAACAACCTCAATCTCGATTTTTTCTGCATCTGCCAGGCGTAAGGTTAACTCATAGCCGTGGATGCGAAGCTCCATGGGGTCTCCCATCGGTGCTAATTTTACCAAAGTTACCACCGCACCGGGTAGCACACCCATGTCAAGAAAATGCTGACGCAAGGCACCGCTTCCGCCTACGGATATGATCGAAGCACTTTGACCTATACTTAATTCATTCAGCTTCATATGTTTCTCCTTTTGAGCTTCATGTGGTTTTTCACATTGAGTATTTTTGATTGTACCTACCCTGACAGCAGGCTTAAATTTCACTTCCTTAAAGTTAGTATAGTCTAACTTGCAATATAATCAAATAGAAATTTTTAGTTACCGTTTTATCTATCAAATCAATACCTATTGTGAATCTGTTCCTTTTATTGGTATAATAAAACTAGTTGTCCAGAGTGTAGATAAGAGGTGAAGGATTGCCTGTGGATAATGAGAAATTTCAAAAGCAGGTATTAAATCGACTGGAGCAAATCTCTAATAGACTTGATCAGAACGATAAGTTCCAGGAAGAAGCATTGATTAGATTTGAACAGAATGATAAATTCTAGGAACAAGCACTAATTAGATTTGATCGGATGGATAAATTCCAGGAACAAGCGCTGATTAAGTTTGAGCAAGTATTTGAACAGTTAAAAGTTCTTTCTGATAGCGTAGATACACTTTCAGTCAACCAAGAAAAAATGCAGCTTGATATTACGAATATTAGACATAGTCAAGTCCGCATGGAACAGGATCTCAACAAAAAGATTACTGCCTTGTTCGACTTCCGTGATAGTCAGCTCAAGGTTAACAAAGAATATTCTGAACGACTTGACCGTTTGGGAGACAAAATTAGAAATAAACTAGAGACAAATAGACGATGCCCCAACTTCATTGAAGTTAGGGCATCGTTTTTCTTCTCCTCTCAGCCCAATCTCTCCTTGAGTACCCTCCTGAACAAATCCTCCGGAAAAAACCTCCCAGGGCACTCCGTGGCGGCTCCGGGTATCTCCCGATGGAGCTCCACATCCCCGATGTCTAGGTGATGATCTTGCATTAGGGAAATGACCTTGGTCACTAATCCATTCAGCTGCGTCTCCGGGATCTCATCAGCCTGACTAAAATTCCCCACTAGACAGATGCCGATACCGATGAAGTTACGATGTCCTGCCACACAATGAGCCCCCGGCCTGTAGAGAGGGCGTCCTTCTTCACAGCGGCCATCTGGGAGTATCACAAAGTGATACCCAATGTCACTCCAACCTTTGGCCAGATGCCACTGCCGAATCATGGCTGTGTCCACAGGCACGCTAGTCTTACCTCTCTTCACTGAGGTGGGACTTGCTGAATGGTGGACCACGATCTTTTGCCAATCCATTACTTGCCCTCTCCCTTCACTTCTAGGATGGCTATGGCCTTGGCAAGCTCCGTAATGCTTGAAGTGAGTTCATTGAGTTTCCCCTCGATGCGCACTAAAAGATAGATGCTGACAGCGATTGGAAAGCCAAAATTCCCCACTATATTAAGGATATCTTCCATAGCTCTTAACCTCCCCTCTTTTCCCCTCTATAAACTCTTATCCGCTCTATTCACGTCAACTCAAGCTAAACCTATCTTTCCTGACCCTCTCTAGAGGAGAGGATAAGAGAGGCGACGGAGACGTCCCATTCACCTCTCATTTTTATTTATTCCTGAAAAATCTCATCCGTGACAATCTCGACGATTTTTACATCTTACTTAAAGACTAGGGAACCTACAGATGTGGGGAAGATATCCTTGCTCATCCTCTAACAGCATCTCCCAAGGAGTCCCTAGGGCCTCGCCGATGCGCATAGCCCAGGCGTGTTCTGTATAAAACAAAAAAAGTTGGTAATATATTATTACCAACTAAGCCCAGCCACTTACGGTTGCACCTCTGAAATACACGCTCGTTAGTTGCCATGCGTGCCCAAAAGCGAAACAGCCCCCATCCATAAAGGATGAAGAGGCTGCAATATTACGACAGTACTTCAATCTCAGACATTACCCATGACTCAGCGAGACCAACGATTCCCCGATAGAATTCCGAAGTTGTCTCTTGTCGTACGGTTTGTGAAAAGTCTGCGATCCAACTACCCAAATGCGAACCGAGGAACTCGCCTTCAGCGGCGTTCGCGGATTCCAGAGTACAGAGATAGCTCATAAAATGGAGCTCTACGGCGATATGATCCGGCAAATCCTTGAAGTTGTCATCAAGGTCAAGGCCGGCTGTACGGTAAAACTGTTTTGCATCGATTGCAGCATCTCCCATGACTACGCCGATTTCATTATCTGCATTTCTAGTTTTATAGACAGATTCATAGGGAGGTGCTAGTAAATGCCCCGGGCCCACGAAGAGGCGATTGTATTCTACCTTCATATCTTGCAATACTTGTAAGGGTGAATGTTCTCGGCATTGAATAGAAAAATCCTTGATTCTTGCCAATTCTTGTTCTACCTTTTCATCTTCTATCATACCCACAGTCTCTTGTAAAGCTACGCTTAAAGAACCATCGATAATGGTTGCCACCAATTGCTCTGACGGCTGAAAAAAGCATTGAGACAGCAAGGAATAGACATTACTCCGCACTTGGGCAATTTCTTTTGCTTCTTCTAAAGTATTCATCATTACCACCACCCAATACCTCAGATGGAGAGTCCTGCTCCCCATCTGAGGTCTTTATCGAAAACAAGCACACCTACATCCTGTACACGAGTGTTGCTACACCTTAAGGTAAGATATAGTAAGCTGCCGGTCCGGTGCCCTGGTCTACTTTAATTTGTTTTACTGATTGGCCGCTGACCGATTTTGCTACTTCTGAATTAGCATCATTTAGATCGCCATATATAATGGCTCTTCCAGGACAGCAGAGGACACACATAGGAGCTTTGCCTTCATCCAACCGATGCATACAGAGGGTGCATTTATCCACTTTGTTTCTTTCTTTATCCATCTGCCGTGAGCCATAAGGGCAAGCTGCCACACATTTGCCGCAACCTATACACTTTTCCATATCCACAAACACGATTCCGTCTTCTCTTTTTTGTGACGCACCAGTAGGACAGACAGGAACACAAGGTGCCTTGTCACAATGTTGACAAGGTATCGGCAAAAATTCCAATTTTACATTTGGATAGGTTCCTGTAGGTTTATCAAAAACTTCTGCTTGGTGACCATCAAGCACACGAATACGTGCTAAGCCCGCAGCAACTGTATTTTCCATTTTGCATGAGACGGTGCATGTCTTGCATCCAACACAACGTTTTGTATTAATCACAAATCCCATTTTCTTAGCCATGTTTTATCCCCCCTTAAGCCTTCTTAATTTCTACTAAATTGTCGTACGGAGCAAAGTTTGTCTCGATAACTGCATCTTGAGCTGGATTTAACTCCATATGGAGCAGCGAACCATAATGGCTTCCATCAGGGAAGTTTTTTGGCCACCAGCCTTGGCAAAGATTCAGACAGCCAGGTTTAATTCCTTCAGAAATTTGGATCTTGACTTGGAATTTACCCCGGTCATTGAATACTTCGACCACATCTCCATCTTGAAGATCACGGGCTTTTGCATCGACAGGGCTGATTTCCATCCTGGGTTCAGGACGGGCTTCGAGGATCCAAGGCAAGTTGACATGTTGTGAGTGTGCTGTAAATACGGAGCGTACATTCATAAAGGTCAACGGATACTTCTTAGCTTTTTGATTACGATTGCTTTCGAAAGGTTCCTTATAAACTGGCAAGGCTTCACCAAATTCATTGAGGAAATCGAGATAGATTTCAATTTTTCCATGCGCTGTATTGAATTTCAAGTCCTCAAAGGGAACGAAATCTTCGGGTTGATTAGCCCAAGCTACGCCTTTATCTCTGAGTTCGTCAAGATTTGTACCGCTAATAATCGGATCGGGTGAATTTTTCACGATGAATTCGGCACTTTCTTGTTGAGTCATTTTCCAATACTCGCCAAAGCCCATCCGATTGGCATATTCGCTAATGCAATCCCAGTCTGTTTTGGATTCCCACATAGGCTTGATGGCCTGTTTACGGAATTGAAGATAAAGATTGGACCAGGCACCTACGACATCGCATTCTTCTTCGAAATATGAAGTAACCGGCAAAACATAATCGGCGTATTTAGTAACGGGGGTCATGATTTGTTCAGATACGACAATAAGATCCAGGGCCGGGAAGACTTCGTTATATAAACGATCAAGCAGAGGCGCTTGAGTACCCATGCCATAGCCAAAAATCCAGAAACTCTTGATCGGATAAGGTTTTTGATTAGGAATCAGATCATAAAGCTGTGTTCCAGGTATCTTTTTCCCTTTTACATTGGGATTAGGTGCTGCCCACTGTGGAGGGATGCCCCCAATCACTTTGAACAGTGTGCCGCCGGCCCAAGAAACACCGGCACCCCGTTTACCAATATTACCGGTGATAGCGCCAAGGGTGATGAGCGCTCTAACACCAAGGTGGCCTTGATGATAGCGCTGAATTCCTTGAGTCAACCGAATCATTGCCGGATCGGTCTGCCCATACATTAAAGCCAGCTTGCGAATATCCTCTGCAGGAACTTCACAGATTTCCGAGGCTTTTTCGGGTGAATATTGTTCAATGAGATTGAGAAGGAGCTGATGAGAAGGTGTACATTGCACGGTTTGACCATTGATGGTTACTTCATAATTGCCAGTCAATGCTGCATTCGTGAGATTATCCGCTGAAACAGCCTTCTTGGCTACTGTATCCCAAACCACACAGCCCTCTGTGCTCCCACCAAGATCTTTATCTAGAATCAGCATGCCATTATCTTTACGAACGAGGAACGGACCGGTAGTATGTTGGCGAATGTAATCATCCTTTTGCAGCTTCTCTTTGACGATGACATTCATCATACCTAATGCCAAAGCCCCATCTGTGCCAGGACGAATCGGAATCCACCAATCTGCTTTAGCTGCCGTTCTTGAATAACGAGGATCGATGACAACTAGCTTGACACCAGCTTCTAAAGCATCAGAAAGAAAATGACTGTCATTTAAGGAAGTCTCTGTGTAGTTACAGCCAAAAAAGATCATCAGTTTGGAATTTAACATATCTTTCCAACCATGTCCTTCTTGAAGAACACCCAAGGTTGGAACATAAGCAACGTTGGTAGCCAAATCACCCATAATTCCCAAATTATCAATTTGAGTTGCTCCGATGCTATTCGAAATTCTTGCTGGAAGCATCTGAACATGAGCCCCATAGTTACCTGTCATGCTCATAAAGGAGTTGGCTTCCATACCATATTTATCAGCGATTTCTTTGTGCTTTGCAACGATCTCATTATAGGCTTGATCCCAAGAGATTTGTTCCCACTTGTCTTCGCCTCGTTCTCCTGCACGCTTCATTGGATATTTAACGCGGTCAGGGCTATACACACGCTGCATAGCATTAGAAATCCCTTTGAGACAGATTCTTCGATATTCTGGATCAGGGAATTCGCCTGGCTCTACTTTGATGATTTTTTCATCTTTGACAAAGGTATTAATAGCGCAGCTATTGGTGCAATTAGGAGCACATACGGTACGAACAACTTTGACCCCGTCATCGGTTTTGCCAACTTCAGTACTTGTCGCCGGTTTAAAAACATTCGTACAACCAGGTAACGTTAAAGCTGTCGCTCCTAGGGCAGCGGATGCTTTCAAGAAGCCTCTTCGCGTTAAGCCCTTCTTTAATGTTTGCTTTTGCTCGTCTTTGATCATATCCTTCACCTCCGAGTTATTTAGGGAACCAGAATCATCATGATCCAGCAATTTCTGTTTTCCTTATGCTATAATAGGATCATGATTTTAAGTGAATGAATTCACCTTCCCATATAGTATTCTCTCTAAAGTTCTCGTTACCTCTCAAATGTATTAAGTGCAGACATTTAGAAATTAGTACTATACTTAGCTTTGCGTCACTTATCCTCGACTATATAATAGGCTCTTTTGGGGCATTTAAACATGTGATATGTTAAGGACCTCACATCCTTGTCTCTTGTTAAATGTCTTATATTCAAACAAATACGCACCGCTTCATTTCCATAATCTATATTTGAAGATCGTATTTCTAGGGGAGGCTTTGTGAATCATGATAATAAAAAGCAAAACATTACTGAGTATACCTGAGCAGATCGCTGAAATTATCAAGGATAACATTATTACCGGGCAGTTAAGGCTAGGGGATCGCCTCCCTGGGGAAATTGAGTTAGCTGAGCAACTAGGGATAAGTCGTTCTACTCTTCGCGAAGCCTTAGATATTTTAGAATCCCAGCAAATCATTTATCGTAAGCAAGGAAAGCTAGGAGGTAGTTTTATCACCAAGCGTACCACAGAGGATGTAGTAAAATATTTGCTGAACTATCTTGCTCTCTCTGTGGGACTTAATTCGATATCCTTGGAAAACATCAATGAAATGCGTATGATCGTTGAGGTCAAAGGTTGTGGTCTTGCCGCCCTACGGAGAACGGAAAAAGACCTTGATGAAATGCGCAAGGCCTTACTTCCCTTAGATGACCTTGTTACACCTTATCTATTTCATCATAACGATATTATTTTTCATAAAGCGATGGCTCAAGCTACTCATAACGAGCTCATGATTATTTACATGGGTATGTTTACAAAATTCCAAGAAGTCATGGCTTTCAATTCAGGAGTGAGCAAAGAAATACATAATGGATTAGTTAAAAACCTAAAGGATATGTATCAGGCCATCGAGAATCGAAATCAATCTTGGGCCGAAGAATTGATGGTAGATCATATTAACTTCTTCAATAAGATTCGAAGTGGTGTACAGATTTAATTTTGTAAAAGGTGGGAGCCCAATTGACTAGCTATACACTTGCTATAGACACAGGTGGCACTTTTACGGATTTTGCATTATTGGATGATAACACAAAACGAATCGAAAACTATAAGGTAGCCAGTACTACCAAAAACCCTTCCGAAGGCATCATCTCCGGGCTTGAGTTGATTGCCCAAATGAAATCACTAGATCTCAAGATCTTTTTAAGCCGTGTTAAACTGATCGTCCATGGCACCACGGTAACCACTAACGCCGTGCTCACTTCCCAAGGGGCCAAGACAGCTTTGGTCACAACAAAAGGATTTCGAGATATACTGGAAATGCGCCGCGGGATTCGTCCGACTTTTTTTAATAACAAGTACATAGCTCCGAAGCCCCTTGTTTCTAGACACTTGCGCTTCGGCTTGGAGGAGCGAATCAGCTCCGACGGAGCCGAACTCATCGCTTTAAATGTAGATGAATTACGGTGGATCGGAAGCCGACTGCAAGCAGAACAGGTAGAGGCTATAGCGGTTTGTCTTATGCATTCCTATCTTAATCCTCGGCATGAACAGCAGGCAAAGCACATCCTACAAGAACTTCTGCCGAAGGCCTATATCACCATTTCTAGCGACATACTACCCCAGCCCAGGCTCTACGAGCGGGTCAGCACCACTGTGGTTAATTCTTATGTGGGACCTTTGCTTAAAAACTATCTTGATGCTCTGCTAGAGAAACTACGGGACCTCCACTTTACAGGGACCTTCTTCATCGTGACCTCTAATGGTGGTGCCGCCTCCCCGGAATTGACCCGAAAAATCCCCGCTGCCACCCTTTTATCCGGACCAGCAGCAGGTCCGATTGCGGCACTGAACCTATGCCAGAAGGCCGGCTATACTAACTGCCTCACCATGGATATGGGCGGGACGAGCTTTGAAGCTTCCCTAATCAAGGACGGTATCCCGCTCACTTCGCGACAGGCCGAGGTTAATTTTAATGCTGTAGCTCTACCGATGGTGGATATTCGGACGATGGGTGCCGGTGGCGGAAGCATTGCCTGGTTAGACAGTGGTAATTTTCTGCATATGGGGCCCCAGAGTGCCGGTGCCCTTCCCGGACCCGCCTCCTATAATTTGGGTGGTACACAGCCTACCTGTACTGATGCAGTTTTGGTTTTGGGCTTACTGGATTCCGACCGATTCCTGGACGGATGCTATCCTCTGGCTTTGGACAAGGCTTATCAAGCGATCGAGGAGCACATCGCCAAGCCCTTAGGCATCAGTGTGGAAGATGCCGCATGGGGAATGTATCAGGTGATCATCACCAATATGGCCAACAGCCTGAAGGAATTGACTGTGCAAAGTGGGTATGACCCCCGGGAATTCCTACTCGTAGTGGGGGGAGGAGCTGGACCTCTGCATTGTGCTTATTTAGCTCAGGAATTGGACATACCCATGATGCTGATCCCCTCGGAATCCTCTATTATGTGTGCTTATGGAATGTTGCTGGCTGATCTTAAGTTTGATTATGTACGCACCTATTACGCCCTTTTCACCGAGGAAATAACCTCGGAGATCTTGGCATTATTTGATGATATGCTCGGCCAAGCAAAGAAGGATTCCGACTATGGGGAGACCTTAAACTATAGTATGGAGGCCACCTATGGTCTCGACTTGCGCTACCTGGGACAGCACAATGAATTAACAATATCCATCGATCGCGAGGACCTGGAGCATCTGGAAAGGATTCTCCAGTTCTTCCATCAAGAGCATAATCGTCAATATGGGTATAGCCTAGAAGATAGTAAGGCGTCCATCGAAGTCCTCTGTCTCAGACTTATGTATAGGGGTAAGAGACAAAAAGAAGTCGAGCTGCGGCCACTGGACAATCTCGACTCTTCCTCTCACCTGCTAGGTTATCGGGAGGTTTATCATCCTCAAACAAAGTCCTTTCAAAAAATACCTGTCTGGGACGGAACCCAACCCAGTGTGGAGATTATCGAGGGGCCTGCCCTCATCGAAAAGAAAAATACCACCGTGTACATCCCCGAACACCTTACGGGTAACTATGACTTTTATGGCAATCTTTTTTTAGTCGAGAGGGGGTTAAAAGATGTTCAGCGAGACCATTGAAGTTACCCTGATGCAACGTTCACTGCACTCTATAACTGATCAAATGGCCCATGCCCTCTTGCACTCTGCACGTTCGCTTAATCTAAGTGAAGCACGCGATTTTTGCACTGGTCTGTATGGACCCCAGGGTGAGATCATGGAGCAAACCGAATTCATCCCCCTATTAGCTTATACAGTGCCTACCTCTATAAAAAATATCGTAGGTTTTTTCGGTGATGACATTTCTCCCGGAGATATTTTTATCCATAACGACCCTTTTACCGGCGGCAATCAATGCTCGGATATCAAGATTGCGAAGCCTATTTTCCACGGGAATCAGCTTGTAGCCTGGGCGGCAATCAATGCTCATCAAGCCGATGTAGGCGGATGTATTCCCGGTGGCTATAACCCCCAAGCCAAGGAGATCTGGCAGGAAGCTCTTTGCATCCCCCCAGTGAAGCTATTTGAAAAAGGCGTCAAACGAAAGGATGTTTGGCAGCTGATCTTCAGCAACATCAGGTACTCCATCGTGGAAGATGACATTATGGCCATGATTGGCGGATGCACCATCGGCGAACGCGAATTGCTTAAATTGATCAACAAATGGGGATATGAACGATTTATCAATAATTTAAAAAAGCTTTACGACCAAACTGAAGGGATGATGCGTGAGGAAATTTCTCGAATCAATAATGGAGTCTATTACGGTGAAAGCATAGCCTATGATGACGGAATCGATCCCGAAAGGGCCATGCCCATCAAGGTTAAGATTACTGTGAATAATGATGAGATAGCCTTCGATTTTACGGGCACAGGATCACAAACAGCTGGTTACGTGAACGCCCCTTATCCTGTGACCTTATCCGGTGTTCTTTTGACCTTGCTTATGTGTCTGGAGTATTCAGAAATACCTCGTAATGCAGGTATGCTACGACCAGTTCGGGTTACCGTTCCTGAAGGTTGCCTGTTAAATCCACAGTATCCGGCTGCCACGGGATTTGGCAATCATTTAGTGGATCAGATCGGCGAAGCGATTATGCAAGCTTTAACCCCCGCCTTACCCCAAAGAGTCACGGCTGGCTGGAATCACATGCTCTGTGTCCTCCTTTCCGGTCGTGACTCGAGAAAGAAAAGCCCTTTTGCCCATATGCTGATTAACGCTTGCAAAGGGGGTAGTGGTGCTACCTTCGGTGCTGATGGCTATAACCATATTGGTTTCATTGGGGGCGGTGGCGGAATCGCCGCTCAAGATCCAGAGTTGTTCGAGCTGGAAGCCCCAGTTCGATTCAAAAAGTTCGAATACGCTCCCGATTCCTGCGGTTCCGGGCAGTGGCGCGGTGGCTTGGGAGTCGAGACCCAGGTAGAATTTCTGGAGGATATCCAATTCAGCGTTTTTGGCGAAGGACTTTCCTGTCAAAGCAATACTCCGGGAATCTTGGGCGGCAAGCCGGGAGAATCCAACGCTGCCAAAGTAATCTATCCCAACGGGGAAGTCTACTACCCTAATGCCAAGGAATTTATCCCCCTTCTACCTAAAGGGAGTCAATGGCATCAGATCGCTGGTGGAGGCGGAGGTTTCGGCAACCCTTTCGATAGAGAGAAATCTAGGGTAGAGGAAGATCTCCTGGAAGGATATATTTCCTTAGAGAAAGCGAAGCAAGACTATGGTTGGGAGAGTTAATCACTACACTCCTCCTCATGTAATTTCGCCACTTTTATATTCTAAAATATCTCCCGGCTGACATTCTAAGGCCTTACAGATCTCATCCAAAGTGGACAAGCGGACCGCCTTTGCCTTGCCATTTTTTAAGATCGAAAGATTAGCCATGGTAATTCCGACCCTATCCGAAAGCTCTATGAGGCTCATTTTCCTTTTAACCAACATCACATGAAGATTGATAATTATCGCCATGTTCAACACCTCAAATCGTTAATTCGTTTTCGGACTTTATATCAATGACTCTAGCAAGAAGTGCGGCAAAGACCACTATGACCATCGAAGCGAAAATAGGAACCATCCCGATTATCGCGAGACCGGGGACATCGTCTAATTCCGCAACACCCAAGACGAAAGGCCAACAGGCCACATACAAAACACTAATGATGATTGCACAGTATTTTATTTTCTTTAGGACCTTCACGGAACAATCGGAGAATGCTTCATTCTTGTCAAAAGTACATAATACCTATAATCGGATAGTAATAAGCACCTCACTTATTTAAAGATCCATCACCTCTGAAATTGCATCTAGCTAGCCAACATTTTGCTATGTAGACTCGAGTTAAACCCCCAGTTCCTCAGCTAAAAACTCG
Organism: Desulfitobacterium sp.; assembly: GCA_050251735.1. GTDB lineage: Bacteria > Bacillota > Desulfitobacteriia > Desulfitobacteriales > Desulfitobacteriaceae > Desulfitobacterium. The sequence continues at coordinate 43,756 of JBFWMF010000021.1, forward strand.
ATCTGCCGATCTACAAACTCATCCGGCGATTCATGGCCGTATTCCGGGTAGACGAGGAGCTGCTTCTTCTCTTCTATTGCCCTATATAAAGCATAAATAGTGGCCGGCGGGCAGACTGTGTCTTTTAAGCCCATGGACACAAGACTTGAGACTTCCTCCCCCAGCCAAGGAGCAAAGTGAACCGTATCAAAATAATCCAGTGTTTTAAACATCTCCTTCTCACGTCGATGCTCCGGATCATGAAGTTGAAAATACCAGGCTAATTCATCCAGCGGTCCACCACTTTGTAGCTGATAGCCCCGGCGAAAATCACATAAAAAAGGAATAGCGGCTGATACTGCCTTAACCCTGCTTGGCAACCCAACTTCTTTCCCCAAAGTATTCGTCATTGCCGCGGCGGCGACTGCTAGGCCTCCTCCTTGGCTTTTGCCTATACAACCGATTCGAGTTTCATCTACCTCAGACTGATTGGCGAGAGCTGCCACGGCTCGAACCGCATCTAGGTAGACTTGGCGATAGTAATGCCGGTGCGGTGATTCCAAGCCTAAGGTCATCCAGCCGGAAAAAGACCCAGAGGGATAGACACGGTGATCTGGGGTCTCTCCAGATTGCCCCCGTACATCTAAGGCGAGGATGGCATAGCCTTGCAAGGCCCAAAAAAGCAGCTCCGAAATCTGGCCACGATTACCGGAATAGCCATGAAAGCGCACCAAACCGGGGAAAAGCTGAGACCGCCCCTCTTCATGAAGATTTAGGTCAGTTCTTTCTTCTTTCGTCTTTTCTTCTTTACCAATGCCATCATTGTTAATCACAGATAAAGCCGGTCTTAGGTAATACCCCTTTAACTCAACCTCATCTCCGGCAAGAACAGTTGCCGAAAACACCTCAACCTTAGTTATAGGATAGGAGATTTTTTCTAACTCCAGACGAGCGGGAACCCTGCTATCCATTCTTAAGCTCTCCAGCCAGAACTCACTAAAATCCTTAGGGCATCTCCCCAAATAAGGGATGCTTTCTAATTCACGCAGTTTGTCTTCAATAATCTCCATGTCCTTTCACCTCGACAACTTTAGAAATCCGTCGGAACTTACTTCTTCCTCAAAAGCAAACGTAGGGGCGTCATACCAAAGTTCATAATCACTAAACCTATCAGGATAACGAAGCACCCTAGCCATTGCCATAGGTCCAGATACTCAGCTAAGACGATTTGAGCCGTAATTAAGCCGGTGATGGGAACAAGGTGGGAGATGGGAGCCACTTGAGTGACCGGGTATTTAGCCATCAGCTCACTCCAAGTGGCATTGCCAAACAAAGTAGCCACATAAGCAATATAAAGGACGGCTAAAATTGCTTTGAGATCCATGTTTTGTACAGCGCTCAGCAGGGTCTGTGGAGTATCTAAGGCTAAGGCAATCCCCAACATAGGGATGATCGGGACCAAACTAGACCAGACAACCAAGCTGAGCATATCCAGCTTCTGACCCTTGGCTGCACTGCTCTTGTAAGCTAGTTTAATGACAATATTAGAAAATCCCGCTGAGGCCGCGGCCACTATAGTTAAGAGCAAACCTCCCAGAGGGATTTCACTTATCCCTGTCGTGCCAGAAATACCACCGATAAAGTACAACCCAAGAATCCCCACCATAAGACCGAGAATTTGACGACTCTGGATCTTTTCCTTAAGGGTCATGGCGGCAAATAAGAAGGTAAAGAACGCCTGAGATTGCAGGACTACGGAAGCTATTCCGGCGGGCATCCCGATTTCGATAGCGTAAAACAAGCTGGCGAACTGGCCCAAGCCCACGGTTAACCCGAAGCCGATCGTGTATCGCCAAGCTACAGCGGGAGGCTTAATAAAAAGCAGCGCGGGAAAGGCGGTGGCTAAGTATCTCAAGGCGGCTAAGAGCATGGATGGAACATCATGAAGGCCCAGTTTAATGACAGTAAAATTCACGCCCCAAGCTGTCACAATCATCAGAGCTAGGGCAAAATCTCGTTTATTCATTAGCGAACTACTTGCCTTCCTTTTTCTTTTTCCGTGAGAGTGACAACCCACCAAAGCCGCTAATCACAGCAATATAGAAGCCAAAATCATACCACCAACCTGTGTTAAAGACTTCATAAACTCGGATACCATCCATAAAGATTCCGGCGATCAGGGAAAAAGGCGCAATCCAGCCATGCCAGACCCCTGATAAAAAACCTGCCGGCTTGTCAAAAGCATAACTGCCATCCCCCGGCACACAGCCGGTGAGGGTCAAGAGCATTACTCCTATAGTAAGTCCCCCAATTAGCCATCTCTTTTTCATAAAAATTCTCCTTCTCATAAAGATTCTCTATTTCAACACTATGAATCAAATCGGCAAATAGGTAATAATATATCCTCCGGCCTCCGCCATTCCGCGCCATCTGGATTAACCACAGCTACATGGCCACAGCGATTTTGATAGTTTTTGGTGGATATTGTATTTTTCTGACTTTCCAAGACCAGTAATTATTGCTATTATAAGTAATAGAGTTCACTTTAACTTTAAAAATCTGCTGCGTAATTCCTCCACCGGAAAGGATGCCTAAGATGCCCAAAAGTATTATCCTCAACGAAGCCCACACCGGCCATTTTGAGGATCTCTTGAGATGCCCCATCTGCCAACACACCCTAAAGCTTGTCGATAAGAAGAGTTTAATCTGTAAGGATAAGCATTGCTTTGACCTCGCTAAGCAGGGCTATGTTAATCTATTATCTCATGGCATCAAGTCCAAGTACAATAAGACCTTGTTCGAAGCAAGAAAAAATCTGGCCCAAAGTGGGTTTTTTGAGCCTCTTAATTCTAGGCTCTGTGAACTCATCAGCGCCAAGGCGAAGAGCTTTGAGCACTCCTTGAATATCGTGGATGCAGGTTGTGGCGAAGGCTCTAACTTAGCCAGCCTCCAACAAAAGCACCTCCACAGTTCAGGAACTGTTCCTTACTGTGTGGGGATGGATCTGGCCAAAGAGGGCATCCAGATGGCCGCTCGCGACTATGAAGATAGCTTTTGGTGTGTGGCTGATCTTGCTCAATGTCCTTTTGTTGATCATGCTTTTGAGGTGATTCTAAATATCTTATCCCCTGCCAACTATGCTGAGTTTGAGCGAATTCTCAACCCCGACGGATTGGTCCTGAAGGTTATTCCGGAAAAGGACTATCTCAAAGAGTTGCGTGCTGTTTTTTATGCAGAAACCGATCGTGAAGATTATTCTAACGCCAAAACCATTGCGCTTTTCGAAAATCATCTGGCACTGAGTGAGATTGTGCCAGTTCACTATACTCGGACCTTAGGAAAGCCTCTCATAGAAAACTTAGTACATATGACCCCTTTAACTTGGGGAGCTCAGGAGGAGCGAATTGACAGGATCCTCAAGCTGAACTCTCTGGAAATCACCGTTGACTTAGCCATTTTAGTGGGGAGAAAGAAAGGATGAATCTATTGGTAACACTTTTTGCGATTTACACAAACGATGAAGCGGGCGAGCATTTCCTCGGCCAAGCCTATCTAAGTGAAAAAGACCTTCAGACTATTGACCAAAGTTTTGAAGGACAACTACAGGAGGAGTATTTCATCACCTTGAGGGACGGAGAGCAAGTTGCTGTCGGTCGAATTGATTCAATTGAAGAACTCCCGACAGAAGAAGATTAAGTCAACCGACCCCCAATACCGGGGTCTTTTTTTTAATAAAGGATTTCATTCTAATTCGTCGAATTATTTAGCGATGAACTGGAAGGTGATAACATGAAAAAATCGCTCGTAGCTATTTTCATTGGTATAACAATACTGGTAACCGGTTGCGGGACTAGCAAAGATGTCGATTCTCCCGTGAGCGGCACACCCACCCATACTACTTCGGCATTGAGCCAGGAAGAAGCCATGCGGGTCCTTTCGCAAGAACTTCTGACGAAGACTGAGTACACAGTGGCTTTCTTGCGGGAAGCTAAAGTAGGTGAACATACGATTTTTACTTTTCAACATATGGTCAACGGGGGAGCTCCGGTGATTGACTTTGTCCATAGCAAGACCGGCAAGGTCTATTATGATAGCGTGGAGTTGCTTGTCGATCTCTTTAATAAAACCGAGGTCAAGGATCCTTATAAAGTCGAGAGTTATATTAACAAAGATATCTATTATATTGAAATGAAGTCGGTCAACGATCCAGAACAAATGACTTGGGGTACTTACATCGTCAATGAGAACGCTTACCCGGACCTCGACCAAGCCAAAAAAGGTGTCGTCAAAGCCTATGCGGAAAACCATCCGACCTTAAGTCTTTTGGGCAAGCCCCTAGCCGAAGTCGAGAAAATTACCAAGCAGGAATCCAAAAAAGTACCTGTCATCGATCCTGAACTTCCTAAAGATACTTTCGCTACCGAGATTGCTTTCGAAAATATTATGATCCTGTTTAATAATGAGGATATAGCATCAGAAATCTTCTTAGAGGGTCAACAGGAGATCTTAGGGGTGAAAATAACCGATACCTTCGATGAGATCAGCGCCAAGCTGGGGATGCCTGATAGCTTTAGCCAAGACCCTGAATTCACAGATATCTTTACAATGCGCTATCAGTTCAATGGCTTTCAAATTGAATTCTATGGTGAAAGCAAGGAGGCCAATACTGTCAGTGCTTTAATCAAGAAGCTCTGATCAGAAGCCTTAATACTTTGCCTCAATTATAATTTCTTTCGACATACTTCCTCGTATCTAAGCAGAACCGAGGCCTCGCTAATTCTACATGGCAGTTGGTGATGAGCTTTGTCACGGTGGGGATATTTCTTCTCCTGAAGCAGGGCTTCACCGTCAATATTACAGCGGAAAGCATGATCCCCATTCTGATCCTAGGCATTATTTGGAGCCCCTTTCGGCACTGCTTTTTTCGGCGGCTCTATTAGGAGAGAAGCTAACCCCCTCACAGCTCGTTGGTGCCCTGTTGATTTTAGGCGGCGCTGCTTTCGGAGAGCTGAAAAAAAGTCGAGACGTTACACTACCCTCTGTTGTAAAAACTGTCAATCAGAATAACGAATAAAAGCATCGAGTATTCTTATTAAAAACTAGCTTGCCTTCCTTTGCATTCTTCATTACAATAGCCTTATATGAAATTATTTTAATTACAGAGAGAGGTTATTACTATGGAGAAGGCATGGCTTTGTGAAGTGTGTGGATATATCCATCGAGGGGAAAATCCTCCTGAAACTTGTAGGGCTTGTGGTGTTTCGAGTGATCAGTTTGTACCTACCGAAGTACCGGAGAAACGGAAATCAAAGAAAGAGATCTAACCCTCAATTTTATTTATCCAAGAAGAAGACCTCTGAACTGATATTACAATGTCTATCAGTTCAGAGGTTTTTCATTACTTGTTGATTCTTTATTTCGCTGAAAGTGCCTAACCAGCTATCCAAGATTAGTTCCCATCCTCTTATCACTTAAAATCCTACCGTCTTTCATCTCTACAAGACGATTGGATTGAGTTGCTAGGTTTCTGTCATGGGTAACCATGATAAAGGTAGTTTTCGATTCCTGGTTAACTCAGGGCAAGGGCTAATACAACCTTGAATAGTGACTATGGGATGCAAATGTGCAGCCTAAGACCAATAGAAGTCGAAAGCGTCTTTGGTGACATCAAAGGCAATTTTGGGATGCGACGATTTGTGCTTAAGGGCCTGGAGAAGGTCAAATTAGAATGGGGATTACATTGTATTGCTCATAACATGAGAAAAATGGCAGCTACTCAGATAAGCGTAGTTGCCATTTTTCTCAATAGATCCGCTTCTCTAGACTAGTCCGGGGGCGTGCGAAAATTTAGATTTCACACGCCCCCATTGCAATATGATCGCTTTCATAATCCAGGAATTTATCAATTAAGAAAAAACGAGGCAACCAAAAAAATTAATCATTTAATCCCCAATTTCTTACATCCAAGTGCTGATACTTAGGTAACAAACGGGTAGGCATTTTTAAAGCGTCTTTTCTAAAAGGTGGTGCCAACTGGGTTCCGTCGCAAACGATTTCCAACACGGTGGGTTTCCGCGAAGCCAACGCTTTTTTCAAAGCCGGTCCTACTTCCTCTGGTTTGGTAACGCGAATACCTTCGGCACCCATGGCGATAGCTACCGGAACAAAGCTTTCCGGATTGAGAATATCTGCCCCGATAAAACGATTATTGTAGAAATCAATTTGATTCTTTTTCTCCGCGCACCAAGCCATATTCCGGAAGACAATGGCGACTACAGGCAGATTATGTTCTACAGCAGTACTCACTTCATGAAGGCTCATTCCCCAAGCTCCGTCCCCGACGATAGCAGCCACAGGGGCATCAGGGTTAGCCATTTGGGCACCTAAAGCTGCAGGATAAGCAAATCCTGTATTTCCAAAGGTCAGAGCCGCAATGTGCATCCCCTCTCCTTTAAATCTCAGATAGCTATTGGCTGTTGAGGAGACATTTCCAATATCCGTAGATACGATAGCATTCTCTGGCAATACTTTTTGGATTTCCAAAAGTGCACGGCGGGGATTGATCGGATCACCATCCACCATCGCCAGGTCGACACTTTCTTTATCCCAGGCTTCTTGACGGTCCTTGATGACAGCTAGATATTCTTTCTTAACTTGGGGACTGGAGATTTTAGCCTCTAAACCCTTAAGAATTTCTTTAGCTGCTTCTTTGGCATCAGCAATCATTCCGACTTCAACCGGATGGGTTCTGGCGATATTGCGAGGGTTGATATCTACTTGAATAATCTTCGCACTATCCGGGAAGTAGTTGATATCGTACTGAGGGGTGGTGCCAAAGACGGAAAGTCGGGTTCCTAAGGCAAGGATTACGTCTGCCTCAGCTACTGTATTCATAGCAGCTTTAGAACCCATATAGCCAATAGGCCCTAACCACAGGTGGTGATCTGAGGGGAAGGCATCGTTATGAAGATAAGTACAAGCTACGGGGGCTGTAAGGATCTCCGCGATCTTGGCGACAATATCCTTAGATTTGGTATCTACAACCCCGCGACCAGAGATAATGACTGGACGTTTAGCAGAAGCTAAGAGCTCAACAGATTTGGCGATGGAGGCCAAATCCCCACAACCCCTTTGGGAAACCCGGTATTGATGGGGTTCGAGAATCTGCTCATCGATCTCGCCATAGAAGTAATCACGGGGAATATCGTAGAGGACAGGACCACGTTCCGCATAAGCAATGCGGAAAGCTGTACGCAAGCAATCTGCGGCCCGAGAGGGATGAGGAACGCGAATGGTTTCTTTGGTAATCGCTTTGAAAATCTGAACGGTATCTGCTTCTTGGAAGCCATCCCAGCCCACAGTAGGGGTTCCGGCTGAAGGGCAGATTATTACCATAGGAGTATGGGCTGAATTGGCTGCTGCTACAGAGGTGACCATGTTGGTAATACCAGGGCCATTCTGTCCGATAAGTACCCCAGCACGGCCGGTAACACGAGTATAAGCATCTTCCATATGGCCGGCAGATTGTTCATGGCGAACAGGGATGAATTTAATTCCTGCAGTGGGGAAGAGATCCAAAAGGTCCATAAACGCAGATCCAACAATACCTGTTACATGGTCTACTCCTTCAGCCAATAGGGTTTCACAAATAGCCTCACTAGGTGTCATTCTGACTTTTTGCATTTTCTTTACCTCCTAATTTTATTAAATATACTATTTTGATAAAGTTACTAATATATCTTTCAGGGTGCTCACCATACGATTGATTTCATCCTTGGTCACAACTAAAGCCGGTGCGATGGTCACAATATTGTTGTGTCCAGGTATGCTGCGATTGGTCCGGCCAAAGAGGACACCTTGCTTGCTCGCTTCAGCCGCCACTTTACCCATGAAGGCTTCGCTGACCGGGGTTTTGGTCTTCTTATCCTCTACTAACTCAACCCCTACGAACAATCCTTTTCCTCTGACCTCACCTACAATGGGCAAGCTTTCAAGTTCTTTCAGGCCATCTAATAGAATTTCGCCCATAGCGGCACTGTTTTCGCATAGTTTCTGTTCTTCAATCAGACGGATGTTCTCTCTGCCTGCTGCGAAAGCGGCCAAACTGCCTCCGTAGGTGCTGATGTCTCTGAAATAGCTTATTTTATCGCTGGGATCACTTAAAAACTGTTCGAAGATGTATTGTTTGGTAATGGTCGCGGACAGCGGAATATAGGAGCTGGCCATGCCCTTGGCCGCCGTAATCATATCGGGGTCGACATCCCAGTGCTGATGCCCAAACCATTGACCTGTTCGTCCAAATCCGTTAACCACTTCGTCAAAGATAAGTAACACTTCATATTTGTGACAAATTTCTTCAATGATCCCATAATATTCTGATACCGGAAGGATAACCCCACCACCTGCAGTAATCGGTTCTAAGATGACGGCGGCCACTGTGTCTTCCCTCTCATCCTTAATGATATTCTCAAGCGCATGGGCGCATTCAAGATTACAGCCGGGGTATGATTTGCCATAATGACAACGGTAACAGTAAGCAGGAGGGAGATCACCGACGAAACCCGGTGCCATCGGTCCGTATCCCATTTTTCTTTCCAATTGTCCGGTAGCACTCAATGCAGCCAAGGTCGTGCCATGATAGTCGCGCTGCCGATAAAGAATTTTATATTTGTCCTTCTGCGGGTATTTTTGACGGAAATATTGGCGCGACATCTTAAACGCTTTTTCATTTGCTTCAGAGCCGCTATTGGAAAAGAAAACCTTCTGCAAGCCGGGTAAGAGGGAAGTGACTTTCTCAGCCAAGAGGATAGCCGGTACATTACCTGCCGTCAAGGCATAGAAAGGAAGTTGTTTAAGTTGCTCATAAACAGCTTCTGCGATACTATCTTGCCCGTACCCTACGTTAACACACCAGACCCCCCCGGAAGCGGCATCCAGATATTCTTTGCCCCGGATATCCTTCACTGTACATCCTTTGCCCTCGACCATGATGACTGGTTCCTGCGTCTGGAAAACTTGGTGTTGCATGAGATGGTGCCACACATTCTCCCGATCTTTTTGGACTAGTTGTTCCGGTGTTAGACTCTCGAATTGTGTCATCTTTCTCTTTCCTCCTTTTATTCCTCAACTGTACATCCCGTCCGATTATGATGACGTCCGTACCACAAAAACCAAAAAAACATCCTTTCTATCGTCGTTTTCGCACCAAATTGATGGCGAAGGAATACATATCCGACCGATAGACACTCTTTTCATACTCCATAGGAGTCCCTTCGCTATCAAAGAGAATTCTTTCAGTCTGCAGGACATTGATTGGCTCAGCGCTTCCTAACAACTGGGCCTCTTCAAGGGTAGACGTTCTGCCGGTGATAACTTCTTCCGCTTCTAGGAGGTTAACCCCCATATGGCCCTCGAGCAAGTCGTAGATGGAAACGTTGTTTAAATCAAATTTAGCGATTTGCTGGCCGATGTGAAGCGGGTAATACTGTTTTTCAATAGCGACAGGCTTGTTATCTGCTAAGCGCAACCGTTCTACCACATAGACCTCCGGCACCTCAAGGTAAGTAGCATTCCCAACCGCCGGTTCTTCTCCTTGATAAAGAAGCTTTATACTGGGTTTCAGGCCCATTTCCTGTACAACATCGTTAAAACTGCGCAAACTCCCCAGCCATTCTTCTACCGGCAGCAGCGAAATAAATGTGCCCTTCCCATGTACTTTTTCCAAGACCCCATCACGAACCAATGCAGTAATAGCCTTTCTTACCGTGGAGCGGCTTACCGAATACAGGTCCATAATCTCTCTCTCGCTGGGAATCCTCTCCTTGTAGGTTCCTTCTGCAATTTTCTCCTGGAGGAGGTCCCTTAATTGTGCATACAGGGGTACTGGGCTATCGTAGTCAATAGGTATATTCTTTTTTGCTAGTAATTTTTTCTCATTCATATCATCAAGTATACTTACCTCCGTAATGCCTGTCAACAGCTCATCCTGTGCTCAGCAGTCCACCTTTCAGCCCCTTGTTGACCTCGTCCACCAAAGCCGCCACCGTCTTTTTGGCGTCTCCCAACATCAGGGTGACACCCTTCCTCCCATCATAGAGAGGATTGTCGACGCCGGCATAACCCGGTTTCTCGTCGAAGTTGCAGATGATGACATGCTTGGCCGCCTCCACATCCAAAATCGGCATGCCGTAGATCGGAGTTCCCACTGCGTTGCGGGCTGCCGGATTGATAACATCGTTGGAACCAATCACCACGACCACATCAGTGTTCGGAAAACGGGGATTAACCTCATCCATTTCCAACAGCTTGTCATAATCCACACCGGCTTCGGCCAAGAGCACATTCATATGCCCCGGCATTCGACCGGCCACCGGATGAACCGCGAAACAAACTTCTTTACCTTGCGTCTCTAGGGTATCGGCTAAAGTTTTGACCTCATGTTGTGCTTGAGCCAAGGCCATCCCATAACCGGGTACTATGATTACCGTGGACGCCTTTGCCAGAACACTTTGCAGGTCGGTCGCCGACGGACCCTCTGCCATCCCAGCCGTCATTTCCCTGTTGACCTCGTCCACCAAAGCTGCAACCGTCTTTTTGGCGTCTCCCAACATCAGGGTGACACCTTTCCTCCCATCATAGAGAGGGTTGTCAACGCCGGCATAGCCCGGTTTCTCGTCGACGTTGCAGATGATGACATGCTTGGCCGCCTCCACATCCAAAATCGGCATGCCATAGATCGGAGTTCCCACTGCGTTGCGGGCTGCCGGATTGATAACATCGTTGGAACCAATCACCACGACCACATCAGTGTTCGGAAAACGGGGATTAACCTCATCCATTTCCAACAGCTTGTCATAATCCACACCGGCTTCGGCCAAGAGCACATTCATATGCCCCGGCATTCGACCGGCCACCGGATGAACCGCGAAACAAACTTCTTTACCTTGCGCCTCTAGGGTATCGGCTAAAGTTTTGACCTCATGTTGTGCTTGAGCCAAGGCCATCCCATAACCGGGTACTATGATTACCGTGGACGCCTTTGCCAGAACACTTTGCAGATCGGTCACTGGCGCCTGACTGGTGCTGGGCGGTGCCGATGTTGCCTTCTTAGCTATCGGAGCGGAAGAGGACATTGTCGTTTTGCCAGTCAGAATAGCCCAGAGGTGGCGGTTCATCGCCCGACACATGATCTGGGTCAAGATCAATCCCGAGGCGCCAACGATACCTCCGACGGCTACCAACAATGGTTCATAAATTGCCAAGCCAGCCGCGCCTCCCGCCACCCCGGTCAGAGCATTTAAAAGAGAGATCATGATCGGCATGTCTGCGCCCCCGATGCGAACGGCGAACAAAAAGCCAAAGAAGATTGCTAATCCCAGTGTCAGCAAGACAAAGGTCATCGTAAGCGGCACGAATGGAGATAGTGCCCAAAGCAGGATCAGGATGGAAACCGTAGCAAAGAAAATCGCTGAGTGTCCTTTTAAGACCACTGGTTTGGGGCTAAATACTCCAGACAATTTGCCAACCGCAATCAAACTTCCACTCATGGCCAAACTACCGATGATCAGCGCCAGGACGCTTGTCACTTGAACAAAGAACGTTGTCGCATCACCGTTAAGGATTGTCGCCAAAGCAATTAAGGCTGAAGCGGTAGCGCCTACGCCGTTGAGAAAAGCAACCGCTTGCGGCATGTGAATCATTTTAACCTTCACGGCGATCACCAAGCCAATTAGACCTCCTACAAAAAAAGCGACTAAGACGGAAGTTAAATCACTAATTTCATAGTAGAGCAGAGCCAAAATAATCGCTAGCATCATGGTCATTGCACCCATCGCATTACCGATTACTGCAGTGCGGGGGGAATTCATCTTTTTAATTCCGCTTAAAAATCCAACGACCAAGAGGAAACTCAATCCAAAGTAGACGGGAGCGCTTATTTCCAGCATCCTTATTTCTCCCCTGTCTTAAACATTCTTAGCATTTTGTGGGTAACACCAAAACCTCCCATAATATTGATACTAGCCAAAGCGACAGCAATCAGGCCTAACCACTTAGTCTCCGTCATAACCGCGACCCCCACTGCTACCATGGCCCCTAAAATCGGGATACCATGAATCGCGTTTAAACCTGACATAAGAGGCGTATGCAAAAGACTTGGAACTTCTTTAATGATTTTATAGCCGAGAACCATGGAGACAATAAACAAACCAATTAGCAGGAGCTCCTTCATAGATTCATCGCCTCGCGGGCCCCAGCGTGTACGATTTCTTTCTTATATGTTGTCAAACTAGAAGCGATGATCTCATCCTCGCGATTCAGTTCAATCTTACCGTCCTTCACCACATAAACGAGGAAATTGTAAATATTTTGGGCAAACATCCAAGTCGAACTGGTTGGCACCATTCCCGGTATATTTTTAGTACCGTCTATAGTAACCCCATGCACGTTCTCAACTTTGCCGGGAACCGTACAAGCGCAGTTGCCTCCCTGGTCTATGGCAACATCGACAATGGAGGAACCGTTTGCCATCGATTTCACCATATCCTCAGTCACTAACAGCGGCGCCTGTTTCCCCGGAATCAGGGCGCAAAGGATCAAGATATCCGCTTTCTTGACGGCTTCTTTCAGATTTTCTCTTTCTTTGTTTAACCATTCATCTGACAGGCGTTGGGCGTATCCGCCTTGACCGATCGCGACTTCGTCCGGAACACCAACATCCCAAACATTAGATCCTAGGCTTTTCGCCTGCTCGCAGGCGTCGGGACGGATATCAACTGCGGTGACCACAGCACCCAAGCGTTTAGCAGTAGCGATAGCTTGTAAGCCGCAAACTCCGGCCCCTACCACTACAACCTGAGCTGGTTTAATCGCACCCACTGCAGATCCGATCATCGGCATAAATTTGCTAAGGCGATTGGCAGCCATCAGTACACTCTTATAGCCAGCCACAGTACTCATTGAGGTCAGTGCGTCCATATTCTGGGCTCGGGAAATACGGGGAATTCCATCCAAAGTAAAGCTGGTAACGTCCATCGTGGCAAGATTTTTAATCATTTCATGATTGACAGGCGAAGCGGGATGGAGAAATGTAATGAGATACTGTCCGGGATGAAATAAGTCCACTTCATGCTTGTTCAGCCCTTCGTGAAAGAGAGGCTCTTTTACCTTTAAGATAATATGGGCTTGTTTATATAAGGACTCGACATTTGTTTCAATGCTGGCCCCAGCAGCCTTAAATTCATCGTCACTGAAAAATGACCCCACCCCAGCCATTGTTTCTACGAAGACGCGCGCTCCGCCCGCTACCATCTTCTTTACAGTATCCGGTGATGCGGCAACTCTATTTTCCCCTTTCATAATTTCCTTTGGAATCCCGATGATCACATCATGAAACACAATAAAACACCTCCATATTATGACGTCCGTACCAATTTGATTCGTATGCTCCGACATCTAGGCCAATTAATACCCTTTTCGCATAGAGAAAGCATCAATATGAAAAGGCTGCGTGAAGACTGTTCCGCCGATGCAGCCTTTTCAGACGCTTGTCAATTACAGGGTCAGCTGAGTATCATCGGTAATCTTTTGCCGGAGCTTTAAAAATTCGATGTCCGTAAATTCCCGCGGACGCGGCAGATTGACTTCATAGGCGAGACCAAGTCTTCCTGGCAACTTGCCCTCCAACGTAATAATGCGATCGCCGAGAAAGATAGCCTCTTCGATGTTGTTGGTCACGAAACAAATGGTTCTCTTTTCTGCTTCCCAAATCCTTACCATTTCTTGTTCCATTAAAATTCTCGTCTGAGCATCCAGTTGACCAAAAGGTTCATCCATCAACATTATTTTAGGGTTGTTGGCGTAAGCACGGGCTATACCGACACGCTGTTTCATACCACCGCTTAGCTGATGGGGGTAGCTTTTTTCAAAACCACTGAGTCCGACCAGATCGATATAATGCTGGGCTATTTCGCGACGCTTTTGGAGGGGCATATTTTTTAGTTTAAGGCTCATTTCCACATTTCCCATCACTGTTTTCCAGGGAAATAAGGTATACCGTTGAAAAACAAAGCCAACCGTCGGTTCTGGACCAGAGACCTCCTTGTCCTCGATTTTAACCGTACCGGTACTAGGTGTCTCTAGTCCAGCAATAATCCTGAAAAGAGTAGATTTCCCCGATTGTCCTGGACCGAGAATAACCACAAATTCATTTTCTTTAACAAAGAGATCTATCTTTTCCAGGACTTTGGTGTCTACAAAATTCTTACTAATTCCGGTACAACTAATCTTATAGTTTAATGGTTCAGATCGATTTTCCAAGGACAAATCTTCCTTTCTAAGTAACCTACCAAGGCTGATAGTACCCAAGCTGTCAAAGCAATGACGACCATACCGCCGATAATCATTGCCGGCCTGGAAAGGTTCATTCCAGTCATGATAATAAAGCCCATGCCCTCCCGAGCTCCCACCAGTTCAGCGGCTAATACGGTGGTCCAGGCCATGCTGAGGGAGATCTGGATCCCAGCAAAAATCGCCGGAAAAGCGGCAGGGAAGGTAACCTCGATAATCTCTTGATACTTGTTAGCGCCTAATATGCGAATTGCGTCGTACAGGGATTCGTCAACCAAGCGGATACCGTTATACGAGTTGATGATGCAGGGGACAATCGCTCCGATAACGATAATAAAGACCTTCGACGTCTCGTTGATACCAAACCACAGGATGGCTAAAGATATCCAAGCAATAGGCGGCATAGGCTTGAACAGATCGAAGATCGGTTTTACAATGGCGTTTATATACTTATTGATACTCATGCCGACCCCAATCGGAACACCAATCACGACGGCAATGCCAAAGCCGATGAGCACCCGTCGCAAACTAAACCAGAGATGTTCCAAAAGCGTTTTCCCAGCCAGCGGATTGACCAACATATCTTGGAGCTGAACAAAGACCTCAATAGGTCGGGGCAGGAATTTCCCGGTGATCTGAGTCACCGCCGCAAGGTCCCAGATCAATAGAAAGCCGACGATGGAAATGATATAGAGAACCCATCTGTTTTTTAAGAGATTACCTAAGCGGTTCTGCCTAGGGGTTGCCGCGGTTGTTTTCATGACATTCATGTTTTACCTCCTCACTCCCGCGACAAGTTTTTTCTCTATTTTATCGACGATAATTCCTATGACCACACCCGTAAGCCCAACCATGAACATTCCGAGAACCACCATATCAGGCATCAAAAGGCGACGACCCATGGTAATGAGGAATCCTAGACCCGTATTAGCGGCGATGAGTTCAGCGGCAACCAGTGCGGTCCAGGAGGCGGCCAACGCTACTTGTAAACCGCCAAAAACCATGGGGAGGGCAGACGGGACACAAATGTTCTTGAAAATTTCCCAATCCGAAGCCCCGTAAGTGCGCGCCATGCGAATGAGAGTAGGATTGGTCATACGAACGCCGACAAAAGAGTTAATGACGCAGGGAACAACCCCAGAAGCCCAAATAATGAAGACCTTGCCCGTTAATCCAATACCAAACCAAAAGATAGCCAAGGGAATCCATGCCACCGGCGGGATGGGGCGGATAATTTCAAAGATGGGGCGCGCTAGGCCTTCGACGACGACAAACCATCCCATCGCCAGCCCCAGAGGAATACCGATGACTAGGGCTAACAGATAACCGATCAGGGCTTCTTGTAGGCTGGTCCAAACATGGACTGCCAAAATCGCGCCATCTGGATTGGCTTGGGTCAGCTTAACAACGAACAGTTTAATGACCTGAGTAGGTGATGCCAACATCGTACTAGGTATGATACCCAATCTCACAATCAGTTCCCAGACGACAAACAGCGTTATCAGGCTAAGATAGGGGAGGTATTTGAGGATCTTTTTCTGTTCATGAGCCATCTTGCTTGTTGATCCTTTCTTGTTACTTAATTAGGCCTTTCTCTTTAGCCAATGCTTTTAAAAAAGTATCGTTAATAAAGGGGCTCTTCATGACTTTCTCACTTTCTTCCGGAGTAAAGCGTCCCTGTTCTGTGAAGAAGGTAGCGATGCTATCCATCCATTTGTATATTTCACTGTCACCCTTGGAACTGTCGAACATAGCCAGCTGCTCTTCCAGTGTATAGACGGGGTGTTTCTCGATATCCATGGCTGCTGTATCTAAGTCGATTTCCATTGCGGCCCAGTCTTTCAAGAAGGCTTGGTATTCAGGAGCTAAATTTGCACCTTCTTTTTTAATCTCGTCAATCTTTTGGAAATAAATATCCAGGTATTTAACAACTAGATCTGGATGTTCATCGGCGAATTTTTTGTTGGCGACCAAAACTAGAGGTATTTTTGCGCCTACGTCATCTCCAGAAGCGACTACTTCCCAACCTTTTTGCAATCCTGTGTACATAAAGGGAGCCCAAAGTGCAACAGCATCGCCGACGCCAGAATCAAAGGCGGCAACGCCTTGTGCCTGTTCTAAATTCTGAATTTTTACATCCTTATCGGTAATGCCAAAAGTATTTAGATATTGGGATAAGGCGTAGTGGCCGCTGGAAACTGTTGTAACCAGAATGTCTTTCCCCTTGGGAGATTCGCCTTTCAGAAGCGGGCTGTCCGGTCGAGCCATAACAACATTGGCAAAAGATTCATCATCAGCGATCCCAATAATATAGGTATCATAGCGGAGAGCCGCCATTATAGCGGGAACTCCACCCGTTGCGCCAACATCCCATTCATTGGCGGGAATAGCTTCAACTTGTGGCATTCCTGAATCAAAATACTTTATTTCAAACTCAAGTCCATTCTTTTTGTCCAATCCCTCTTGTTGGGCACGGTAAGACAAGAACGTTTCAAATTCGGGTTGATGACTAACTCTGATTTTCGTGAGAGCTCCGTCCTTTGTGACCGGCTGAGAGCTCGAGCCACACCCGCTAACAGCCACCATAATAAGTAATATTGATACAACAACCAGACCTAATGCACGCATCTGCATTTTTCGGTTCATCATCGAATCCTCCTTAATATCATTTTGATATTTCCCTTTGTAACAGAGCCATTTACCACCAACGGATTAACTCGGTCACTTGTTCTCTAATTTGCAGAAATTTAGGGTCGAGGAAATTTCTAGGCCTCGGTAAATCGACGTTTACTTCTGCCTTGATAGTGGTAGGTTTATTGCTTAAAATCAATATTCTTTCTGCTAGGTAAACGGCCTCTTCGATATTATGAGTAACAAAAATAACTGTCGTCTTGAACTCCTGCCAAATCTTAATCAGTTCATCTTCTAAGTAATAACGCAATTTAACATCCAATTGCCCGTAAGGTTCATCCATCAGAAGCAGATCCGGCGTAGCGGCGAAGGCTCTAGCGACTGCAACTCGTTGTTCCATGCTAGAAGATATTTGATTAGGATAGAGATCGGCGCAATTAGCCAAACCGATCAACTCCAGGGTTTTATCCACTTGTCGCTTGATCTCGGCAGGAGGAAATTTTTTCACTTCCATACCGTAGGCAATGTTTTGCCGAACGGTCCGCCAAGGCATGCAGGAAGGTTCCTGAAATACGAAAGAAATATTATGTCGCTTGGGATCAGCCGACACATTATCAATACAGATATCCCCTCGTGTTGATGGCATGAGTTTGGATAAAAGATTTAAGAAGGTTGTTTTACCGCAACCAGTTGGACCAACAATGCAAAGAAACTCTCCTTCCCCAACCTGAAAATTAATGTTATCTAGGACAAGTAGATCTTTAAACTGTTTAGTTAGATTGTTCACTGTAACCTTAGGTTTCTTTATAGTCATAGCCGTGGACAGTGTCATCACCTCTTTTGTCCAATTTTCTTCCTTAACCTTAGCCTACATGATTGCACAACAGAAATATGTTAATCTTTCAACCCCCTTATCGGTTTATTTGCGCGATTGGTACGGGTCCGTTAGAATTAGTCTGTTGACCTTTTTATATATAGATTTACTTAGAATAATTAGTAAATCTATGATATATAATAGTGCAAGCTAGCTAAGTCATTTTGTCATTTATAGTAATAAGTTTAAGAATATAATCGCATTCACAATGTCTCTGGCTAGTACTGATAGATATTGTCGGATCTACACTAAGGAGTCCTATGCATAATACTGTCTGTTAAAAAAGTCACATATAAAGATCCAAGTTTTCGCCATCGTGCAAACCTTTTCCTTTATGTCACGATGTCCGTACCAGATTGACTTGTTTAAATACTACCATTTTTTCCTATGAGCGTCAACATTTTTAAAAAGTCAAATTCGCTTTAGTTTTAACTATCAAACGTTACTAAAGCACAAACAGAGAGCAGCTTTGAACGCACAACCTCTGAACTGATATTGGTTCAGAGGTTTTCCAATAGACTCAATCATACTGAGAAATTACCAAACTCCATCCAAAAAATAGCAAATAAATTTAGCCGACGCTCGACTACGTCACTCTCATTCAAGAATTTCGGCGGATCAAATCCTAGACCGACCCCCTAAGGTGTTTCCGTGGCAATGATATCTCTGGGCTTAAGTGTTACTCCACCCGAAATTGTGGAAACAATCGTCGGTATATCAAAAATGAGGAGTTCTGTATGGCAGTTGTTGATCCAGTGAAGCGATTGCATTGATACATTTAATCGCCGACAAATTCTTGTCTTTGACTTCCAACATGATGTCTGTGTCTTGTTTGGGAAGAAGTGTGTAAAACTGTAAAAAATCATCAGCATCTATTGTGGCGGAATGAGACCCTGCCCGTTTGCCTGTATCTTGTTGTGAATAATGCAGTTTTTGAGGGCCATCCTCCGCTTGCCAAGTGTTTCGGCAGGCCACGATCCATTCCAACTCCCTATGAGTGTTGTCGGGATTAACCTGATGATGAAGATTGTCAAACACCACGGGAATTCCTTCGCTTTCGCCAATCGCAACCACATCGGCTATGGTGTACTGCCGGTCATCATTTTCAATCACCAGGCGGCGGCGGATAGTGCTATCTAAACGGCGGTATTGCTGAATAAAGCGGTGGATTGCGGCTGTCTTATCGCCATATACACCGCCAATATGCAGGATTATCTTGTGTTCTGTCCCCAAGCCCATTGCATCCAAAAATCGCGTATGATACTTCAAATCTTCCACGGCCCGGGCTACCACCTCTTCATTCGGCGAATTCAGTACAGTGTATTGTCCAGGGTGCATGGAAAGGCGTAG
This sequence comes from Desulfitobacterium sp., assembly GCA_050251735.1. Taxonomy (GTDB): domain Bacteria; phylum Bacillota; class Desulfitobacteriia; order Desulfitobacteriales; family Desulfitobacteriaceae; genus Desulfitobacterium. The sequence goes on from JBFWMF010000021.1 coordinate 62,936, forward strand.
CCCGTTTGTCAGGGCCTTTCGCCCGATTTCTTGTAGTCTATCGTGGAAATCCTCCCACCATCTTAACGTATTTACAGGATGTGAGCCAAAGGGTATGATGTCCGAACTGATTCGAAACAACTTGATATCATTTTCCAGGTTATAGTCTAATATTTTAGCCAATGCTTCTAAGTTCGATTGAATTAAGTTCATCAAAACATCGGGGCCAGCGTTTTTCAGGGTACAGGTTCGCTGTTTTATTCCCGCAACGCCAACAGTTAGGCAGGCATAGCCAATACTCATTACCATCCCTCCAATGGCTATCCAAGACTAGTTCCGATTCTCTTATCAGTTAGAATCCTGCCATCTTTCATCTCTACAAGACGATTGGATTGACTTGCTAGGTTACTGTCATGAGTAACCATGATAAAGGTAGTTTTCGATTCTTGGTTGATATCTTTCAATAGTTGAAATACTTTTTCTGTATTGGTGGAGTCTAAATTGCCAGTAGGCTCATCCGCTAAAATCACCCTTGGTTTATTAATCAACGCGCGGGCTATAGCCCCCCTCTGCTGCTCTCCGCCAGAGATAGCATTAGCTCGACTATTAATGCGATGACTCAGTCCAACCCGGTCAAGCAGGTCTAGCGCTCTGTTACGAATCTCCGTGGTCACTCGACCGGTGTAAATCTGGTATGGAATCAAGACATTTTCGAGAATGCTGAACTGGGGCAAAAGAAAATGGGACTGAAATATGAATCCCATGGTTTTATTACGAAAATAAGCTAATTCATCATCACTTAGTTTACTCAGATCCGTTCCCTCGACGATTACTTGTCCTTGTGTAGGTCGGTCTAAAGCCCCTAGGATATTTAACAAAGTACTCTTGCCGGATCCCGAAGCCCCAATCATGGTGATGAAATCACCCTGCTCAATTTCTAGATCGATACCGTGCAGGACACGAGCCTCACCGTTAGCACCAAAATCACGAATCAAGTCAATGGTTTTTAATAAAACCTTAGCCATTGCGAATCACCTCGATAGGATTAAGTTGAGAAACCTGCCGAGCCGGTAGATATGCGGAAAGAGTCGCTGAAAATATCGTCGCACTCATAATAATGAACATAGTTAGGGGTTTCAAGAGGAGAGTAAAGGCTGTTCCTGCAAAAGTAATAAATATAACGCTCATTCCCAAGCCTAGTCCAAAGCCCAAGGTTGTACCCAATACACCCAGCAACGCACCCTGAATCAAAAATACTCTTGCTATGCTACTGGTCCGAATTCCGATGGCTTTCAAGATGCCAATTTGCTTAGATTTTTGGACGGCACTGATGGCCAGTACCGAAGATACACCAAGAATTACTGCCAATAAAACAAAAAATTGAATCGTGTAACTAGAGCTACTTTGGCTTTGGAGCGCTACCAATAGGGAAGCGTTGGTCTCCTGCCAACTGACCCATTTTGTATTAGGAAATCGTTTGCTCATAGTCCGAGCCATTTCTTCTGCAGTGAAAACGTCTTTGACCTGAACCTCTAGCGAGGTAATCTGGTCGCCCAGCCCTAATAAGGCCCCTGCTTTTTGCTGTCCGACAATCACCCATCGTTCATCCACCGCAGCCGTTCCTAGGCTAAATATACTATCAACAGTGAGGGCCAAAGGTTCTATACCGGGTAGCTCCAGAAAGATTGGATCGCCAGGGTTGACCCCCAAATTATCTGCCAGATCCTTTCCGATCAACACAGCGCCTTCACTAGGGTTTTTGCTTCCTGAGACTATTCTTGACGTAATGTCATATATCTGATCCGCCTTAGTTAGGTCAAATCCCCGTAAGACGACACCTCTGCTCGTTTGCCCCCTCCTGGCTAGGCCAGAACCTTCCACCACAGGCAGTACACTCTCTGTTTTACTGTCACTGGCAAGAATCGTCTCCAAAGCCTGCCATTCTACCATCGGTTTCTGCATACTTTGGGTAGAATCAATGATCAAGGTCCGCGGGTTTGACCCTTCCAACTCTCGGAAGGCACCTATACTAGCACTTTCTGAATTGGTCACTGTGATATGGGGGGAGTTGCCGACTGTATTGTCTATTAAGTCCGCTTGGAGACCATCAATCAAAGCGCTTAAAAAAACCATGACAGCCACACCGACGGCGATTCCAGTTGCGATCAAAGCGGTCTGCCCTTTACTTTCTTTTAAAAAACGGTCAGCCAAACTCCATTCAAACCTAAGACTATTTAACATATGGCCCATCCTTTGCTATTCATTGAACCGAGATGTTTTGCCCTTCCTTTAAATCAGCAGGCTCGAGGACGATGTCCCCTTCCTCGACACCAGCAATAAGGATCACCCCTTCTAAGGTTTGTAATCCCACTTGCACAGGAGCAAAATGAGCTTGCGAATCCTTGGCTAGCCAGACTCCCAAGACACCATCTAGCTCGGTTAGTAATGCACTAGGGACAATAAGCGCGTCCTTTTGGGCGGCACCAAAAAGTTGTACCGAAACTAAACGACCGGGATAAAGTTGAGGCACAGCTTCCTTAAGCTGAATTTCTGCAGTTAAAGATCCTTGGCTGGCATCACCGACTGGTTTGGTAAAGACCACTTTGCCATCCCACTTAGTGTTCGCATCAGAAGATAACCAAGCTTTTGCTTCTTGGTTAAAAGCAGCTAGGTTAGTGTAACGTTGGTCAGGCTTCACGCGAATTCTGCTTTTTTCGCTGGCGGCCAGAATACCTACCTTGCTAGCTGCGGGCAGTAATTCACCCACCTGAACGCTGAGCTCTTGAAGCTGCCCGCTAAAGGGAGCTTTGATCTGGTAATCCTCTAACTGACGTTTTTTATCCTTAAGTTCTACTTCCCTTTGCTCTCGTTGGCGTTCTAGTATGACCCTATTGACACCATTCGCTTCCAGAGCTTCATAGGCCACTTTGGCGGCGAGTTCCTTTTCTTCGGCGTTCTTAACGTTGCGCTCAGCCCTCTCCACCTCAACTTGACTGATAGCCCCCGCCACTGCTAGAGCCTTGCTCCGTTCCAGTTCCTTATGATACTCCTCGGATGCCAACTGCGCTTGGACATAGGCCTGCTTGACATTGGCAAGAGTAACCGTGGTTGCCTGCTGTAGATTGAGGTTAGCTAGGTCTAGGTTCAATTGGGCATTCTGATATGCGTTCTGTGCCTGGCGGTCATCCAATTGAATCAAGAGCTGTCCTTTCTCCACCTGCGCACCTTCTTCTACTAGGATCCCCTGAACGACGCCAGTCGTCAAGGTAGATATCTCGGCACTGACTTCGGGAATCACTTCGCCACTAAGAAGCAGAGAAGGTATATATTCCTGCTTACTAATTTTGTATCCTTGAACGGATGCTGGCTTAAGCTGCAGGCTAACTATAACCAAGCCTAGTACCAAAACCGCTAAAGCTGCAGTTGTCAGCTTTTTATGACTCTTCACCCAGTCCAAGCTTTTTCTCCAATCCATTATTTCTCCTCAGCTTTCTCTCTAAATAAATTAGTATAATTACAATAAACGACTCATATCTACATTATATCTTTTTAGAGGTATATTTTAAAGTAATAAATATAACCACTGTGCAAAAAATTAGAAAGGCATACCATCCGGAAGATTACTTCCTCATGGTATGCCTTAATGTCTAAACTATTAGGTTGACATCAACCGCATTTTGAATATCCACAATGAGTGCAGACGACGCAACCACTTTCATGATTGATTCCCATCCTGACTTTAGAAGATGAAAGACGAAAAATCGCTGAATCACTTGATGCGCAAGAGATTCAGCGATTTTAAATTGTCCTATTATTTTAGGTTTATTGTTAGATCCAATTTTGTGCATGAACGGAACTTGGTCAGTGTCATGTTTG
>JBFWMF010000022.1:0-55679 GCA_050251735.1 Desulfitobacterium sp.
TTTGATCCGCAGATCATAAAAGTTCCTTCTGGCAAGCGCCGAGCGTCCGGGCTTGTTTTGTCGTGATTAACACATCAGATAATGAGATAATTTTGATCATATGCGACAACTATCTTGACAATTACCGGAAGCTATATCGATAAATTAGCACGCCTGGGTTTGGATTCAATGTTTATCGAGGATGCTACCTTTGATGATGTTGAGGTCTCTTCAGCTGTGTCCTTAAAGACTCGAGAAGTAGCTTATGCGGCTGTTCTTAATTTAAGTAAGAATATCGATGAGTCACGGCTTCGCTCAGGTAAGTTGGATGGGGTTAAGAACGCAGTACGAAATATTGTTGGCGACCTTCTTGATAACAAAGGTTTACTAGGTAATGTCGTTGATATCCAGGGATATGATGATTATACCTTTCACCATTCTGTAAATACTACAATCATTGCCTTGATCATGGGGATTTCCATGGGTTGGTCAGATGATAAATTATTAGAGCTCGGCATGGGTGTACTCATGCATGACGTAGGAAAGATCAAGATTCCATCCGAAATCTTCAATAAAATAGGGCCTTTGACACTGGAAGAGTTTGATGAAATCAAAAAGCATCCAGATTACGGGTTTGAGATTCTTCGAAGAAACCGTGATATCAATATAGTATCAGCACATGTAGCGCTTCAACATCAGGAACGCTGGGACGGGAGTGGCTATCCGCGGGGACTAAAAGGAATACAAATCCACGAATATGCACGACTGGCAGCTGTTGCTGATGTATATGAAGCACTTACCAGCAAAAGGGTTTATCGTAATGCTCATCAGCCTTATGAGGCTTATGAATATTTAATTGCCAATTCCGATCGACTCTTTGAACCTACTTTAGTGCAGAAGGTCTTTGCTAAATGTATAACCCCCTATCCCACCGGTACAGGTATCCGCTTAAGCAACGGACAAAGGGGTAATGTAGTAAAGCAAAATCCCAGCTTCCCAACCCGTCCTTATGTACGGGTGACTCATGAGTTTTATAATCGTCTATTTTCTCCTATTGATTATAACCTAGTCGACCATCCTTCACTGATGATCGTTGGAATCGAAAATAGATAGTTAGTTCAAAAATTATCAATTAACATAGAAGAAACAAAAAAGAAGCAAAAAGGTTTATAAATCCTCTTTGTTTCTTTTTTGTTTTTAAGATTTGCTCGCTTCGAGTTACTCGCCGAGAGCTTTATTATCATGATTATACCTATAGATTTCACTAAGATCCTGGGGAGATTCGGAAGGAACTCCCCTCGAGTATCATTCCCAAAGATAACTTGTCATAGTTAATGACCCAAGTTCGCAGGATCTATTAAAAGCACTTACTTTGTCTTCTTCATCTGTGGCTCCAAGTACATATAGCAAAGGATAAAAATGGTCTGGAGTTGGTACGGCAAGCTTGGCAATATTACCTTGTTCATTGAATTTCAGGATATTATTATGATTCATATTTACAATACTCTCATAGATATAATTATCAAATTCATATGCCCAATCAAAGCCCTTGCTTCCCATTTTCCAATCAACTAATCTTAAATTATGAACTATATTCCCTGAGCCAAAGATAAGAACGCCCTTTTCCCTTAAGCTTCTTAATTCTCTACCTATTTTATAGTGTGCTTCCGGGGGAGCATCAGCATCTATACTAATTTGAAATACAGGTATCTCTCTATCTGGATACATATGAACTAACACCGACCATGTTCCATGGTCGATTCCCCAAGTGTTATCATATTCTGTTTGCTTGGAAATGAGCTCCTTAGAGAACTTTGCAAACCTAGGTGAGCCCGGTGAATTGTAGATAATTTCATACAGTTCTTCAGGAAAACCATACATATCATAGATAGTTTTAGGTGTTTCCTCATTCATAATTTTGGTGCCCTTTGTATACCAATGGGCAGAGATAGATAGTATCGCCTCTGGTTTGGGTATCCTATCCGCTATTTGTTGCCAAGTTCTTGAATACTCGTTGTCTTCGATGGCATTCATGGGGGAGCCATGCCCGACAAATACAACTGGCATCTTTGACATGATATTCATTTTTCACTCTCCTTACTTTGCAGAATAACCTGCCAATAAAGAAACGATACCCTTAATCTGTAACCTTTTTCATGGCCTTGCTAACTTCTTGGTCAACAGATTCTTGATAGATGTCAAAGTAAGTTTTTGAATCTTTGATCAGATTTCAGCCGCAATCACCTGTGGTGTACGTTCGACCGATAAATCATTCACTCCACATACCCGTCCTTTCTTTAATCCGTCTAATGACAGAATATGTGGACAAGGGATGGAGCGTCCCAAACAGATGCCGTAAAAGGGTCAAGAAACAATATTCTTGACCCTTTTACATCAATTCCTACACATTAATGCCTAGTATTCTCAACTGCTCATTGATCTTGGCTTCCAACTCAGCAATCTCTTTTTTATCTTGCTCTAATAACTTATTCACTTCATCAAGGTCAATGGTTTCTTCTTCTTCAAACGTATCCACATAACGAGGAATATTTAAATTAAACTCGTTTTCTTTAATTTCTTGAAGTGATGCCACATGAGCGTATTTAGGAACATCCACACGATTTCGGTATGTTGCAACAATCTTATCAATATTTTCATCAGTAAGTCTATTTTGATTTTTACTTTTTTCAAATTCGTTGCTTGCATCAATAAACAGGATGTCTTTGGTTTTACGGCTTTTCTTGAATACTAAAATCGTAGTTGGGATGCCTACACCGTAAAACAAGTTAGCAGGTAACCCTATAACTGTATCAAGGTAGTTTTTCTCAATTATGGTTTGACGAATCGTACCTTCTGCTGCACCACGGAACAAGACACCATGCGGTAATACAATTGCCATTGTTCCGGTATCATTCAGATGATACAAACTGTGTAAAATAAATGCATAATCCGCCTTAGTTTTAGGTGCAAGTTTACCATAGTCTCTAAAGCGTGGATCTTTTAGTTTCGTTTCGCTGTTGTCCCAATGAGCAGAATAAGGAGGATTGGCAACCACAGCATCAAAAGAACGTGGGTGGTCAATTCCTTTGGCATCTGGCCCATCAGGCCAATCTCGTTCAAGGGTGTCAGCATTAGACAGGGTCATATTGTTAAATGAAACTCCATGCATCATCAGGTTCATACGAGCTAAGTTGTATGTTGTGGTGTTCTTTTCTTGACCAAAGAATTTAATCGCCCCTGGTTTATCTCCACCTAGCAACTCCTCTTGAACGGTTAACAGCAATGACCCCGATCCACAAGTTGGGTCATATACTGAAAAAGTATTATCCGATTCCTCTACACCATCAGTAACGATTTTAGCCAAAATTTTCGAAACTTCATGTGGTGTGTAGAATTCCCCACCTTTTTTACCTGCACTTGCTGCAAATTGTCCGATGAGATATTCATAGATTGCGCCAAGAATATCTTTGCCATCTTCCCCTTTATAATCAATGCTATCAACAAGCTTGACAATACGGTTAAGTGATTTCGCACGTTCATTTGTCGAAGAACCCAGACGCGAGTCCCCGAGGTTGATGTCGTTAAACACCCCCCGGAAATCTTTGACGGCTTCTTTATTTAATTCGGCGTTCTTATTGAAGTTATCAAAAATGGTCTGATAATCACTTGGAATCACCATACTGTTATCAATCTTTTGTATTAAAGATGTCCAAGTATCAAGGGGTGCAATGGCAAAACCTAAACTTGAAGAAATATCTTCTAAGTAGTCATTTAAATCGTCACCATTGGCTTGTTCTAAATAGGCTTTATTGACGGATTCGCCGATGGCAACATCAATCACATTATTTTCAACTAAATATCGTTCTTGATGTTCGGACAGATAACGATAAAACATAAAGGCTAAAATGTAATTCTTGTATTCAGCGGCGTCCATGTTTCCACGAAGCTCATTGGCCATCGCCCACAGTTTTGAGGTTATGGTTTGTAGATTATTACTCATATAGTTATTTTCCTCCTAGACAAACATTTGTTGTAGTAATGCGTTCTTCTGTTGTTGCAAATGTTCCAGCTTACGCTGATGAAGAGAGATGAGGTGGTCGATTCTTAAGAAAAACTCACCAACTTTTACTTGTTCATCCGAACTTGGATACGGAATTGGCATTTCTATGAAAACAGTATCTTTTATCGCAAATCTGTCGGCACGAGCACCAGTATCACCATTTAGTTTCATAAACTCATGCCAACCTTTTGAATCGAAAAAATATTCCAAAAACAATTTATCAATATCGTGAGTTCTAAATACATAGTAAAGTGGCGACATAACCCCTGTACGACCAAGTTTGTTACGCTTAATCGGTCCAACTGGAGCAAAACTTGAAATACGTGGATTATAAACAAAGTCATCTTCACGAACTACATAATAGCCATTTAAATTCTTCTCGTTAGAAATATCCTTATCAAAGAAATCACGTTGATTGATAATTCCATATTCTGCAGAGTTTGTAAATGTCTCAGAAATAAAGTTATCTTTGTTCTTCTCAATCACTTTATCCGAGATTTCTTTGAGCCTACGCTGTTCCCAAGCGTCAGTGAATCCGGGAAAACGAACTTCCGGAAAATCTTCGCCATCTTTCGGAAACATTTTTTGAAGCAGCCCTGCCTTCAAATTTTGAATGTTATTTAACTTACGCTGATGAAGGGTGATAAGGTGGTCGATTTCAATAAAAAACCTCCCAATTTGCTGTTGCTCTTCCAATTTAGGATAGAGCAAGTTCACTTGTTTCAAATCAGAATTATGCAAATGAACAACAGATTTCCCTTGAGCGCATTTAGACATTTCTTTTTGCTGCGTGCCATTTGAAATCGTCAAAGCCAAAAAAATAGGATCAATTTTTTGATTGGGTTTGATGATATTCAAGTCTCCCCCAAGTATAAATCCAGATTTACCGATAACTGACGCTCTTGAAATATCTTCTGCTGTTTCACCGGATGCAGGGACAACAACTTCATTTCCTTCACTGATTACAGATTTGTCTTTCATCTCTACAAAAGTATCTACATCATTTATGACAGTTTCGTACTTAGTATATAGACGACCGTATAAAACGATTGGTGAGCCACTTTCGATTAAATCATTCTTTGTATAACCGCTTCCTTTCCAAAATTCTGCAAGTTCCTCAAGTCTCTGCTGTTCCCAAGCGTCAGTAAATCCCGGAAACCTTAGCTTGGGTACGTTTTCTTTCTTTTCGCTCATTTCTGCTCTCCCTGTATTTTCTTAATTTCTTTATCGAAATCAGAAAATATTTTCTGATGCTTATCGAATTCTTTATATTCGCCAATGGCCTTTTCCTTAGCTGCACAATTCATCAATACTTGTCGCAAATTCCTGCATCCCTAATAATGTTTCATCTTCAAGCAAACGCTCTACATAGTCAAAGTAAGCTGATACGTTACGTTCTAGACTGCGAATTTCTTTTTCAGAAAGGTAATTCTTTGCAACTACAACATCTGACTGTAAAATCCGCCCGTCAGGTGAATTCTTCCAAGTAGTTAGCCCCATATGTTCTTTGTCTTTATCAGCACTGTCATAAATAATTTCAGCAGCAGTTTTCCCTGTAATCGCATAATGAAACTTGTTTTGTACTGTCGCATAAAACTTCTTGGTGATATCTGAGTTCTTATCATAATCGTATGAAATCTCGGCAAAGATATCTGTTATCTGTTGCCATATCCGTCGTTCACTTGCTCGTATTGAGCGGACAGTTTCAAGTAACTCACGGAAGTAATCCTTGCCAAAAACATTCTCACCTTGTTTCATACGTTCAACATCAATCTTAAAACCTTTTTGAATGTAATCTTTTAAGACATCCGTAGCCCAAATCCGGAACTTCGTCGCCTTTTGCGAATTCACACGATAGCCAATTGAGATAATCGCATCTAAGTTGTAATATTTTACTGGCTTTGTTTGTGTTTTCCCTTCCATTGCACCGTGTTGAGTGGTATGTGCAATTTCTACACTAACCACTTTTTCATCGAGTTCATCAGTCTCGAAGATATTTTTCAAATGACGAGAAATTGATGTTCTATCGACATCAAATAATTCTGCGATTGTTTTTTGTGTTGCCCAGATCGTTTCTTCTTGAACAAGCACTTCCACTTTTTCATCGGCATCATACATTAGAAATTGTATTTCTTTCATTATGTCCCTCCTTTTAATTTAAATTTCCACCAATTCATCCGCTAATTCGTATATTGCTTCACGCAAACCGTTCCGATATTTTATCTTAGACAATGACTGTACTTCTCCATCATGGGCAAGCGTCTTATACTCAGAACTTGCTTGAGCGATGATATCACGGATTTGTCCGGTATCATCCAGATCTTGCAAGCCGTAGCGATGGCGGCTAAACAATTCACGCATCCCCGCACTTGTGATAATATCCGTGATTCCCCATTTCACCCGGAAGTCAAGAAACATTCTATCCAGGCTAACAATGTTCGCTTGCTGGATGATTTGTTCGCTATCACTTAACCTTGCTGGATATCTAAAATTAGAACCTGCCGGTGGGTAGTGACCTTTAATGATGGCTACTGCTGCATTCATAATTTTCGCCGCATAGCTACGATCATCCAACCCATTGGCAAATTGGTTGATTTTCTCCTGCGTCTCTTTGGCTTCTTCCTTCTTACCTTCGTGAACTTGGTTCAATAATTGCTCCACAAGCTCAGTAAGATAATCATAGTCAACTTTAATATCCTTCACGTGTGTCATCCGGAGTTCGATTTGATAAAAAGGAATTTTCTTCTCTTTAGCAATATGTGACTTAAGCTCATTAGTTAAGACTGTTGTCAACATGACTTCTTGCTCTGAAGTCATCCCTAATTTCTCCACTAACTCATCTGGATTATCATAGTTAAATCCGACTTTTTCACCATCAACTTCATCGGGATCATATTGTTTTAATTTCGCCATGCCGCTGTTATATTCACGGAGCAAGTCAAGCATAGAGTCCTTTTGCTTTTCAGAGGGTGGCAGCTGTTGAAATTCACTCGTCAAGCTGCTCAATTTCCCAACTACTTCTTTCACAACCTTAAACACATCTTCAAAGGGTTTGGCAATGATGCCGTCTTTTTGATTCGACTCCCGCTGTTCATCTTCAGATAAAACGGCCGAGTCCTTATTCGCATAAACAGCGAGGGCTTTATTCATTAACTTCTCGTTTTGGGCAGGCCATCGGTAATTGACCACACGTCCCCATGGCTTCTCTTGCATATCCGCAATACGGTTAGTTCTTGAATAAGCTTGAATTAACCCAGCACCCTTCAAGGTTCTATCTACGTAAAGGGTGTTCAGTTCAGGGGCATCGAAACCAGTTAATAATTGGTCTACCACGATGACCAAATCCAGAAAATTACCATCTGTGGCAGATTTATTTAAGCGCGAGGTTACGTCTTGGGTATAGCCCGAAACATCATCCATCCCAAAGGATGTGCCAAATTCAGCATTATACGCTTTAATTGCATCGTGCAAACCTTGATTAGTAGCAAGCATGCTATCATTATTCGATGAATTTTGACTGAACGTAACGGCGACTTTTAAAGTCTGGCCACCTTTCTTCTTGTTTTCATCGTTGACACGTTGAAACTCCTGAAAATACATCATCGCCATGGGCGTACTTGCTCTACCACCACCCACGTGAGATGTCAACAAAGCATTATACTTGCCTTCATTAGAACGGTTACGCCAATTTTTGAAGATGTCTTCCACTACCAGTTTGATGTGATCTGGGTTTTCATCATAGAAACTTGGTTCAACAGCGTCATCCATATCCTCTTGAGAAAGATTATTAATTTTTTCTTGAATTTGTTCTTCGGTCCATTTGGGATAACGCTCACGGTAAAACCCAGGAAGATACTTTTCTTTCATTTGTTTTTCGTCAATTGTTGTCTCAAAATCCACTTTGAAGCCTAGAACATTACGATCCGCAATCGCTTCACGAATCGTATAGGCATGTAATAGTGGACCAAAGATATCTTCTGTTCGAAGCCCGGTGGTTGTTTCATCAAACATAGGTGTTCCGGTATAACCAACCCAAGCAGATCTTTTAAAGGCTTTTTGGATACTCTTGAAGGAGTCACCACCTGTTGAACGGTGTGCTTCATCCACGATGAACACGATATTTTTATCTGGGGCTTTGAAGGCTTTGCGTTTCACTAAAGTATCGAGTTTTTGAACAGAAGTCACAATAATGTTATTGTCTTTACTTTTAAGCTTGCGACTCAAATCAGTGGTATTGTCTGTGTTTTGAACGCTGCCATATGTGTCTTCTGTCGCATCAGGGTCATAGGCTTGGTAATTTTCATTGGTTTGCTTGGTTAAAGCGATTCGATCCACAACAAAAACGACCTTATCCACTTTAGGCATCCGGCTGGCTAGCCATGCCGTTTTGAAGCTGGTAATGGTTTTACCGGAACCGGTTGTGTGCCAGATATAACCGACTTTATTCATGCCGAGTTCAAAGTCAGCACTTTTCAAACCCTCGATAACGTTTTGTGTCGCATAAACTTGGTAAGGACGCATAACTTTCAACGTTTGTTTATTTTTTGTTCCGTCCAAAATCATATAGTTTGTAGCCATTTGATGGGCCATCGGAATTGAAAGCATTGAATCTGCAAATTCCCTCCAGTTGCGCACAATGGTGTTGTCATTCTTGCGTTGCCAGTTAAAAGCGAAGTCCTTATTAAATTTATCTGACGTAGTATTAGCCATATACTTCACGTTGTTTGGGGTGATTGCCACCAAAATTTGCAAAGTTGAGAAAATATCACGATACTGATTTTCATCAGCATATTGTTGCATTTGATTGAGAGCTTCATTAACATCGCGAGTGTCACGCTTTTCTTCAATTTGAATGATTGGCAGACCGTTAATTAAAAGAGTCGTGTCAAAACGGCGATTTTGTTTTCCGGTGATAAGTGCTGGTCGATCAATCTGATTGACCACTTGATAAACGGTATCCCCGGCCCCTATTTGTTTTTGATCAAAAACCGTAAGGAATACATGACGTCCATCGTCTAAATCAATCTCGATTTGCGACACACCATTTAAGCCATACAAAAACTGCCCCGCCTCGTAAGGGGTCTGAATAGCAGAGATGATCTTCTTAACTTGATTAAATTCCACAACACTTAAAGAATGATCAAGTGTGTTTTGGTTGTGTTGTTCCAAGATCAACTTGAAATTATCCCAGAGTTGTTCTGTAGTTTTAATATTTGGTTCATATCTCCAAAGTTTAGTTTTCACTATATAATCAGCATTTGATTCTTTGGCCACAAAATCACCAATTCCCTCTAGCTCTGGTTTTGTAATTGTGCCACTGGTGATGTATTGAATTAGTTCTGTTTCAAATTGATTTTCGTTCATTTATTGCTTGCCTCCCTTAGCTTTTCTAAGACTAGGGTGGTTTCTGAATTTGCCGCTCTGTTTCTTAATGCTTCCAGCCGTAATTGGTTTAAATAAAGTTCACCAATAATTCGCTGTTTTTCTATTGTTGGCAAATCTAGTAATTCAAGTTCTTTCACTTGTTTCAAAGTGTATTTTAAAACTTGTGAACCCTGTAATCCCATTTGGAACTGTTTCATGATGGATTTATCTTCATTAAGTATGTAAACAAGATATCTTGAATCTACCTTGTCACCGGTTACTAACTTAACGTAGTTTTGCGTATAAAGATATCCCTGATGATTCGAACTAACTATAGTACACCTTCCCGATATCAAACTAAAAACAACATCACCTTGACATAGCGTGTTAACCTTATCAAAGGTTCTCACTAGTTTGCTATTACTACCATTAGAATCAATCCCAACCAAATCATCTTCAATATCTTGTTGTCCATAATAGGTATAGAGTGGCGCTTTATCATCCAATACTTCTTTAATCCTAAATTGTGGCGAACCACTCACGAACTCAACCACATTCTCTATCTTTTCCATATACTTGTGCCTTTCTTAAATTAATCTCTAAATTTAATTATAATTGGATAATTTTGATAGTGCAAGCGGACAGCAAAGCGATGGTTATATCCCTACAGACGCGACTATAAATGCCATAAGTGAGTAATTTTAGGCCTATTAAAGTTCCTCATTTTTCAATATAATTGGAACAAATAGATCATCTGAATTCAATCGATTGGTATCTAGAGAGGAGTGGTACTATGATCAAGGAGTATGATTTTGCTAATATTGCAAGCTCCTATGAGGATCAGAAAGTCTCCAGCATGGGTGAAGAACTTGCTCGCTACCAAAGAAAGCTTATCGATCTGAAGATTCCGGTCATGATCATCATCGAAGGTTGGGAGTCGTCCGGTAATGAGCATATTATCAACGATCTCATCCGCGAGCTTAATCCCAGGAACCACCATGTCCGGGAATATGATTATGAACACTCTGTGGAAAAGGACAAACCTGTCATGTGGAAGTATTGGAAGCTACTTCCTAAAAAAGGCGATTTGACAATCCTAGATAGAAGCTATTATTTCGACTTATTTAGCGACATCACCATCGAGAAAAAAGATTTGCATAGGCGATATGAGTTAATAAAGACCTTCGAGCAACAGCTAATCGATGACCATATGCTAATCCTAAAATTTTTCCTACATATAAAAAAGAAGACCCATCGCGAAAGACTTGAGGAATTAAAGAAAGACAAGGACCGTTCCTTCTTCATCACTGACATAGATGAAAAACAATCTAAAAACTATAAGGATTATGAAGGACATATAGATAAAATACTAAAAAAGACCAACTTTAGTTTTTCCCCTTGGCAAATTGTATCCGCCGAGGATTTAAAGCTTGCTGCCAAAGAAATCATCGGCAAGACAACCGCAGCAGTTAAAGAGAAAATCGATACATTCAAACAAGATACTGTTGCTTTCAAGAGGGAACCTTATGCCGGCTCGCTGCCCTTAAGTAATATAGATCTAACTCTTAGTGTGGAGTGGGATCCGTATCAAGCCGAACTTGAGGAACTCCAGAAGAAAGCACAGGATCTGACCTATCAACTCTATAACAAGAAAATCCCAACCATCCTAGTATTTGAAGGCATGGATGCTGCCGGAAAAGGGGGAGCCATTCAAAGGTTAACGCGCCTGATGGATGCTAGGTTTTATGATGTTGTGCCGATTTCCGCTCCTACCCCAACTGAATTGCAGTATCATTATCTGTGGCGATTTTATAAAGAATTCCCTTCAAGGGGTAAAATAGCCCTATTCGATCGTAGCTGGTATGGCCGTGTCATGGTTGAACGAATCGAAGGTTTTTCTACTGAATGGGAATGGAACAGAGCTTATGAAGAAATCAATGAGATGGAGCGACAGCTATATGATGATGGTGCTCTGATTATTAAATTCTTCCTAGTCATCGATGAGAATGAACAACTCATCCGGTTTAGGGATAGAGAAAATGATTTGGATAAAGTCTATAAAATCACCGAAGAGGACTGGCGCAATCGAGCTAAATGGGACCTTTATATCGAAGCAATGAATGAAATGCTGGTCAAAACTCATCAGAAACATGCTCCTTGGATAATCGTCGAGGGCAACGATAAGAAGTTCGCCCGTTTGAAGGTGCTGAAAGAGTTTATCGCACGAGCAGAGCAATATATTTAGTTAGCTTTCCTCATCCATTAAGCCTTTCCTTTTCAAGAAGGGGGTGGTACGCTTACAATATTAGTCCCGACCAAAAAGAAATAACCGCCCCTGCTTAAAGGTGACGGTAATTTCTTAATAACTAACAAATTGGGAAGTCATCATTATTTACTCTTACTAGACAACAATTTATCCAGATAGATGGATTTAAACTGTTTACTGGCCAGCATCTGTTTTAAAGGCGGTGCTTTAAGAATAGCTCCCAGGACTGCGGCCATGGCACGATGATTGGCAAAGGCCTGGTTATCAAAGATTAGATTCTGGAGGGTTCCTTTCTCGATGGCTTGCAGGACAAAGCGATGCGTGCTATTCACCGGCGTAATGATTTGAACCTCTCTTCTCACTAACATAATGGCACGTGTGGGGCAGCTGCGCACACAGACACCACAGCCAAGGCATACTTCACGATCGACTTGAGCTACCTTCTTGCCCTCGGTGTTGATGGACATAGAAATGGCCAATACTGGACATACCTTTGCACATTTGCCACAGCCTATGCACCCTTCCGAAATTTGCGGTAGGTATTTCGTCGTTGCCACCGGTTGCATGGGACTGAATTTCCTCGCCGCCTGCAAGGCTTCACAACAGCAACCACAGCAGTTGCAGATAAAGGCGGGAGCTTCACGAACATTTTCGCCCATTTGCACCAGATTAGCTGCATAAGAGCGTTCCAAGACATCCATCGCTTCCTGCTTATCAATCAATCTGGCATGCTGCCCATGTTCAGCAAGGGAACGGGCAACATCGCCAAAGCTGAGGCATACATCCCAGGGGGCATCGATGGCACAGGGTTGACCGACATGGGACATCTTATGCCTGCAATAGCAAGTTCCCAGGCCGATATGTGTTGCTTCCTCAATAATATGGCTTGCTCTTTCATAATCCAAAATATGAATGGTGTTATCATTGGTCAAAACCGGCTCCTGCACATAAACTCGTCCCAGGCGTGTCTCTGTTGCAAAAAATAAATCCTTAACAAAATCTTCTTCCACATTCATGTACTGATAATACAATTCACTTAGATATTTCTGATCGATGTCCCCTCTGGTACGCATTAAGGCAAATTCGATAAACCCGGCCATGGGTGGGGGCATGACAAAGTGACGCACCCCGTTATGCAGTGAATCCAACAGCAACGCCTTCTGACAAAGCTGCTCTAAAAAAGCTTCGGCTTGCCTTTCACTGATATTCCATATTTCGGCGGCCCTTTGGGCCGTAAAGGGACGAACCGGCAGGAGCGCGACCCGTTGGGCTTCCGTCTCTGTATAGAGAACTTGCAAAATATTATACAGGCTCGCCGATGGTGGAGCCCCTTGGGTAAACCAATTGATTCTCTCCTCCAGATTTTTATAAGCATCTTTACTTGTGATATGTCCCATGATTTCACCCCGGTTGGACAACACCATTCGGTAGCCCTATTCTTTATTTTCGAGTACGCTGAACATCTCACTGTCAATTTTTAGAATATGATCAATCGGAATTTTAGTGGCGTCCCGCATTACCACCGTGCGTTCATACTTTTCTATTTTTTTCACGCATCCGGCAGCGGTAATGTATGCGCCACCGATCTTCTTTTTATCAGCTAGAAAATAGGTAATTGAAACTTCCGGCTGCTCGTCCATAGATTGGTTCCGATTCCGGCTGTAGCTGTAATAAATATAATCGGGGCTGCCTCAATGGCAGCCCCTCTCTTATGTCTACCATACAATGCATTTCACATTTTCAAGCGTCTCATACGGTTCATTAATTTTATATCTTGAAGCCACTCACGTCACTCTCAAGCTTTTCAGCTAATAATTTTAAATTAAAGCTAGCTTGTTCAATCTCTGCCATAGCAGCCGTTTGTTCCTCGACTGAAGCCGATACTTCTTCGGTTGAAGCAGAGTTATTTTCGGCGATACCAGACAATGTTTCTAAAGCCTTAAGAATTTCATCCTTCATTTTATCCATTTCAATCATAGACAGGCTTAATTCCTTAGTGTTCTTCTGATTCGTTTCCGTTAGTTCCTGAATCTGCTGATAAAACATACGAATTCTGTTCACAGCATCTTGAAGAACTTGAAGCTTGCCGATGCTATTGCCTATAGTACTTACTGCATTATTTGAACTATAGCTCAGTTCTATGATTAAGTCGTCTATAGTTTTTGTTGAAGAATTCGATTGGTCTGCCAGCTTCCGAATTTCCTCGGCAACTACTGCGAACCCTCTACCAGCTTCGCCGGCTCTAGCAGCCTCAATCGCCGCATTAAGCGCTAGCAAATTAGTCTGTTCAGATATGGAGGCAATCATTTTACTGGACTCCCCAATCTTCTCAGTGCTTTTTGCTGTTTGTAGGATGCCAGTTTCAACCTCTTTCATTGCCGTATCAGTTTCTAAGTATATTTTATCTAAAGCTTTTACTTCGCCCATGCCTTTTTCGATATTATTTACCACATCGACAGAAGAAATGTTCAGTTCTTCCATAAACTTAGTATTTGTATCGATTTTTTCACTTAGTACTCTCGTATTATTCGAGCCGCTTTCAATCTTTTCTGTCTGACTGATGGCTCCAATAGCAATACCTTCAATAGCTTTAGCTACTTCCTCAGATGCTTGCATATTCTGACGAGAGGTTTCAGCCAATTCATTAGAGGAGATGATTAAACTATTAGCTGTATCCTTTAAATTCAATATTATTGATCTAAAAGTACTTACCATATTGTTAAAGGACTCAAAGACCTGCCCTATCTCATCATCGTTTTTCTTTTGACATGTCACAGTAAAGTCGCCTTTCTCGACTTGTTTGATATTATCATGTAAGTATAAGATCGGTTTAAGCACTGTTAATCTTAGGGAGAAAAAGATAATGACGGATAAGAAGAGTGCAATAATTGCTGAGAGCATAACCATTACCTTTTGGAATTGGTTAGTATACCCTAAGGTAACACTTCGATCTGTGATAGCTTTTATATAGCCTTTGATTTCTCCCGAATAATCCTTAAAAGGTATGAGCAGGATGCTGTTTTTCTTATCCTCAGAAATCAAGCTAACCATATTTCCGGATTGTAACTGATCGATAGAGTCCTGTCCTACAATCCACTGGTCTGTCTCAGTTGTAGATGCAATATATCCTTTCTCATTGCCCTTATTCTCAGCCACAGCTACGGAATTTACTGCAATGGGATATATAAAATACTCTCCTTCAAATTGCTCTTTAATATTATTCAGGAAAGCATCTCCAAAGGTACTTCCGTATTCTACAGAACCTGTATGAACGCCATTATAATACATAGGTACTACAACCCGAAAGCCGTAGCCGCCTACTCCTTCCTCTAATCCTTCGACGATCTTAAGCTTTTCATTAGCTTCATTTACGGTAAATCTGAAATCCTTCAGACTATCTCCATATTTCTCTGGCATATGTAATCTTAAAAAAGCTGTTGAATCCGGAAGGTGAAACTGGATTTGGGATACATCTTCCTTTAGTACTTCGAAAATATTCACCGTCTCTTCAAGAAGCTGCTCTCTGTCTCTTTGGGCAAAAAGTTCTTGGACTCTGCCGTTATTTGCTATGGTTTGAACGGACATCCTAGCACTATCGAGCTGGGCTTGCATCTTAGAGTTTACCGAGGCGGTAAGGAGTTGATTATAATCCCCTTCTGCTGACTGAATGATTTTTCCCACGTAACTATTCACGATCACCGAAAAAACAACTAACGCTACAATGACAGAGATTCCAATTCCCATAATTGATTTGGATGTGAGTTTCATCTTGTTGAAAAACATCTTACATATCCCCTCCTACAATTTATAGCCTGGAGAATATCTTTTAAAGCAGCTCTTTTGTTGTCTGCTAAAAAATACCAAACAATTTTGGACTCTGAACATCAAAGCGCAAAAAACCACCACAAATCGACAATGGATCGAAATAGCATGAAATTTGTAATAATGCACTTATTATAACAAACATTATCTCTTAATTGAATACATTTATGTGAATTTCAACGAATTTTTTACCACGTGACAGCGAATGGGATAATTGTGATTAATTTCGCAAATTTAAAATTGCGTGTGTAAGAATAAAGACATAAACGCAACTGCTTGGTAAGATAAGGTTACCACACCAAAAATCTACCAAAAAGGAGCTGCGAATATGTCTGAGAAAATTATACACTTAAACGAGGGTGCAATAAAGCAGGAGTTAAAAAGCCCCATCCCGTTACTTAAGGGTTGGTGTCAAGGTATATTCTGTTTCTTCCACTTTGTTTTGCTTTATATAATGCCTTATCTGCGCTTTCAGCAACTTCATGCACATTATTTACCGTATCAGGATAAACAGCTACACCTATAGAAACCGTAATATGAATGATCTTGCCATTTTCAATTACAAAGTCGTGATCCTCAACGTTTTTTCTTATCCTTTCGGCCACTTCGATTGTTTTAGCCAGTGAACACTGTTTTAATATTACAGAAAATTCTTCTCCTCCCACCCTCGAGACGAAGTCAAAATCTCTGCAACTAGCTAAAACAATTTTCCCGAATTCCTTTAACACAATATTTCCTGCCAGGTGACCATGAGTATCATTAACTCTTTTAAAATAGTCAATATCAAACATTAGAATTGAAAATCGTCCGTTTTCTTCCAAAGAGGTTCTAAGGCAATTGTTATAGTAACTATCAAAGCTTCTTGAATTATTAAGTCCCGTAATAAAATCCTTAGTAGCGCTTTCTTCTAGTATACTTAGATTTGTAATATCGTTTATAAATACCGCTCCAGCAAGGATGTCGTGA
This sequence comes from Desulfitobacterium sp., assembly GCA_050251735.1. Taxonomy (GTDB): domain Bacteria; phylum Bacillota; class Desulfitobacteriia; order Desulfitobacteriales; family Desulfitobacteriaceae; genus Desulfitobacterium. The sequence continues at coordinate 16,458 of JBFWMF010000022.1, forward strand.
TTAATGTCGTAAATAGGTATAGCATTGTATTGCACAGTGCTTTTACGGTCATCAACTTCAACCGTCATGATACCTTTCTCTATTCTTTCTCCCCTAAGCGCTCGTTTTATAGGAATGTCCTCAGGAGCAATTTCCTTGCCCTCCTCATCATAGTATTTATGATATTTTCTTAGATCGTCTACTTCATTGAGACTTTCATCCGGAAACTCCTGCGTAATATTTTTATTCAAAACAATGGGTTTTCCTTCTTTATCAAAGATTAAAACTGCATCCGATATATTTTCAATAATTGCTGATAGCAGTCTATTTTTTTCTTCAATCTTTTTCTTTGCATTGACTTGTTCGGTAACATCCACAACTGTGTTTACTATATATTTCGCTTTACCATTAATAAAAATTGGGACATAAGAAGCATCATAATATTTCTTTTCTCCTCCACCACTGGTGAACTCTAACATTTCCGATATAAAAGTCTGTTTTTTTTCAATAGCTTCTATGATAATTTTTTCTATTCTTTCACTATATCCATTGGGTAATATATCTAGGTACATTCGCCCTATTGAGAATTGTTTTTCTCGATAGGGTGAATGTAATAAATCTAAGAATTTTTGGTTAGTATTTAATACGATTAATTCAGGGTAGCTTAAAATAATTGTTCCTAATTTATTAGCTTCAACAAGCGCTTGTGCATACAATAATCTAATTTTAAGTCTTGAGTTTAGGACTTCTTTCATGTCGTATTTTTGTTCATTTTGAAAGTCTGACCTACCAAAAACACTTACTTCTCTAGGTTCTAAATCTTTTGTAAAAATGTAATAGGTTTGCTTAGTTTCTAACTTCTTGAGGTTGATTTTTTTATCGACTTTTAACAAATTGCATAAGCTATCAAAAGTTCTTCCTAACAATTCTCCTTCAGTATATTGAGTCATCTTAATCAAATCTTCGCTTACTTTAATAACATTATTGTTTTCCAGGCAGAAAAACGGATTATGAAAACCCTTTTTAACAGCATATCTCATAATAGACTCCATTCCGCCGCAATCGCAGGCGGCACAAATAACCTATGGCAATACTACCGTGATAAAAGCTCAACCCTATTAGTAGTTTAGCACAAACCTATTATTGATAGTTTTTTAATTCATCGCGTATTTTACGATACATAATAATCGGCCCATCTCCCATAATCAGGTTCTCTCCTGATTTAAAAGAAGATGCCTTGGGTTTTTGTGTAATGACAACGCGCTTATCTTGCCGTTCTACAATTTTATTCGCAAATTTTCCAAAGAATGCTATCAAGCTGTTTACAACCCTAGTCTTAGCTAGTTTGCAATAGAACCGAATATATAAGATTGTGTTTTCTTCATCTACTGGAGCAAAATAAATAATTACTTTAATTTTTGAGCTGATATGATTCAGCCATAGGTTTGGGTAAATAAAATTAAGATTTGTATCCTTAATTACACATTCAGCAGGCGACTTCGGCTTCTGTCCGTTATCCACTTCATTGTTTGCACTAGTTTGCAAAATGCCGTTCTCATACAATACTTTGGGACCATTGATCAAGGTTTTATTGCCTCTGCCAATTGTATTATAGTGCACAATAGGTACATGAACCACATCAAGTTGGTTTTCTATACAGCGAGAATAATGGGAATTCCAATGATCTTCGATTTCGCTATAACTGTATGAGTCATCAATTTGTTCATAAAAAAACGGTAACTGAGCGGTCATTTGTTCCGATTCCCCATACCAAAGATAAATAATTCCATTTGACTCCTTTACAGGGTAGTTCTTGACATTAAACCGGCTGATATCGTCAGTTGAGGCTTTGCCATTAGCAGGAATCCATGTGCATTTGCCGTTTTTGTCAAATTCCAGGGCATGGAAAGGGCATTGGATGCAATCTCCCTTGACCTTGCCTATGCTGAGTGCTGCCCCTCTATGCGAACATTGATCAACAACACAGCCGATATCGCCTTTACTGTTTCTGAACAACGCAAGATCGAGATTCATTCTTTTTACAGCTACGATTTCATTTATTCCTACAGATTTAGATGGTAGTATCGCATACCATTGATTCAGTATCATATTTGACTTCCTCCACGAACTTTTTGAAAAGTAATATTAAACTATAACTATTTAAATTATATTCTATAAATTATTTAATGCAAGAGGCCTAAATGGCCATTTGCAAGACCTTCACGACCTGTATTTTCCCCACATCCATCTTGGCCTTTCGTTAAACGGTCGAGAGGATCCTATTGATGTCCAAATAACAGCCAGCATCATCATACCCCGTCAGCCAACAAATCACAGCATCGTCCTCGGATTTGGTGCGCCCTTTGCGCTCCACCTTTCAGACGAGTAGCGGGTAGACGCTCGAAAACACCATCTTGTACACATCCTGTGGCCCTCTGATTTAATCATCCTCACCCCTGCACTCCGTGCAGATATCGTCAAGCCATCCCTCATCATAGTTTAAACCTCTTCCCTTATATGGAACGTTGCGAGGCTTCCCCATTTTATAGACTTTACAGGATTTGGGTCCGTAACAAAAACTTTCGAACCGATGCTTCTGGGATTTGCCCCATTCATACTCAATGGTGACGTTCGCCATATTAGCCCATATACATTGAAAGCACTTACCTTTCCAACAACTAAGACTCAACATCCTCGCACCGCGCCATTCGTATGTTTGCATATCAGGCGGAGCGGTTCTCCACGGTGGAACTGATTTATCTTCGGTTGTTTCCTCGCCCTCACTTATTCGTTTCAATGCACCCGCTCGATAGTAGTCGGCGTACTCCCAACCGGAATACTTCTTTGTCCATGCTGTGCCTTTAACAACATCGCCAATACGGAAACCGCCGCACTGTTGCTGCTTTTCGGAGATTGCCACGGCAAACTGAGCATTAATGCCGTTAACAGAGCCGTCAAGGAACAGGTTGTAACCGATGTGAGAATGAGTTCGATTATCGAGAACATAACGCCATACATTGGTACGCGGCTGAATCGATAATATTTTGCCAAGCCATTGAACTTTCACTTGATTATCCATAAACGCTCCTTCATAACCAGCATAGTGCTCGAAAGGAGTTCTCCCATTCGGTCAACCTCCCCAAACCAACGCGGTCCCATCCCGCAAAGCTTCTAACGCATTATTATGCCACTCATCACGGTTTTCTCTTGAAATAAGCTGATGATAAAAGCACGCTGAGGAAAATATCTCGGCTTGCTCAATCATCGCTACCGACTTATCTTCCCGTCCAACTACCTTCTTTAATATGTCAAACAGTTCCTGATCAAGATATCGCTCTTTGCCGTTATCAAGATACGTTGTGAATTTTCCATAATCTCCGATGTCACCAATGTACTGATTTTTCACGTTGCACCTACTCTGCCTAGACATTCCATAGTATAAAACAGGCCTCTCTGCTTGTTTCTTCTTCGTTGGGTTTTACCCCCGATAATCTATGCCGGAGGCTTTTGCCTCCAGCCCAAATTGACAATTATTAGTATATCACAGGTTTAGTCATTCCGGAATGACCTTTTATCTTTCGAGCCATCTGCGCGGAATATTAGAATATAGGCATCAAAAAACTGGATTTTATCAACTTCATTTCTCAACATGCCTTCATCATAAGCTCCGTTCTGGCAGAGAGCAGCGCCCAGGGTATCCTGTACCCACCCTCCATCCAGAGTAGTGGAGTGGAAGCATGCCTCTTTGCCTTTTTCAATCCTTGTCGCGCAGCGCCAGACAACCTTTCCCCGTTCAGTCCTTCTACGATAAAGCGCTCCTCAATCGCCGCACACAAGCAAATTCCCCAGTAGATATTTACCGCAATATTTGCTTCCACTGATTTCTGCTGTGCCATCCTTATTACTGACAAACCTTGAACGCTTGGCCATTTCCTCTTGTACCTTATCGAATACTTCAGCAGAGACAATAGCTGGATGACTGTCTTTCACATAATACTTGTTTCGCTGCCCATCATTTCTTCTTTTCTTACCGGTCATAAAATCTTCGGTAAAGGTCTTTTGAAGCGTGGTATCTCCTTTATATTTCTCGTTCTTTAGCATGTCACGAATCGTTTTCACATTCCAATCATCTTTGCCTGTTCCAGTACAATAACAATCTCACCGTCAACGCAAGTGTATCCCATGAAGTTCTTATACTTGGTATAAATTTCGCCTTTTTCGAACTTGCACTGAATTCCCCATTGAATATTCTCGCTGATATTCCGGCTTTCGTCCTGTGCCAACATGCCCCTCAGCGTAATCTCAAATTCTTTATCCGCCTCGATTGAGTCCAGTTTCTCATTTTCAAAATGCATATTGTGATGATGTAATCAATATTGCCTTTCGCCGCTTTCCTGATCATTTTGTCCAGACTTTTTCTACCGCTTCGTCGAAGCCCGCTTTCGATATCATAGAAAACACCGGCAAAAAGCCAATCAGGATCGCTTTTTATCATCTTCGTATAAATCTTTATCTGAATCTCAAGGCTGCGCATCTGCTCCGGTCCGGATGTGCTGACCCGGCAATAGGCGGCGACCCTATGCTTTTTATTCTCTTTGGGTTTAGGCGATATGATTCTAACATTTTTCATCTCAATCTTTTATTTGTGTAAACATAAACTAGATAAGACGTACGTACAATTACATTTTACAAAACAAAAGACGCGAAAGATCTCAAAGCGGAAGAGATGGTTATTGCATTTACGGTCATCATCCGGCTATTATCAGCAGAAAAATGTTTGAAGCCGTACAAAAAGAGAGTGTCTCCCGCAGCAATATTATTCAAACAGACACTGGGAAGACCCGAAAATCCTCGAAGTACAGTTCTAAAAGGAAAGTGTAACCAACAGATTCTTGAGCTAAACAAACAACTCACATCATAATCAAAGCATCACATATTGTGCAATTTAGGATATTATTCTTTCCACTTCTCAGCTAGCTAGAGCCGACTCTAAAGCCTACTACGAGAAAGTCGGCTAAGAAATCTACCGATGGTTGAATTAATTTTGCCATCACCATACTTTTGACACATTTCTAATATATAATTATTTTAAAACATTCAAAGGAGGAGTTACTATGAAAATGATGAAATCTGAATTAAATTTCAAAAGACATTTTGCTACTGTTTTAATGGTTTCAGCACTTGCGGTTATCAGCATATTTATGCTCTCAGGCTGTAGTACTACGAAAGATAACGCCAAGGAAACCACCCCGCCTTTTCAGGAAACCACCAGTCAAGCACCGGCAACTACACAGCCTGTCGATCATAATGTTGACATTGATCCAGCTCCACTAGCCGATACTGATAAAGCGCTATCTCTTGAAGGATATGGTGCAAAGGGTGCACTCGGTGATAAAAACTTAACCATCAACGATATGCTCATGTATGCAGTTCAAGATGAATACTTAGCACATGGAGAATATTTAGCCATCGTAGTCAAGTTTGGCAGCCAGAAACCATATACAAATATTATCCGTGCAGAAGAGACCCATCTTGCATATTTAAAAGAAGTTTATCTTTCATATGGACTCGATTTCCCTGCTGATGGCTCTGCTGAGCATATTGTTGCACCTGTTAATTTGCTCGAAGCAGCAAAAACAGGTGTCCAGGCTGAAATAGACAACATTGCAATGTATGAACTTTTCTTGACATATGAGTTACCTGAAAACATCTTTGAAGTATTCACGGCCTTAAAAAATGGTTCTGACAGCCATCTTTTGGCGTTCCAAAAGCAAGTCGACAAGTTAAAGTAAACTATATCAACCTATAAAGTTTAAAACGTTGGGGAATAGCATTTTGATGCTATTCCCCAACGTTTTTTTACGGCATTTACTTAAGCTTATATATCACACATCCAACTTGTTCTCTCAACCCTTTGAAATCGAATAAACATCTAAATCGACCACTCGCTAAACACTGACATCTAAATCGCTCTGTCACGCATAAAATCATACCTTTATACTTGTTTCCAAGAACCGATTTTTTTACGATTATTGCTCATCCGATTTTCACGTTCAAACCCCGGAAAGCCTTTATTTGCAGGCGTCTTAGTACACTTATTATTTCACCCTTGACATCAATACAACCGTCTCAACGTGCCTTGAGTATACAAGAAAATGCCGCTGGTACCTGTTGGCACCCTAGCGGCATTCCTTTCCTCAGACAATTTTTCTAGATAAGTAGACGTTCACTAACAGTTTCTGATCATTTTTATATATATGACCCTGCTTACTTACGAATCAATGGGGATAGCTCCTGTTCAATCTTCTTACTCAATACCCCTTCTCCTCCCAGTAACGCTCCTCCAACCATGATTCTGGTTTTCAGATAGCTAAGGGTATCTGTGGATAGGGCCTCATCCACTAAAACAATAGGGGCATTGTAATTTGCTGAAAACACACCGCCGGCTAAGGCATCAGGGAAGTTCTTACCTGTGGCAAAGCTGATACTCTGGCCGGGTAAGTTGAAATATTGGGCCACTGCTAAGGATGTAGCATAGCGGTCTGCTCCCCCTAAGCGGATGATTTTGTTTGGGCTGAGTCCGGTGATGGAGGCGACTTGAGCGCTTATCTGGCTACTTAGTACCCCTTCCCCACCGACTATATACACTTTTATGGGGTTGATTTCAGCAATCTTTTGACGGACCGCATCGCTGATTTTGTCTTTACCTACCAAGAGAATCGGCGTTTCTCCGGCTGCGGCACTACTACTAATGCTTAAAGCATCGGCATAGCTCTCTTCATGGACTAAGATGATGGGACGTCCTGTAGGAACCTTAATCTGTTCTACAATCTTCAGTGCTGTCTCACTGCGATCCTTTCCACTAATCCGTGTGACCTTTGTAAAACCTGCTGCCTTGATTTTGCTTTCTACATCCAGACCCACTGCTCCTGTTCCTCCAAGGATGGTGACCGTGCCTGTTGGGTTGAGGTTCGCTTTAAGATAGTCTATGACCTTTTTCTGTTCACTTTCACTGGTGTCCATTAAGAGGATGGGGGCATTGAGCTTGTAGGCTAATACGCTTCCTGCTAAGGCATCTGGATAATTGTTCGCTGTAGTGAGGATGACATTCTGAAGCTTCGTGGTGTAGCTGGCTTTTGCGATGGCTAAAGCTGTGTCTACTCGATTATCTCCTGAGAGACGTTTGACCCCCGTTAAGGGTTTGGTCATTTTGAAATCCCATTTTACGATTTCTTCTTCGACAGAGATGGTCATGCTTCGATAGGTTTCATAGCCCTCTTTCGTCGCTACTAGGTAATAGTCTGCGTTGGGATAGACCATGAAGGCATAGAAGCCCACTTTATCGCTGTTTTGTGGGTTTTTATTGTTGTTGGGCTTAAAGTCATCCAGTATCGGTAAATCTACATGGGTATTGGCTGTATTCCCATTTTGCTTGTTCCGCTCTGTATCCGCATAGTAGAGCGTAACGTGAGCATCGGTAATGACCTGCCCTGTAGCAGCGTCAATGATGGTACCATAGGGATCGATGAGCGTGCTGGTTACACTGGTGACGTTCCCATTATTGCCCACCTTGACCTCCATGGAGCCAATGGTTATTTTTCGATTGCTTCCCAGGTCCAGCTGAATAGCAAATTTGGATTGGGTATTGCTGGCTAGGTTGCTCATCTCGATGGTTCCGTTTGCTGTGGTGGTAATCTTGGCATCCTTATTGGTCTGTGGGGTGAATCCAAGCTTACTGATATCACTCAATGAACTCTGAGTTCCATTTGGCTGTTTGAAGATAATGGCTTCTTGAGCTTTGACCTGAACTACTGCCGTTCCATCCGCTGAAGTACGCGTTTGGGCTGTGATTCCTTGGACGACAGCTCCTGTTTTACTATCAATGATTTGCCCCGTTACTGGAGTAGTTTCGGGTGCTAAGGGTGCTGGGGATGAACCACCGGAATCTCCTGAGCCGCCTGAGCCTCCTGAACCTCCAGAGTAGTTCCACTGAGCATAGATTGTCGTGTCTTCGCTGAACACAGTACTTGTCGTCACTGCTGTACCCCCACTGGACGCAGTAAACCAGCCCCTAAAGGAGTAATTGCCGCTGCGGGTTGGAACAGGTAGGCTACTAAGCTTGCCGTTCCCATCCGTCGTCAAGGTAGACGGAGTGAGGGTATTACCGCCGTTGGCATTTAGGGTGATGGTGTAGGTGGTCGCTGGTGCAGACGGCGTGACGCTATTTGATGCTGCCGAGGCCGCGCTAGTACCTGCGCTATTGGTCGCCGTCACTGTAAAGGTGTAGCTCGTTCCATTGGCCAAGCCCGTCACCGTGATCGGGCTGCCATTTCCTGTGGCAGTTTTGCCATCAGGACTTGATATTAAAGTATAACTCGTTATTGCAGCACCACCGTTGAAAGCAGGATGAGTAAAGCTGATGGTAGCTTGACCATCGCCTGCTACTGCCGTGACGTTGGTCGGTACACCAGGCTTAACAGCCATAACGGTAAATGTCCTCGTGACCTCAACCGCTGGAAGATAAGCCGCATTACCCACTTGGCTGGCTGTAATTATTGCAGTTCCAGCACTTAAAAATGTCAGTTTTCCATTGCTTGTGATGGTGCAAATCTCCGGTGTGTTGCTGGTAAAAAATACAGGTAGCCCTGAGGTCGAGGTTGCGATAAGCGTCGGAGTCGTCCCAAAATTTTGGCTTGCAGGCTGATCAAAGGTGATTGTCTGCGTAGCCGCTGGCGTAACGCTATTTGATGCTACCGAAGCTACGCTAGTACCTATGCTGTTGGAGGCCCTCACCGTAAAGGTGTAGCTCGTTCCGTTTGTCAATCCTGTCACCACTGCAATCGTGCTTCCACTTCCAGTAGTAGTATTAGCCCCACCTGGATTTGCTGTGACCGTATAACCCGTTATTAATGCACCACCGTTGGAGGCAGGAGGGGTAAAGCTGATGGCAGCTTGACCATCGCCTGCTACTGCCGTGACGTTGGTCGGAGCATCGGGTACGGTAGCTGGTTTGACTATACTATAATTAGGTGATGATACTGTTCCGCTACCAGTATTCTCAGCCGAGTCTGTTACTTTCATCAAATCAAGGGTAATCCTATTCTCAGCTGCATTTACATCACCAGCGGTAAAGGTTGCAGTAAAGGTTTTAGAGTCAACCGTGCTGACTGCTGATAAGCTGCCATTGGGCACAGTTAAATCACTGTTATTAAAGCCTGTCACTGATTCAGAGAAAGCGATCGTCACTGTAGCTGTTTCCCCTGAAGAGAGCTCTATTTTGCCAATCAGTATATTCGCAGTCGGTCTAATTGTGTCGACCCTTGTAAAAACAGGTGCATATGATGAGGTAGTACCCGCTCCATTTGCGGCTGTTGCGGTGATGGTGTAGATACCATCAGCAAGTTCTTTTGATGTAATACTCCATTTACCGCTGGCGTCAGCGGTTGTCGTACCTAGCTCCCCTCCCGGTGAAGAGGTAATAGTCACAGTATTTCCTGGGTCGGCTGTTCCCGAAATGGTTGGGGTGTTGTCATTGGTAATGCTTGGAGGGGAATAAATGTGAGGTGCATTAGGTGGTCCTTGCTCAAACTTAAGATATTTGTAGGTCTGAACCTTTGCATCGGTATCGATAGCATCTTTGACAATGTCAACCGCATCTGTTCCTTCTTTGTTTGTCTTACTGCCGGTAATAATCACATTGGTATTACCACTCAAGTCGGGTGCTTTGTTCATCGCCCGATAGTTGGATTTAATGACAGAAGAACCACCTGGGATAGAGATTTTTCCTAAGCCCTGATTATCTATAGCATATGCGCTCGTATCGGTATTTTCTATGGTCCCTCCAGTGATTGAAATGTTCCCAGTCCCGCCAGAAAAATAATAAATTGCTTCTTTTTTGCTTTCCACATTTGTGTTGCTTATGAATACGTTTGAAGTTCCTGAAAGATTTATTCCCCGGTAGGAAGATTTTACTTCGCTATTGCTGATAGAAACTTCAGAATCATACGCGGAAATTACTGCACCTGCACTACTTGTATTTTCCAATAAGGTATTCTCCACCTTAAGTTGTCCATCTCTTTTTTGAATTGTTCTTAATGAAGAATTACTCGCGATCCCTCCATTGCCTGCGGTATCCTTGATGGTCAGTGTGCCACTGCCTTCGTGCATGATTGCAATTTTGTTTCCACCGTTCAAGGTTTTTCCGTTTAAGTCAAGGGTAAAGCTTCTGTTATCACCACTTAAAATGGTGACGTTAGCATCAAGGGTGATGTTATCCCACAGCTGAATAGAGCCACCATCTACAACTTCATCAAATGTCTTTTGTAACCTCTCAGTTTCCGAGATACCAGCCGAATCTATAGTAATATTTCCTGCTGCCACATTTCCGACTAGGTCAACGACGTTGGATGCTAGGATGACAAAATCCATAGCGATGGTTGCCACACTGTCGCTGCCGTTATTCAGGGTCGCGGTTACGCCATCGCCTGCAGGGGTGATGGTTAAATCGACCGTTGTAATTCCGGTGATCCAGTTTTCTCCTTGCCCTGTGTTTTCTCTGATTCGGAATAAGATGTTCGTCCAGGAATCAGTTGATAGTGGGCCTCCCACGGCTGTCAGGGTGACGCTCCCCCCTGCTGGAATGGTGTTCTGAGCTGATATGGTAATTGCGCTCGGTGCCTCTGTGTCAATGAGGATATTCTGATTGGCTCCCAGGGAATTTGCTGCCCCGGGGACCGGCAGGGATAGAATCGCATCGTTGTTGTTTATGTCTTTAATGGTTCCGCCGTTTAACTTTAGTGAATCTATGGCCTTATAGTCAAGATCTGCCGCGGTGTCCCCGGCCTGGACTGTGTAATTGAAGGTTAATTTATTTGTGCCGCTTCCGGAAGCATAGCTTGCAGTCCGGTCCGTTGTTCCGGTTTCCAGCTCCAGGTACGGCGTACCGGTTACGGTAATCGGGCTACTGAAGGTTACGGTTATGGATATATTGCTGCCTTGCGGATAAGTACCATTTGCAGCGGTTATACTTGTTACGGTTGGTGCCTCATCTGTCTCAGGAAAAATCGCCTTGATTACACCGGAATTGGCTGCGTTGGTCGCTGTCGCTCCCGCTACAGTGAAGAAGTTTGCGGGAACGCCTGTTAGGGTATATCCGGCTTTGGGCGTCACTGTAATGGTCGCTGTATATACCTTTGAGCCTAAGAAGGTGCTGTCATTTGGGCTCCACGTCACCGTGCCGGTGTACTCACTCGTATCACTAATGCTACTGACCGGAGTCCCACCAGTAACAGGGCTCTCTATTCCACTGATTGCCCCTATGCTTATGGGGGCGGGTGACGTCTCAGGAAACACCGCCGTGATTACACCGGAGTTGGCTTCGTTGATCGCCATCGCTCCCGCTACAGTGAAAAAGTTTGCGGGAACGCCTGTTAGTGTATATCCGGCTTTGGGCGTCAATGTAATGGTCGCTGTATAGACCTTTGAGCCTAAGAAGGTGCTGTCATTTGGGGTCCACGTCACCGTGCCGGTGTACTGCTCCGTCTCACTAATGGTAATGACCGGAATTCCACCAGTGACAGGGATCTCGATGCCACTGATTACAGTGTCACCTTCAGCAAAGATTGCTGTAGGCAGCATGGTAAGTACCATGCATAGCACAAGAAACAGACTCAGAACTTTTTTTCTCATCTCTTTTTCCTCCTATTAAATTTGTTGAGTTCTACATCATCACATCAGCGTCAGCACTGGGTTGTTCTTATTCCTCCCTTTTCAGGGGTTACCGCCATGTCTCACAAGCATAAACTATCTGTTTTCTTATTCCTTCATAAGCAAAAAGCCCATCAGAAAACCGGAAATGCAGTTTTGTACTTTTGGCCTGACTACCTCAAAATTGTACTTTTCTCATATTCTTATTATTATAGTATTGCTTTTCGCAAAAACTTTTTTATTGCCTGAGATGTGTGCTCTTTCGCCCTAAAATGCAAAATCGTTATTCGTGTGAAGATTTTTATGTTAGATTGAAGCAGCGTTTTAAAATTATGGGAGCCGAGATGAATGGAATTTGTGACGATTAGACACAAAAAAGCACCTACTTGCAAATAGATGCTTCAAAATTAACTTGTTTTTTGGGTTAATAGGCTATTTACTACATTACGCATTAACCCGCATATAAACACCAAGGAGATAGCAGCATAAACACTGCCTGCTAATGCATCCGGGAAGATGATTGTTCTTTCCACGCCCGGTGTCAAAGCGATCGGGCCGGTTGCGTTTCCGCTGGTGACTGTATTCCTGAAATCCGAAAGCCCGAGGGATAGATTGCTCTATCCCTCGAAAAGTGCTGCTATTGGACGATGCAGCCAACACGGACCACATCTTCATGCTCCAGAGGAATTCCTCCAGGGTCAGATAGTTCATAGTTTCTATACTCTATAATCCACTTTAATGTATCCTTGAGCTCAAGAACTTTTTGTTTGAATTCAACAATGATCCTGCTGAGAAGCAAAAATCTTTTGACAGAGCTCGGCAGCAGGGCTGTTGGGGTTTTCTTTATCCTGTTGGAAAATCAGTTCCCCAATTTCCTGATAGTATACTTGTATAAAAATGCCATGGTTTGATTACCTCCTCATCATGGGCCTTTACCCGGTTCTTTGGGTTTTGCTGTAGCAAAGTACATTTTAACAGCATCGTTAAATCCATCGGTAAAACCGATAAGATTCTGACCTATCCCAACTTTCCCCTTTACCTTATCGCCAAACTCTAACTCCCCGCTTATTTTAAGAGGCAAGCCTTTGGCACTGAGATCCCCTGATACCTTACCTTCACCGGCATTTCTCCCGCCGCCATATCCCTTCATCACCATGTCCAAATTCTCACCGATACCCATAGCCATGGCTTTGGCCTCGGTCAAGATCTCCTGGTAATCATCTAGGATGAGTGAGAAGCTACAGACTGACCATAGGGCTACATCAACCCCGATGAGAGCCCCAACCATATACTGTCCGGTATCGTCTTCACCGGGCATTAAGGCCATGGCATAGCTGGCCATACCGGCATGCTCACCCGTATCGATGACTGAGATAGTTTCATAGGTCACCGGATCAATCTCCAGCCAGGCCCAACGTTTTTGCCCCATGTACTCACCTGGTTGGTCGGGAGCAATGATTACCTTGTCACTGTTGGCAATGTTGGCCAGGAGACGTTCGGGGTATTTTTCAGACTTTCTCATCTCCGCCAAAACCAAATCCCGGCCATCTTCATTGGGAATCAACATAAGGGAGGTATCAGCAGGCGTTCCGGACCAAATATCCTGATAGCCAGCCTTGTTCTCTCCAGTCAAAACCGCACTTTCCAGAGAAGATGCATAGAGTCCGGCTACGATGTTATAACCCGCTTGGACAGCTTGACTGCCGTTATGAACCTGATTGTTGGTCTGAAGAAGATCAAGCGTGGAATAAATTTTAGCGTCTTTACCCATTCGGGAGGTCAGAACGATACATCGTTCTTTGGCTGTACGCCCAAGCAGCAAGCCTTTTTCCGTCTGTTGTTCGGCATCAAAGATGGTTTGATTGGCTATGAAGCGTTCGATAATGTTGCGGCTGTACCATTTTAAAGTTGAGAAAGAATCAGGGTTGTCGGCAGAGTCATGGACTTTGGCAGAAGCCGTTTCCAGCATCTCCGTGGAATCACCCGCTAAGTCGGGGAGGTTAACCGCCAAGGTATGATAGATAGTGTCCAGACCCTCACCTTTCTTAATGGGGCTTTCATGAATTAAACTCTTTTCCGGCAAAATTATTTCGATAGTAACACCAACGGGAGGATTTGCTCCCGTGTCGATGATGCCTGTGCCGGCCTCCACCCCTTCCGGGGTAATTAGAGCAGCGGTAAAGCGTTTTCCTTGAGCTGATCCTGCTTGCAGATAACCGATGTCTACCGCATTCAGGCTTAGTGTAGGTAAAGAGATTTCCTTTTCCAGCAGAGTAATACTCTCATACTCGCTTGTCGCTTCGCCTCCACCGCCCAGGGCACTGACGATATCTCCTGCAGCTTCCTGAAATAACATGCCGGAAGACTCCGCCTTGGCCGAGATTCGGATGGTTCCTTGGACAGGTGTAAAATCAACAGAGCTCTGTAAGTGAGGAATATAAACCAGCCCTTGTAATTCAGAAATGTCCTTCATAAAGGGAATTACCAGCAACTTACTTTCGCCTTGGGGAGTTTGATAAGCAATCCCGGGGATGGTGCCAGTAGGGATGTTCATTTTCTCGGTGCTCGTCTCTTCATCAGCATGCTTTGCTTCTTTTAGATTCTCTTCAGCCATGGTCGACTCATCTTCTATGGGCTCCTCTTCTGTTAGCTCTTCGTTGTCAGCAGCCTGTTCTTCTTCAGCCGTTTCTTCTTCCGTATACTCTTGTTCGGTTGTTTCTCCAGTTACCTCTTCTGCCGCCACTTCCGAATCCGGAGGAGTCTCTGACCCGTTCTCCCGGATCTTATCTACTGCCACTTGCGTCTCAGGTAATTTTTCCGCTTCCTTTGGCGATGAAAACAGGGCGGCAATCTTAGCAAATAATCTAGAGAAGAAGCCAGTGATCCCCTTCTTACCGGTTTCTTCATATGCCTTGGCCTGCTTCTCTGTTTGGGCTTCCGGCAGCTTCAGAAGGGCTGCTTTACCTTCATCCGTCAGAGCAATGGTGCGATATTGGGGCGTGCAGCCTGCTTTGGACAGGAGGCCCATGGCCATGTTCGCTAAATCCCACTCTGTGCCCCAGCCTTGGGTCAGGACAGCTTCAGGAGCATAGCGATAGAAGCCTGGGGTATCCTGGCTGGGCAACCAGCGTAAAACATCCATAGTTTTGCTGAAATCCTCCAGGGTTGTGATGTTATGCAGCTTTTGGGCACCACCGACTGTGATGGGAGGTTTGGGAATACTGTTTTTCCCTTCTTCCTGGCTGAAGGTTACTCTTTGAATCTTGTCAGGTTTGCCTTCGGAGGCCTTGCGGGATTGATAATTAAGAATCGCTTTCTCTACTGCTTCATCTAGGCGAGCTTCGAATTCGTTGTCAAGGACTTGATATTGTTCCTTATAAATCAGCAGCCCTGCATCGACATAGGGTTCTTGAGTGACTGGCACATTTAATTCCTTCAGGAAAGAAGATTGCAAAGACCAGTCACTCGCCTGACCTGACTCCGGCAATTGGAAGAACATCAAGCCGCGGCGTTCTCCGCCGTCAAAGACAGCCCATTCACCATCAATACCATACAGGTAATTTTCCGAGACGCTGGACTCACGAACCCCTTCTCTTTCAACTCCAGTCGAGAGGTCTCCCAAGTTACTACCGGTTGCCTTATAGCCTTGTTTCTGCATGTTGGTGGTTTCGACAAAATCCTTGTGGATAAGCTTCAGAAAATCCGAGGGGATTGCCGTACCGAAACCATCCTTGGTATCGGTAAAGGTCACATCGGCAATCACCCACCGGTCATCAAAGCCCTCGATCCCTTTTAAGGTTGTCAGGTAATTGACTTTCATTTGCAATCCGTCCCCAGAGACAGCAGGTTTATTAACGGCCTTACCATAGGGGTTGCCTTTAACCACCGGAATTTCCAGGTTGCCGCCGCGCAAATCTCCCCAGATATCTGCCTTAGAACTACTTAATGCTCTGGCAAACGGATAGGCAAACCGAACTCTATTGGTGGAGGCTGGCGCGAGCATCACCGGAGCGGAAAAGCCCATGGGCATCACGGTGGTAACGTCACTCATTTGGGTTAGTAGCGGGCCGTTGGCCGTGTCGATTTTTAACCATAATCTCTCCTTGGGATTAATGTCCAAGAGCGCCTGAACCTTGGTTGAGAAAGCGCCTTCGACTACCCGGAAAACCGGTTGATCCTTAGCGGGCTCAGCGGGGTAAATATCTATTTTATCGACTACATCTGCAGCAGTAACGGCCATAGCAAAGGCATCCGTAATTTTGGCCGGTTCTTCCTTCGGCAGACTGGTCAGCTGCTGTAGGGTTTTATTCGGCTTACCAATCAAGGGGAGATGGATATGATCCTGATCGACATCATAAAAATGCAAGGAGGTCTGAGTTACCGGGTCATTAGGGACAAGAAAGACCAGAGTTCCGACTAGCTCTTCTTTGGCAGGAATGGTGATAGCCGGGTTTCCCGGGTTGGCCAGGGGGGTCTCCGTAAGCCAGGTTACTTCTGAGACAGGATAACTGCCCTCGTTGTTGATATTGATATAGAAGTGGGAGTAGATACTGGGAATAAGATAGGGAATTTTATCCGCTGTGGTATTTTTCAGGGTAAGCTCCAGAGCTAAAAATTGTTTGTCACTTGGTGGCTCTAGACCTTTAAACTTACTGAAATAATAGGCTTCTTGGACAGTCAGATCCATGGCTTTATTGCCGCCTGAGGCCTTGAAAGGAATTCTTTTGGTGAGAATGGTATCCATTCCGGGAACACCCGTGCCGGTGACCAGGTTGGCCGCTTGATTATCGTAACGCTTGAGGGGCGTTCCTGTAGCAAGCTGTACCACATCGGGAGCGATGATCTCATCTGATTTTGGAGGAGGGGCAAAATTTACATAGGTATTGGCGGCATAGCTTAAGAGAGTGCCGGAGGCCGCTTTGTCGTTAATCTGTATCGATAGCGGAATATTTTGGGTTCCCTCCATGTTTTCAATGGAGGCCAGCATCTCACCCAGGGCGGATTCCAAGCCTGCCGCTTCGTCACTGATGATATAGCTGCCACCGGAAAGTGCGGCAGTCTTGGCAAAGACATCTTTATATTCCTCCACCCCAATACCTGCCCAAAGTACGGCAATATTGTCTTTCTTGATCAGGGCAAGGATCTTCTCGAATTCCGCTTGCTCTTCTTCCTCAACATCGAGACCAGCATCCGTCAAAAAGACGATGGCTTTCTTCGTTGAGGGAACGGTGCGAATATTTTCATAGGCAATGGTGATAGCCTGGGCAATCGGTGTCCCTCCAGAGGCGCTTAGTTCTCCCAAACCTTGCAGGAGTTTATTCTTATCCTGAGTTGTGACTTGGCCCTGCCGGATGATAGGGTCACCCATGGCCGCTGTCTGAAAGCTGATCTGCTGGGTCAAATAATGATCGGGGAGTTTCTGAATAAAGTCGTGGAATAGGACCTTGGTTTTGTCCAAGCGGTAATCACAGCCTTCTTCGGTAGGGTCTGTATCCATGGAACCGGAAGCATCCAAGACCAGGGAGACGATCGGGGTCTCCGAAGGGCTGGCTTCCTTAGGACGTTTATAGGTCATAGCAAAAGAGTTGCCAAAAGTTCCGCTGATGGCTGTGAAGACTTCGATGAGAGCCTTTTCATCTTTGGCACTATAATATCGCCCACCGGAAGCGGCCGAGAATTCCTTCATGGCCGTCGCATCGGGCTTCGCACCAAAACCAATAGTGAAGATGGGTACTTTCATGTTCTGTATCTCTTCCAGAACAGCTTGTTTATCGGAACTGCTACCCACGCCCTGACCATCCAAACTGGAATCAGCACCGTCAGCAAAGACAACTAAGGTCGGCCTTTCTTTGTCTTTGAGGAGACGCATACCCTCCAGAGTAGCATCAAAAAGCACGGTTGAGCCCTCGGCAACAATAGTAGAAAGGCTTTTGAGCACCTCTTCCTTGGTTTCACCAGGCAGGACCTTAACACTGGAATCAAAGTCAAGGACTTTAATATAGGTTTTATCGGGCAAACTGTTTATGAATTTCTTGGCTGCTTCCACAGTGGCAGCCATTTCTTTCTGCATGGAACCTGAAGAGTCTAAGACTAAAACAATGCTGGGCGGAGTAATCTGACGAGTAATATCAGTGATTTCTACCGGTTGGCCACCTTCAAGGATCTGGGTATTATCTTTGGTGGGAAAAATATCTCTTTTTTGCGGATCATGAACCAAGAGGGAGACAGTAGCCTGCTTGCCGGCATCTTTGGTTTCGATAACCTCGATGCCACCGGTAAGTTCTTCCGGTTCGGCAAATGTTTGATTGAGTTGAAAATAAGCACTTTGCAAAGAAGTTGGGAAGGTCAGGACCGTTGTCTCTCCTGCGTTAACCGGTATCATACGGGCTTTACTTTGTTGAAGTCCGGCTGAATCGGCCTCAAGAACCACGTTCCATAAGCCGGAGGGCAGCCAAAAAAGGGTATCCCCCTCAGGCGTGATATCTCCCCTGAGCGGTCCTTCCGCCAGGGGTGGGATATCTGTATGGAGGATCTGCGAACCCTTTTGGGGTTCCACAACGACGCTGCCGAAGGGAACTCCGCACACCTTCAGTGCTCCGAGCTCGCCCCCGAGCTTTACGGTGGGGAGTTCCTGTAATTCGCTCAGGAGAAAAGTAAACTCAGTGGGCTTGGACTCAGCCTCCCAGGAAAATGTCCAAGTGATGGAGCCTTCTCCCTGGGGTAAGCTATCAATGACATATTCTTTAGTCTTATGGGCGGAGAAGTTATAGGAATCGTAAATGCTTCGAGTAACGAAACCAGAAGCATTGGTCCCACTGATGGTGAGATCGAGGTTCCCGTCAGGGAGCTTTAAGGCTACGGATTGGAAATTCTTCCCCGTGCTTACGGTGCTAAAAGAAACCTTCTCGGTCTCCGGATCCAAATCTGCTAGGGTAAATCTCTTTTCCTTTCCCGCAGGGACACGGAGCTCTCTCACCACGTTCAGGGTATAACCGTTATCCCCTGCTACTGCATCACCCCACCAGAGACTATCCTCGTCCTTGGCTAGCTGAAAGGTAAGGCGATCACCATAAAGGCTAGTAAAGACCTTCATGTTGTTTTCGGCCGCATATTTTTTTAAGAAATAGAGGGGGGCTCCTGAAGGGTCGTTGACCTGTAAGGTCCATTTTTCTCCTTCCACAGAGCAAGTATTCTCCAAGAAGTTGTCAATATAGGTCATCTCGTGGCCACCAGTGGTATAATCAGTAGCGCTGTATAGGCTTTGGGAGCCGAGTGGGTTAATGGCGGGAATGGGAATATCCCATTCCCCTACCGGACCGGTCTTTGGTGGTTGAAGATCTTTATAACGCTCGTTATCACTAAGAGTCTCCACTGCCGTAGTTTGATTACCACAGCCGCTGAGGCCTCCCATTGCCAGCATAAGGACCAAAAGACAGGAAATCATTTTCTTGATGAACACGAACACACCACCATCCTCTTTTTACATTTCCTCTTTCGTGAAATTTGCTGGGATGGTAAAGATATCAGCAGGGTATTTGTCGCTCATTTCCAGGATTTCCATGACCACGGTTTCTCCCTCAGCAAGTACTTTCATGCCCACAAATTTTTTGCCTTCGAAGAAATATTTCATTGAGCCGCTTGATGTGGTGTATTCCTCATAAACAAGATTTTTGCCGAGGAAATCTTCTTTGCCGTTCCCTTTATAGAGTAATCCGTCTGTATCCAGATCATCGGCTTCCGACTCAACGGATTTTATAACCAGGACTGTTTTACTTTCGTAGTCAATAAGATAAGTTTTATTGTCTCTAAACACCATGTGGCTTTTCCCTTCGGGCATGGTACTTATCATGGCGGAGTCTTCACCGTTTATTGCTGACTCCATTATCGCCTCACTCTTTTTTCCATCTACTTCAATGATAGTACGATATTTCATATAATACTTACCGCTTTGGAGCATATCGGTATAAACTTTGGCGAGACGGTCCCCCATCTCATCAACCTTACCGTTGGTGTTGTTTACATTTTCTTGAGCTTTTTTAGATGTTTCATTAGGTGCTTCGGCAGGATTCTCTTTCGGATCTATAGCAGTTTCAGAATTTGCCGAGGCTGGAGGATTGCTGGTCGGTTTATTGGCAGTCTGGCTGCCGCCGCAGCCGCTTAACAGCATACCCATCAGAAAAACAAATGAAAATAATATACTGAATTTTCTACTTGTCATTTTAAATACTCCCCCTAATTTTGTATTTACATTAAAGTGCCTTGAATTCAATATTGCTTAGAATCGCTGTATAGTCCGCAGAAAGAGAATCAAAGCTGTCTGCCAAATCACCGAACGTGATCACATAGGTCTTCCCCTCTGCGAAAAGATACACATAAAGATATTTCATATTCATCTTACTGACTACACAGGTAAAGGTCAGCTTTTTGGCTTCTTTGCCGTCAATGGTAATCGTTTCAACCTCCCCCTGAACGGCAAGGTTATCGAAGGTCTTTTTATAGATTTCGAGCGCCTCGTCAACCACTCCGTCAAGCGTACCACTCGTGAACGGTTCCTCTTTAACCATGAAGCTTGCCGTATTTTTCATGTAATGCACAGGCAGAACGGAACCTTCCATTAGCTTCCAACCATCGGGTGGGGAAATTTCAATACTTATTTTCCTTTCTTGCTCATTTTCACTCTGAACAGGTGAAGTGTCTTTCTGACCGTCTGATTTCATGGCGACAGAGGAAGAAGATTCAGACGCATTTGGTGGAGTGCTTGATTCTTTTTGACTGCAGGCACATAGCGAGACAGCTAAAATCAATAATATAAACAGCATAATAAGTCTTTTCATATAAACCTCCAAAAAATATAAATTTTTGTCATGCTACGCTAGGAAAGGGTCTTAGTACTGTAGGATAGCAGTGCATTAAACTCACAGCTTGCTCCCGCAGCTGCCGCAAAATTTGGTTCCGGGGAGGTTCTCTTCTCCGCAATTTGGACACTTATGTTTTACTGGTGCGCTCATTGACGTGCCGCATTGATTGCAGAAACGTACTCCCTGGGCATTTTTTTCTCCGCACTTAGGACAAACCGCCAGCGCCAGCGACACGCCGCAGTTGTTGCAAAACTTCCCGGTACCTGCCGGTTTGCTGCAAGAAGGACAAACTACTGTCTTGCTTTCCAGCTTTCCTTTCCAGACAGTAGCGCCCTCGGCGTACTCATCAATGTTACGGCGCATGGCCGCTGCCTTAGCCTTTGCCACTTCTACCTCCTGCCGTGGTGCGCAGTCTGTACAGAGCATCTCATCCTCGTTGTAACAAGAATCACACACCCACTGATGGCAGCCGTGACAGCGATGAAAATGCCGTTGTACTTCATTTTTGGCTCGCTCAAATGCTTTTTCATGCTCTTTCTGCCATTCGGGGCTCATGCCCTCAAACCGTTCGGAAAGAATATCCCCGCCGCGTCCCAGCGAGTAGCCAAGTTCTCCCAGCCTACCACCGAACAGGCTTCCCAGAACCCCCGCCCCGCTTGCCAATCCGCGCAGACCACGGCTTTTTTTATAGGTTTCGGATTCCACGAAGCCGCTTTTGTATCCGTCCTGACACAGATCGCAATAGAAAGTGAACTGGAACCCTGCCTCTGTGGAGTTATCTTCATAATTTCTTGTAAAGGATTGCATCATAATTTTTCACCTTATTTCTTAGTAAATTTGATTTTTTTACCACAGGCGGTACACTTTGTATTTTCAAAGAATTGCGGTGCACCGCATCGGGTGTTTTGGCAGCGGATCATGAGTGTACCGCTACACTGCTCACATTTCTCCTGTACGAAAGTCTGTTTGCCGCAGGCAAGGCAAGCGACATAAAGCGCTCTGCCGCAGCCGGAGCAAATCGGTTGACCCTTTTGTATGGGACGCAAGCAAGTGGGGCAGAGAAACCTAAAGGGGCTGCCACTTTGACAAGCGGGGCATATGCGTGAATCCGACTCAATATACGAGCCACAGTGGATACAGGGCTGCTTGTAGCTTGCCATCCTTCAAGCCTCCTGTCTCGCACCGCATTCTCCACAGAAGCGTGTTCCAGGCGCCAAGGCTACGCCGCACTGTCGGCAATTGGATGCTCCCAGCTTTGCGCCGCACTCCTGACAGAACTTTATATTTTCTAAATTACGATAACCGCATTCAGGACAGGTGCATTTTTCCTCCGTTAACTGTTCTGCTTGTTCCTTTTGCATCTTTTCCGCTTGAGCAGCTTCCAGTTTGCTCTGTGCCTCTGTCAGGTTGGCTTGCACTAGTTTAAGCTTAGTCTCTAGCTCAGGGAACTGCCCGCTGTTCTTAGACAACAACTGTCTGCCTATTTCGGCATAGAGCTCGGTCTCCTGCTTCCGCAAATCACTTAGATCCGATTGGGCATTCATTACTTTTACCTCCGGATCGTCCTGGGGCATAAAACCGGAAAGTCCCTTCATCAACACGTTTAGTCCACCAAACAGATCATTTGCCACTTGGAATTCTCCTTTCACACTTCATCCTGCTACTGAAGCAATTTATGGTTTTTGTCTTCTGCCGCGCGCCCGTGGAAATTTCTATGGGTTATTCTCCTCTGGGGGAAGTCCTTCCGGTATGAGCTCTAATGTACGATACACCCTACTAACCTCTGCTTCATCAACTACACACAGCTTGTGATAGATGGAGTCAAATAGTCTTTTGGCAGTCTTACGGTCAAGTAGCATGGTCTCGGCTGTCCATCTGGCTGTATAGCCAAGTCGAAACCACTCAAATGCTTTGCGCTCGTCGACTGTGAGCAGGGATATTCGCCACAGCTTTTCCTCATTTGCGTCCATTTCCACAGGGGGAATGGGATGGTTGATTTTGTGCGATAAGATAGCCTTGAACCAGTGCATGGTTTACCTCCTCTCACTTTTTGTATAGCACCATTCTCTATCAAATTTCCCCTTCATGTAATGCCCCAATTTTAGGAGTTGGCGTAAAAATACCCCCTCCCAAAATTGGGAGGGGGTATGAAAATCTGACATTTTCGGCTTTTTACTTATTCCTTCCGGGTAGTTGCGGATGAACCGTCTGCTCGCTGGTGCCCGAACAGCATAAACAATTCCGCACGGCTGTTGATGCCGAGCTTTTTGTAAATGGCCTTGCTGTATGTGGAAACTGTAGAAACGGTAAGCCCCAACTCCGGAGCAACCTGTCTGAGCGTCAGCCCCTGCAAAAGCAACAGAACCACCTGCTTTTCGCGTGGAGAAAGGTGGGTGTCCTCCAATCTTAGAAGCTGCTTTTCTTCTGCCGTGCCTGCTTGCGTGCTATCCTTTGCAAGGCAGGACATGTATGTCAGACGGAATTCCTTCGACCAGTCAGCAAAAAAAAGATACTGCGAGTAGGCGGGGGAAAGCAGCAGAAATATGATAAACAGAACAGAGGCTGCAACGACGGCAATAGACTGGGTGAACATCATTGTATGTAGGAGGTCGATCCCCACATATAGGACGCCAATCATCGCCATACACACAAGAATAAGGCGCTTGTGCATACGAAAATCGCAGAATTTATTTGTAACACAGCCTACCAGATAAAACGATATATAAAAGCCGACTTCCTTTAACTCGGAAAACATAAAAGCAAGCTTAAACAGCTTTAAATACCACATGACATGGCTCATGATTGCAGTGAGGAAAAACACATTGCACATAGTCCAAACACTGAATTTGAATACCACTTGTAGGATGATGCAGAGCAGAATTAGGATCAGCGCGAGTACGTCCCATAGCTGCGCGGCAGACGGGTGCTGAAATGCCGGAGCATAAAAGCCTGTGATTCGAATGGTAAAGTAAGCAAAAAGGATAAATAGCACCAACCAAATGCTCATGTCGAATTTATTAACCGTTTTGCCCCCCGCCCTAACAAAATCCTGATTTCTGGATAAATACACACAAATAGAAATAGCGGCGATTAGTATCAGGGCAAAGGACTTCCGGGCAATCGTATGTATCGGGATGAATCCGATGCCTAACCCGACCAGTTCGATAACCAGAAGCATCAATGCGCTTCCGAAGAACCGCTCAGGGTTGTTGAGGACAAACACAAAGGAAAAACTGCTACTGGATACGCACCCACCAATACCTGCCATAAAAACTACAGCACACACTAAGGAAGGATAGCCGTCCGGCAGGAAAAGCCATGGAATAAACCCCGCCACTGTAATGAAGGCGGAGATTTTGGAAATGACAGAAATGTTTGTTTCGTTGGAAAAAGCAAACATTATGATGGCTCCAATTACAAACGAAATGAACGTGATGGTGGTCTGAGCCAATCCATGCACATGGATACCGTCACCCAAAAGAAAGTCCTGTGTGTTGATGAATATCATGGCTAGGGGGAAGGCGAAAAAATATTGCAGATAACCGAGTCTGATATTCCGAAGCGCCAGAATCTCCTGTGCGCTCAAAAGGTCGCGTAAAGACGACATAAGCTTTGAGGGGTATCCCCTTTTCTTCTCCGCCAAATTGGCCATATCACCTCTCCCTTCTTCTTGACCACACTATGAAATTCTGCTCATGGCTCAAAAGTACTATAGAGAAATTTATCACTAAATGTTTTTGAGCAAGCCGTGAACCGACTAACAGAAAAGACGGCCCATAGCATAAAACAAGCCTTTCAGCTTGTTTCTTTTGCATTGGGATTTACTCGGATCAATCTTTGCCGAAGGGCTACCCTCTATTCTTTTTGGTAATTATTAGTATATCATAGGTTCAACCATTTCGGAATAGCCTTTTGTCCTGTGAAGGTTTCCATTAATCTGATTTACAACATTGTCTATTTGTTAACCAACAATTCCAATAGCTTTTGTTCGATCTTTTTCTCCAGTACCCCTTCTCCCCCCAAAATAATCCCCCGGTCATTTTTCGAGCTTTCAGGTATTCCTTGGTTTCAGGCATAACGATCATTTCCGCCCAACCTGATAATGTTATCCTGATTCAAGCCGGTGATTTCCGTTATCTGCTCGTAGACTTTTGAGCTGATACCCCTTTGCCCCCAATCAAATAAACTTTGACCGGCTTAATTTCGACGATTTTTTGCCTGACCGCAGCACTAAACCCGTCTTTTTCTATTAGAATAATCGGGCATAATTTGCCTGAAATGTATGTTATTTCGCCCTAAAATGTAAAATCGGTCTGGCAAGGGAGGACTTTTCATGGTAAATTTAAGCTGGGTTTTTATCTTATGGGAGTTGAGATGATTTGAAAATTGCAGTTTGTGACGATGATTTGCAGGAGCTTGACCGAATTTCATCTTTATTAGATACATATCTTAAGGATACAAAAGCCGGTCTTATCTACAAGACTTTTCACAACGCTACAGAGCTTCTTTCCACTATGAGCAGCTCAGATTATAATTTGCTGCTTTTAGATGTTCTGATGCCTGGTATGACCGGTATGGAGGCCGCTCATGAGATTCGGGGGTTTGACACAGTAGTAAAAATTGTCTTTCTTACCTCTTCGCCGGAATTTGCAGTGGAAAGCTATGCAGTCAAGTCCTATGACTATATACTCAAACCAGTTTCTAAGGATAAGCTTTTTTCCATACTGGATTCCGTTATTGCCGAGGAACAAAAACCGCTGGAGGGTCTGACAGTCAAAACTCAGTCAGGCCTGACCCGCATTTTGTTCTCCAAGCTGGCCTTTGTAGAGGTCATGAACAAAAAGCTGTACTTTAACATGGCAGACGGAAGCGTGCGGGAGGTGTCTTCACCTCTGGTGGATATCGAGGACCAGCTTTTATCTCGACCGGAGTTTGTCAAAGTGCAACGCTCCTATATTGTTAATCTGTGGCAAGTGGCTAAGCTCGGAGCAAAGGAGCTTATTACCCATTCCGGAAAAACTGTGCCGATTTCCCGCCTGCTTTACAGGAAGGTACGAGAAGCATATATGAAGCATCTGTTTCTGGAAAAAGGGGTGGAACGATGAATTTTTTTTCCAGCTTTTTGATTGGTACTACCATCCTTTTTGGTATTAGTGCTCAGATCCTTCTTTTAGATATCCGTATCAAAGACCTCAAAGAGATTCAGCGTATTTTTTTCGGAGTTGGCAATCTGCTGGTTCTAGGAGTAAATATGGCACTTTCCCTGATTTTGCCGCCGGACCAGCATATGAAGATTTATGTACTTGTCATTCACGTACCCATCTTTCTGATTTTTTGGATTACGACCAAAACAGCCGCTATCAAAGTAGTATTTGCTTTGTTTACCGCCGTTTTTATGATCTACCCTGCCAATGTGGTGCTGACCATCATTTCAAAAACTGCCAAATGGCTTTATCCGACAGGATTTTATATTTCCTACATTGCCGTTTGTGCGGTTATGCTGGCGATTATTTACCGCTTTTTCAAGCCAAATTTTAATTATCTCAACAAAAACTTTAACGGAATTAGTTTTCTAAAGCTTTGCCTTCTTCCGTTAACTTATAATATATCTAACTACTGGCTGGGGATGTACAATTTTACCGCTGCCATATCTACAGAAGTCTTTTCTCTGCGCATCCTTATTTTTATTATCACTCTTACCGCTTATATTCTGATTTTGGACATTGCAAAATCTACTCGTGAAAAGGAAGGCTTGCAGGGGGTAAAGATGGTTTTATCCTTGCAGCTGGAGAGTGCAAATCAGCAGTTGTCTGCCCTGGAATCCACACAGGAGCAGTCCGCCATATACCGCCACGATATGAGGCATCATTTTGCTCTGATTGGCGGTTACCTTGCCGCTGGAGATAGCCAAAAGGCAGAGGAATATGTAAGGAGAGCCGAGGCGGATATTGATGAGATCACGCCTCACCGCTATTGTAAGAACAACACTGTCAATCTGATTTTGTCCTCCTGTGCGGCGAAAGCAAAAACAAATGGCGTTGCTCTTTCAGTGGAGGCAGACCTGCCACAGTCGCTTTCCCTATCCGAAACAGAGCTTTGTACCCTGCTGTCAAACGGACTGGAGAATGCCATTATGGCTGCAGCACAGGTTGCCGATGACCAATTCAGAAAAGTAAGAATCAGCTGCCAAACCCACAAGGACAATTTACTGATTTTTATCGAGAACAGCTTCACGGGTGAGGTAGCAATGGAGAACGGTTTGCCCCAAAGCCGCCGTGAGGGGCATGGCTTTGGGGTTAAAAGCATGGCGATGATTGCTGAGAAATATAATGGCTACTGCTCTTTTGAGGCCAAGGGCGAGTTATTTACCCTGAGAATTGTCTTGCCGCTGGACAAATGAATAGGTATGATATACTCCCCACCTATAAACCTTCATATTTTCATAAAGCAACCGCATTACTGGTGGATCCAGCGGTTTAGGTGTAATTGGAGCCTTGAACAAGATCTGGAGAGCTCAATTGTATGGAGCTAAAATCCTTTTTAGCTGTCCAGTTCAAGATCTCCTTGCCGTTGGAATCTGTGAGTGTTACTTTTCTTCCAGCACTCACCGTGGTGGTTAAATTGTAAAGCAAGGAACTTTGGGTAGATTCTGTGGCGAAACCTTGGGCCATCCCACTACTGCCAGTGCTCAAAAATACCCCACCGGTGATTGTTGCCGTCCCATTATAATCCAAACCATCCCCGCTTGCATTCACAGTGATATCCCCACCGCTTATTTTTAGGTATTTTTCTGATTGGTTTGCATCAAAGTTGTTCTGCCCTAGACGACCTAGGGATGAACCATCATTTCCTCCAGCAACATTTACTCCATCATCGCTGGCGGTTACATCGATAATCCCGCCCGTAAGGGTTATGGTGTTTTCTTCGAGTCCTTCATAGCTTTTAGCGATGACGAGGGTTCCCCCTGTGATTTTTAAATCACTGTCAGCGTGAAGTCCATCATCACCGGTGCTTATGGCCTTAAACCCTTTAGCACTAGCGGTTTCATCTTCAGTACTTGCTGTTAAAGCAGTCGGTGCTCCCGTACTTGGGCTCTCATCGCTTCTTGGCACTCCCATGGGAGCCCAACCTCCTCGATCTCTATCTGTATGAGTGATACCGTTTTCACTTCCCCCACCTGTGGTTAGGTTAAACGTACCGCCATCAGTTTGCAGGAGGGTTTCGGCTTGGA
Source organism: Desulfitobacterium sp. (assembly GCA_050251735.1). Lineage (GTDB taxonomy): Bacteria > Bacillota > Desulfitobacteriia > Desulfitobacteriales > Desulfitobacteriaceae > Desulfitobacterium. The sequence continues at coordinate 44,232 of JBFWMF010000022.1, forward strand.
AAGCATCTCCCTGGGTCTCGATGGTAAACGACCCATCGGCAACATAGACAAAGCCTTTAGTAGCGTCTTCAGCATTGTCGGACTGAATAGCATCTCCTTGAGTATTTAAAGCAAAGGTACCATCTTTGATTTTTACACAATCTTGACCATAAAGTCCTTGGTCTTGAGCAGTGACGGATATTTTTCCTCCGGTGATAATCAGATCATCCTTAGATTTCTTTACCTTCACCCAAAAGCCTTATTTCCATATCTTCCAAAATACTGCTCAAGCTTGAATCGGAATATCCAAGAGACTTACTCACCTTGCAACGACTACTTATCGCCTGCCTCTTTGAGAGCTATGAGGAGTTTTTAGAAAAGTTGCGACGACGAAGGCGAAAGGGATCCAAACGAATCAATTATGAAAAGATCTATAAAATGACAGAGCATGATGTCCTGATGGAAGAACAAACAGATTGGTTAGATGATTTGACCTCTGATGTGCGATTATATTGTTCAAAAATTCTTTTTACCTATTCTTCGGTCATATTATTCCCACTCCTATCATCTGAAATTATGTTCAATACTACATCAGACGCTCAAATCGGCTTTTCTCATTATCATTCTTTTAATTCAAGTACTCCCAACCTTTTTACAAGTCGAATCAAGTACCCATTATTCAATGCATCTATGAATTTATCTTCTAAAACCAAACTATCAACTAAGTATAACAAAAGGGAAGCAATTACATCAAAATCCTGCGTCTCAACATCAACATCAAAGACCTTTTCAAGTTTAATTTGATTCTTATGTAAAACATCAAGCCATTTGTATTCATATTGAAACTTATCCGCAATAGCCCTGCATAAATCGTCACACTCATAAGATACAATGAGATTATTACATTCTTCTTCATCGCCATAAACATAGCATTCTTCGGAATACGGAATCCCGTAATACATATACAGGTGACCGTGATTTTCCAGACTCGGGATGTGTTTTACTATTCCACTATATTTACTTTTCATAGAAACCTACCTTTCTTCGCTATAATCCTTGGAATTAGTCGACACCAGGCAAATGTAATCGATATATCCATTACCAACCAGACATACGCTTACGCCCCTTGCAGCAGGCAGCGTACCTCCGAGTATCTTGAACGGGCAAAAAAGATGCCATTTGAAGCTGGCTCTCCCTTGGCGGCAGGGTATCTGATATATTTATACATTTAAAGGCGCTGAATTCGACGCCTTTAAATATTATTCTTCATTTCTTAAGCCGTTGCAGCTGCCCCATATGTTCCTTTTCGGCATCAGCGCGGGTATAAATAACTTCTGAGGCAGTCTGTCCATGTATCGCCCAATGAAGCTTGTTTTGTACAGTGGCGAAAAAACGCTTTGTGGCACTTGCATTTACATCGTAATCGATGGCGGTCGCATAAATATCGGTAATTTTTTGATAGAATTTCCGTTCACTCAGACGGATTTCACGGATACGCTGGAGCTGCTCTTCAAAATACTGCTCTGTCAGAATAGAACCGCCATTTTTCAAGCGTTCAACGTGGCTTGGGTGTTCATTCAACACCCATCATCCCATTTAGATGGAATCCGGCTTTCTCAAGAACTCGTTGTGATGCCTTATTATCCGGTTCGGCTTCTGCTTCCACATATTTTACACCAATCTGTTCACTTGCCCATCTTGCTATTGCACTCACAGCTTCTATCATATACCCTAGTCCTTCATACTCTTTTTTATTCCATATCCTATTTCAACCATTCCGTTAGAATTCAATCCTTTGAAACATAAATCCCCGACACTTCTACCTCTCTCATCATTTAACTGCATATTCCATACTGCATACCAGATTCTCTACTCAGGCTTTTGTTTACATCCGTCAAGCATTTCTGAATAGGCTTTTTTCATATCCATGTCCAATTCTAGAACAATCATATTTTCCATTTCGCTATCAGATAACGGATAAATGTTCAACCGTTCTGTTTTTACAACATTAGTTTTGTTCATAGTTGATATCTCCATTCTTTACCTATAGCATTTTTAAATACATATCTAAACGCTCATTAACATATTTTGCAAATAATTTTTCCATAGCAGAGAGATTATGTTTTATATGATACTCATCGAAAGCATTGTAATAAGCGATACGGTCGGTAAATTTTATGTTAATAGGGGGAAAGCCCACTTTCATCAATTCCATATTCACAAGGAGACGACCTGTTCTACCATTTCCGTCAATGAAAGGATGGATACCTTCAAATTCAATATGGAAACGAGCTAGTTTTGTTACAATATGCTCAGTGCTTTCAGCAAAGTCAATCAATAACTGCTCCATCTTAGGCTGAATCAGATACGGCTGCACAGGTTCATGCTGTGCGCCCATAATGCGAACAGGCACACGGCGGTATACGCCGCGGTCATCTTTCTTATCTGCAAGCACCAGATAATGTATCTGCTTAATGATGCTTTCACTCATCGGAACTTTATCCTTTACCAATTCACTGATGAATTCAAAAGCTTCTTTGTGCCCAACTGCTTCCATATGATCTTTCAGTGGTTTTTGGCCAATAGTAAGCCCTCTCAGAACCAAATCGGTTTCACGAAGCGTCAGCGTATTGCCCTCAATCGCATTGGAATTGTATGTGTATTCTACAACAAACTGCTCCCTAAGTCGTTCAACTTCACCCTCTGTCAAAGGACGTCTGGCCTCTAGCTCCTTCATTTTTCGGTCAATAATATTCAGTAGACTTTCGGTAGATTTATATCTTCCATCGGTCGGTTTGATTGCATCTATAGGAATTTTCCAACCTCGTCCTTCTTGATGGGCACCGGGAATTTTTCCCTCAGAACAAAGCACTCTTATTCTTCTATATGAGATGCCCCATTTTTCTGCGGCTTGCTTTACACTCATAAACATAAATATTCCTCCATTCCATAGTATTATACCAAATTATCGGAATAGTATCAACGAGTTCGGAATAATATTTTAATAATTATCGGAATAATAATAGTTCAATCAAATCTTATCAAATTGATCCTGATTTCTCAAATATATAACGACATTAGTAGTGTCATTTTTATAGTCTTTCTAGTTTCACAACACACTCCACGTGCCTTGAGGATACAAAAATAATGCCGCTTTAGCCTGGTGGGGCCTTGGCGCCAATGCATATTTCAGAATATATCACCTGTGCAGTCTGATTTTTTGCTTTACCATCCAAGTGAATTGTAAACAGAAAGCCTTCAAATCATTTTAGCTTGAAGGCTTTCTGTTTACAATTTTTAAATCTGGAACAGATGCTATCAATTAAAGAAATAAGCCTTACGGCCTGCTTCTTCTTCGTTGAGTTTTTAAGCCATATCAATCTTTTTCCTTGAACAATCAATAATGATGCCATTTGAAGCTGGTTCCCCCTTGGCAGCAGGTTCTTTTTCACAAGGATTTATGTCACATGGTAAACTGCGGTCCACTGTTTTGTAGTTCATCTCGCTCCAGCTCCTGTCCGTTCAGTTTCATGAGTTGTTCCATGCTGTAATCTATGATTTTTGCCTTTCGCTCTGATATCATCACCGTATAAAATTCTTTTTGTACTGGAAGCAGTGTCGGTGTTCTATCAATGAGCGTGCGTATTTTTCCCATATCAATCCGTGCGGAAATTCTTTTTAGAGCCGCCGTGCAGTCTGGATTTCTCAGGGAAGAGATAAATTCGAAGTAGGAAATCTTCTTTCCGTCTTCCTCAATGGACGAGGCAGGGAAAACATATACCCGCCTGTCAATCTCATCTTCACTGTTCAGGACATCCCCCATATCCTTGGCAGCCAGCTGCGGGTAGAGGCAGGAGCCGCAGTCGTAAACGGGGGCAATTTCAGCCGTCTTAGACTGTTCATCTACAAGAATGCCCCAGTTTCCATTGTGCCTGTCAAAATTACCAAGCAGCGCATCGGCAATAAACATATCCCAAAAGAAGTCCCGAAGCTGATCTGGCGGCAGAAGCATCTGCTCATCTATTGCCTGCATGATGGATGAAAGTTCTTTGCCATATCCATTCTGTTCACTGCTAATACAGGTATTCTTCAGATGCGCAAACTCAATGAGTCTTTTGCCGCCTTCGGTAAAATCTCCGCAGGCCACTACCACTTTTTCCTTCCCGCGTGGATCAGTATAGGTACCGAGCAGGGTCTCCTGGGTTTTGAATCCGAGGGATGCAAAGATATGGCAGGCAAGGTATTCACTGATACATCCATTGGTGTAACTCATGGTTTTATTGCGGTTTGGGACAGGCGGGAATTTAGCATATAGCTATTGCCCTCATAAAGAATATTGATTTTATTTCCATTTGCTCCACCGTAAGCTCTGAATTTATTTACTTCACACAATGTAAAATCAATCATCAATACCATCCCCCTTTCCCTCTGTTCCAAGATATTTTACACGCAGATAGCTTGCCTGTTCCTCAGTGATTAAGCCTGCCCAAAGATCGGCATTAATGGCTCCATATAACTCATTCCACAAGCAGTCAAGATATAGCACCTGCTCCTTTTCGCCTTGCAAATAGTCTTTTATTGCTTTTTGGACACTCTCCGACAGCCCGGTTTCCAAATAGGTTTTCATGTTTGGTTTCCCTGCGGCTGTGTTTTTTTCCGGCTCTGTTTCCAGTGCCAACAGTTCCTCAATGGACAGACCAAGTGTTTTGGACAGTTTGGAAAGCGTTCCTGCACCACATCGGCGCAAATGGGTTTTCCCGGAATAAATATCCGCAAGAGTTGCCCAGGGAATCCCACTGATTTTCGATAAACGATAACGGGACATTTGCATATCATGCAAAAGCTTTTGTATTGTCATTTTTTATCACCTAATTCATTATATCGGTATTCCGATATAGCGTCAAGGGAAGTTATACACATAATCCCCATCGTCATTCTGTAATGTACCGAACAAAATTCTCATATAATTACGCCTTCCGTACAAAACGCGGTCTATATGTACCTCGAAGCCCATGACACGGTAAAAGGCGATATATTTTCCGCAAACAAGGAACCGATAATCACTTTCAAATTCAGTAATCGAGGACAAAGGCGACCCTAATTCCGGAAAATCCCGCAGTTTCTCAATGGTGTCCAATGTGTTTGACACAACTTTTTGAGCGGCTGCAGGATTTTGCAATTCGTTATTGATATAGGCCCATATCTCGTCAAGATCATTTAGGGCTTCGGGTGAATAAAGTAGTTTATTCATAAGTCTTTCCTGCGAAATGCGCTTTCACATCTTCATGCGGAAGCCATCCTTTTTCCTCGCCCGATTTTCGTCCCTTAGTAAGCTCGCTCATGAGCTTGATTATCGCCTGTGTTTTTTCGTAATCAGCAATATCGACGAGGGCATATCGGCCACGTCCATTCTTCGTTAAAAAGACAGGCTCTCCAACGGAAACATCGCGCAAAACCTCGTTATAATTCCTTAAATCTGAAATGGGCTTTATTTTCGGCATCGTTATCAGCTCCTTTCTGCTGATATTATTATATGTATATTATTCGTAAAATTCAACAGCAATTACAGGCATGATAATTCATTCTAGCGTGTCCGTACCACCAGGCAAGCTGTCTCACATGCCTGAGAAGACAAAAAGATGCCATTTGAAACTGACTCTCCCTTGGCGGCAGGGTACCTGATATATTTATACATGCTAAAGGCGCCGAATTCGACGCCTTTAGCATGTTATTTTTCATTCCTTATACTATCTATTAATTTATCAAAGTCAGATTGAAACAGCCTATCTTGAACAATGCGATATTTCTCAAACTCGCTTTCAGCATGAGCCTTAGCAATTTCCGCCGTTACCTTTCCTGCATCCATTAACACATTACGATCAGTTGCCTGTATAAAACGGTTCAATCTAGTTTCCCAATCCAGCATGGTCATGGGTATATGTCGAAGGGCCATATCCTCTGCAATGTCTAAATAGGCAGAAACCAGCCGTTGCAACTGCCCCACTTCAAATTCACTCAGGTAATTTTTAGCCACCGATACGTCAAACTTTTGAATTTTTCCATGTGGTGCGTCTTTCCATGTGGTGCGTCTTTCCATGTGGTTAGCCCCATATATTCTTTTTGGGCATCGGCACGGGTGTAAATAACTTCTGCGGCAGTCTGTCCATGAATCGCCCAATGGAGCTTGTTTTGTACTGTGGAGAAAAAACGCTTTGTGGCACTTGCATTTACATCGTAATCGATGGCAGTCGCATAAATATCGGTAATTTTTTGATAGAATTTCCGTTCGCTTAATCGGATTTCACGAATACGCTGGAGCTGTTCTTCAAAATACTTCTCTGTCAGAATTGAACCGCCATTTTTCAAGCGTTCATCATCCATAGCAAATCCTTTTATCGTGTAATCCTTTACAATCTGATTCGCCCATTTGCGGAATTGTACCGCGCGTTCATTGTTCACTTTAAAACCCACGGAAATAATCATTTGTAAATTATAATGTATTGTGTTGTATTGTTTACCATCAGCGGCAGTTATTAAGTATTTCTTAATAACTGAACTCGATTCAAGTTCATTATCATCAAATATTTTTTTAATGTGCTGGTTAATTGCGGGTACAGATACATCATATAATGTTGCAAGCATTTTCTGTGTAATCCAGATATTTTCGTCTTCATAGCGCATTTCAAAGCTTTTAGGATTATCGCCCGTTGCTGCAACATATGTCAGGTATTCGGCTGCACTTGAACGAATGGTGATTTCTTTATTCTTTTTTTCGCCATGAGTTATTTATCCTCCGTTTTGATATTTTCTATACTTCTTTCCCAAACATCCCTTCTCCTCGAAACGACTGTATCATTATCTATAACCCGAATCTCAACCTGATAAATATATATAACATACACATTATATCGAACGTATGTTCTTGATGCAATATGCAAAGCTACGGGAATCTTTATTGTCTATAACTTTTCTTCAATTGTACCTATCAGTTCATTCGCAATATTAATGCTGTCCAGTCTCATTATGCTTTCTTCAGAGCTGCCGAAACTCAGAAGATTTATACTTCCATACCATACAGTTCTTTGATCAATTATCGCAAACTTCTGGTGTATATTTGATTTAAAGATAAGCCTTGCTCCTGTTAATCGGATGGAGTTAACCATATTTGAAAATGTAGCCCTGTTCTTTTCTTTATAATCAGTTTCCGGCCTAGTTATTATTGTGAGTTTAGCTCCATTCTTAATTGCGCAAGATAGGATATTTAACATCTGGGATAGACGTTTTTTTGTCATATATGGGCTGACAATAACCATATCTGATTTCGCTGAAGAAATATCATTGCTGAATACTGTCATAAAATTATGATTATCAAAAATAGCATTAGTTGCTTCAAACGGCTTACTATCTCCTTTAGCTGAATACCCTATGGCTGCATATCCTTTAAGCCTCTTATGGTACATCCGTTCAAGTACGCCAACATGAACATCCACGTAATCATAAATCTGCACTTCAATCTTGTTTTGATACAACCTATGAAGCCGCCCAGCATATTGCTGCACTGTCCCTTTCCAGGCAACAGGCATTGCCAGAAATAGTGTATCTAACCTCGGTTCATCAAATCCCTCACCGACAAATCTGCCTGTGGCAACAATAACAATATTCTCATCCGGCGGAATGTTTGAGAGCCTTTCCAACTTGTTTTTTCTTTCTTTAGCAGTCATTCCTCCGGTTAATTCAATAACATTGGGAATAGTCTTCGCTAATTCCTTTGCAATATGCTCAACATGAGCTTTTCGCTCAGTCAGTATGATAGGATTCCGTCCTTCTTTTACACAATTTATTACATCATCTATGATTAACTGATTGCGGATTTGGCTGGTACTGATTTCAGAATAAATTTCCCCAATAGACCATTCCTTCTCGTCTTGGCTAACCGGTTTTCTAAATGGTGTAAAGCGTGGAATGATAAAATGCTCAAAAGGCCTTTTTTCAGCTTGTTCTCTCGCATCCACTTTATATCGTACTGGACCACAATGCATAAATATTATAGGATGATGTCCATCCTGCCTCACAGGAGTCGCTGTAAGCCCATAAACATATTTCGCCAAAACATTTTTAAGAATCTGTTCAAAGCTGAATGCAGGTACGTGATGGCATTCATCAATAATAACCATGCCATAATCTCGGACAATGTCTTTTACTTCGTCACCTTTTACCAACGACTGCATAATCGCAATATCGATAATGCCACTTAAGTTCTTCTTTCCTCCACCAAGTTGTCCTATAATACTTCTCACCTTTTTCCTGCCTCTTCTTTTAACAGGTTCGGCAGGCAAATCTTCATTTATCGTCAAGAACTGTGTCAACCGCTCTTTCCATTGCTCCAATAGATGCTGAGTATGAACAAGCACAAGCGTATTGACTTTTCTTTCAGTTATAAGTCTTGCCCCAATTACAGTCTTTCCAAAAGCAGTGGTTGCGGATAAAACCCCATTATCATATTGCAACATTTGCCTTACTGCATCTATCTGCTCGTCACGAAGCTGGCCATTAAATTCTACCCTTATGGTTTTACCGGGAAAGGTTTCGTCTGCCCATTCGATATCGACTTTTAACGTTTCGAATAAATTTGTTAAATCAATCTCACAACCTCTTGGGAGGCAAAGATAATCCGGAACTTCATCAGACAATGAAATAATTCTGGGTTTATCAAAGGTTGGCAATCTCATAGCCTGTGCCTTATAGAAATCAGGATTTCGAAAGGCGGCAAGCCGTTTCAGTGTATTCAATGCCTTATTGGAAAACCCCTTTTTCTTAATGTACAGCATATTTGCCTTCGTTATATGAATTTCATTGGGAATATCTGAACTATTTAATCTACTATCTACTTTTTTCTTTTCCCAGGGTTTAGCTTCTTCATCTTCGATTTGCCTTAATTCTCCTAAATCATTACCTAGACCAAGCTGTGTAATATAGTCGTCTATTTCCTCTTCGTTTATCTTGCGGATGTTGCTTAAAAAATGCCACTGATCATTATATGGCTGAAAATTCTCATCAATAAATACGCTGTTATTACTTTTCCGTGCAGCAGCTTGCAGGGGCAGCGCAATCAGATTCCCAAACCCACCTTTGGGAAGTGTGTCCTGATTGGGAAACAACCGATCATATGAACTAAACCTAATCTCATGCCTTTCAGACATGGCATGGGTTAGAAGCAGTGTGCCAAATTTTCTGGCTGTTGCCGCACTTATTTGATCCTTAAAAAAGAACCACACATGTCCACCATTACCAGATTGCGATCTTTCGACAGCAAAGGGGATATCCTTTTCGATACAGATATCTCTCATTACCCTTACATCTTTTTGCCAACCTTCGTCGTCAAAGTCCATTGCTAGAAAGTAACAGGTTTCATCCGTTAGCAAAGGATATATACCAAATACCGCTTTACCTCTTAAATGGCTATCAATTGCCACAGAATCGAAAATCGCATAATTTTTATTATCACAATCAGAACATTTGATTTTAGGCTTGCTGCATATTCCCTTAACCCACTCATTCAGACAAACAGGGGAATATCCCGATTTACCCTCTTTGTTCTGCCATCTTTTTGCATATACATCATCTCTGCCTCTGAATAACGACTTGAATAGACTGATTTTTTCCTGTGGAGAACTATTGTTGGTTACTTGTTCAGGGCCATTAAATTGGTCTGATATGTCTTTTTCTTCTTCTATTAAGTCAATTTCACTGTCAAATAAAGGCAATACTAAACGAAGCCGAATTTTGAAATCTTCATTTTCAATCTTCAGCCTTTTATTTTCTTCCAGTAGCTTTATGTATTCTTTGTAAAGTTCTTCGTATTCCATTACTTTATGTATCCTTTATTTAACATCCCTATAAAAATCAGAAATTCTATAAATACATCTTATTAGTTTGAAAGGAACAATACAAGGATATATCAAAAACTGCTTTTAACTTGCTCCCCATTTTTGTAGCAAATCATGATATACAACAAATATATCTGAATCTTGTTAACTTCATTTTTGATTATGCCTTCATCATAGACTCCATTCTGGCAAATAACTTCACCAAGGACATCCTTTACCCACCTTTCATCCAGGGTAGGGGAATTGGGGCATGCCTCTTTTCCTTTTTCAATCCTTGTAGCGCAACGCCAGACAACTTTGCCTCTTTCAGTCCTTCTCCGATATGATGCGCCGCAATCTCCGCATACCAGCAAATTCCCCAGAAGATATTTGCCGTTATATTTGTTCCCGCTGATTTCTACGGTACCATCTTCATTGCTGATAAACCTTGAACGCTTAACCATTTCCACCTGGACCTTATCGAATACTTCAGCAGGAACAATAGCCGGATGACTGTCCTTCACATAATACTTGTTGCGCTGCCCATCATTTCTTCTTTTCTTACCTGTCATAAAATCCTCGGTGAAGGTCTTTTGAAGCATTGTGTCGCCCTTGTATTTCTCATTGGTCAACATCCGCTGAATCGTCTTTGTATCCCAAATGTCCTTACCCGTTACAGTCTTAATTCCTTGGGCTTCCAGATAGGCTTTAATTTGTCCTAACGATTGGCCGTGCAAATATAAGTCAAATATCTTTCTGATCACCTCTGCCTGTTCCGGCACAATGACTATCTCACCGTCAACACAAGTGTATCCCATGAAACTCTTATACTTCGTATAAATCTGGCCTTTTTCAAACTTGCGCTGAATTCCCCATTGAATATTCTCGCTGATATTCCTGCTTTCGTCCTGTGCCAGCATAGCCCTCAGCGTAATCTCAAATTCCTTATCCGCGTTAATCGAATCCAGCTTCTCATTTTCAAAATGCATATTAATCTCTCGCTCTCTTAAAAATCTTACTATTTTCAAAACCTCCAGTATGTCTCTCGATACCCTGCTGATTGACTTAGTGATGATGTAATCGATTTTGCCTTTCGCAGCTTTTTTGAGCATTTTGTCTAGTCCAGTTCTGCCGCTCCTTCGTAATCCACTTTCAACATCATGGAATATCCCGGCATAAATCCAATCAGGATTGTTTCGTATCATATTCCTATAAGCCTTTATCTGAATGTCAAGACTGCGCATCTGCTCCGGTCTGGATGTGCTGACCCTGCAGTAAGCCGCAACCCTGAGCTTTCTATTTTCTTTAGGCATAGACGGAATAATCCTGACATTTTTCATTTGAAATCCTAATCATCTATGTGAAATGGGCAAGCCAATTTATATTCTACGTAAATTCCGCAGGGATTTACCCTATACAAAAAAGCAAAAAGACACCAAGGGCATGAGATTCCGGCCTAACCAATCTCAAACCCTAGTGTCTTCATTTTTCGCCATTGAGTCATATCGGTAAAATGCGTTTCAACCTGAACATCTGCGAATAGAGCTGGAACACCTACACGTTCCAATTCTTTGCCTTGGTTTTTGGGATTATCAGAATACAC
>JBFWMF010000023.1:0-53735 GCA_050251735.1 Desulfitobacterium sp.
ACTGAAAACTTCAAACGATCTGGTGATTATTCCGGAGGGGTTCCACCCGTTTCCATCCCGAACACGGAAGTTAAGACCTCCAGGGCTGATGATACTTGGACCGCAGGGTCCTGGGAAAGTAAGTCGTTGCCAGATAAGTAAGCGAAAAAGACCGTCTTTTATAGGTGGTCTTTTAGCTTTTCACTAAAGTGAAAACGAAGATGACGAAGTGCATAATGCTATGGGGTACCTGGGAAAGTAATATCCACACTGCAGGAGTGTTCGTCACGGGACGCAGTGTGGCGAAATGCTCATCCGCATTTCGTGTTGCCAGATAAGCAGTAGAGAGACCGTCATTATGATGGTCTCTTTGCTTTTCACTAAAGTGAAAACAAAGTAGACGAAGTGCATGATGCTTTGGGGTCGGTTCCACCCGTTTGGCCAGAGCCACGTAGTAAGTTTATGTGGCCGTGTGGCTTGGCCGAAATGATCCACTGGATCATTTCGTATCCCCCATTTCGTTCCAGGGCTGATGATACGAAACGAATGTCCAATTAATGAAGGGTTTAAAGTAGTCCGGTGGCGTATAATATAAAGAGAAAAAATCGTATACCTAAATGATAAAGAAAAAGGCAAGGTGCGCATATATGAGAAATCTAAGAATGACAATAACCTATGATGGCTCAAGATACAAAGGTTGGCAAAAGCAAAAAGATACGGATCTTACGATTCAAGGCAAGATTGAAGCGGTTTTATCTAAGATGACTGGAGAGGATGTTCTGCTCGTAGGTTGCGGTAGAACAGATGCGGGTGTCCATGCCGAAAATTATATTGCTAATTTCCATACAAAATGCACCTTGAGTAACAAGAAGATTTTGGATTACTTATATGAGTTTTTACCGGAAGATATTGTGGTAAGATCTATTGATGATGTAAGTGAAAGATTTCATGCCAGATATAATGTGGTATCCAAGACCTATGTCTATAAAATTAATGCCAACGCATTCAGAAATGTCTTTGATCGCAAATATACTTATCATCTTCCGGAAAAGATCGATTGGAATGAAGTAAGAAATGCCGCGGAAGTTTTGATTGGAACACACGATTTCCAGAGTTTCACGAACCTAAAAAGTAATAATAAATCAACGGTTCGCACAATTAATTCGATTAATATACTTGAAAAAGAAGATGGGTATATAGAGATAGAAGTGAATGGCGATGACTTCTTGTTGAACATGGTCAGGATTATGGTAGGGACCCTCTTAGAAGTGGGGAGAGGCAATATCAACTCTTTGGAGATCAAGAATATATTAGAGGAGAAGAAACGTTGGGAAGCCGGTCCTTTGGCCCAACCAAAAGGCCTGTACATCAAAGACGTTCAATATTAGACTAATAGAGGTCAATTGGGGAATAGAGTGAGGGGAGTATGTTCGTGGTTATAGAAGTAAATATGATACAGACCGTTGCTTTAGGAGTAATTATGTTCCTCATAGGGGAAATGATTGTGAGGAGAATACCGTGGTTGCAGAAATACTGTATACCAGCTCCTGTGGTTGGCGGGTTAATCTTTGCAATATTTCATGCCTTTGGGGTAAAAAGCGGAGTATTTGCTTTTGCTTTTAACCAGACCCTTAAGGACTTCTTTATGATTGGTTTTTTCTCAACTATTGGTTTTATGGCCAGCTTGAGGATTATCAAGCAAGGCGGAATTGCGATAATTATCATGCTACTTGTTTCCATTGTCATGCTTATCATACAAAATATCTGGGGCGTGAGTATGGCAAGGTTTTTTGATTTAAATCCTTTGATTGGATTGTCAGCTGGCTCTATATCCCTGATGGGCGGGATTGGGACCGCAGCAGCTTTAGGGCCGATTATGGAAGCCAATGGCGCCGGAGGAGCACTTACTATTGCTGTGACCTCAGCTACTTTTGGGCTTGTAATGGGTGGCTTAGTTTCTGGTCCCATTGCCCGCTTCCTCATTGATAAATATGGACTCCATAGAAAAGCGGTAGCAGGGGACTCAAGGCGAAGAAATCTCCAAAAAAATTATGCAAACTTAGTAGTAGAGGATGAGAATCCGGAAACGATTAAGACGAAGGATTTAAGCAATGGGTTCTTTCTTATCATGATTGCTATGGGTGCGGGGTCAATTATTTCAATATTGATCAACAAGACCGGGATTGTTTTTCCAGCCTATATCGGTGCAATTTTAGCGGCAGCGCTTATTCGCAATTTGGCTGATAGTTATCATATGGTCTTACCCCAAAAGGAGATCAGTGCTATCGGCGATGTCTTTTTAAGTGTTTTTCTTGTCATGACGATTATGTCTCTAGAGATCTGGAAAATTGGCGGTATGGCCATACCCTTGTTAGTGATCTTGCTAGGTCAGGTTGTTATACTTGCCCTCTATACAATCATTATAGTCTATAATGCAACAGGTCGTGATTATGATAGTGCGGTTATGAGTGCCGGATTCTATGGCTATGCTATGGGAGCGACTCCTAATGCAATGGCCAGTATGTCAGCTGTTGTAGAGAGGTATCGTCGGCCTTCTCCGAAAGCATACTTTACCATTCCTATTGTGGGAGGATTCGCTATTGATCTTACAATGAGCATTATTGTGGTAGGGCATATGAACTTGCTTTTGGCGGGAATTATATAAACAACGATAGTTATCAGAGCGGTGATTAGCCAGCAGAAATTATTTTTGCTGGCTTTGTTTTACCCGAGTACTTTATTTACACAACAAAATGTTGAGGAAGCTAACAAAGAAGTACTGTTTAGTATAAGCAGCAAAAAGAAGATATAATGTGCTAGAAGGCACAAGAACAAGCGGTAAACTTATCTATTTTTGGTGAAGGAGTGAATGACTTGAGAAGTTATTTAGAAACTGAAAAGCACCTAGTTTCATTACAAGCTGAGTCCGAAGAAAAATATCTAGCGGAGTTTAGATCTGGAAAGTATACTGTGGAGAGCCCATTCGTTATTAAGAATCCCTATTTGATTAACCCATTGGCTGCAGTTATTTGCTTTAATACTGAAGAAGAAACGACGGCACAGATTACAGTAAAAGGTAAAGCCGTACAAGGGGACCTTACTCATATCTTCGCTGCTGCTAAAGAACATATTTTGCCTATTTACGGATTGTATGATGATTATGTGAACACCGTTGTGGTTGCCCTTGGCAATGGAAAAACTGCCGAAGTTAAAATTGAGGTTGAAGAGCTCAATGTGAATAAGGCTCAGTATTGTAAGACAACACCTGAGTACTTTGGCAAAGACTTCATGTTGATTTCAACCACGACACCGCTGATTGAATCGGCAAGAACGGTAGGCTTTGACTATGCAGGGGATTTAAGATGGACCATTACTAATCTGCAAAGCTGGGATATCAAGAAACTTGAAAACGGAAGATTACTTTATACTTCATATCGAACCATTCAAAAACCCTACTATACTGTTGGTGTTATGGAAATGGATTTTTGCGGTAAGATCTATAAAGAATATCGTCTCCCGGGTGGCTACCACCATGATGCCGTGGAGTTGGAGAACGGTAACATCTTAGCTGCTTCTGATAATGACTTTAATGATTCTGTAGAAGATTTTGTTGTGGAAATTGATCGTGCTACTGGAAAAGTCGTCAAGTCATGGGATCTACAAAAGATTTTAGAAAGAGGCCAAGGAAAAGCCGGAGACTGGAATCATCATGATTGGTTCCATAATAACTCTGTTTGGTATGACAAACCCACCAATTCTATCACAATGTCAGGTCGTCATATGGATGCTGTAATCAACTTTAATTATGATAGCGGAAAGTTGAATTGGATTATCGGTGATCCTGAAGGCTGGAGTGCAGAATGGCAAAAATACTTCTTCAAAAATGTCACTAAGGGCGATTTTGATTGGCAATATGAGCAACACGCGGCAAGCATCTTACCGAATGGTAATGTCTTTATTTTTGACAATGGAACCTATCGTTCGAAGAACGAAGCAACCCGAGTGGATCCGCAACAGAACTTCTCTCGTGGAGTCATCTATAAAATCGACACGGAGAAAATGGAGATCGAACAAGTATGGCAGTATGGTAAAGAGAGAGGCGCGGAATTCTACTCTCCTTATATCTGTAATGTGGATTATTATGGTGAAGGTCATTATATGGTTCACTCCGGTGGCATCGCAAGTTACAGAGGTAAACACACCGATGGTTTAGGCGCCATGCTCCTAAACAAATACAAAGACGAACATATTCATTTGAAGCTAGAATCTATTACCGTTGAAGTTCAAAACGATGAAGTAAAATATGAGTTGAATGTTCAAGGCGGTAACTACTATCGGGCTAGACGAATTAGCCCTTATGATGAGAAAACTAATCTTGTTTTGGGTAAAGGTGAGCTTCTCGGGGGCTTTGGGGTGACACCAGAATTTATGAAAGTAAAATTCCAAGATGCCAACGTAGAACTACCCGCAAAACACAACTTTAATCCCATCCTTGAAGAAGACCGGTTAGCTATTCGTGCCAGTTTCAGGGAAGGATCGCAAGTCATCCTTGAACTAAAAGGCGCCGAAAAATCAAAATTCTATAACATTCCAACCGAGGTCCATGATGTTACCGCAGCCTGTGTTTCCTTTGAGGAACAAAATGACAATGACTTCCAGTTCTATATCAGCAGAGAAGGATTAGCGGGTGATTTCGAAATTTATTTAAATATCGACAATAAGAGATATGACACACGCTGCTCCGTGAAATTGTAATATGTCATAAGGATGCTCCTTGAACCTTAGCCTAGTTGCAGTTACAATAAATGTAACTAGGCTAAGGAGGTTCTTACATGCGTATTCATGATTTGAGATTTTTAATCGAATTATCTCACTCGAAGTCGATTACTTTGACTTCGGAGAAAATGCATATTTCTCAGCAAGGACTTAGTCAATTGCTTACGCGTGTGGAGCGAGAACTTAATGTAAAACTTTTTAACCGAGGCCGACAGGGAATTAGCCTCACGGAAGCTGGTCAGAAGACAGTCCAAAAAGCCAAAGAGATTGTTGAAAAATATGACGGGTTAAGGGTCGAGTTAGAAATTCTTGACCAACAGCAAGCCTCCCCAGTTGAGGGTGATTTAATACTATCTCATTCCCACGTCTCAGGAACGACGGTGTTGCCTAAGGCTTTAAAGTTATATAAATTACGTTATCCCGATGTGAACTTAACGATTTGTGAAAATGCTCCCTTTGAAACGATTGACTTGATTAAGAGGGACCCCAAAGTCGTTGGGCTTATCAATTTTCCTGAGGCATATTATCAGGATCATGATAAGAGTGCTTGGCTTTCCTGCCCTGATTTAAGGTATAAAGAATTTTTGCGTGACAATTTGATACTTTGCGTACCAAAATCTTGGGCCTTAAGTAAGCAGCAAATGACTTCGGTCAATGAGATGATTAAGCTGCCGATGGTTTACTACGAAACAAGACAATATGGCGAAATTATAGCGCAATTGTTTAGCCAAGCAGATGGTCAACCTAAGGTCTTTTTAAAGACATTTAATAATGAATTATTCCGTCAAACGATTATCGACGGGTTAGCTATGGGTGTTTTGTCTAGTCATGAACTCAATGATAACAGGCTGCTCAAAGAATCCACCCAGCAAACTCCTCTGAGACTAACGCTGATATATACTTGGGTGAGTTCAGGAAATACCCCAGTGTCCATCCCTGCGCAAAAGTTCTTGCAATGCTTGGAAAACTTAGCAAAGATGATTAATGAGTAATAGTAGAAGTAGTGGTCGTTTGAGCATATTAAGGAAAGAGGGAACAAGGACTTCCTGATTCCCTCGATATCCCAAAGGAGAATGGATAAGAAGTCAAAGAACGGCAAAATCACAAACAATTATTTTGATGGTTTAGAAGTTACCTCAGTCCATAAGGTTTTATTTTTTATCATTTTGTTGGCCTATTTCTTCGAACAAATGGACAATTGGAACTTTGGTTTCATTGCCCTTGCTCTCATGAAGAGTTGGGGAATCACTATGGCGGATGTTGGCAAGATTAATTTTGCTTACTTCGTGGCGATGACCCTAGGAGGATTAACAGGAGGGGTCATTTCGGACTTTATTGGCCGTCGGAAAACCTTTCTAGGATCGATCCTACTTTTCTCGATAGGTTCGATTGCCAATGGATTTGCTCCAAATGAATCCAATTAAACCGAATCCACCCACGGAAAAATTAATGAAGCAGAAAAGGTTATTGAAGAATTAAGTCATGTCAAAGTGGATCTAAGTGAAGCGGCTGCCAAGGTAGAGCCTAAGATTAATGTAATGGAAGTCATCATTGGACTATTTTCCAAGAAATATATAATGCGCACGTTTGTGATTTTTTTCTTTGTCGTCCTAACGGTGCCTGCAGGTTTTGTAATCACGAACTGGACACCCACCCTCTTGAGCCAAAGAGGATTTGGTGTTGAGAATGCCTTAACAGCCTCTACATTGCCGAAAATTACCCAACAACAATGAGAAATACTTCAACCGGGATTCATAATGCCTCAGGGCGTTAACCTTGAATTCAGTCACAGGTTTTGTTGCCAATAGCTCGGTGTTAGTCTTTGACTATATTTCGGGCAAGCTCATGCGTGGTAAGGAAGTTTATGCCTTAAGTCCTGGGGAGGCGGTCATTGCCAATAGTGAGGGGCGTCGGGTGGGAATCTATATGGACTCAGAAAGTAATATCCATAGGGTAGACACTACCTGCCCACATCTTGGTTGCGAAGTGCAGTGGAATGATGCGGAGCTGTCTTGGGATTGTCCCTGTCATGGATCGCGCTACGATGTGGATGGCAATCCGCTTGAAGGGCCGACGTTAAAACCTTTAGAAAGAAACCGTCGGTATTGTCGAATGTAAAGGAAGAAACCGCTACCATCTATTGCAGATGGGGCGGTTTCCTTTGTTTTGCTTGCCTATTCATGCATGCCTATTTGTGTAAAAATTAATGTCAGTTAGATTTTGTCTACAGGGTGCTTTTCCTTTTCATGGGAAGCAGCATCAAACTCAAAACGGAATTTTTGGTTACAGAAAGTGCAATAAACGAATTTACCGTCCTCTGAAAATCTGGGCAAAGGGATCCACCTCCTTAGAAATATCCTGCCCAAAAAATGGTATTATCATACGGAATAGGTCAAATTCTCTAATGTGCTACTATGACATATTCTGTTAGCAAGAGGTGAATGATAATGCTGAATCGATTGCTTCGCGAATTAAGAATCGAACTTTACTGGATGAAGAAAGTAATAATCCGACGTTGGCAGTTGGATACCCCTATAGGAGTAGCAGGTATCATTACCCTGCTCTCAGGCTTGGGGATTTTTCTACTTATTGGACAAGGAATTGCCAAGGTATTTAGAGCAGCCATCCCTTGGGTTGCAGGAACTTCAGTGGGGACGATTTATTGGTCCTCGATCGGGTTTGCTCTCAAAGCAAGCTGCTTGTTTCTCCTTTTTTCAGCATCTCTAGTGGTATTGCTCTGGTTAAAGACTCGCTATCGAAGATAACATTTGAGCATAAGAAAATGAAAGGTAAGTATAAAGTAAAAACCCTTTGCATATAGATGATTAGGACAAGCTGAATTTATTCTTTAAAATTTGACATCTTTCTCCTTGCACCAAAAATTAGGCTATGATATCATTGTTAGGTTAAAAGGAGGTTGGGAACGTGGATTTCATGTCTGGTGTTACCGGTTCTCACTTATTCAATGTGATCATGATTCCAGTACAGGTTATTATCGTTTTTATGACGTTTTATTACTTTATACTCTCCATGTTCGGTTTGTTTCGGAGAACTGAGCAGAAGATTCTTACTCCTGAGAAAAGCTTTGCCTTGGTAGTGGCCGCCCATAATGAGGAGGCGGTCATCGGTCCCCTGATTGATAATCTTTTGAATTTAGAATATCCAAAAGAGCTTTATGACGTCTTCGTCGTTGCCGATAATTGCACAGATAAAACAGCCTTAATCTCCAAAAATGCTGGGGCCCTTGTTCATCAGCGGTTCAATAATGAAAAACGTGGAAAAGGTTATGCCTTGGAGTGGATGTTCCATCGCTTATTTAAGCTTGATCGCCAATACGATGCAGTTATCATTTTCGACGCCGATAATCTGGTCAATGAAACCTTCCTTGTTGAAATGAACAGCAAGCTTTGCCAGGGACATCAAATTGTACAGTGCTACTTAGATTCTAAGAATCCTTATGATACTTGGGTAACCAACACCTTCTCCATTACCTTCTGGCTATCCAATCGTCTTCTTCAGCTGGCCCGCTATAATACGGGTTTCCTTAATAATGTCTTAGGTGGAACGGGTATGTGCATCTCCACCAAGGTATTAAAGGACTTGGGCTGGGGTGCAACCTCCCTGACAGAAGACTTAGAGTTTACGATGAAGGCCTTGATTTGCGGAATTAAGACAACCTGGGCTCATGATGCCATTGTGTATGATGAGAAGCCGTTAACCTTTGTACAAGCTTGGAACCAGCGGAAGCGTTGGGCTCAAGGGCAAGTGGATGTGGCTGGACGCTACTTCTTCCCACTCATCTACAAAGCCTTCAAGGAACGCAAGCTTATGTATTTTGACGCGGCCGTTCATCTGTTCCAACCGGCCTTGGTTATGATTGGAACCTTCTTTATGTTTGCTAACTTAATTTCCGGAATGCAACCCTATACCCAAGTCTTTTCGGCTGTGATGCCCTGGTCCGCGTGGCAGATTCTTTCAGCGATTCAGCTGGTTTATCCCATAACTGCATTAGCTCTTGAACGCCTTCCTTGGCGAGCCTATGCGGGCTTAATTCTTTATCCAATCTTTATTTATAGTTGGATTCCCATCGTTTTCTTAGGATTTATCAATCGTAAGGATAAATCCTGGTCCCATACCAAGCATACTCGCTCAATTAAGTATGATGATGTGGTTAGGGAGAAGAAGGTTTCCTCTAACTAGGCAACTTTAAGCTGGAGATCTCCATGTTGAGAGATCTCTTTCTCATATGCAAAGACTTTTTTAAACACGAAATGAACCACCTCTATAAACAGGTAATGAAAGTGGTGAAACACATGGCGAAGGAAAAAATCGCGATGATGACGGAAAAACCCGGTATCTTTATGGGGGGAGATACCCCTTACGAAGAAGCAGCTGCGGTGATCCTAGGTATTCCTATGGATTACACGGTGAGCTTTCGCCCGGGAACTCGCTTAGGTCCTTTGACTATACGCAATGTCTCCATGGGCATCGAAGAATATAGTGTTTATTTGGATAGGGATCTCACGGATTATACTTACTGCGACTGCGGAGATTTAAGCTTACCTTTTGGAAATGTAGAAAAATCTCTGCAGCTGATTGAAGAAGCCTCTCGCCAAGTTATGGAAGATGGGAAGTTCCCGATCTTCTTGGGTGGAGAGCATCTTGTAACTTATCCTTTGCTTAAGCCCTTCCTGGAGAAGTATCCTGAGCTGCGTGTGATTCATTTTGATGCTCATGCCGATTTAAGGACGGATTACTACGGTGAGCCTAATTCTCATGCCACAGTCATGCGTAAGATATCGGAAGCCTTGGGACCCAAGCGCGTGTACCAATTTGGCATTCGTTCCGGCACAAAGGACGAATTCATCTTCGCTAAGCAACATAACCATCTGGTGGTAGAAGAGGTCCTAGAGCCTCTTAGAGAAGTGCTCCCTGAGTTAAAGGGTAAGCCTGTCTATGTGACTTTGGATATCGATGTAGTGGATCCTGCCTTCGCTCCGGGGACAGGAACGCAAGAGCCTGGAGGTTGCACCTCCCGAGAAATCATTAAAGCGATTCATGCCCTAGGGGAGCTGGATGTGGTCGGCTTTGATTTGGTGGAAGTCTCACCGCTTACGGATTCGAGTGAGCGTACAGCGCTATTGGCAGCTAAGATTGTGCGCGAGGCAATTTTAAGCTTTGTTAAAATAAGTTAAGCTAGGAATAATCGAAAAACCTTTGACATCAAGGCGTTTATTGTGTATACTAAAATTCGTCAGTTGACGCGGGCGATTAGCTCAGCTGGGAGAGCGCCTGCCTTACAAGCAGGATGTCGGCGGTTCGATCCCGTCATCGCCCACCAAATTCAACATTGTACGGCCCCGTGGTGTAGTGGTTAACATGCCTGCCTGTCACGCAGGAGATCGTCGGTTCAAGTCCGATCGGGGTCGCCATACTCGATATTCGTCGTTCGTGTTTTGTGGTTCGACAGCTAAAGGCAAGCCTTCACTAGAGAACTACAGATCATGAACTAAGGATATAAACCTAAGAGGAGTACTCTAGTTCGATCCTCGTGTCTCGAACATCGTACCTCGATTATGCCTTGGTAGCTCAGTCGGTAGAGCAGAGGACTGAAAATCCTCGTGTCGGCGGTTCGATTCCGTCCTAAGGCACCATTCATGCGGGTGTAACTCAGTGGTAGAGTGTCACCTTGCCAAGGTGAAAGTCGCGAGTTCGAATCTCGTCACCCGCTCCACTAATTTGGCGGCATAGCCAAGTGGTAAGGCAGAGGTCTGCAAAACCTTTATCCCCAGTTCAAATCTGGGTGCCGCCTCCAAATTTAACCAATTTTGCCGATGTGGCGGAACTGGCAGACGCACGGGACTTAAAATCCCGCGGTCCCTAAAGACCGTACCGGTTCGATTCCGGTCATCGGCACCATTTATTTTTGGGTTTGTAGCTCAGCTGGTTAGAGTACCGCGTTGACATCGCGGGGGTCGGAGGTTCGAGTCCTCTCAAACCCACCATAAAGAAAAACATAAGAACCATGTAATTCCATGACGGATTGCATGGTTCTTTATTTTTATCGGTGGCAAGTCTCAACGAGGGAGAGCAATCGATTCCATTCAGGGGACAAGAGAAAGTCGCGAATGTTGCGATGCTTTTTAAAAATATTTAACCCCAAAAGCCTTCATTCTTTAATACTAGTTTGCTATGGTTAAGATATAATAGAGGTATCTTTTTCCAGAAAGTTAAGATAATAGTTGCAAAGAAATGTTAGAGTAGAACGAAAATTAACGGAGGTTTCTATGAAACTTACCAAAGAGGAAAAATCCTGGATTTTATACGACTGTGGCAATTCGGCCTATAGTATGGCAGTCACTACCGCTCTGTTACCGGTGGTCTTTGGCATGTTTGATAATGTGAATAACAGCATGGACCTGGGTTACTTTAATTCCATAGCCAGTATCCTGGTGGCGGTGCTTAGCCCTATTTTAGGAACTATCGCTGACTATAAGGATAAGAAGAAGCGCTTTTTCATCTTTTTTGCCTAAGAGAAAAAGACCTAACCTACTTCTCATGCATCTGATTGATCTGGACGACACCAAGCACAGCTTAGGCACGGACAGTGAGGAAGTCGAGGCGACCCTCTTACGCATGGACAAAAGATTGGGTAAAATTATGGAAGCTGTTAGGTCGGCGGGGATTCAAGAGGATACGGTGATCCTGGTCGTTGGGGATCACGGGCAATTTAATGTGAACTATAAAGTTCGTTTAAATAAGCTACTACAAGAGCAGGGACTAATCACTACAGAAAAGGGCGAAATGAAGTGGCGGGCCTATCTCCAAAGTACAGGGGGAGCGGCTTATCTCCATGTACAGGAAGGCGATGAGGAAGCAGAAAAAATCGCCATAACCACTTTGCAAGCGGCCATGGCGAAGGAGCAATACGGGATCGAACGCATATTTTCTAGACACGAGTTGGATAGCCTCCATGTAGAGGGTTCTATCAACACGATGGTTGAAGCTAAGGTTGGTTACAGCTTTGAGGACATACTGGAAGATCCTATCCTGCTTGATCTACGGGCAAATAATATCAAATACGCAACCCATGGCTATTCACCCGATAAGCAAAACTACCGATGTGTCTTTGTTGCTTCCGGTCCTGGTATTAAAGACGATTACCTCTTGGGAGATATAGAGATGGTCGACCTAGCTCCTACCATCGGCAGAATCTTAGGGGTAGGGATGAAGAACTGTGACGGGAGAGTATTAGAAGAGATATTCGCATAGATATACCTTCAGACCTTATTTTCCCCCGCGCAAAATAGAGCCGAGAATGCCCCGGACCAATTCTCTGCCGACTTGGCGTCCCAGAGTATCTGCGGCAGATTTGGCCATTTTTTCGATCATGGAAGTGGGCCTGCGACCGGAGGTCGTGCGTCTTCCGGAGTTTGTTCGAGAAGAGGTGCTTCGGGCTCTTTTTGCTTCTTGTTTAGCCTCTTCCTCGTCCTGCTCTAGCTCCTTTGCCAGTTTAGCTTCTTGTTCTGCTCTCTTTTGCAAATACTCGTAAGCGGAATCTCGATCAACGGCTTCTTCATACTTATCTCTCAGGGGGGATTTGGCATACTCTTTCTCCCGTCTCTGTTGGGAAACCGGACCGATCAGACTGTGGGGTGGCAAGATAAAGGCCTTTTCCACCACAGAGGGTCGGCCCTTTTCATCTAAGAAGGAGACTAAAGCTTCGCCGACACCTAATTCGGTAATGACCTGCTCTACGGAGAAATCAGGGTTTTGGCGGAAGGTTTCTGCGGCGGCACGGATGGCTTTTTGATCTTTGGGAGTGTAACCGCGCAGAGCGTGCTGGACTCGGTTTCCTAATTGTCCAAGGACACTATCGGGAATATCGATGGGATTTTGGGTGATGAAATAAACCCCAACCCCTTTAGAACGGATAAGACGGACAACCTGCTCGATCTTATCCAGAAGTATTTTTGGAGCATCGTCAAATAAGAGGTGGGCTTCATCGAAGAAAAAGGCCATCTTGGGCTTTTCCAGATCACCGACCTCGGGAAGTTCTTCAAAAAGCTCCGAGAGAAGCCAGAGCAAAAAGGTGGAATAGAGGGCGGGGGCTAAAAATAATTTATCACTGGCCAGGATATTGATTGTGCCTAAACCACTGGTGTCGGTTTTGATTAAATCCTTGATGTCCATGGCGGGTTCGCCAAAAAAGATATCTCCGCCCTGCTCTTCAATGACTAGCAGAGAACGTTGGATGGCGCCGATCGATTGCTTGGAGACTGTGCCATATTCCACCGTGTATTCTTGGGCGTTGTCTGCTACATAAGCCAGCATGGATTTTAGATCTTTGATGTCAAGAAGCAGTAAGCCCATGTCATCGGCGATGCGGAACACCAAATTCAAAACACCGCTTTGGACTTCATTTAAATTAAGTAATCTAGAGAGGAGAAGAGGTCCCATTTCGGAAATCGTCGTCCGAACGGGTAGGCCTTGTTCCCCAAAGACATCCCAGAACTGAACGGGGTAGCCTTGAAAGGAAAAGTTCCCTAAGCCAAGCTTCTGGATGCGCTCCTGCATTTTTGGTTTATCTTCGCCAGCTTCACAGAGTCCTGACAGATCCCCTTTAATATCGGAAAGAAATACCGGAACTCCGATTGAACTGAAGGATTCGGCGATAACCTGTAGGGTGACTGTTTTCCCTGTGCCGGTGGCACCGGTAATCAAACCATGGCGGTTGGCCATAGGGGGTAGGAGGTATTGTTCGCTAGCTCCTTTGGCAATGAGCAATCTATTATCTGACATGTCGACACTCCCTTGCTTGTTTCTCAAGTTAAATTTCTTTTAAATCTTGCCTTTTTAAGATGTTGCTATTCACTTTTATGATTTTAAGATAGTGGTATGATTCTATGATAGTGGCTCTTTTGATTTTAGTAATCATTTCTTAGTAATAACTTCGACGGTTAAAGCTAAAATCCTACAAGCCTAGGGTGGGTCATCATTTCGCTTTCAGAAAGTATAACGACCCTGCATACTTTTCTCCAGCATAAGGGCAACCAACAGTTTCACCAATGCAAGTATAAAAAAGGCCTAGCGAAGCCGAGTTTTCTTTATACTGTCAGAAAGTATAACTTTGTTGCATACTTTCCTCTAGCATAAGGGCAACCAACGACTTCGCCTTTCTGGATGCATATTCAAAAGGCACGGCGAAGCCGGGTTTTCTTTATCCTCTGAGGGGCTTTTTTGAGACTGTTTTCGAGGGTTTCCGGTTCTTCTATGGACTTTATGGATAATTTATGGTAAA
Source organism: Desulfitobacterium sp. (assembly GCA_050251735.1). Taxonomy (GTDB): domain Bacteria; phylum Bacillota; class Desulfitobacteriia; order Desulfitobacteriales; family Desulfitobacteriaceae; genus Desulfitobacterium. The sequence goes on from JBFWMF010000023.1 coordinate 14,057, forward strand.
GTAAATATATATATTTTATATGAATTATCATAAGGTGCTGAATTCGTAAGGAAGCGGGGGAACCACTTTTTGGGGTGAATCTAATCTACATAGAAGGGGCAGCTACTCCTAACCCGACAGCTAACCTCGTAAGCATAAAGCCACAAAACGTCGTGTTGTTAAGCACGGCAGTTTTGTGGCTTTCAATTCATCTATCTATTAAGCTTATTTAGATATATATCTATTTATTTATTTATTTGCGTGTTCAATTCTTAGCTTATCCGTTTTATTCCTTACCCCAGATTTCACACTCGGAGCCGGGCCCGGTGATGGTGACGTTTTGCATAGAATGGGCGTAATCGTCGGTGACATGAATCTGGTTGGTTCCTTGGTCGTTAATAAAGCGGAAAACACCGTTGTTAAAGTCGGTACCCGTTTCCTTGAAGAAGATACCCTCGTAGGTGACGTCCTTGGTGTAGTCAAAGCTGAGGCGATATTTTTCGCCTTCCTGAACAAGATAGGCACGGACACCCTTTTGGAAATAACCTTCTTGATCTTCGATAGCTCGTGCTTCAGAAATGATGTGCAGGTCAATAAAGGGAATTTCACGAAGGAGAACGTTGATAATGGAGCCTTTAGTGATCTCTTGCCAACGGTTTTGGGCTGTCTGACCAAGGATAATTTGGGTGATGTTGTTTTCTCTAGCCACCTCAGCAATGACCTTGGTAACGGGTCGCTTTTCATTATCTCTAATAATATATTCTTCAGCATTATGCTCTTTTGCTAATTGCTTCCAACGATTGATATAGTCGGATTTCTCCGCATCGAATTCCTCAAAGGGTAACGGGTCCACAGTGAGGATATAGAGAGGGCAATCCAACATGCTAGCGATCTTACATCCGCGGCGAATTAAACGTTCACCATTGGGGCCATAATACACGCAGACGAGGATGCTTTCATCCATACGTGTTCTTAAGCTTTTCATTTTAAACTTTTCCTCCGATTTTACACCATGATTATCTAGTTCTGAGTATATAGTATCTAATATATCTTATTATTTAATTATTTCAAGTGGAGAATTGTATTTATCCGCAATTCTAAGACAAAATTCCCAAATAACAAGGAAGGGGGCTGGTTTGTGTCCTGGTTACATCTACTTATTCTTACACCATTTTTATACACGATACTCGTTCCCTTTCTTTATAAAGGCCTCCGCCAGATCCATACGGGTTGGTTTGTGTTGCCTGTGCCGGTGCTTTTGTTTGTCAGCTTGGCCAGACGGATTTCTCCGGTAGCCAAGGGGGAAACCTTTAGTTATGAGCTTCCTTGGATTCCTTCCCTAGGGATAAACTTCACGACGTATATGGATGGGCTATCCCTGATGTTCGGCTTGATCATCACGGGTATAGGCGCTCTAGTAATTTTCTATTCAATATATTATCTGTCTAAGGAGCGAGAAGCTCTGCATAATTTCTATGTCTACTTGCTGCTCTTCATGGGTGCGATGCTAGGTGTGGTCTTTGCTGAGAATGTTCTCGTGCTCTACTTGTTTTGGGAGCTGACAAGTGTCTCCTCCTTCTTGCTTATTGCTTATTGGTATCAAAGAAAGAGTTCCTGCTATGGAGCTCAGAAGGCGTTTATGATTACCATCGCGGGCGGCTTAGCGATGTTGACTGGGGTACTCCTGCTGGCAAATATTACGGGGACTTTCAGTATTCGGGAGATGATTGCCCAGTTAGGGTTGATTCAAGATCAGGCCACCTTTATCCCTGCGATGGTCTTGATTCTGCTGGGGGCATTTACGAAGTCGGCTCAGTTTCCGTTTCATATCTGGCTCCCTGATGCCATGGAGGCACCGACCCCGATTAGTGCTTATCTCCATTCAGCGACCATGGTGAAGGCCGGGATTTATCTGATTGCTCGTTTGACACCGATTTTTGGCGGGAGTATGGTCTGGTTCTGGCTGGTCACTGGGGTGGGGCTGATTACCTTGTTCTGGGGCTCCTTTGTGGCGGTCAAGCAGACAGATTTGAAGGCCATGTTGGCCTATTCGACCATTGGTCAATTGGGTATTATCGTTAGTCTGTTGGGAGTTGGTTCGGCGGCTCTCTACTTTGGGGGAGCTGAGGCAGGGGCGCTCTATACGACGGCAATCTTGGCCGCAGTGTTCCACCTAGTAAATCATTCAACCTTTAAGGGTTGTTTGTTTATGGTGGTGGGGATTATTGACCATGAGACGGGTACTCGTGATATTCGTCGGCTAGGCGGCTTGATGAATCTCATGCCGGTTACCTTTACCTTAGCGGTGATCGGTAGCTTCTCCATGGCCGGACTGCCTCCCTTTAACGGCTTCTTGAGTAAGGAGCTCTTTTTTACCGGGATGCTCAACGCGTCACAATTTAGTATTTTCCAGCTGGAGACCTGGGGTAAGCTTCTTCCCATAGTGGCTTGGGTGGGAAGTATTTTCACTTTTGTATATTGCCTGATTTTTGTCCTGCGTCCCTTTATGGGGAAGTATCAGCCCCAGAAGTTGGAGAAAAAGACCCACGAAGCTCCTTGGGGGATGTTGTTGCCGCCGATGGTTTTGGCGGGACTGGTTATTCTGTTCTTTTTCTTTCCCAATGTCTTGGCCCAATATCTACTCTATCCGGCTATGAAGGCTATCTTGCCGGGCTTTGTGGCGGCGGACTCCGGCTTAGGAACCATTGCGGCTTGGCATGGCTGGACGCCGGAGCTGTTGATGACTCTGGGGGTCGTAGGGATGGGAACGTTCATCTTTCTTATTGTCCGTAAGCGGCCGGGTGTTATGTTCCGTGTGCCTGCCCGTTTTACTTGGAATGCTCTCTATGATAGCTTCTTGGCCAAGGCTGAAGGTTTTGCCGCGCGGGTTACAGATTTTTATATGACGGGGAGCCTACGGGATTATCTTCTTTATATTTTTGCTAGCTTTATCGCTGTAAGTGGTGGAAGTATGCTGATCAATGGGGGCTTTGCCTTTGACCCGGCTGGTAATAGTCCGATCGCGCTCTTCGAGCTTGTTTTGGTTTTGGTGGTTGTGGGCGCAGCCTTCTTGGTTTTGTGGAGCCGTACAAGACTGACGGCGATTATCGGCTTGGGTATCGCAGGCTATTTGGTTGCGGTGTTTTTTGTCATCTTTCGAGCTCCGGACTTGGCTTTGACCCAATTAGTCGTCGAAACCGTGACCACGGTGCTGTTTTTGCTCTGCTTTTATTTCCTACCCAGTTGGAAGGGGAGGGCTGAGAAGGTGGGCTGGCGAATTCCGGAGTTGGTGATCGCGGTGGGGATGGGTCTTATGGTGACGGTCATGGCGTTATCAGCGCAAGGGAATCGTGCATTTGAGCCAATTTCCTGGTTTTACGAGAATGCTTATGAGCTAGCCGGCGCTAAAAATATTGTCAATGCTATTTTAGTGGATTTCCGGGGCTTTGATACTTTGTTTGAAATCTTGGTGTTCTGTATTGCAGGCATAGGGGTTCATACCCTGATTAAGTTACATGGGGAGGGGGGAAGAATCCGAAATGAGAAATAATGATGTGATTCTGCAAACGGTAACCCGTGTGATGACCTTTATTATCTTGACCTTTGCGGTCTTTCTGTTTATGGCTGGTCACAATAATCCGGGGGGTGGCTTTATTGGGGGCTTGGTATTTGCTTCGGGGATTACTCTGTTATTCCTAGCCTTTGATCTTAAGACGGTGCGGGCAGGCTTCCCTTTGGATTTTTCGATTATGGCGGTTAGTGGGGTTTTGATCGCCCTGCTGACAGCGATGGGCTCTTTCCTGTTTGGTCGACCTTTTTTAAGCCATACCTTTGGTTACTTTGATTTGCCTATTTTCGGGAAGACGGAGCTGGCGACGGCCGTACTGTTTGATGTAGGCGTGGGTTTAGCTGTTTTGGGGACTGCCTTGACTATTATCTACGACATTAGAGAGGATATTAGTATATGGAAGCATTAATGTCGGTGGTCATTGGACTATTGTTTGCGATCGGGGTTTATCTCCTGCTTTCCCGCAATCTGCTGAGAATTATTCTGGGTTCCTCTTTGATCTCACATGGTGCGAATCTGTTGATTTTGACCATGGGGGGATTAAAGAAGGGGGAGGTGCCTTTATTAGAGAGAGATGCTGCTTTCTATACTGACCCAATTCCCCAGGCTTTGATTTTAACGGCCATCGTTATTAATTTTGCACTGACTGCTTTCTTGTTGGTTTTGGCCTATCGAACTTATGTCAGTGTCGGGACGGATGATATGGAGCAGATGAGGGGTTTAGAGGATGAATAATTTAGTTGTTTTACCCTTGATAATCCCCATGCTGGCGGGCTTGTTGATGGCGATGCTGCGCAGAAATGTTGGGATTCAGAGGGTGTTGAGCCTTGTTTCGCTAGTGTTGGTTTTTGGGGTTACCCTGAAGCTGGTGCAGCAAGTGAGATATGAAGGGATACAGACCTTAGCTGTCGGTGGTTGGCAGGCTCCCTTTGGCATTGTGTTGGTGGCGGATATGTTTTCGCTCCTGTTGGTGCTGACAGCATCCCTGGTGGCAACGGCTTGTACCTTGTTTGCCTTTCGATCCATTGGCAAGGAGCGGGAGCAGTTTTATTTTTATCCCCTCTTCCAGTTCTTGTTGGTGGGGGTCAATGGTTCATTCCTCACCGGGGATTTATTCAATCTTTTTGTTTTCTTTGAGGTGATGCTCTTCTCTTCCTATGTTTTGCTCTCCCTTGGGGGAACAAAGCGGCAGCTGAAGGCGACCATCAAATATGTGGTTATCAATAGTTTGTCCTCGACGATCTTTCTCTTGGGGATTGCTTATCTCTACGCTGTGGTGGGGACTTTGAATATGGCTCATCTATCGGTACGGATTGCGGAGATCGGTCAGGGTGGCTACTTGACGACGGTGGCCTTGGTCTTTATGGTGGTGTTTAGCCTCAAGGCGGCACTTTTTCTCTTCTTTTGGTTGCCAGGGTCTTATAGTGCGCCTCCGACTGCGGTAGGAGCGGTCTTTGCGGCCCTGTTGACCAAGGTAGGGATCTATGCCTTGTTTAGGATGTTTACTTTGGTGTTTTATCATCAGCCAGAGCTTACTCATACCCTGCTAGCAGTCATGGCCGCTCTGACCATGCTTCTGGGTGGGTTGGGAGCTGTTGCTTATCGAGATATTCACCGCATCTTAGGTTATAACGTGATTATCGGGGTGGGCTTCATTGTTGCTGGGTTGGCTATTTTCACCCAAGAGGCCCTAATGGGTGCTATCTATTATCTCCTCCATGATATGGTGGTGAAGGCGCTCTTGTTTTTGCTGGGGGGCATTATCATTCTAGTGGCAGGTTCTGATCAATTAAAGAAGATGGGTGGGTTGATTCGCAATTACCCTGTCTTAGGGTGGCTGTTCTTGCTGACGACCTTGGCCTTGGGTGGAATTCCACCTTTAAGCGGCTTTTTGGGCAAGGTGCTGATCGTTCAGGAGGGCTTGGCTCTAGGTGCGGACGCCGCGGGATTCTACTGGTTGACCGGCCTTGCTTTGCTATCCAGCTTATTGGTGCTCTTTTCCCTAATCAAGATTTTTATCTTGGCTTTTTGGGGGGAGGCTCGGGTGAGCCGGAGCGGGGAAAAGAAAGAGATCAAGGGTTTGCTTATACCCTGCGCGGGTTTGCTGGCTGTAAGCATATTCTTAGGGGTGGGAGCGGAAGTGCTTTATCCTTATGTTGAGCAAGCCGGGTTTGGACTGATGCATCCTGAGGTCTATATTGAAGCTGTACTGAGCGAGGTGATCTGATGGCAATCCAGCTTTTGTTGAATGGTTTTACAGCGTTTTTATGGATGCTTTTCCGAGATACCTGGAGTGTTGCGGATTTTTTCATGGGGTACCTAGTAGGGCTGGCCTTGATCTTTATTATGAAACGCTTTTTCAAGGCGCCCTTTTATCTTATTAAGCTCTGGGCGATGGTGAAGTTTTTGTATGTAGCGATTCGAGAAATTATCTCGTCAAGTATCTTCGTCCTGAAGCTGGTAATTAAACCGCGTATGGAATTTAAGCCGGGGATCTTCGCACTGCATACTCAGCTTGAGGGCGATGGGGAGGTCACCCTACTGTCCTTGTTGATCACTCTGACGCCTGGCTCGGTGGTGCTAGAGGTCTCGCCTGATGGGAAAATACTCTATATCCATGCCATGGATCTGGCTAATGTGAAAGATACCGTCCTAAAATCAATTCATGCTTTAGAAAAGGCGATTATGGAGGTGACTAGGGATGTTTGAGAAGGTGTTGCTACTGGCGCTGTTTATGTTTTCCTTTGCTACTTTGTTGTTTCTGTATCGGGCGATCAAGGGTCCGACCGTACCGGATCGCATCATTGCCATGGATACAATCGGGATCAATCTCATTTCCATCATGGCGATTTTATCAGTGCTACTGAGGACTCATGCTTTTTTCGAAGCAATCTTGTTACTGGGGATGCTCTCTTTTATCGGGACGGTTGCTTTCTCCAAATTCATCGAAAGGGGCATTGTCTTTGATTATGATCAGAATGGGTGAGGTTTTAGTATCGGTCATGATTATTTTGGGCGGTTTAGTAGCCTTAATCAGTGCGATTGGGGCGTTGCGCTTCCCTGATGTTTACACTAGGTCCCATGCGGCGTCGAAAAGCTCCGCGCTGGGAGTCCTTCTGGTGTTGATCGGGGTGTTCCTTTATTTCGCTTTTGTAGATGGGTACATAAGCATTCGCTTGCTGTTGGGGATTTTCTTTATTTTCTTGACAGCTCCGGTGGGGGCCCATGTCATCTGCCGGGCTGCTTATCGTTCAGGTGTGAAGATGGCTGGTGATAATCCTCAAGATGAACTCAAGGAGGTCTTGGCGGACAGCCGTACCGGGGATTTTGGATAATTTCAGTATTCCCTTCAGTAATTTTTGTTGTAAAATAGGGAATAGATAGAAGAAACTTAATGATGAAAGGAAAGTGAAGTATGAATATAACTGTACTTGGAGCAGGGGCTACCGGAGGATACTTTGGGGCGAGATTGGCCGAAAGCGGAGCTAATGTCACGTTCTTAGTTCGTGAAAACAGAGCGGCTCAACTGAAGGCAAAGGGTCTAGTCGTGAAGAGTGTTATAGGGGACATCAACATTGCTGAACCCCAGATCGCTGTGAATAGTGAGGATATACCGGCCTGTGATCTGGTCATCCTCGGACTAAAAAATTACCACTTGGCAGCCAGTCTTCCCCAACTCAAGGTTTTAGTGGATAAGGGTGCGAAAATATTACCTTTCCTCAACGGAGTAGAGCACTTTGAGATCTTGCAAAAGGAATTTGGCAAGGAAAACGTACTGGGTGGTGTCTGTAAGATCATCTCTACCCTAGATCCAGAAGGAAATATCATTCATACAGGTAAACTTGCTCAGATCATCTTCGGGGAATTGGAACCCTCCAGTGAAGGGTTTTGTCAACAACTAGAACAAGTCATGTCAAAGGCGAATTTTAAAACGATTTATACTGATAAAGTTTGGAATGAAGCGTGGGCTAAGTATGCCTTTATTAGCGTATTCTCCGGAGTAACCACTGCCGGCGATCTTACTACAGATCTGATCGACGCCCATGAAGCATCGCGTAACGTCTATCGTCATGCCCTTGAGGAAATGAAAAGTTTAGCCACGGCCACCGGTGCATTCTTAGCCGAAGACTTTATCGATCAAAATGTGGCGGGTTTGAGTAAATATCAAAAAGGGACGACCTCTTCGATGCATCAGGACAAGCGCAAAGGATTGCCTTTGGAAGTCGAAAGCCTCCAAGGGGGTGCGATTCGTCTGGCCGGTCGCTATAAGCTACAAGTTCCCACCATTGAGACACTTTACGGTCTCATCAAACCCTATGAGCAAGGAAAAAATGCATAAATGGCGTGTAAGTAAAGTTGAATTAGGAACGGACATCATAGACAAAATTGACTATGATGTCCCAATAAATGACCGGTTAGAGTGGTATACACTTTAACCGGTTTTTTAGTGCAATTAAATATGACATCAAAAACTTGATAAAAATCAAGGTTATCATCTTCAATCTGAATTAAACTCAAACTATCGTATAAAAAAGGTCCACACCCAGATTGGACTGGTTATGGACCTAAAATACTAGCATACATCTTTGATCATTTACCCTAAGCATAGTGATTCATCTAATAAAAGAATAGCTTGCTCTTCCTCTATGCTTTTTACCTCCATGAGTTCACTGAGAAAGACTTGCCGAGCGTTAATTAACATTTTTGAGTCGTCTATTCCTAGCTTGCTTTTTTTACTCTTACGTGTTAGATCGCGGATTACTTCGGTACCTTTAAAGATATCGCCGGTTTTTATCTTCTGTGTGTTTATTGTGGTACAGAATCGCTTGTTTTCAAAAATAACTGGATCGGTATCACCTAGGTTCAAGCCATTCAACACATTTTCTAAAACTTCAGGTTCCACTATCAAGCGAATTCCTAACCGTGTAGCTTTGTCTATCGGTACGGAGATTTGCATTCTTGTTTTAGTAATGTTAATAATATAAAAGAGTTTTTTCTCTCCTAGTATCTCCTTCTCTTCCACTGCATCAATAATGCAAGTTCCAAACACGGGGTAAACAATTTTGTCGCCTACTTGAAACATGAAATGCACCTCCCTATAATTACTTTATAAGTATATCATATTTTTGATAAAAAGTAAAATTTTATTTTATCATATATAAAATAAAGTTGTCAATATATATTTTTAAGAAAATTTAACTTAGTATTCCCGTTTGCCTTTACCTATTACAGAGACTGAAAGTTAACAAGAGGTTAGAGGCATTTGCCTAATTTGTTGAACAAATATATCATTATATCTGCAGCCTTTGCTAAGATATTGGGCAAAATTGATACGAAGCATTTCGAAGCGATGGCTCACTTATTTTTACTTTATCGATTAATATTTATCGACTTTTTTAGCAAAAATATGTATCATTATATTTTGATATAATAAAGGGGGTGGTATCATGCATTCACCACGGCAAAGCAAGGCTCCCATCTACGAGGCGTTGCTTAAGTACAAGTCCATGCGGGTGGTGCCTTTTGATGTGCCCGGGCATAAGCAGGGGAGAGGAAATCCTGAATTAACAGAGTTTCTGGGAGAGCGATGTCTTTCCGTGGATGTTAACTCCATGAAACCCTTGGACAACCTAGGACATCCTATCTCTGTAATCAAAGAGGCGGAAGAGTTGGCTGCGGAGGCCTTTGGGGCCCATCATGCCTTTTTTATGGTGAACGGAACCACCTCGGCTGTGCAGGCGATGGTTATGAGTGCCTGCAAACAGGGTGAGAAGATCATCATGCCGCGGAATGTTCACCGCAGTGCTATTAATGCCTTGATCATCAGCGGAGCGATTCCTGCGTATGTGAATCCGGGGGTCAATCGAGAGCTCGGGATTCCCTTAGGCATGTCTGTAGAAGATGTCAAAAAAGCAATTGCGGAAAACCCAGATGCCAAGGCCATACTCGTCAATAATCCAACCTATTATGGCATTTGTTCTGATCTGAAGACGATCACCGAGCTTGCCCATGAACATGGTATGTTGGTCCTGGTGGATGAGGCACATGGTACGCATTTTTATTTTGGAGAGGGTATGCCCATCAGTGCCATGGCAGCAGGTGCAGATATGGCCGCTGTCAGTATGCATAAAACGGGGGGAAGTCTCACCCAAAGTTCTATGTTATTAATCGGAGAGCGCTTGAATGTTGGACGAGTTCGACATATGATCAATCTAACTCAAACCACCAGCGCTTCCTATCTACTCCTATCCTCCTTAGATATTTCGCGGCGCAACTTAGCCTTAGATGGCAAGCGCATTTTTGATAAAGCTCTATATCTGGCTAATTATGGTCGGGATGAAGTGAATAAGCTTGGCGGCTATTATGCTTTTGGCAAAGAATTAAACAATGGGGACTCGGTCTATGATTTTGATTGTACTAAGCTTTCGATCCATACTCGGCAAATTGGGCTAGCGGGCATCGAAGTCTATGACATTCTCCGGGATGATTACGATATTCAAATCGAGTTTGGGGATATCGGTAATATTCTCGCGATTATTTCAGTAGGGGATCGGGCCTTAGCTTTGGAACGCTTGGTTTCGGCTTTATCGGAGATTAAGCGGCGCTATCAGAAGGATATTGCGGGTATGTTCGATCATGAATACATCAACCCGGTGGTGGTCATGGGTCCCCAGCGCGCATTTTATGCAGAGAGCTATTCCGTTCCGATCAAGGAGAGTAAGGGCAAGATCAGCGGAGAATTTGTGATGGCTTATCCACCAGGGATTCCGATCTTGGCACCGGGGGAGAGAATTACTGAGGATATTATCGAGTATATCGCTTACTCTAAGGTCAAAGGCTGTTTCCTGACAGGCACAGAGGATATGGCTGTTGAAAATATCAAAGTCGTGGAGGAATAGCTATGGAATTATGGTATACAGAAGAGCATACGGAAAATGTTCGCTTTTCAATTAAAGTAGACCGACAACTCTACTCGGGGCAGAGTGAATTTCAACGGATTGATGTGTTTAAATCCCGAGAGTTTGGTACCTTCTTTACCCTGGATGGGCTGATGATGGTGACGGAGAAGGACGAGTTTATCTATCATGATATGATTGTCCATGTGGCTATGGCGACCAATCCCAAGATTAAAAATGTCCTGGTCATTGGCGCCGGGGATGGAGGAACGGTCCGAGAGTTGACCCGTTATGACTCCATTGAAAACATCGATATGGTGGAGATAGATAAACTTGTGGTAGAAGTCTGCAAAGAATATCTGCCTCAGACTGCCTGCAAGCTGGAGGATCCACGAGTCAATCTGTTCTTTGAGGATGGGTTAAAATTTGTGCGGACCAAGGAGAATGCCTATGATCTAGTGATTGTCGATTCCACGGACCCCTTTGGACCGGGGGAAGGACTTTTCACTAAGGAATTCTATGGTAACTGCTATAAGGCCCTTAAGGACGATGGAATTCTCGTCAACCAGCATGAAAGCCCTTACTATGAAGATTATGCTCAGAACATGGGTCGTGCTCATAAGCGGATTAAGGAGTTCTTCCCCGTGTGCCGTGTCTATCAAGCGCATATTCCCACTTACCCATCAGGGCATTGGCTCTTTGGCTTTGCTTCGAAAAAATATGATCCTTTAAAGGATCTTGATGAACAAGCCTGGAACGACTTAGGTATCAAGACTCAATACTATAATACAGAGATTCATAAGGGCTGTTTTGCCCTACCCACCTATGTGAAAGAACTTTTAGCCAGTGCGACAGACTAAAGATAAACAATTTTTTCTACATCGGTTTAAGCGGATCTTTTTTTACCCTCTTCTCTTGGCGCATATTATTTGCTGCAAGAGTAGAGGGTATTTGCTTACTAAGCTAAAAATGATGTAGAATAGTGGTTATAGACAGCTTGGTACTTAATGCATAATTACACGAGGGCTAATCCATTCCCTACATAAGTTTTTCCATACACAAGCAATAAAGAATGTGAAGAGGTGATTCTATGTTAAAGTGGAAAGAGGAGTATTCGATTGGGGTAGCGGAGATTGATGAACAACATATGCGATTGTTCGAAATCGGTAATCAAATCTATGACTTATTAGAAAACTACCTGCTACCGGATAAGTACGACAAGATCGTGACAATTATCTTAGAGCTCAAGGACTATACCATTTACCATTTTAAAACTGAAGAAGACTATATGTTGAAAATCAAGTACCCGGGATACTTCAAGCAGAAAGTTGCCCATGATGATTTTGTCAAAGAGATCGAAAACATTGATTTAGATGCCATTGACCACGACCAAGATGGACATACGCGCAAGCTTTTGAATTTTATTTTCGACTGGGTACTTGATCATATTCTGAAGAGTGATTTTGGAATTAAAGAATTTATTCGCATTACAAGATAAAAATGTTTAGGCCTGACCACAAATTGGCAAGCGCTTGCCAATTTGTGGTCAGGCCTTTTTGTATTGTCAGAAGGTATAACCTCGGTGCATGCATTCCTCCGGCATAATCAGATGAGGGAATAAGGATGTCACAACCTGGCAATAGTAGGGAATATATGGTTTTGCGAAATAGCTAGAGTATTTCGTTTGAAGCCGAAATATGAGCAAACCTTGCTCATATACTCTACTATGGAGGGGATGCTAGGTTGGAACAACACTCCGTTCAGGTTGGGACTCAATATTATCGAGAAAGCATCTATGAGCGCCTTCGTCAGCTCCAAGAGGAAGAGAACCTACCGGTTGTGCTTCACGAATACCAGCAAGGGAAGCGCTGGTTAATTGATTGCGAGTTTCAAATGGAAGCTATAGAGGATGAAAGGGATCAAGAGATCACCCAAAAAATTCATAGCTATTATTTAGCTAATGCCATCGCTGAAACAATCCTACTCCACTGGGAAAAGGATCATATACGCTGGTTATTAAGAAGAAAATTTAAAATGAAACGAGAAGAAGTCGTGCAGGTTTTTGAAAAAGCTCTCCAGTACCTCAACGAAGAATCACAACAGTGGAAGGGCTACCGGATCCATCGCAAAGCGTCCTTAGTCAATCAAATCGTAAAATGCTTGGAGGCACAGCCACTCTTTGATATGGAAGGTTTTTTGCGCTTCCGGGCTAAGGGTTATAAGGAAGAAATCAATAAAGCAGTCAGCTATGTAGTCAATGAGCATGTTATCGCTACCGAGTATGTGGAGTTTATCAACTTGCTCAAACACTTTGTAGATTCTCAAGAGCCTCGTATTCATACCTTGCATGTAGGCATTACCAAGCAAGGCAAATTCAACCTTTATAATGAAGAAGGCAAAAGGATGACCAAGAAGACCATGGATGATTTGTTCTTCATGGATTCTTCGCAAGAGCTGACCTATGAAGATATGCTTGTCAGTGCCTTAATCGCTGTGGCTCCGCGGGAGATTGTGATGCATATTCGTTATGAAGGGTATCAGGATACTTTGCAAACCATCTGCCAAGTCTTTGCAGGACGTGTCAGCTATTGCAGTGGTAGCTGTTCTATCTGTGAGAAGATTTGACAAAGCTTTTCAGGGTCGATATAATTATTTAAAACAATGATGGGGAAAGTATTTTGCTTTGTTTTTATGTAAGAGAGGAGATGCCGTGGCTGAAAGCGTCTCTCATGAAGAAGCGGAAGAAAACCACCCCAGAGTGCTGAGTTGAAGCTGAGTAGGCTCGGACGTCTGCCCGCGTTAAGGGAGCAAAGAGAAAGTATCAGGCCGTGAATGCCCCACTAGGGATTCGCCGGTCCGAGGCTTTAACTTGGGTGGAACCACGGGAATAATGCTCTCGTCCCATATGGGATGAGGGCTTTTTGTATTAATTCCAAGAGTGTAGGACTGTAGGATAATATTTGACTGAAGAATCTTCAACAAATGGGTTGGAAATTTGAAAAAGGGAGTTAACGAAGATGGTAAAGATTACTTTAAAGGATGGCTCGATTCGCGAAATCGAAGCCGGCAAGAGCCTCATGGAATTAGCGGCCTCTATCTCCAGAGGACTAGCGAAGGCTGCAGTAGCAGGTAAAGTGGATGGTAAGCTGAAGGATTTATCCTTCCCCTTGCAAGAGGATGCAGAAGTGGAGATCATCACTGCCGATAGTGAGGAGGGCTTAGAGGTTCTGCGCCACTCGACCTCTCATATCATGGCCCAAGCGGTGCAGAATCTTTTCCCCGGCACGATATTTGGTATCGGGCCGGCTATTGCCAACGGGTTTTATTATGATTTAGATTCTGAACATGTATTTACGCCGGATGATCTGGAAAAGATCGAAGCAGAAATGCGCCGCCTGATTAAGGAGAACAATGCCTATACGCGCAAGGAGGTTTCCCGTAGCCACGCCCTCGATCACTTCGGTGCCAAAGGCGAAAAGTATAAAGTCGAACTGATCGAAGGTCTTCCGGAGGATGCGGTTATTTCACTCTATACACAAGGTAATTTTACAGATCTTTGTGCCGGTCCCCATATCCCAGCTACCGGGGTAGTGAAGGCCTTTAAGCTGATGAATTTAGCCGGTGCGTATTGGCGGGGTAGCGAGAAGAACAAAATGCTGCAACGGATCTATGGTACGGTCTGGGCTAAAAAGGAAGACTTGGATGATTACCTCTTCAAGCTTGAAGAGGCAAAACGCCGTGACCACCGCAGGTTGGGTGTAGAGCTGGATCTATTCAGTCTCCATGATGAAGGACCGGGCTTCCCCTTCTTCCATCCTAAAGGGATGATTCTGCGCAACCAATTAGAAGATTTCTGGCGTCAAGAGCATCGCCGCCGGGGGTATCAGGAGATTAAGACTCCGATCATCCTCAGCCGCGACCTGTGGGAAAACTCGGGACACTGGGATCATTACAAAGACAATATGTATACCACTAAAATTGATGAGGAAGATTTTGCGGTCAAGCCCATGAACTGCCCTGGTGGGATGATCATGTATAAGCAAAGACTCAGAAGCTATCGGGATCTCCCTATAAGAATGGGTGAACTGGGCTTAGTCCATCGCCATGAGCTTTCGGGTGCGTTGAATGGTCTCTTGCGGGTGCGCAACTTTACCCAAGACGATGCCCATATCTTTATGCTTCCTTCCCAGATCAAAGATGAAATTAGTGGTGTCATTGATCTCGTCGATCATTTCTATAAGGTTTTTGGTTTCGAGTACCATGTGGAGCTCTCCACACGTCCTGAAGATTCCATGGGAGCGGATGAGACTTGGGAAATGGCCACTAACGCTCTACAGGAAGCATTAGACGCCAAGAAGATTAATTATAAAATCAATCCGGGGGACGGAGCCTTCTACGGACCGAAAATCGACTTCCATCTGCGGGATAGCTTAGGTCGGACTTGGCAGTGTGGAACCATTCAGTTGGATTTCCAAATGCCAGAGAAGTTTGACCTTACCTACGTCGGCGAAGACGGACAAAAACATCGTCCCGTTATGATTCATCGGGTAGTTTACGGAAGTATTGAACGCTTTATTGCCCTGCTCACAGAGCACCATGCGGGAGCCTTCCCCACCTGGCTGGCCCCGGTTCAAGTCCGTATCCTGCCCATCAGCGATCGTCATGAGGAATATGCCCAAGACCTCCTCCGTCGTTTAAACGACCTAGACATTCGTGCTGAATTGGATGATCGTCGTGAGAAAATCAGCTATAAAATTCGGGAAGCACAAACTCATAAAATCCCCTTTGCTCTGGTGGTCGGCGATCAAGAAGCGGAGACAGACACGGTGGCCGTCCGTCGCTATGGTCAATCCAACGCCGGAGAAAAACTCTCTGTGGCTGAGTTTATTGCCATGATTCAAGAAGAGATCAAAGACAAGAAACAATTGGTGTGACCTATAGCTATAGATCATTATAGGCAAAAAGGATTCAACCCTTGCGGTTTGAATCCTTTTTTGCTAACCCATCATATAAGGGTCTTTCTAAGCTCTTCAGCCGATTTACTTGAAAGGTAAGCTGGGGCAATATCCACTACTGTTTTGGCACCGGCTACTCCTTCCTGATTTAAGCGGTATGCCGCCCTTGCAAAGGCAACGAGGACATTTGCTGTGAAGTCGGGGTTGGAATCCAAAGCTAATTGATATTCAATGACATGATTATGCTCTTCGTGAAGACCCGTTCGTCCATGACGTACAACTAAACCGCCATGAGGAAGACCAGGGTGATTCTTTTCTAGTTCTTCTTCTGTAATAAAGTGTACTTCTGTGTCATAGTCCGCGAAATAATTGGGCATTGTCTTTATCTCATGTTCAATCTGCTCCTTATCGGCCCCCTCTTCAACCACCACAAAGCACTCGCGCCAATGTTTTTCCCTTGTCGCAAGCTCCGACATATCTCCTGTTCGAACGGCTACAATGGCCTTTTCCTTTGGAATAGTATATTGTTTGGCATTCCTGACGCCCTTAACTCTTCTGATCGCATCGGAATGGCCCTGACTGACTCCTTTTCCCCAGAAGGTGTGGGTATTCCCCGCGGGTAGGATTGCCTCGGCATAGAGTCGATTGATCGAGAACATTCCCGGGTCCCAACCGCTGGCAATAATGGAAACTTTGTTGGCTGCTAAAGCATTTTTATTCATGACTGAAAAATACTCCGGAATTCTCGCGTGGGTATCATAGCCATCGACAGTATTGAAGAGGCTTGCAAATTCAGGTCCCTGAACAGGTATGTCCGACATGCTTCCGCCGCAAAGCACCATAACATCAATTTGATCAGTCATCTGTTGAGCCTCATCCATCGTGAAGACGGGAACCCCTTCGGTGAGAGTTTTGACCGCTGAAGGATCACGTCTTGTAAATACTCCGACAAGTTCCATATCCTTATTATGACGTATTCCTAACTCAACGCTTTTTCCAAGGTTTCCGTAACCCACAATGCCAATTTTAATTTTATTCATAGTCGATTCCTCCTTGCCTCTATTCTAAACCGTATTAATCCATACATACAATTATCTTTAGAACAGGGCTAAAAAAATTTATCAAGATATCATGAAAAACTGGCTGTCTGATCAAATTTTAAAATAGTATTTGACAAGAGCTTGTAAACTCACTATAATGATAATGTTCAAGTAGAAGCCATCCGCTTCTCACCTCATGGCCAAAGTCGATGAGGTATCTTCGGGTCCTGAGCTTAATTTACTTGCTCATGATTTGTTATTGAAGACGGGTGGAACTATGCCCGTCTTTTTTGTGTGATTTTATATGGAGGTGGTTCGTTATTAGTAAGGATTTACGGATTAACGATGAAATCCGGGCCCGGGAAGTTCGCCTTGTCGGGGAAGAGGGAGAGCAATTGGGTATTATCCAACTCAGAGATGCTCAACAGATGGCTGTGGAAAAATCTCTGGACTTGGTGGAAATTGCCCCAACTGCTAAACCGCCTGTTTGTAAGATCATGGATTATGGCAAGTACAAGTATGAGCAGGCCAAACGGGATAAGGAAGCCCGTAAAAAACAGAAGACCATGGAAATAAAAGAAGTTAAACTTCGTCCTAATATTGAGGACCATGACTTCGAAACCAAAGCACGCAACGCCCAACGCTTTTTAATTGATGGCGATAAGGTAAAGGTAACGATTATGTTCCGAGGTCGGGAGATTACTCACCCGGAGTTAGGACGTGTCTTGTGCCTGCGTCTAGCTGAGTTTTGTAAAGCTGAGGCTAATATAGAGCGTGATCCCAAGCTTGAAGGGCGCAATATGATTATGATTTTAACGCCTCTGAAACACGACTAAACGAGAGGGGGATATCCCAATGCCAAAAATGAAAACACATCGCGGTGCCGCGAAACGTTTTAAGAAGACAGGTACCGGTAAAATTGTTCGTCATCATGCTTTTACCAGCCATATTCTGGAGAAGAAATCTCCAAAGCGTAAACGTGCTCTTCGAAAAGGGACCATTATGCACAAAACCGATGCTAAACGCATTGCCCGTATGATCGCTTATCTATAAGTTCAACTATTATTAACATGTAAGGAGGTCTTCGCTATGGCCCGTGTAAAAAGAGGGGTAACGAAGCATCAACGTCATAAAAAAGTATTAAAGCTTGCAAAAGGTTTCCGGGGAGCAAAAAGTAAACTCTACCGTCCAGCTAATGAGCAAGTGATGAAGTCCTTGGCGTATGCTTATGCTCACCGCAAAGATAAAAAAGGTGATTTCCGTAAATTATGGATTGCTCGTATCAATGCTGCTTCCCGTTTGAACGGTTTAAGCTACAGCCGCATGATGAATGGTCTCAAAAAGGCCGGCGTATCCATCAACCGCAAAATGTTAGCTGATCTGGCTATCCATGATGCTGCTGCTTTTACTGAATTAGTCAATGTGGCTAAAACTCAATTAAGCGCGAAATAATTTATAACATAAAAGGGTGCTTAGGCACCCTTTTTACATAGGTACTATAAAGGTCGCGACCGATTGAAAGAGACCTTAATGTGATGAAGTTATATAGGATTGAAAAAACAACGTAGGGTAAAAATAGGCTTTAGAGCATTAATATAAGATTCGAGTTATCGCGGGGTGATAGGGTGTTAACCTCCTTACAGAATGAACAAGTGAAGTATGTAGTGAATCTCCATAAGCGGAAGTTTCGCGAGGAAACGGGTGAGTTTCTCATCGAAGGTTGGCGCTTTGTGGAAGAGGGAGTCCTTCGAGGTGCAAACTTTACCAAGGTTTTTGTCTGCCCAGAGCGGTACAACGATGTATGGCCGCAATTAGAGGAAGCACTGAAAGAAAAAGATGTACCGATAACTGAAGTGGAGGAGCGAGTACTCCGGAAGATGAGCGATACAGAAAATCCTCAAGGAATTCTGGCGATCGTGAGGCAGGAAAAGTGGAGCTGGAAGGATTTCAGAATAGCTCAAGCATCGCAAAATTTACAGGACCAAGATCCACAAGATTTGCCCATCCTCCTGATTCTTGATGGGGTTCAAGATCCCGGTAACTGTGGGACTATACTCAGGACAGCCTTGGCTGCCGGTGTCACACAGGTGTGCTTGACAGAAGGGACAGTCGATTTGTATAATCTGAAAGCCCTGAGAAGTACCATGGGAACCATCTTTTCCCTGAAAATTCTTACCCACTGTCAGCCGGAAGAGATTCTGAGCTTTTGCCAAGAACATAAGATTACTGTGTATACAGGAGATATCCAAGGAGCGGATCTCTATGAGGCAGATGTGTCCATGCCCTTAGCCTTAATAGTGGGTAACGAGGGTAATGGACCTTCGGAGGCTTTTCGGGGGTCCGGAGTAAACCACATTACAATTCCTATGAGTCATGGTGTCGAATCGCTTAACGTGGCCATGGCCACGGGGATCATCCTCTACGAGTTACGGCGCAAAGAGAGCTAAAAGCTTCTCGTTAACTTGCGAAAATCTCTAAAAGAGCCAGTTTGGACCGAGTTTCCTTGAAAACCTCGCGGGGTGGTGCTATAATTCTAGTGAACAGGTTTTAAGGAATCCAGGCCGAAAGGTGG
Organism: Desulfitobacterium sp.; assembly: GCA_050251735.1. Taxonomy (GTDB): domain Bacteria; phylum Bacillota; class Desulfitobacteriia; order Desulfitobacteriales; family Desulfitobacteriaceae; genus Desulfitobacterium. The sequence continues at coordinate 33,067 of JBFWMF010000023.1, forward strand.
GCGAAGTGATGTTTCCCGCAGAATGGTTTTGGAAGATTTTTGAGGTAACCGGTTCCCCTAATGCTTACTTGCTTTATAAGCAGTATGCAATCTTTAACATTCAATCCATTAAGAAAATGCAATGATCAGGATAAAAGGTTATTTTCTTTCCAGGGAGGTTAAGCCAAAGACTGGAAGCTTAGCTAAGAGAGTGCCTCATCTTGAGCCCGTAGTTTGGGGCTGAGGTGTTAAATTTCCCCTGAGAGTGGTTTGCTGAAGGGATCATAATAAGCAAGCCCGGTTTCCGCCGTTATTGGAGAATGAAGCTGTGGCTCTTTTGAGCCGAACCAGGGTGGTACCGCGGGAGTATAATTCTCGTCCCTTTTTTAGGGATGAGGATTTTTTTGTATTTAATCGTCGTTTGTATTTAGTTCGTTTCTTCGGTTCTTTAGCTAGTATTCAAGGATTTGATCAAATCTTTAGGAGGGTTATCGTGAAACAGGAAGTTCAACGTATTCAAGAAGACACACTGGCCGAGCTTCAGAGGGTCGTCACTTTGGAGGAGCTTCAGGAGCTGAAAGTAAAAGTTCTCGGCAAAAAAGGTTCTTTGACCGCGCAATTGCGAAAAATGGGAGGCTTAAGCCCCGAGGAACGCCCGATCTTTGGTCAAGTGGTCAATGAGACTCGGGATATTCTCGAGGAAGCTTGGGTTCGCCGTTCCGAGGAGTTAGAAAACGCCACTCTCCAAAAACAACTGGCAGAAGAAAAACTCGATATTAGTTTGCCGGGTGTGAGCCTACCCCGTGGTCACCAGCATCCTCTGACCAAGGTTATTGAAGAGATCGAAGAAATCTTCTTAGGCATGGGCTTCCAGATTGCCGAAGGTCCGGAGATTGAGAGCGATTACTATAATTTCGAAGCGCTGAATCTACCCAAGGAGCATCCGGCTCGGGAAATGCAGGATTCCTTCTATATTACGGAAGAGATTCTTCTGCGGACACAGACCTCACCGGTCCAGATTCGCACCATGGAAAAGCAGCGCCCCCAACTTCCCGTAAAAATCATCTGCCCGGGGAAAGTCTATCGGAAGGACGATGACGCTACCCACTCACCCATGTTCCATCAAGTGGAGGGCTTGCTGGTGGACCGGGGTATTCGGATGTCCGATCTTAAGGGAATCCTTCTCAACTTCTCGAGGATGATGTTTGGGGAATCACGGGAAATTCGTCTGCGCCCCAGCTTCTTCCCCTTCACAGAGCCTAGTGCGGAAGTAGATGTATCCTGCATGCTTTGCGGTGGCTCCGGCTGCCGTATCTGCAAGGGTACGGGTTGGATTGAGATCTTAGGTTCAGGTATGGTGCATCCTAAGGTATTGGAAATGGGAGGCTATGATTCTAAAGAGCTGACCGGCTTTGCCTTTGGGATGGGTGTGGAACGGATTGCTATGCTGAAATACGGTATTGAAGATATGCGGCTCATGTTCGACAACGACTTGCGCTTTTTACAACAGTTTTAAGGAGGCAGGGGTATGAAAGTCAGTCTGGAATGGTTACGTGAATTGGTAGATGTGGATCAATCTGCCGAAGATTTAGCTGAGATCTTGACCCGAGGAGGGATTGAGGTCGGTGGCATAGATTACTTGAATCATGGGATAGAAAAAGTGGTGGTCGGCGAGATTACGAGCATGGAGCATCATCCCGACGCCGATAAATTGTGGATCTGTGAAGTGAATTTGGGAGATAAGAAGACGACCATCGTAACGGGAGCCCAAAATCTGCTCATCAAAGACCGCATCCCGGTTGCTTTGCCGGGAACAACCTTGCCGAACGGGGTGCATATCGAGGTCTCCAAGCTGCGGGGTGTGGAATCTTCAGGAATGCTCTGCTCCACGGAAGAGCTTTGCTTGGATGCCGACGCGGGAGACCCGCGCAGCGAGGACGGGATCATGATTTTACCTCCCGATACGCCCCTAGGCACAACCATGGATACCCTCGTCGGCCAGGGCGATTGCGTTTTGGATTTGGAGCTCTATCCTAATCGGCCGGATTGCTTAGGTATGATTAACGTCGCTCGAGAAGTGTCTTCCTTGACCGGGGGTGAACTTCATCTACCGGCTTGGGCAGAAACAGAAAAAGGCCCCGACTATCCCATCGATCCTCAAGCCAAGATTATCATCGAGGATCCGGAGCTTTGCCATCGTTATGCGGGTCTGGTCGTCGAAAATGTCAAAATCGAACCCTCTCCGGCGTGGCTGCAAAAACGTCTGAAAGCAGCGGGAGTCCGCCCGATCAGCAATATCGTGGATATCACCAATTACATCATGCTGGAAATGGGGCAGCCCTTGCATGCTTTTGACCGAGATGCTATCGCCGGTGCCGTCCATGTGCGCTGTGCTCAAGCCAGTGAGAAGCTGACGACCCTAGATGATACGGAGAGAGAACTCGATTCAGAAATGCTTTTGATCGCCGACGATGAGAAGGCCCTTGGTTTGGCCGGGGTCATGGGTGGCTTGAATAGTGAAATCACCGACTCCACTAAGCGTTTGTTTGTGGAATCAGCGCATTTTTCCGGAGTAAGTATCCGCCGGACCAGTCGGCGTTTAGGACTGCGCTCTGAGGCTTCCAACCGCTTTGAAAAAGGAGTTAATCCTCATGGTGTGGCGTCAACCCTAGGTCGTGTCGCTGAGCTAGTGATTGAGCTGGGAGCGGGCAAACCGGTAGGCTTCGTAGAGCAAATCAGCCAGCTCTCCGAGCCGGCAGTGGTGACCTTGACGGTGGAGAAAACCAACGCCCTCTTAGGCACCCAATTGACGGCAGAAGAAATCACTCAGGTGCTGAAGCGTCTTCGTTTCTCCTATCAAGAAGAGGCGGGAACCTATAAGGTGGAGATTCCCACCTATCGTGCCGATATTACGATCGAAGAGGATCTAATCGAAGAAGTCGCCCGTTTGACTGGGTATGATCGGATTCCCACCACTTTTCCGCAAGGAGATCAAACCCAAGGGCGCAGAACTCCTGAACAAGAGTTCCGACGCAAGCTTCGCCACCTGCTGATTCGCTTAGGGTTAAATGAGGTGATGACCTATTCCTTCACTCGACCGGATGCCGATCAGAAGTTTGGAGATATGGAGCAAGCTATTCCCTTATTGAATCCACTTCGGGAAGAGCTAAGCGTTATGAGAACGGCCTTGCTGCCCAGCATTATGGAGATAGCCGCTCGTAATATTGCGCGCCGTAACCTGGATATCCGTCTCTTTGAACTGGGGAGTAGCTATAAGAGCAAGGAACGTCCCTTAATCCACCTCCCTCAAGAGGAGCTCCATTGCGCCGGCGTCATCTGGGGTAAATCCCCGCGCCATTGGACCACTCCCGTCACTGAGTATGACTTCTATACAATCAAAGGGATCATCGAGGAAATCGCTCGTGAATTTGGTCTGGAATTGGAGTATCGTGTGCCCCAACAAGCTGAACTTACCCACCCGGGACGTTCGGCGGAAATTTTCCTCAAGGGCGAGAAGATCGGTTTTATGGGCGAGATTCATCCTGCCCTAGGCAAAGAGTGGGAGCTGGAAAGAGCCCTAATCTTTGAACTGGCTGTTGCACCTATGATGGCTGCCAGCAATATGAACATTCGCGCCTACTCGATCCCTAAGTTTCCGGCGATGCATCGGGATTTAGCGGTGATAGTTCCTCTGGAGGTCTCTGCTCAAGATGTCATGAAGCGAATCAAAGTACTGGGAGGGGAGCTTCTCGAGCAAGTGGATATCTTTGATGTCTATACGGGCAAACCCATCCCCGAAGATCGTAAAAGCTTAGCCTTCACCTTAAAGTATCAATCCTTGGATCGAACCTTGAAGGATGAGGAAGTAAATGCTCTAAATCAGCAAGTTCTTGACGGAATAGAAGAGGAATTTGGAGCTGCCTGGAGAAAGTAATATAGTATCTGGGGGGTGTCTCATATGGCTGATGAACAAGAAAAGGTCATTGTGGAGATTTACGGGGAAAAGCATGTGGTTCGCGGTAAGGAAAGCTCGGATTACATCCTAAAGGTTGCTCATGAGGTAGACAAAAAAATGCGTCTCATTGCCCAGCGGCTGCCACGTTTGGCTGTTCATCAAATTGCGATTCTGGCCGCCTTGAATTTGGCCGATGAGTTAGAAAAACTCCGGGAAGAACAGGAGACCCTCCTGCAGCTTATCGAGAGTCCGGAAGAATGAACGAGACTTCCTTCAGAAGGGAACCAATCCCCACTGAATGGTTAGTTGAGCACAGTGATAAATTTAGTTACTATTGAAGAGGGCGTAGCTTGTTAAGTTACGCCTTTCTAATGTTGCGAGGAACTGGCTTTTTCATAGGTTTTTGGATAAACTAAGAACAGCGATAGAGAAGTATTTATGTGGATAGCTAATGCTACATTAGCAGAAAGTAAATATATAGATAAAAGTATTTTGGATTGCGTTGATTTGGTGTAATAATAGAAAGATAGATAATCGATCGAACGATAGAGTGTTTTGATTGAATTCGTGGAGGGTGAACTGATTGCATTTTGTGATGATTTTTCTCGATGGGTTTGGCCTAGGCAACGAGCAGGACAACCCTATTGTTGCTGCACATACACCTCATTTAGATGAATTGCTGGGGGGACATTATTTATGGGGCCAAGATCGGAGAATTAAGACAGAGAAGGTATTTTTAACTCCCTTGGATGCTTCCTTAGATGTCCCTGGGATTCCTCAGAGTGCAACAGGGCAGACCACCCTATGGACTGGAGAAAATGGGGCAAAAGCTTTGGGATTTCATTTGAACGCCTACCCTAATGAAAAACTGGTGTCGATTATTAACAAAAAATCGATATTTAAGCAATTGGCCGATCGTGGCAAACAGGTAACTTTTGCAAATGCCTTTACTGATCAATATGATCAGATGATCGCTTCGGGAAAGAGGAGGCATACTGCTTCCACCGTATCTGCCTTAGCCGGTGGAGTGCGCTTGCGAAAGGCCCCTGAGCTGCTCGCGGGAAAGGGAATCTACCATGACTTAACTAATGTGATTCTCAGGGAAATGGAGCCCGAATTAGATATCCCGTTGTTCTCGCCTTATCAAGCGGGGCAGAACCTCGGCCACATAACCCTAGAGCATGATTTTACCCTCTATGAATTCTTCCAGACGGATGTGCGAGGTCATAAGCAGGATTGGGAAAAGTCGATTGCTTTAATGGAGCAGATTGATGAATTTATCGGTGGCTTGATGAGCGTCGTTCGCCATGAGGATGTAACTTGGCTGTTGACCAGCGATCATGGTAATTTTGAGGATTTTTGTGTCAAAGGTCATACGCAAAACCCGGTGCCTGCTTTAGGGTGGTCCAATCGACAAGTGGAGTGGCCCCAGTGGGAGCGGTTGGAGGATGTCACGCCGGGGATTATGGGGATGATATTGACATAGCTTTATTTATGCGTATCTCCAGGATTTTGCGTTACACCGTTTACTTAGTAAGCTGCGCGGACTGTTCTAATCGCTCAAGCATGCTACTCCGCCGGACCTGCGCCGCTAAGTCATTCTCTGCGATAGGCGGCTTGGGCGAAAGCCTCATCCGGCTTTCGTCCCAGCTAAATCGGCTCCTGCCTCGTAGCTGGTTGGAAACGTCCTGTTTCCAACCTGACTCCGCTACTTGCTTTTCGCGAAGAACAGTTACCTGCTCGCTTAGAAGGCGTTCACTCTTGTAACGCAAAATCCTTGGGTATACTTTACAAGGGGATACATATAGGAACGAGGAATTGAATAATGTCGCAAATTAAGAATTCGGTGGATAACAATAGCATAAATCGCCATAGCCAAGTCCCGATGGAGCTTTTGGCTCCGGCGGGGAGCTTTGAGGCGTTTAAGGCTGCGGTGGAAAATGGGGCTGATGCGGTTTATTTGGGCGGTCAAAGCTTTAATGCACGGGCCAATGCCACTAATTTTAGTTTGGATGAACTCCGTAAGGTGGTTCAGTATGCCCACGAGCGGGAAGCGATGGTCTATGTGACGGTGAATATTCTGATCGCGGATCGTGAGTTTCCGGAGCTTTATGATTATCTTTATGATTTATACGATATTGGGGTGGATGCCCTGATTCTTCAGGATATCGGCGTAGCTGAGCTAATTCAGAGCGTCTTGCCGGAGATGGAGCGCCATGCCAGTACGCAAATGACCATCAATACGACTTGGGGCGTTCGTCACGCGGAGAGGTTGGGCTTTCAGAGGGTGGTTTTTGCTCGGGAAGTGACAGCAGAAGAGATGAAGAAGATTTCAGCCACGACCCCTTTAGATATTGAGGTTTTTGTGCACGGGGCACTTTGTATTTGTTATTCTGGTCAATGCTTAATGTCCAGTTATATCGGAGGCCGGAGCGGGAATCGGGGGCGCTGTGCTCAGCCCTGTCGCTTAACCTATCAGCTTATGAATGAGGACAAGACGGACTTATTAGCGGAGGCCAACCTGGGCAATCATCTGCTCAGTCCACGGGATTTAAATTTTGTGGAGGAAATCCGTAACCTACAAGAAAGTGGGGTCTATTCTCTGAAGGTTGAAGGACGGATGAAGCGGCCGGAATATGTGGCTACAGTCATTCGTGTCTATCGTCGCGCCTTAGATCAGGTGCTTTCTGAAGAGAAGGGTGTTGGATCAGGGGTCACGAAGGAAGAAAAGACTGAACTACTGCAGATTTTTAATCGGGATTTTTCCCAAGGATACTTCCATGGTCATCCCGGGGCAGAGCTGATGAGTTATGCCCGTCCTAATAATCGCGGTATCCGCCTAGGTCGAATCACAAAGAATACCGGCAATCAACTGGAGATAAAGCTCGAGGCTTATCTTAGACCCGGGGACGGGATAGAAATCTGGACGAGCAGAGGCCGCGAAGGAATCACGGTCAATAAGGTTTGGCGAGGTAAGAACGAAATTGAGGTAGGAAATCCTGGAGACATCGTTCAGATTGACTTTGTGGGCAAATCACATCCTGGGGATCGAGTATTTAAGACTCATGATGAGCTTTTGATGGATAAGGCCCGTCAGAGCTTTCAAGAGGGAAAAGAACAACGGAAGCGTCCCTTAAAGATGCGCTTGACGGGTTCCATTGGCGAGGTTATGACCTTAGAAGTGGAGGATCGTCATAAGCAAGTTAAAGTAAGTTCCTCCATTCCGGCTCAGCAGGCAATGAAGCGTCCTTTGACTCAGGAGTATGCTTTTCAACAGCTGGGTCGCTTGGGGACGACGCCCTTCTGGCTTGAGGAATTAGAGCTTGAGGTAGAGGACGGTGTGATGCTTCCGGTCAGTGAGCTCAATGAAATGAGAAGATTGGCTGTAGAAGGGCTGCTTCAAAGTGCACACGCATATGAGCGCATCTCCCGCGGGGTCTATCGTCAGCGTCTGAAGGATTGGAAGGATAGGCTGCAAGGGGAGCAAGAGAAACAGATTCAGCAACATAGAGCTTCATTAACTAGAGAAGCTAAAGAGCATACACATCGAGGTCTAGGTTTAGTGGCGGCTAAAAGCTTGACCGTGGCCATCAGCGATCTAGAAGGAGTGAAGGCGGCAATCATCGCAGGGGCGAGGCGAATTGCCCTAGGAGGGGAGCGTTGGCGTTCCCGGAAGGGTATGAGCCTAGATGATCTCCGCATGGCCGTTAGGCTTTGTAAGGAACAAGGAGCTGACTGCCTTTTACGCTTGCCTCGCATCTTAAATGAGGAACAAAGTGCATGGTGGCAGGATAATTTAAGGAAAATTAGAGACTGGGAGGACCGCCCGAGCATCATGATCTCGAACCTGGGTGAGCTGGAAATGCTCAAGGCCCTTGATTCAGATTGGACTTTTGAAGTAGATTATCCTGTGAATCTTTTTAATGAGGCTGCCATTGCGCATTTTCTTCGCTTAGGTGCCCAGGGAGTTACTCTATCCACAGAGCTTGAGCACAGTCAGATTGAGAGTTTGGCCCGCTGGCCGAAGACCGAGCTCTTTGTCTTCGGGGATTTGGAGATGATGGTCAGTGAGTATTGTCCGGTGGGTGCGACACTCGGTGGTAAAAAGGGTTCGAAATGCAGTGTGCCCTGTGTGAAGGAACCTCACTACCTTAGGGATCGAATGAAATATGATTTTCCGATCGAGACAGATTTGGATTGTCGGATGCATCTATATAATGTAAAGCGCTTGAACCTCTATAAGGAGTTAGGTGCGATTGCTAAGATGGGGGTTCAGCGAGTTCGTTTGCAATTAGATCGAGCTACCCCTGTCCAGATTCGTGATACCATAAGGGTCTTTCTCGAAGGCTGGGAGCGGGCCCTTGATGGAGAGAGAATCTCAGAAGAGCAGGCTGAAAAGGTCAGTGCTTACCTGGAGGAACGTTTCCCAGAAGGGTTTACTAAAGGGCATTATTTCCGGGGAGTCCTATAGAGATTAGGGAAAGATACTTCGCTTTGCTCGGTGGCAGCGTGGGCTTGGAGTTACTCGATATATAGAATTAGTGCCGTGTTAGTACGGATGATGCAGATGATGGTGAATCAAGGGACCTGTCCCCTTGATTCATCCTTGTCCCCAAAATGGGAGGGAAAGGGTCGAAGATGGTAATTGAAGAACGAGTGATTAGAAAACTCGATTTTGATAAGATTCTCGAGGGACTAGCACGGCTATGCTTGTTACCTCGGGCGCGGGAATTAGCTGAAGATATGAAGCCTTATGCTCATCTCGATCTTGTCCGCGAGGCTTTGGAGGAGACGGGAGAGGGTAAGAGCATTCTGCGGGTCAATCCGCTGTTTTCGGTGCGAGGGGCGAAGGAAATACGTCCTTTATTAGAGCGTTGTCTCAGGGGAGGCACCTTAACTCCTGATGAACTGTTACAGATCCGCGACACCTTAAAGGCAGCACGCTATGTTAAACAAAGTCTTTCAGAAGGGAAGGTGGAGACCCCTCACCTCAAAGGAATCATGGAAAGCGTCCTTTTGCCCAAGGGCATTGAAGAGGAAATAAGTCGTTGCATCACAGAAGATGGGCAGGTAGCCGATCAAGCCTCTCCTCTGCTTATGGAGTTACGGCGAGGAGTTGGGCGTTTGCAGAGCCGGATCCGGGAAACCCTAGAAGGGATTATTCGCAATCCCGCCTACCAGAAAATCCTTCAGGATCCCATCATAACGCAGCGCTCGGAACGTTATGTTGTACCGGTCAAACAGGAATATCGTCAATCCTTCCAAGGGATTGTCCACGATCAATCAGCCAGTGGGGCAACGCTTTTCATCGAGCCCATGACCGTGGTCAATCTGGGTAATGAATTAAGGGAAGTCATCCTCAAGGAACAGCGGGAGGTACAACGAATTCTCTTGCTTCTGTCGGCGCGAGTTGAAGGCGAGGCGGAGTCCATCGCAGAGGCTCATGAAGCCTTGGCACGGGTGGATTTTATCCTAGCTAAGGCACATTTGAGTGAAGAGATGAATGCCGGAGCGCCGATTCTTACAGATAAGCAAGAGATTAGCCTGATTCAAGCAAGACATCCGTTATTGGCAGGAAAAGTCGTTCCCTTAACCATTGAATTGGGGACGCGATTTGATACGGTCGTGGTCACTGGTCCCAATACGGGCGGAAAAACCGTTGCCCTCAAGACGATAGGTCTCTTGGCAGCGATGACGCAGTGCGGCTTGCATATCCCTGCTGAATCCGATTCTCGCGTGGGAGTGTTTACTCAGATCTTCGCGGATATCGGGGATGAGCAGAGCGTAGAACAATCCTTAAGTACCTTCAGTGGTCATATGAGGAATATCGTCGAGATCGTACAGAAGGCCGATAAGCGCTCCTTGATTCTTCTCGATGAAGTGGGAGCGGGAACTGACCCCACCGAAGGGTCGGCCCTAGCCATGGCCATCATCGCAGAGCTCCATGAGCGGGGCTCGAGAATTGTCGCTACCACCCACTATGGGGCCTTAAAGAATTTTGCCTATAATACACCACGGGTAGAAAATGCCTCGGTGGAATTTGACTCAGAGACCTTAAGACCTACCTATCGATTATTGATTGGGATCCCTGGCAAGAGCAATGCCTTTTATATCGCCGGTCGATTAGGCTTGCCGGAAGAGGTTTTGGTGCGAGCTCGTACCTTCGTCACGGAACGGGAAATGCAGGTTGCGGATTTAATCGAAAATCTCGAGGATACCCAACGAGAGATTGATTTCGAAAAGCGGCGTGCCCGCGAGGAACGTCAGATGATTGAGATGGAAAGCCTGGGTCTGAAGGAAAAATCCCAAAAGCTTGAGGATGACTACCAAGAACTTATGGCAAAAGCAAAGGATCAAGCTACAGAGATTGTCCGCGAAGCAAGACGTGAAGCGGATCGATTGATTGATGAACTTAAGCTTGCTCTAAAAGAGGATCGCAAGGATCAGCAAGCAGTGGAACGAGCTCGCCAGGGAATCCGAAAATTATCCAATAAAGTAGGGGCTCCTGATAGCCAACCTAAGACCTCGAACGGTGTCAATCCTGAGGAGATTAAACTGGGACAAATGGTCTATATGACCAAACTTCGTCAGAAGGGGCAGGTGTTGAAGCTGCCGAACAGCTCAGGCGAAATTCTCGTTCAAGCCGGGGTCATCAAACTCAATGTCCCCATCAGTGAAATACGCATAGAAAAAGAAGAAAAACCAACTCGCTCCACCCGCTCGGTTAATAGTCAGGGCAGGGGAGAAATGAAGAAAGCTGAAACCATCCGTACAGAAATTGATTTACGGGGGATGATGGTGGAAGAAGCCAGCTTTGAGTTAGATAAGTATCTAGATGATGCCGTTCTCACAGGAGTAGGCCAGGTCTATGTCATTCATGGAAAAGGGACGGGAGCCTTAAGGAATGGCATTCATGAATTCTTACGTGGACATCATCATGTTAAATCCTTCCGCATCGGTCAGCATGGTGAAGGAGATCTCGGCGTAACCGTAGTAGAATTAAGGTAAGAGAAAAGATATCACGATTTTTGTGGATTTTTTCAATGGTATATGTATATAATGCTTGTATATGGAATAATGACATGAGGTGAAGATATGGCTACATTTGGTATGATTACCCCTACTGTTGCAGTCATCGGTTTAGTGATAGCTCTGATTCTTTTTGGACCAGGAAAGCTCCCCGAATTAGGCAAGGGCTTAGGCAAAGGGCTTAAAGAGTTTAAGGATGCGACAGATCTTTCAGATGATGATAGTAAGAAGAGTAAGAAGGAAGCTCCAAAGCAAGTTGCTGAGAGTAAAGAAGAAGCAGAAGACAGCGAAAGTAAATAACAGGAAAAAAGAAAGCGTGCTCATTTTCGAGCACGCTTTTGTAATATTGGGTTTAAATTCTTGTTGTAACAACTATCTGTAACAAAATTGATCATAAAAAGACTTATGAAAAATTTATACAATAAGTTCCATTATAGCCTTATGGGAGGAGGGTGGGCAGAACTTAGTGAAAGTGCTCTGTTTAACAAACTCATCCTATCGCGTTATTGATGGCACGGATATTGCATTATTATTTAGTGTTCACAGAAAACACATAGTTTTAAAAGAGACAAGGAGGGAACAAGGGAACTACCCCGTCAGGCTCCTTAAGGGCAAGTCAAAAAAAATCTAGGAGGGAATAGTTATGACAATTAACCGAAGAGATTTTCTTAAACGCGCTGCAGCGGGTGCTGCTGTAGTGGCTGGGTCCAGTTTTTTAGTCGGATGTAATACCACTGGAGCAGTTGCACCTGCGTCAACTCCTGAAGCTTGGGATCATGAAACTGACGTCGTCGTAATTGGCGGAGGTAATGGTGGGTTAAGTGCAGCCGCTGCCGCAGCTGAAGAAGGTAAGAAGGTTATCCTCTGTGAAATTAGTGCATTTCTAGGTGGCGGCTCCGCCTATTCCGGTGGAACCATCCACTCTTGGGGTTTAGATACTTGGGAGAAATACAAAGAACATACTGAGGACCTGGGTGATCCCGTCCTTGCTAAGAAGTACGTGGAGACCTTTAGACAGGAATATATTCCGTGGCTACAAAAGAATGGAATTCCGCTTAAGAAGCATCCCGGTGGCAAGGGCTTCAACAATGACTGGGCCTTAGGTTCTGGTGAAGCCGGATATCTTAAGCACAAAGCTTATTTTGATGCTTTAACTAACTTCATCACGAGCAAGGGTGGCACAATTATGCTCCAAACACGTGGCTTGCGCCTTGTCATTGATGAAAGTGGGGTAGTTAGCGGTGTTCAAGCTATCAAAAATGGTGAAGCCAAGGCTATTTTTATTAAGGCTGGAGCGGTAGTTTTAGCTACGGGTGGATTCCAATCCAATAAAGGGTTGATGGCCAAGTACATCGGACCAAATGGTGATGTGGCCCGCAATATGGGAACTCCTTATAATACCGGAAGCGGCATGCTTATGGCCCAAGGTGTGGGAGCTATGACTCAAGGCAACTTCTCTACTTTTTCGGGGACGTTTAACGGCATCGTACCTGGGCCAGCAGTTGAAGATAGCCCAGCAGAATACGAAGCGAAACGTGCCGGTGATCCTCAAACCTTACCGGGAATCAGTGGTGGGCGTCCATTCGTTCCCATGTGGATTAATTACCTTTTCCCTGATGAGAGCATCTCGATTATGGTAAATCTCCAAGGAAAACGCTTTGCCGATGAGACCTCTCCCATAGAAGCTAAATATGCCAGACTTCCCCAAGAAGTATTGAAGCAAAAAAGAGCAATGGCCTTCATGATTGGAGATAAAAACACTCTTGAAAAAGCAAAAGGTTCAGACACGATCCTCAAAATGTATCAGGAACAGGGTGGTAAGGTTGTAGAAGGAGCTACCCTTGAGGAGTTAGCTACGAAATGCCAAGAAATCCATGGTATGCATAAGGGAGCCCTCATAAAGACAATTAACGATTATAACAAGGCCATTGATAGTGGTACTACGGATAGTCTTGAAGTTCCTCGACTTCTCAATCATAATAAGATTGCTCAAGGACCCTTTTACGCAGTTCCCATAACAGCAAACATCTATCACACCTTTGGTGGGCTTGCTATCAATGAGAATGCACAAGTCCTTGATTTACAAAGAACACCGATCCCCAATCTCTATGCCTGCCCACCTTGCGCAGGAATCTTTAGAGAAGTGTATGCTGGTGGAATTGCTTCGGCGGGAACCTTTGGCTATATTGCAGGAAAGCATATTGCAAAGTAGTCTTTTCCCCAACTTAACTGTATAATCAATATAAGTAACCAATGCGGGCGTGTTGTTTGCTCAAGACATGTGAAAATGGACTCAAGAATTTGTTGCTTTGCACGCATTGAGCTCGAAGGGAGGGGTTCCCCCGTGAATATTAAGGCACTATTAAACCTGATAAACGAGGGTAATCAGAAGGCTTATCTGCAGAAATGCAGGGATCAGCGGAATCTTTTTTTAGAAGGTAAGCCTGTTGATGCGCAGATTGTTCCCAGAGCCGTTTATCATTCATGGGTTAGGAGCCGACAGAACCGGGTGGATCCCCTTGCCAAGATCTGTCATCACCCACTAGACAAATCAATGAGCAATAAGCTAGCAAATTTTAAAGAGTGCTATGAACGATATTACCCCTTTTTAAAAAGTGCGATTGAACTACTGAACTATCAGGGGTGTACATTTAGCTTTCGCACCCATGAGTGCATCACCCAGCAGATTTATGATGATATGAATGGCCCCTTTAAAAACCTTATCGGAGAATGCTCGGAAAGGACGGTCGGAACAACGGCGTCCACTCTAGCCCTATCTGAAAATAGAACAATTTTATTGGTCAATCCGCTGAATTACCTAAAACAGTCCGAGTTGCAGGGGGTGGGTGTTGCCGCCCCTCTTCACAATGATAAAGGTGAGGTGCTTGGGGGGATCTCCATCAGTTTAATGGATCTGGAAAGATCCCAAGAGGCCTATTGGCTTGTTCATTATCTTGCTCAGGTCTTTGACCGTCTCTATATTCCGATGACCCAAAAACACGAAAGCAAGATTAAAGCGATTATGGATGTGCTCCCCCAAGGTGTCGCCTATGTCAATGAAGATAACACCACCCACTATAATGAGAAAATCCTTAATCTCTTAAAGTATAGTAAAGGTCAGGATCCCCTGAAGAAGTTGAGCAAACACTTCTCACAAGAGGAGTGGAACGCGGTATTTGCCCAAAAGGAGATCAATCTCGATGGGAGAGCTTTCTATCTAAGCAGTAACGCTCTGGAAAAGGGTGAATTTGAAAAAAGCAAAATTATCACCTTGGTCGAGAAGAAATCTTTCGCCGAGCACGTAACTGAACAGGGCCGAGAGTCAAGTGACAAGTGCGAAGGACTCTATTGTTTTGATGATATTGTTGGTCAAAGTGGTGACCTTAATGAGGCTAAAGAAATAGGCGAAAATATTGCTGGCACCGCTGTTCCTGTACTCATCTTCGGAGAAAATGGTACGGGAAAGGAAATGTTTGCCCAAGCGATTCATTATGCAAGTCCGAGGCGGGATATGCCCTTTATCCCGATTAATTGTGGAGCGATTCCCGCAGAGTTAGTGGAAAGCGAGCTATTTGGCTATGAGGAGGGGGCCTTCACCGGAGCTTCAAAAGGGGGTAAAATAGGCAAAATTGAGGCGGCTTCTGGAGGAACCTTGTTCCTGGATGAAATAGAGAGTATGCCTGTGCTGGACCAAATCAAGTTACTCCGTGTCCTTTCAACCGGAAGAATTCAGAAGGTTGGTAGTACTAAAGAAATTCCTGTGGACATCCGCTTGATCTCTGCAACCAAAAAAGATCTCTTAGAAGAATCGGATAAGGGATTATTTCGCGAAGATCTTTACTTTCGAATTAGTACCTTTATTATCGACTTACCGGCCCTGAGGGAACGGCGTGAGGATATTATGCTCTTGGCCGAGGCATTTATGGATAAGTTCTCGCGCAAATACGGACTGGCTCAAGAGATCGAAATGAATGAAGAATTCGTGGCTGCTCTAAAGAACTATACTTGGAGAGGGAATGTTCGGGAGTTAGAGCACTCGATTGAGAGGGCCATCATTCTTATGGGAACAGGATCAATACTGAAGGTTGAGTTCTTACCAAAAAGAATCCAAGAACACTATCATGACTCTATAACAAAAGGCTTGGTAGAAGACATACTAGGGAAGTGCTCAGGAAAGCAAGAACAAGGGCTGTTGAGTACTGCTGAGACTATGATTATCGATCATGTTTTAAAATCAGTCGGTGGTAACGTCAGTGCAGCCGCAGAGAAGTTAGGGGTGACGCGGAGAACTATCTATAATAAAATGCAAGAACACCCCGATTTTCGAGTCGTGCGATAGTTTGCGATAGAATAAAGAAAAGCCTAGGCAAAAAACTAGGAAAAAATCCATGTTTGACAAGTCAGAGAAGTTTCGCTATTCTTCAAATGAAAGTACTTGTACGTGCAAGTCAATAATGATATTATACTAGAGGGGGTGAGTTAGAATGAGGAACAAAAGTCGATTTTTATTGTTGTGTACATTGTTCATTGGTCTTTCTGTCGGTGTGTTCTTTAGCTCAGCGGCAACTACGCAGGCAGTCCCTGAAATGAGTCCAGATGGTAAAACCTGTACACCCTGTCACGAGGAAGGATTTGGCGGTGACGGAGCGGCTCCTGCTGGTGAGACACCATCAACTGAGACACCATCAACTGAGACACCATCAACAGAAACTCCATCAACTGAGACACCAGCAACAGAAACTCCAGCAGTAGAAGAACCTGCAGCAGAAGTACCGGAGGCCAAAGAGCCTATGAGTCCTTGGGTAGTTGTCGGAGGAGTTATCGTTATTCTGGGGGTAATCTACGTCTTGGCCATTAAGAAGAAGTAGTTTAGCACAGATACGAATGCGGTATTATAGGTATATTACATAACCCAGACGAAACAGCAGTATAAAACATGACGCAAAGAACCGCTTGTAATCGTGAGATTTCAAGCGGTTCTTTAATATGCATTGAGCTGCTTTTAACTTAAATATTTAGTCTGCAATAGATAAACTTGCACCCTCGGAAGGATTGCCTGCTACCCCTTCTGAGTTCACTAAGCTTACCCAGAAACGGTATTCTCCCGGAGAAGGAGATTCTCCATCCACACTTAAGGGAATATGGATCTCCTCAGAGATCTCCTGTTGTGTGGAATAGGTCTGGATAAAGTCTTGATCAGGGAATTTCACATAAATCGTGAGAGTGTGCTCTTCGCTCCCTGCCGGATAGGTCACTGGTAGCGTTGCCGTTTGTTGTGATGCGTCGTAAACTACGATTCCGGGGATCGGAACGGGGATGCTGGAATCCCCAAGGGGAGGAGTTGTTGTTTCAGTTGGTGGAGGGGTCGCGTTATATTCCTCTTTTGGCATTTGAAAAGGCTTTTCATCACTGGGCCAAGGTATCTCGGGATAACGTCCCGTAATATTAAGGAAGACTTTTTTCTCTTTATTAACGGTACCTGTCCCGGCAAGATAGGCAGGGTGATCTTTGTCAATCTCTTTTTCTACCCAGATGTCGCTGACCCGAGTGGGGAAATCCCCTTGTGCCGCAATTTCGGTACGGACAAAGTTCTTAGGAGTCAAACTGCTGGGTAATAGTCCAGACTTAGTGTCGTAAGAACCGCTGACAATACCGGCCGGACGTTTGAATTCTGTCTGTACTGTGAGCCCGTCATGGGCCACTGTCATAACATTTTTCCAGATCTGTGCCGGAAAGCCGCCACCGTATACTTGGCGGAGATAGTGGGTTAAAGTTTCATCATCTTTATCGTAGCCCATCCAGACGATACCGACATAGTTAGGGGTATAGCCGGCGAACCAAGCATCGGGGTTTCCGGTGCGATAACCGTAAATATCCGGCTCCAGTGAAGTGGTTCCCGTCTTGCCGGCCACTGCCCAATTTCCAACTTGAGCTCTTGTCCCCGTTCCACTGGTGACAACACTCCTTAACATGCTATTCATCAGGTAGGCGGAGGTCTCTTTCATCGTGCGTTCTACTTTAATTGTTGGAGTAATAATTTCTTTGCCACTTGAGTCAAGCACTTTAACTACGGCATGGGGAGTTGCACGAACCCCATCATTGGCAAATACTCCATAGGCAGAAGCCATATCCAGAGTAGTGACATGATTTGTTCCTAAGGCTAAGCTTAATACTTTATCATTTTCTTCTAATGGTAGCCCGAGACTGTTTTTGCCAAAATTCCAACTGTATTCGACCCCTACCATATTCATCAGCTTGACAGCGTAGACATTAACGGAGTTTTGAACAGCAAAACGCATGGAAATAAGCCCTCGCCATCCGGCATATTCGGTGTCGTAATTGGTGGGGGCCCACACTTTACCGTTTCCGGCATTGTATTTCACTGGCATATCGTCGAGTACCGTTCCGGGGAAGAAGCCTCCTTTTTCCATAGCGGGTGCGTAAACTACTAAAGGCTTAACGGTTGAACCCGGTTGACGGTAAGCTTGGGTGGCCCGATTCAGCCCCCGAGCAGTGCTGTGATCCCGTCCGCCCACCAAGGCACGGATAGCGCCCGTGGAAGGATCAAGAACAGTCATTGCCCCTTGAACAGGGGTTTCGTCAACGCTTTGCGGGAAGTTCTTGGCGTTGGCAAATTCCTTTTCGGCAGCGGCTTGTATTTTTGTATCTACGGTAGTATAGATCCTTAAGCCACCATTGTAGATTTGATCCTCATTGAGTCCATGCTCATTAATCAGTTCTTCGATTACATGATCTACAAAGTATGGATAGGCATAATCGGCGCCAGAAATAGCGGGTTTCTCAGATTCAGCTCGGTTCGCCTTGACGTTTTCGACATGAGTGAACGGAGCATCTAGATATTGAGTATATTCTTCCGGTGTAATAAGCCCCGCATCTTTCATGATACCGAGGACGATGTTGCGGCGTTCTTTAGCGGTTTCAGGATGATAATAAGGATTATAAGCACTGGGAGCCTGTGGTAACCTAGCAAGCAACGCGATTTCGTCGGGAGTCAGTTCGCTGAGCTCATGACCAAAATAGGTTTTGGCCGCAGCCTGAATTCCAAAAGATGATTCACCGAAAAAGATACGATTCAGGTAGAAGGTGAGGATTTCATCCTTGGTATACTCTCGTTCTAGTTGAATAGCTAGGGCTGCTTGTTGGATTTTTCGAACCAGAGTTTTTTCCCTTGGGTTCTCAATGAAGGCGTTATTAGCAAGCTGCATGGTGATGGTACTGGCGCCTTCTCGCCAAGATTGGGTTTTGAGGTCAGCAATCAGCGAGCCGACAATCCGAATCGGATCGACGCCGAAATGATCATAGAAGCGCTTGTCTTCCACGGCCACAAAGGTTTTCTTAACAAGATCTGGTATTTCAGAAGAGGCAACCATTTGACGATTTTCTGCAGCGTGGAGCTCGGCAAACTGTGTTCCGCCCATATCATAAATGAACGAGGTTTGTTTTTGTTTGGTCAAGGCATCGGGATGCCATTCCGGGGTTCCTGCTACTGCGATAAGGGCATAAATCAATAAAGCTATACAAGCCAATGTGAATGCGGAGCCAAAAATTACTAAAAAGACCCGCCACTTCGCTACGCGCCGTTTTCTGCGTGGAGCTTTGGGTGGCGTCTTTTTGGGGGGAGTTGCCATGTCTTAATCCTCCTAGATGTTTGCTATAATTGAGTTAATCTAATCTGCAGGCTTGCGAAATGGATCAACACAACAAAAGCACACTGCTTAAGTGTACTTTATCACAGCAGAATTATACCATATTTTCTTGGGTAACAAAACTTCTATATTATGGTGTTATTTTAACCTATGGCCTTCAGTTGATATCAAGATTGGAAAAATGTATAATAATATGAATTAGGAGGGAGCTAGATATGCATATTCTCGATGATTTAAAAGCTAGAGGGTTAGTCTATCAAACCACGGATGAGGAAGCTTTGTACAAACGCCTCGAATCACCGATGACGCTATATTGTGGATTTGATCCGACCGCGGACAGTTTACATATTGGACACTTGTTGCCAACTTTGATGCTCAGACGTTTCCAACTGGCGGGTCATCGACCTATTGCGCTTGTTGGCGGCGGAACGGGCTTAATCGGGGATCCCAGTGGAAAAACCAGTGAGCGGACTCTGAATCCTACTGAAGTAGTGCAAGAATGGGCCAATCGGATCAAGGATCAATTGAGTCAGTTTCTTGATTTTGAAGGTGTCGATAATGCGGCCATCATGGCGAACAACTACGATTGGTTAGGCTCAATCAATGTCATTGAGTTTTTAAGAGACATCGGTAAAAATTTCTCCTTAGGAACAATGCTGGCCAAAGATTCTGTAGAGTCAAGAATGAGCCGTGGAATTTCTTTTACGGAGTTTAGCTATCAGATTTTGCAATCCTATGATTTTTATAAATTGAATGAGGTTTACGGCTGCGAAATGCAGATTGGCGGCAGCGATCAGTGGGGGAATATTACTTCCGGGACGGATCTGATTCGACGGATGTCGGTAGGAGAAGACCGCCAAGTCCATGGATTAACCGTGCCTTTGGTCACGAAGAGTGATGGGACCAAATTTGGCAAGACAGAGGGAGGAGCCGTTTGGCTGGATCCGGCTAAGACTTCACCTTATAAGTTCTACCAGTTCTGGATTAACACCGACGACCGAGATGTGGTAAAGTATCTTAAATTTTTTACTTTTCTTTCTATAGAAGAAATCAATATACTGTCTCAAGAAGTGGAGACCCAGCCGGAGAAACGCAATGCTCATCGCGTGTTGGCTAAGGAAGTTACGGAGTTGGTCCATGGAGTAGAAGCTCGGGAGCGTGCGGAAAAGATTTCCCAAGCTCTCTTTACAGGCGGCATTGCGAACCTTACAGCCGCTGAAGTAGAAGAAGGCTTTAGCGATGTCCCTTCAGCAGATGTTGAAGACCAGGAGATGCTTTTGGTGGATGCACTGGTCAAAGTTGGAGCGGTAACTTCCAAGCGACAAGCCCGTGAGTCTATTGAGAGCGGTGCTGTGTATATCAATGGAGATCGCCAGAGTGATACAGCACTCACAGTAGCAAAGCTAGACAAGATCGAGAATCGGTTTATTGTCATTCGGCGTGGCAAAAAGAACTATTATCTAATCAAGTTAGCTTAAGAGTTTTAAAATCACATTTGCTAGGGCGATAACGGCAGCAATCTTTAACTTGCTGCCGTTCTTATTTATACGTATCGCCAATGACAAATTCAACTCAGGTTTTTCGGCGGGCAGAATTGTTAGATTTCTAATACGTGAATATTTAGTTGCTCTTTTGAATAGGATGGAGAGGTATGGGGTAAAGTAAACTGGGTAAAAGGAACGGTGTTTAAAAGGAGATTTATAGAAATTAGAAAAGAGTGTTGACAAGAACCGCACTCCAGTGGTACTATAACAAAGTTGCCGCTGGGGAAACCCCAACGGGTAAAGGAAGAAAAAATAGATTCTAAAAAAGATATTGACTTCCAAATCAAACTCTGATAGAATCTATAAATGTCGCCACTATGTGCGGCGGCGCCGAAAAGCGCCACCAAGAGTGACGAAAAGAAAACAAAAATGGTCTTTGGTCGCTTCTCACCATCCATGGTTTCAGCGACACCCAGACCGTCCATGGTCTTTGAAAACTAAACAACAAGGAACAGCCAATGAATCGTTAAATGAGTAAAGACAATTTGAGCAATC
>JBFWMF010000024.1:0-51469 GCA_050251735.1 Desulfitobacterium sp.
CTTATCCTATTATACACTAATACACGACAATACACAACATAATAATGCAAAAAGATTGACAAAAGAAAGGCCCGTATTCTCGGGCCTTAAGGTTCGTTTTAATATGTGGTTGTTGTAAAACAACGGAGTTAGAGAAGTACAATTAAGCAAAGCAAGAAACAGAAACAGAAACAAAAACGCTGGAAACCTCAGAAGAGGATTTTCCAGCGTTTTTCTTGCATCAGCTTGCGTTATCTTGCGGGTCAGGCATCGTCTTGGGAATAGTTTTTTTAAGAATATCGAAAATACGGGTGCCAAATCTGCGTAACAGCTGTTATAATAATGAATGTGTGTTATATACGCAATGTATTTTGTATATTTTATCACAGAAAAAGGAGTTACGTTATCATGGATCAAACAATTCATCATAATTTAGAGGTTTCAGAACTAGTGAACAGTGCCCTTAAACGCGGTGAAGGTGTTCTTTCTTCAACTGGTGCATTTCATGTCAGTACGGGGAAATATACAGGTCGTTCCCCTTTAGATAAGTTTATTGTCGACGAACCTTCTGTTCATGATCAAATCGACTGGGGCTCGGTAAACCGTCCGATTTCTCAGGAGAATTTTCTGCGTCTCTACGATGAAGTGAAAGCCTATGTAGAAACAAGAGAGGAGTTATTCATTTTTGATGGCTTTGCCGGAGCGGATGAAGAATATCGGCTGCCCATTCGTGTTATTAATGAATTTGCCTGGCAAAATCTCTTTGTTCACCAGCTTTTTATTCGTCCTAACCAAGAGGAATTACAAAATCATCAAGCTCAATTCACGATATACGCTGTCCCTGGATTCAAAGCCGACCCGGAAGTTCATGGGACCCACTCCGAGGCTTTTATTATCTGCTCCTTTGAGAAACGTGTCGTATTAATCGGTGGCACCCATTATGCCGGAGAAATGAAGAAATCTATCTTTAGCGTTATGAATTACTTTTTGCCTTTACGGGAAGTTGTACCCATGCATTGTTCGGCGAATATCGGCAAAGATGGGGATGTGGCTCTCTTCTTTGGCTTGTCCGGAACGGGTAAAACGACCTTATCTGCTGACCCTGAGCGGTTTTTAATCGGGGATGATGAGCATGGTTGGTCCAAAAATGGTGTCTTTAATTTTGAGGGCGGGTGCTACGCCAAATGCATTCACCTTTCTCAAGAAAAAGAACCCCAGATTTGGAATGCGATTAAATATGGAACGGTTCTGGAAAATGTAGTGCTGAATTCGGATGAGAAGGTGGCAGATTACAGTGATGCATCTCTAACCGAGAATACGCGGGCTGCCTATCCGATTGATTATATCGAAGGCTCGGTTATCCCTGGGGTGGGAGGACAGCCTCAGGTTATTGTATTCCTCACTGCGGATGCTTTTGGAGTATTGCCTCCCATTGCTAAATTGACCAAGGAACAGGCAATGTATCATTTTCTATCCGGCTACACCTCCAAGCTGGCAGGTACCGAACGAGGAATTACCGAACCTCAGGCAACCTTTTCCACCTGCTTTGGTGCCCCCTTCCTCCCCTTGGCACCCCAAGTTTATGCACAGATGTTAGGGGAGAGAATTGATAACTATGGCACTCAAGTTTATTTGGTGAATACGGGCTGGTCCGGTGGGGCCTATGGAGTAGGTAAGCGGATTAACTTGAAATACACCCGGGCTATGATTACGGCAGCACTGAACGGCTCTCTGGCAAAGGCCAAGTTTACAGCTGACCCTAACTTTGGAATTTTGGTCCCCGATCAGGTGGCTGGGGTACCCAGTGAGGTGTTGAAGCCAAGACTCACTTGGCAGGATAAAGAAGCATATGACCACAATGCCAAAGAGTTGGCTAAGCGTTTCCGAAAGAACTTTGAACAGTTTAAGCAGGTCGCGGCTGAAATACGCGCGGCAGGGCCGCAATCCGTCGCGTGAGAAATAAACGCTTTTTTGTAGAGATTTGTGGAAATAGAATTTTTTTATGCGAATCATAAAAAATCCGATATTTTTTCACAAAATCTTCACATCCATCCTGTATAATAAGCGAAGTTGTTTGTGATTTAGGAGGTAAGCGATGCAGCCTGTGAAGATTATTACAGAGTCAAAAATTCGGCTTCAGTCCTGGCTTCAGTCCTTAAATAAACTATCGTGGAAATCCCCGAAGGTGATCGGGGGAGCGTTAACAGCATTATTAGTCCTCGGAGGAGGGGGCTTTTATCTTAGCTCCACAGCTCCGGCAGCTTATGTGGTCGTCAATGGAGTAAACGTTGGGATCGTGGAAAATGTTAGAGCAGGCGAAGAGCTCTTCGAACAAATCCTCGCCGAAGAGGGTGCTGCTTTTGGCGAAACGGCCAAGACCCATGACCAAATTGAATTCAATTCGGCACGGATTGATAATCAGTTTACCGCCTTATCTAAAGCGGAGCTCAAAGAAAAGCTGACCCTTTATATTGAGGCCGTTGAGGTTAACATTGCGGGCAACTCCCTTTTTAATCTGGCGGATCAAAAGGATGTCGATGAACTGATAAAAGCTTATCAAGGAATCTACGTTCACGAGGACGAAAAGAACGTCGTTAAGAATGTCTCTTTTGATGAAGAGATCGAGATTAAAGATGTTGAAGTATTGCCCGAACAAGTCACCACAGTCGATGCAGCCTTCGCTAAGCTCAAAGAAGGAAATATCCAAAAAGAAGAATACATCGTAGCGGAAAACGATTCTTGGTGGCTTATCGCCCGTAAGAATGATCTCAAAACCGTGGAAGTTCTGGCTGCAAACCCAGGGACAACACTGGATACGGTAATCAAGCCTGGGGAAAAGATTATGATCGAAAGAATCACACCTTATCTCACGGTGGTTTTTGAAGGGACGAAAACCGATACGGAAACCATACCTTTTGATGTAGTGACAAAGGTTGATAGCAAATTAGCCAGTGGGACATCCAAGGTAACTAAAGCTGGAGCTGATGGGGAAAAAGTCGTTACATATTCTTATGTGCAAAAAAATGATAAAGTAGTTTCTAAAGCCGTTGTTGACGAGAAAGTCACGAAAGAAGCCGTATCCCAGGTGGTCGCGAAAGGACCGCAACGGGTACAAGTAGCCAGCGCTTCCCGGGGTAGTGGTGTTGTGCCGGGCTTAGTTAGGCCTTATGGGGGAAGTACAAGCTCTTATTATGGCTATCGGGGTGGAGAATTCCACACGGGTATAGACTATGCCGGACCGGTTGGAGAATCCTTTGTAGCTGCGGCGGCAGGAACTGTTATCAGTGCAGGCTGGCAAGGGAATTATGGTAATTGCATCGTGATCGATCATGGCAATGGTATTCAGACTCGCTATGCTCATGCCTCAAAATTATTGGTTTCTGCGGGACAATCTGTCTCTCAAGGAGAAACCATCGGCTTAGTTGGCTCCACAGGACGCTCAACCGGATCCCATTTGCATTTTGAGGTCATCGTCAATGGCGATACCGTCAATCCTAGAAATTACGTACGCTAAATAAAAGTTCAGGTGAAGTTTACTTTGCCTGAACTTTTTTACCCTATCTCGTTGATTACCTGGAGGAAATATGACGAAGATTGAAAGAGTCTTAGCTATGATTCATGGGCAACCAGTAGATAAACTTCCCAAGGGGGAGTTTCATATCGAAGATGGCTTGATAACCAAACTCCTGCAAATGACCTCTAGCCAAAGTTCAAAACGGGTTGGTTTCCAGGAACGCCGGCAAGCGTCGGAATTATTAGGACTCGACGCCCTTGTTGTTATGGCAGATAACGAGAGCCAAGACGACCCTTGGGCAGAATTAAGACGCTGGCAAGAGGAAAGCGATTTTTTCACCTTTGCTTTGATCGATGGACCCTTTCAGGGAGTGGGGCATGGCTATCATGATTTTACCGAGTTTTTAATGGATATCGTCAAGGATCAGGATAAGATGGATTGCTTGGTCCAAGAGTCGATCCAAAGGAGTTTAGAGTTGGGGCGGGCTGCTATAGCTTCCGGAGCACATGGTGTTTTACTTGCCGACGATATAGCCTATAATCATGGACTGTATGTATCTCCACGGACCATGAGAGAACGTTTTTTTCCTTATCTTAAAGAATTGCGCGCAGAACTAGGGCGATGCGCCCGAGTAGCCACCGGCAGAGAGATGCCGATATTCTTTCATTCTGACGGAAACCTACAACTCGTTCTTCAGGATATAAAGGAGATGGGCTTTAATGGTCTCCATTCTTTAGATTCCGTCATGGATATGGGGAAGGTTCGTGAAGCTGTAGGCGAGGATTTTTGTTTGATGGGCGGGTATAGCTTGGCATGGTTTAGCTCAGGAGGAAGTCATAAGGTGGATGAACTCTTAAAGGTTACCAGACCGGGCCGTTATATATTTGGCACCAGTGCAGGGATACTTGACGCTGGTCTTGGGGTCAGGGAGGTTTTAGAGGTTTACGGCTATACAGATAAACTAATTTAGCAGATACGCTTACTTAGCAGTAGGTTGGTCGCAACTCGCGAGTTCTCAAGTGGGCCAACACCCACAGACAGTCAGTCTTAACAACCAGTCAATCCCATAGCAAGTCAATCCCACAGCATGTCTATAATACTAAAGAAGAGAGTTAATATAAGGCAATATTCCTTATACTAACTCTCTTCTTCTTTATTTTTCAATTATAGGCATAGTTTATGCTTATAGAGATCAATAAACAAAGAGTAATCAATTTCCTAACAACTTATTGCAGTTGTCTAATACTTTTTCTAATACTTTAACGCAAACTGATAACTCATCAGGATCTACACCCTCAGTGATATCATTGTTCATTCTTGCCCCGATAGCCATCAAGCCATCGCGTACATTCCTTCCGGATTCCGTGAGGTAGATAAGATTTGTGCGACGATCATGAGGATGTCTGGCTCTAATAACTAGATTGTTTTTTTCCATGGTATTAATAATCCTAGAAACGCTGGGTTCATCTTTACTTGTGGTCTCTGCCAAGAAGTTTTGGGTTACCCCGTCTTCGCGCCACAAATAGAGAAGAAGTCGCCATTGCTCTATCGAAATATTATAACCGTTTTCTTTAAATAGTTGGGCCATTCTTTGTGACATGAGCCGTGCCGACTTGTTCACTTTATGCCCAAATGATCGTGAAGTATATTCTTGGAATGTTGGCATATCAGTAACCTCGCGATTTGTTCCATTTTTCTCTATCATACCTGCTTTTTGTTGCATAGGCAAGTATTTTTGGGTGCAATTCATAAAAGTTTAACATATGAATTATAAATATTTATATAGGTAACTTTAATCGTAACCTTTAAACCCTCGCGAGCAATCATAGTTTTCATTATGCAGAATCGGTGTCGCAGGGGAGGAAGATATTGCTCGGATTGCGAGTAAAAGCAGAACTCTGAGCCGTTAGGCTCAGAGTTCTGCTTTTAGATTCTAGAAATTACCAGTTATTGCGTTTGCGAGGGGTATAGCAATCACGGCAATATACAGGCTTGTCACCGGTAGGTTGGAAAGGTACTGTAGTTTCTTTCCCGCAAGATGAGCAAGTCGCAGGGAACATTTCTCTTTGTGGGCGCGAAGAGTATCCACCGCCGTCACGGCTTTGTGCTTTTTTTGCTGCACGGCAAGAAGGGCAGCGGCCAGGCTCGTTTGTAAAGCCCTTTTCAGCGTAAAATTCTTGTTCTGAAGCTGAGAAAACGAATTCTGCACCGCAGTCTTTACAGGATAATACTTTGTCTTCAAACATCAGAAAAAACCTCCAAGATTTTATTCGACCCGTTACTGGGAAGTAGTATCCTTGATCCCCAAAGCCACAGGCGATCGAGAAGGTTTTCCATCCGCAAAATCTAACGAGTTTATTAAATTATACATAATTATGGTAATAGAGTCAACAATTGTATATGACATGAGATCCATACCCTTTTCTCGATGGTTATTGAGCCGGAGAAGGAAATCGTGATGATTCTCGCAGAGACCTCTACCACAGAAGCGATTGTTACGGCCATTCGCCAAGAGCTTCCGGCTAAGCTCATCAGCTTAACCGGAAGCCCTTGTAAATTAATGGCGGATTAAAAGGATATTAAATTCTAGTCGAGAATAGTATAACGTGTTAAAACCATGAAAAGGGGGCGCTTTTGATTTGTTTTTTCAATCGGATATGATGTTTTCCGTAGTTCCGATCATGGTAACCATAGGATTTGTTGTTGTTTTTGGCGTGATATTTGTGGGCATCATCCAAGGCATACGGACCTGGAAATATAATAATGCGCAACCGGTATTAATTGTGCCCTCGCAAATTGTGACTAAGAGAGATCATGTGACATCTCATCATCATAACAGTGGCAGCGGGGCACATCATAGTCATCGCAGTACAACATACTATGTGACCTTTGAAGTAGAGAGTGGAGATAGGATGGAATTTCAAGTTCAGGCGCAAGAGTATGGGATGTTGGCTGAGGGAGATATAGGAAGGCTTAGCTTTCAAGGGACGCGCTATTTAGGCTTTGAACGATTGAGAGACACCGAAAGGAGTTAGCACCGCAATGCAAGCTAATAAAAAGTATTTTTTCATGACCCTGCTTAATCAAATGGTGGTTCTGCCCATTGTATTAAGCGTTGGATTTTTTCTATTTTATAGTCTTGACAGTAGTTTTTTACCGGCCGGCAGTGGCAGAGATACGGAAAGGTTCATCTATGGGTTGGTAGCTCTTATCGCCCCCCTTCTCGTAGGGGGAATTATCGGTTTTATGCACTCTCGCATGTTTAAGAATCAGCCTGAATCTCCGCGGAGGAGATGTGCTCCCGTAGTGATACCTATCGTCTACACCCTTATAGCGATAGCTATACCTATGGTGATGACCGGAGGGAATATCAATTCGCCGCTTTGGTTTTGGTCCGTATTAAAAAATCCTGTGTATTTTCCTTTGGGCTTTCTGCTCTTTTTGTCAGGGCATCAGGTAGCCTTTATCGTGGCTGATTTGATGGGATACACAGGTTTTGTTGTCGGAGTTCTGCTTCAAGAGATCGCTGGGCGGAAATCCTCGCCTGTAGTAGAAGATGGTGTCCCGGACAAAAAACTAAAAGTGGGCTTGGCTGTGTTGTGCGCAAGCGGTATGCTGATTTCAGGGCTGATAGCCAAAGATAATATTGCCGACGGGTTGATTGAAATTCGTTATGGGAAATCTAGCTTAGGAAGTGAACTGAGCGAATTCGATCTGATGAGCATTGCCCCTTTTAAAGAGAAGAATGGTCTGGCTCAGCTCGACCAAAAGGCCAGCCTCCAGTTTAATGAACTGGAGTCCATGCCTCGCTTGGATGGAGCAACCGCTGCTTATCCGGTTTACGGTGCCTTTGTCGAGGCGGTATACCAAGGTCTAGGGGAATACTACCGAGAGAATGTGGATAAGTCAGAGAAAAACTATGAGCTTGCTTTTGTCCAGAGCGAAGAGTATCCCCTGAACATTGTGCAATGTTCAAAAACCAATCGAGCCTATGAAAGGCTCATGGCTGGAGAGACAGATATCATTTTTGTGGCCGAGCCTTCTCAAACCCATCGGGACTATATTCAAGCCCAAGGGGACGAGTTTCTGCTCACCCCGATTGCCAGTGAAGCGTTTGTGTTTTTTACCAATGCGCAAAACCCCCTTGAAAGTCTGACTTTAGAGCAGCTTCAAGGGATCTATACCGGGGAGATAACCAACTGGAAAGAGGTTGGGGGACCCAATCGGGAAATCTTGGCCTACCAGCGCCCGGAGAACTCAGGAAGCCAGACCGTCATGCAGAACCGAGTGATGAAGGGCTTGAAGATGGTCGAACCCACCCGAGAATCCTATGCGGGGGGGATGGGAGAGATCATCAGCCGAGTTGCGGACTATAAAAATGCCAAGAATTCCATAGGTTACTCTTTCCTATACTATTCTTCGGAAATGGTGAAAAACAATCAGATTAAGTACATTGCAGTGAACGGGGTACTACCGACCCCGGAAACCGTACGCAATGCCAGCTACCCCTTCACCGTTCCAGTGTATGCAGTAACCCTAAAGTCCAATACGAATGAGAATAATCAAAAGCTCATCCAGTGGATCTTATCGGCAGAGGGTCAAAATCTCGTAGAGAAGACGGGGTATATCTCGGTCAGATAATAGAAACCCCTAGGTGTTTGACAAAGTTCAGTATTCATATTACCATTGATACTAAACCAATCAGAATTCTTAAGTTTGGAGTGTTAAGGAATGAAAATATCGACCAAAGGAAGATACGGACTAAGAGCATTGCTGGACTTAGCTGTTCATTCCCAGGGGGAGCATGTTCCTCTTTCGAATATTGCAGAGCGTCAAACTATTTCTGAAAATTATTTGGAGCAGGTTTTTTCCTCCTTGCGCAAGGCTGGAATCATCAGAAGCGTGAAGGGTGCACAGGGGGGTTATATCTTAGCCGATAAAGCCTCGGATATAAGAGTGGGTACGATTCTTAGGGTTTTAGAAGGAGATTTATCCGTGGCCAATGAGGAATTGAACCATGACAGCGGGGCAAGCATTCAGGAGTGCATCCAAATTAAGGTGTGGGATCAGATGACTGAACGGGTCAATGAATTTGTTGATTCCATCACCTTGGAGGATCTCGTTCAGGAGTATAAAGCGATGAGTGGCAATGGTGCCATAATGTATTATATTTAGTGCAAAAGAAGCTGCCTTTTCAGAAGGCAGCTTCTTTTGTGTAAAACTGTTAGATGATAGAAAGAGAAGAGATGAAAAAATATATAATACAGAGTGATTTTCTATTGACAAAGGCAGAGAATATAATTAAAATCATTTTAAAGCCGAGTAAACATATTAAAATACTGGAGAAATCTTGGCCTACGAAGATTTCCTAATAGTTATGGTCCCGCTAGGGTAGAATAATGAGGATTAAGGAGTGACACTATGAGCGAGAGAAAATTGAAATTTGATACATTACAGGTTCATGCTGGACAAGTAGCCGATCCTACCACAGGCTCGAGGGCGGTGCCGATTTATCAGACTTCATCTTATGTATTCAACGATGCAGAGCATGCAGCAAATTTATTTGGTTTAAAAGAACCAGGTAATATTTATACCCGGATTATGAATCCGACCACGGATGTTTTCGAGCAACGTGTGGCCGCCTTAGAGGGCGGAGTTGCGGCTCTTGCTGTGGCTTCGGGTTCTGCGGCCATCACCTATGCGGTGCTCAATATCGCCGGAGCGGGTGATGAGATTGTTTCAGCCAGCACTCTCTACGGGGGAACCTATAATCTTTTTTCAGCAACTTTCCCCAAACTAGGGATTAAGACCATTTTTGTTAATCCCGATGATCCGGAAAATTTCCGCAAGGCCATCACAGAGAAGACCAAAGCTCTTTATATTGAAACCATCGGTAACCCGGGAATCAATCTGGTGGATATCGAAGCCATAGCCAAAATCGCCCATGACAATGGGGTGCCTTTGATTGTGGACAATACCTTTGGCACGCCCTACCTGATTCGTCCTATCGAATGGGGAGCTGATATTGTCGTACATTCAGCAACGAAATTTATTGGCGGTCACGGCTCATCCATCGGTGGGGTCATCGTGGATTCAGGGCAGTTTGATTGGGCGGGTAGTGGACGCTTTCCCGGCTTAACGGAGCCGGATGAGAGTTATCACGGGCTAAAATACGTTGAGGCTCTTGGTCCTGTCGCCTATATCACCAAAGCCAGAGTGCAGCTTTTGCGGGATACGGGTGCTTGCTTAAGTCCCTTTAATTCATTCTTGTTCCTCCAAGGCTTAGAGACCTTGTCGCTGCGGGTGGAAAGACATGTGGCGAATACGAAGAAGGTTGTGGAATTCTTAAACAGCCATCCTCATGTGTCTTGGGTCAACTATCCGAATCTTAAAGAGAGCAAGTATTATGAGCTCGCTCAAAAATATCTTCCCCAAGGAGCGGGTTCGATCTTCACCTTTGGCATCAAAGGAGGAGTGGAGGCCGGGAAAAAATTCATTGATAGCTTAGAAATATTCTCTTTGCTGGCTAATGTTGCGGATGCCAAATCACTGGTCATTCATCCGGCGAGCACGACCCACGCTCAATTGTCAGAGAAGGATCTGTTGGCAGCGGGAGTGACCCCGGATATGGTCAGACTTTCCATTGGTATTGAAGACGCGGACGACCTTATCTATGATCTTGATCAAGCGCTTAGAAAAGCCGTTGGCTGATCATCAAAGCTGTAGAATAGTGGATGAAAAATAGAAGTAAGAATAGAAGTAAAAAGGATGCTCCTTTGTTGGAGCATCCTTTTTCAGCTAATAATTCTTTATATTATCCTGAGGGGGCCGGATCAAGATACTTCAGTCATCTCTCCTGCGCAATGACTGAAGTATCGGGTTGCTTTTAGAAAATAACTAGTCAAGATATACTTAAATGAACAGAGCAAAGTAGGAAACTGCGGAGACTAAGATAGACGCGATGAACATGGCGAGGAGAGGGCGGAGAGCACGAGCGCGTAGGCTTGCTAAATGAACATTTAACCCTAGGCCAACCATAGCGGCGGTCATCAAAAAGGTGGAGAGAGTGGCGATGCTATCTAATACTGCAGTGGGAATGGAAAAATACGTCCCAATAATACTTGTCAGGATGAATCCCAGTAAAAACCAAGGGAAGGAAGCTGTTTGGGTGGGGTCTTTTTCTTCTTTCGAATTGCGACGCGCCCACCAGAGCAAAATGAAGCTGACGGGGATTAGGAGGAAGACTCTTGCCAACTTGGCCATTAGTGCTGTAGTTAAAGCTTCAGACCCCAGGGGACCGGCGGCCGCAGCGGTATGAGCAATCTCGTGGAGGCTGATCCCGCTCCACATGCCGTATTGAGCGGGGGTAAGTCCTAAATAAGGATAAAGTAAAGTATACGCTAGAGTAAAAAATGTACCGATTAAGGCAATGATACCCACGCCAATAGCAGTATCTTCATCTTTTGCTTTGAGGATGGGAGAAACTGCGGCAATGGCTGCAGCTCCGCAAATCCCGGTTCCGATTCCCAAGAGAAGGGAAAGCTGCGGATCGCCCTTGATCAATTTAGAGACACAAAGGGTCGTAATGATAGCGATAGCAATTGTCAGTGCGCCTTGGAGCAGCAGTGAAGGACCTTGTTGAAAGATTAGTTGGATATTTAAGCGAAAGCCATATAGAATAATAGCTAAGCGGAGGATTTTCTGAGCTGAAAACTGAATACCAACGCGGCAGCTTTCTGGATAGCCAACAGTATTGCGATAAAGAACAGCAACAAAAATGGCACAGAGCATAGCTCCGATCTTGTTAAGTCCGGGTAAGTTAGCAAGGCCCACAGCGAATGCGGCAATGCCTACCGTAAAAAGAACACCAAACATAAAAGGTGAGAAATTACTGTAGGCCCAATGAAAAGGACGTTCGGTTTTTTCTGTTATGTAGTTTATAATTGACATGAGAACCTCCTGAAGTAAAGTAAAGATAAAGATTAAGCACATTCATACTTTACTCTTGACAGGGAAGTCAATGCAAATTGAATTGCAAATAGATTTCATAGGGAAAAATTATAACTTAAATTTATTTAAAACGGAGGTAATACTTTTGATCATTGAACCGTTGGAGATTTTTAAAAAGGTGGCGGAAGAAAAAAGCTTCTCAAAAGCTGCGGAGGATCTTTTCATTTCTCAGCCTGCTGTTAGCTCGCATGTCCGTAATCTGGAGAGTGAATTTGGGACTAAACTAATCAATCGATCATCAAAGCATGTGGAGCTTACACCGGCGGGAGAAATATTCTATGAAGAAGCGACCAAGATCATAAATCAGTACAAAGAAACGAAAGAGAAAATTAATCAAATCCAGAGTGTGGTTACAGGAACTCTGCGGATTGGGGCCAGCTTTACCATCGGCGAATATATTTTGCCGGAACTCGTTAGCCAAATGGCAACCAGATATCCCCAACTCAACATTTCAGTGACTATCGCAAATACAGAAGAGATTGCTCAAGGATTACACCAAAATCGTTTAGATATTGCTTTGGCAGAAGGGGAAATGAATGATAGGGAGTTTATGGTCGAGCCTTTCATGGAAGATGAGATGGTATTGATTGCTCCCCCGGGGCATCCATTAACAAAGAGCAAGAGCGTTTCCGCAAAGGATCTCCAAGATTTTGTCTGGATCCTCCGCGAAGCAGGCTCCGGAACTCGTGAATTTAGTGATCATTTTATGCAAGCTTTAAAAATTAAAATGCGACATTCCTATGTGTTTAGCAGTAATACAGGAGTTAAGGCGGCCGTCATCAGTGGCTTGGGAATTGCCATGGTATCTAAATTGATTATCCAAAAAGAATTAAAGGCCAAAGAATTGATGGTTATAGCCCTCGATAAAAGCACTCCACATCTGGCTCGCGACTTTGTCATTGCCAGAGGATACGATACTTATTTCACCAAGGCTGCCGAGGCCTTTATCACTGAATTGAGTCAGTTAAGCCAGGATGAACAAGAGAGTGTTTCTCCGGACATTGTAGAATAATAAAGATACACATGAACTTTAGATACACCTGAGCTTTTAGATGCACCTAAGGTTTCTTAAATTTGCTCTTGACAGCTCCGAGAGGTCGTATTAAAATAAATGCAATAAAACATATAAGAATACTAGGATAATAAAAAAGAAACATCACGCGCAAGACTGGCGTCGAATGCTTAAGTTTAATATTTAGGAGGAAATCGCATGTCAAAGATTGCTAAGAGTTTAACCGACCTTATCGGAAATACCCCACTATTAGAGTTGTCCAATTATAATCAAGCTAATGAATTAGAAGCCACGGTCATAGCGAAGCTGGAATACTTCAATCCCCTTTCCAGTGTTAAGGACAGAATTGGTTATGCCATGATCAAAGATGCTGAAGAAAAAGGCTTGATTACTAAGGATACTGTGATCATTGAACCGACCAGTGGTAATACAGGAATTGCTCTGGCCTTCGTATCTGCTGCACGCGGCTATCGTTTGATTTTAACCATGCCGGAAACAATGAGTGTGGAGAGAAGAAACTTGCTCAAAGCCCTCGGAGCCGAACTTGTTCTTACTCCGGGACCTGCCGGCATGAAAGGTGCTATTCAAAAAGCCGAAGAATTGGCAGCAGAATATCCGAATTCCTTCATTCCGCAACAATTTAATAATCCGGCTAACCCCGAGATTCATAGAAAAACCACGGCCGAAGAGATTTGGCACGACACGGACGGAGAAGTCGACATCTTTGTCGCCGGGGTCGGAACGGGTGGCACCGTAACTGGTGTGGGTGAAGTGCTTAAGAAGAAAAAACCAGGCGTAAAAGTCATTGCTGTGGAGCCTGCCGATTCCCCTGTTCTTTCAGGAGGAAATCCCGGATCCCATAAGATTCAAGGCATTGGCGCTGGATTTGTTCCCGGTGTCTATAACTCGGAACTTATTGATGAAATCTTTCAGGTGAAGAATGAAGAGGCGTTTGAAACCTCCCGCAAGCTCTCAAAAACTGAAGGCCTCCTTGTCGGAATTTCCTCCGGTGCAGCAGCTTATGCGGCCACACAAATTGCTAAGAGACCTGAAAATAAGGGCAAAAAGATCGTTGTCCTTCTCCCAGATACAGGAGAAAGATATCTTTCGACTGTCTTATTCCAAGAAGATTAACACCCGACTAAGCGCCCTTTGACACCCGCCTTCATAGCGACAGGTGCCAAGGGACGCTTAACTTGTTTTCACACAATGTTAACAAAGAGTTTTCTGTTTCTTCACTCGCATTTTAATTTAGTGTGTTATGATTCAGACACGACATTCTTCTCCTACCTTTTTTATATAGACAAGGGTTTGCTCTTGTCGACCTGAACCGTCTTTATTGGCGGTTTTTCTTTTTGAGTTTCTTTCTTGTCTTCTTTTCCAAGGTATTTATTAAGCTTTTCTTAAATTCGTTGTTCTTAAATTGATTTTTTACCCTCGAGAAGATATGATAATTCAGATGACATGATAATTCGGAAATTGGCTCAGAGATTCATGATGCAAAGAAATATTGAAATTTTTGCGACAGATAGGCTGAAAAATAGGAGGTTCGATCTTGGAATTTATACAGACTGCGCTCGATATATTTATTCATTTAGACAAGCACCTTGGTGAAATTATTAGTGCCTATGGATTATGGACTTATCTCATACTTTTTATGATTATTTTTGCAGAAACAGGATTTGTTGTGACACCGTTTCTTCCCGGAGATTCTTTGCTTTTTGTGGCGGGAACATTTGCCGCCGCTGGTGCTTTGGATGTTAAGATTTTGTTCTTTTTGCTTCTCGGAGCTGCTGTCCTCGGCGACACCGTCAATTACGAGATCGGACGCTTCCTTGGGCCGAAGGTATTCGCGAAGGAAATACGTTTCCTTAATCATGAGAATCTAATGAAGACACAGAGGTTCTATGAAAAACACGGGGGAAAGACCATTATCATCGCCCGTTTTCTGCCCATCATTCGAACCTTTGCTCCTTTTGTAGCGGGTGTCGGTGCCATGAAATATATGCGGTTTATTTCTTACAATGTCATCGGAGCGCTCTTATGGGTCACTGTCGCCCTCTTCAGTGGTTTTTTCTTTGGCAATTTGCCCTTTGTACGAGATAACTTCACCCTAGTGATTTTTGCGATCATTGGAGTCTCGGCAATACCGCCGCTTTATGCTTATCTTAAAAGCTGGTTACAGAAGAGAGCGCAGGAAAAAAACGGCGCTAACAACGAGTAGGATGAGCTGCAGTAGGGTCAAATAGCAGCATAAAGCAATAAGCGCAATTCAAAAGTCCATGGCTTCTACCCTCACAGGGGACAGCCGTGGACTATTATATTTTTGGCTAAGAACTGATTACATCTTGGCTAAAAACCACTTGCAGGTGTTGAGTTCATACTTCAGTTCAAAAACCTTGAGAAGCCCATTGATAACACTTTGGCAGCGAAAAATAATCATGCGATTGCCGGCCAGCTTCTCCTCAGTTTTCAGGATGATTTTATCAATGGAAATGACAACAGGAACCCCTTCGAAGCGGGCTTTGAATTTTACCGGACGGGGAATGCCCTGCTCATTGAAACGAGCCACCATCTCAATGGGTTGCATGATAACCTTCACTTAAATATTCCTCCTTGTATTGTGTGTTATTGTTGTTGATGATTTAATGAGCCTAAAGCAGACTGGTCATCATGGGATATTCCTCTTCGGCGATTACCCCTCCGGTCATGGCTTTGAGACCGGAGTGAAGATAAGAGGAACGCATGATCGCACTCGAGCCAAAGCGCTCTCGAATCACATCGATGGCCTGGTCGATTTTTCGCTCCTTCTCATAGTTCTTAGTGAAGAAGGATAGCTGCAGAAAATCATTATGGCAAAGCTCGGAGACCCGTACGCCCATGTGTCTTAGGGGTTGGCCCTTCCATAATTCGTCGAAGAGCTCACAGGCGATCTCCCAGATTTCGTTGGTACAGTCTGTAGCGTGAGTGATTTTTCGTTGATGAGAATAGGAGAGAAATTCATGGGTTCGGAAGGAAACGGCTACAAGCTGGGCGAAATACTGATCATGTCTTAAGCGAGCGCTGACGGTTTCCACGAGAGAGAGCAGGACTAGGTGAGCTTCCTGGCGACGATCCACATCGAAGGGCAGGGTGGTTGAATTGCCCATACCTTTGACTTTCACGTGGCCGCCGGGTCGAACAGGGGAATTTTCAATCCCATGGGCATAATTCCAAATCAGGATGCCGTGGCTTTTAAGCGCTGTTCTTAAGATGCGCGGATCCGTGTGTGCTAGGTCGCCAATGGTTTTAATATTGCGCGAGAGAAGCTTTTGGGAGGTTGCTCTTCCCACCATGAAGAGCTCTCCGATGGATAGAGGCCACATTTTTTCTGGGATTTCCTCGGAAAATAAGGTGTGGACCTTGTCGGGCTTTTGGAATTCTGAGGCCATTTTTGCCAACAGCTTATTGGTGGAGATACCGATATTCACGGTAAAGCCCAGCTCGTTTTTAACCCGATCCTTAATCAGATGGGCCGCTTTAAGGGGATCTCCCCAAAGCTGATCCAGCGAGGTGAAATCCACAAAGTATTCATCCACGGAAAATTGCTGGATAAGAGGGGAATACTCTTTTAAGATATCTCCTAAAGCTTGGCTGCATTGGCGAAAGAGGAGATAATTAGGCTTAGCAATGATCAGGTCCGGACATTTAGTGAGGGCAGAGTATAAGGTTTCTCCGGTTTTGATATCGTATTTTTTCGCAGGTATGGATTTAGCTAAGACAATACCATGCCGGGTTAAAGGATCCCCTCCCACGACAGAAGGGACAGTTCTTAGATCCAAGGAATCCCCTTGTTGGAGTCGGTAAGTTGCTTCCCAAGAAAGATACGCCGAATTCACATCAATGTGAAAGATAATATGTTTGCTCAATATCAAACACCACCTGAATAGAAATCCTTTGGCAATGAAGGCCTGAATTTAGTCCTACTCTATCTATTATATGCGAATGTATGTTCTATATCAATAGAAACAAATATTCTATTTATGCTGGATTATTATGTATATAGTGGGAGAATAAACCGAATTGCTCAGCATTGAACTCCGTTTAGAGGGTGAATTCCCCCTCTAAACGGAGCCTCGTTCAATCCAAACAAAATTGTGTTTTTTTGAAGGAATGTTCGGATTTAGGGTTGAATTATTCAAAAGCATAAGGTATAGTTTATAAGGTTTGCGTGGTGTAAGCTTTAACCGAGGAGGAATAAGTCTTGAAAAAGTATGATGTGATCATCATTGGAGCAGGTCCTGCCGGAATTTTTGCAAGTTACGAATTAGCTATCAAGGCCCCCCAGCTCGCTGTCCTTTTGATTGAAAAAGGACGGGATATCTATAAACGCAGTTGTCCCATTTTAAAAAAGACCCTTTCTAAATGCCCTCCGCCCAATAAACAAAGGGAGTTTGCCAGCTGTAGGCCGGCATGCTCAATCACCAATGGCTTTGGTGGTGCCGGAGCCTATTCGGATGGGAAGTTCAATATAACCACAGAGTTTGGGGGATGGCTCACCGAGTATCTGCCACCGTCAGAGGTTTTGAGCCTGATCAAATATGTGGACGAGATTAACCTAAAGCATGGAGCCACTTCGGCACTAACGGATCCCAATACTTCTGCTGTGAAGGAGATTGAAAAGAAGGCTCTAGGTGCCGGCCTGAAATTGCTCCGCGCCCAAGTTCGCCACCTGGGAACGGAATTAAACCTAGAAATTCTTAAGGACATCTATGAGTTTCTGAAAGGAAAAATCGATATGGTGTTCGAGACGGCAGTCGCTGACATTATGGCAGATGAAGTGGCAGGACAGATGCAAGTCAGGGGAATTCGTACCGGTAAGGGAGAGGAGTACTACGCTCCTAAGGTGGTTGTGGTTCCCGGCCGGGATGGCTCAGAGTGGTTTGCCGATGTTTTAAAGAAATATAAGTTGGAAATGAGCAGTAACCAAGTGGATGTGGGGGTTCGGGTGGAGACCCTAGACACTATCATGGAAGATATTAATGAGAACTTATACGAAGGAAAGTTCCTCTATCGGACTTCTGTAGGTACCACTGTAAGAAGTTTTTGTAGCAACCCTTCCGGGCATGTGGTTATTGAAAATCACACGGGTGTAATGCTGGCTAACGGACATGCTTACCGCGATAAAAATCTGGGTAGCAATAATACTAACTTTGCCCTGCTGGTTTCCCACAACTTCTCTTATCCTTTTAATAAGCCTACAGAATATGCCAAGAATATTTCCCGACTAGCTAATGACTTATCTAACGGTAGTGTCTTAGTTCAAACCTTTGGAGATATTATGAAAGGGCGTCGCTCCACGGACAAGCGGATTAAAGAGAGCTTCGTCGAGCCCACCTTAAAGGAAGCCGTTCCCGGTAACTTGGGGCTTGTGCTGCCTTATTCCACCATGAAAAGCGTTATTGAAATGATTGAGGCCTTAGATAAAGTAACTCCCGGTATTGCCTCCGAGCACACCTTGCTTTACGGGGTTGAAGCCAAATTCTATTCCTCGCGTCCTAAGCTGAAAAGCAATTTTGAAACCGAAATTGCAGGACTTTATGCAGGGGGAGATGGTGCAGGGATTACGCGCGGTCTAGCTCAGGCAGAGGCTTGCGGAGTGATGATTGCCCGCAATATCATGGAGGAAAATGGCTAACACCGCTCATCTTTCGCCCTAGGATCAGATTTAAGCTGGATTCTTTACTAAACGAGATTATAAAAAAGTGCACCTCCGAATGTTAGATTTTGTGTCCAACATTTGGAGGTGCACTTTAATTTTGCGTTATTGTGGCCAAATATTTCGTAACGGGTTGCTGCTAATTGACGAATTCACGTTACTTATCCTATTTACTATTTACTCTTGGTCTCAGCCGCAGATTTATCAAACTCATCTTGAACCGCTTTTGAAGGTTCAGTCGTCAAAAGGCTAACGATAATAATCGAGAGCAAGCCGATGATGAAACCAGGAATAATTTCATAAACAGCACTAAGGGCAGGGAACTGTTCCCAAAGGATAACGGTGAGTGAACCCATGACCATACCGGCGAGTGCTCCCCACTTCGTCATTCGTTTCCAGTAGAGGCTCATGATAATAACCGGGCCAAAGGCAGAACCGAAGCCTGCCCAAGCGTAACCAACTAGGTTGAGAATCGTATCATTTTGGGTCCAGGCTAGATAGGTGGCCAGCAGAGCAACCAACAAAACACAAAGACGGCTGACGAAAACCAGCTCTTTATCCGAGGCTGAACGGCGGAACAGAATACGATAGATATCTTCAGTCAGGGAACTAGAGGTTACGAGAAGCTGCGAGGAGATCGTACTCATAATTGCCGCAAGAATAGCAGAAATTAACAATCCTGTGATGAACGGGTGGAAAAGGATTTTGCCTAGCTCGATGAATACTGTCTCAGGGTCGGCTAAGGTCAAGCCATGTGTAGCAAAGTAGGCAATCCCTATCAGACCGGTAAACATGGCGCCGACTTCCGAGAAGATCATCCAACTCATGCCGATTTTGCGCGATTTGTTGATCTCACCGACAGAGGAAATCGCCATAAAACGGACGATGATATGGGGCTGTCCGAAGTAACCTAACCCCCAAGCCAATAGGGAGATAATACCGATGGTTGTGGTCCCGGTGAAAATATTTAAGAGGTTGGGATTAATGGTTCGGATAGTATCAAAGCTATCACCAAGGCCCCCCGTGTGCCAGAGGGTTACTACAGGAACCATAATCAAAGCGATAACCATGATGATTCCTTGGACGAAGTCAGTGAAACTCACTGCCAAGAAACCACCGATGAGGGTGTAAGTCACGATGACGGCAAGAATTAGCCAAAGACCGGTATGGTAATCCATGCCAAAGGTTGTGTTAAAGAGAACGGCACCGGAAACTAAACCAGAAGAGACATAAAAAGTAAAGAAGATAATAATAACAAGTGCGGATACTAAACGAAGTACATGTGAAGTATCATGAAAACGATGTCCAAGGAAGGAGGGAATCGTAATGGAGTCACTGGCGATTTCCGTATAGGATCGCAAACGAGGTGCTACATAGAGCCAGTTAAAAAAAGCACCGATGGTAAGGCCGACGACAATCCAGCCTGAGCTTATTCCGGAGACAAACATTGCTCCGGGCAGGCCCATCATCAGCCAACCGCTCATGTCAGAGGCTCCGGCGCTTAAAGCTGTGACGGCTGGGCCAAGGGTTCTCCCTCCAATCATGTAGTCGGATAGATTCGCGGTCCTACGATAGGAATAATACCCGATGGCCAACATCATGGCCATATAGCAGATGACCGAAAAAGCAATCACTCAACTATCACTCTCCTCAATTTATTAATATTTTTTTTAGAAACGTGTCCCTATTATAGTACACGTATACACATAATACCATAATGCCTATAGGTTGATAAGTAGTAAATGAATAAGTATACATTATTTTTAATAATAAGTATTAGCAGCGAACAGGTACATATTCATCCTTAAAAAGGCGCAAACTCTTTGTTGATGGTCTTTTCTTTATGGAACTGGTCAAAGAATAAGGAGTGAAGCGAATGACTGAATCGATTTTGGAAAAAACCGAAGGACGGGTAAGTTATCACGATTCCGTAGAGGAAATGCTCAAGAGAATCCGCGAAGATGAGATGTCCAATGTATTTGATCGCTACGCATTGCAAGAGAAAATCCGCTGCAAGTTCTGTCTTGAAGGCCGAAGCTGTCAGCTATGCTCCAATGGCCCTTGCCGGATCAGCGATAAGGGAGGCCAGGACAAAGGGGTTTGCGGTATCGGCCCTGATGCCATGGCTATGCGGAAATTCCTCCTGCAAAACATTATGGGTGCAGGTACATATAGTCATCATGCCTATGAAGCTTTTCGGACGCTGAAGGCCACAGCAGAAGGAAAAACCCCCTTTAAAATTAAGGAGCCCGAAAAATTAAAATGGATGTGCGAAAAGCTAGGCATCAATACGAATCAAGATACGAACCAAATGGCCATTCAGCTGGCAAATCTCTTGGAGAATCAACAACGAGTCGGGGTGGAAGAACCTAACCTGATGGTCGAAGCCTTTGCGCCGAAGAAGAGAAAGCAAGTTTGGCGAGATTTGAATATTTATCCTTCGGGAACAGTTCATGAAGAACAAAATTGTGTGGCAAGCTGCTTAACCAACGTGGACGGCAACCATGTTTCCTTAGCTCTAAAAGCTCTTCGTTTGGGATTAGCTACCATCTATAACTCCCAGATCGGTCTGGAAATGGTGCAGGATATTCTCTATGGAACACCCAAACCGCACGAGGTCGAAGTGGACTTGGGGATCATGTGCCCGG
Organism: Desulfitobacterium sp.; assembly: GCA_050251735.1. GTDB lineage: Bacteria > Bacillota > Desulfitobacteriia > Desulfitobacteriales > Desulfitobacteriaceae > Desulfitobacterium. The sequence goes on from JBFWMF010000024.1 coordinate 20,862, forward strand.
AACATATCAATATTGTCTTTAATGGTCATCAGCCATGGATTGGAGCGGCAACCATTGAAAGAGCGCGTTCAGCTGATGTTCAAGAGAAGGCAAGAGCTGCTGGAGCGAAAGGTCTGCGGGTGGTGGGATCCATTGAGACCGGGCAAGAGCTACTTCAGCGTTTTGAGGTGGATGATGTTTTCGTCGGATTGATGGGTAACTGGTTGGCCATCGAGCCCCTCTTGGCGACCGGGACGGTTGATGTCTTTGCTATGGAAGAAAACTGCTCTCCACCGGCGATTGATATGTATGCCGAGAAATATCAAGCCACCCTTGTTTCAATCAGCACCATCATTGATATCCCAGGACTTCAACATAAATTCCCCTATGACCCATCGGAAACGGTTACTATCGTCGAAAAACTCATCGACTTGGCTATAGAAAACTTCAAAAAGCGCAAAGATAAAGTGAAACCCTTAGTTCCCCAGAAAAAGATGAAAGCGATCGCCGGGTTTTCCACAGAAGCTGTCTTGGGAGCGTTAGGAAATAAGCTGGACCCTTTGGTCGAAGTTATTGCAGCCGGGAAAATCAAAGGCGTCGTTGCCTTGGCCAACTGCTCAACCTTAAGGAATGGTCCCCAGGATTGGAATACCGTGAACCTGACTAAGGAGCTAATTAAACGGGATATTCTCGTGGTCGCCGGTGGATGTGGTAACCACGCCTTAGAGGTTGCCGGACTATGCAACATGGATGCTGTGAACATGGCGGGTTCAGGACTGAAAGAAATCTGTACAGCTTTAAAGATACCCCCGGTTCTCAGCTTTGGTACCTGTACAGACACCGGACGGATCAGCATGCTGGTCACTGCACTTGCCGATCACTTGGATGTGGATATACCCCAACTGCCTATTGCCGTCACAGCACCGGAATGGATGGAGCAAAAGGCCACGATTGATGGCATCTTCGCCATCGCCTACGGAGCCTATACCCATCTTTCACCCACTCCTTTTGTCTCGGGTGCCCCTCAATTAGTCAAGCTGTTGACTGAAGATGTAGAGGGGTTGACCGGAGGGAAGGTCGCTCTCGGAGATGACCCAGTAGAAGTGGCCCAAGGCATTGAGGCTCACATCATAACTAAACGTAAAGGATTAGGTTTGCAGTAAATTAAATAGTATGGAGCGTGGGCATAAATGTCCCATCTCATAGGGACATGATGTGAACCATGGGTAGTTTGGCAGGGCAGACAGCAGATTAAGCTGTCTGCCTTTGCTGTTGCTCCAGTATTTTTTCGGCTTCTTCGGCGAAAGCTCCGACGACGCCGATGTCACGGTAGTGAATAATAATTTCCTGCTCCGCTGTTCTGGAGTACCTTTCCGCACGTTCTCCGACCTCAATCTTCTCGATAAAGAGATTTAGCAGTTCGGCGTTAAGCTCTTTAATATCGGTGTAGCTGTTCGCCTTATCGATAAATCGTGTGACGTTGGAGATGGAATTCTGCAGATCTTCGATGCGATCCGCTGTTTTGGGGATTCGCTCCTTCAAACCTTTCTGCTCTGTGTTGTAGTCACCGGACAGCATCCGAAACTGCTCGTTTGTGACCTTGCCAAGCACATTATCCTCATATAATCGTTTGAATAAGGTGCTGAGCTCGGTGTCCCTCCGACGCATCAACTCCAACTCCCGTTGGAGGCGTTCAATCTCCCGACGGGTTTCGGCGTTGTTTTTCCGATTGATGTACTGGATAAATAACGCTTCTTGCTGCCGTGTGAAGTGGGTTACTCTGAGCAAGTCATCCAGCACAATTGCCGCCAGATGGACTTCCCGAAGGTAGTGAGCACTACAGTCGTCTTTGCCGCGTTTCCGGTAAGTGGAGCACATGAAGTTGTTTTTAATAGCGGCCATGGTGTGCGCCCGATGCAGGGTCATCTTCTTCCCGCAGTCGAGGCAATGGACGAGACCTGAGAACATATCCTGCTCAGCCATATTAGCCCTGCGGCGCTTATTCTTTCTGATGCCCTGTACAATATCCCAAGTTTCCTTTGTTACCAGAGGCACATGCGTATTCTCGAACCTGCACTGCTCAGACTCAGGGCGATAAATGCGCTTTTTGTTTTTGTAGGAAACGGTGGTGGATTTCAGGCTGATGGTATGTCCAAGATAGACCTCGCTCTCCAGAATACCTGCGACTGTTTTCTGGCACCACTCGTACGGTCTGGTCACATCCACGTTAGTCAGAAGCGTACCAGTTTTGCTGTAGTAATAATAACCGGGAGTAAATTTCTGCTCTTTTTTCAGGAGCTTCGCAATTTGAGTGGGGCCTTTCCCGCCGACGCAGAGACTGTAAATTCTTTGGACAATCGGCGCCGTATCCTCGTCGGGAACAATCTTTTTCTTGGGATTAGCCTCGTCCTTCTTGTACCCATACGGAGCCCTGACGGCTATGCGTTCCCCGCGCTCAGCCTGTGCTTTTTTGACTGCTCGGATTTTCTTACTGGTATCCTTGGCGTAGAAATCGTTGAACAGGTTCTTGAACGGGGTAAAGTCGTTGTCACCATACAAGCTGTCCACATTGTCAACGATTGCGATGAAACGGACCCCGCTGCTGGGAAACACCATCTCGGTATAATGCCCGACCATTAAGTAATTTCGCCCTAATCGGGACATATCCTTGACGATAATCGTCGCCACCTCTCCGTTTTCCACCAGCCGCATGACTTCGTTCCAGCCGGGGCGGTCGAAGTTTGTGCCGCTGTAGCCATCGTCAGAAAGGAAGAGTGTGTTCTCAAAGCCGTTGTCGGCGGCGTATTTTTCCAGCATCAGTCTTTGATTCTGAATGCTGTTGGACTCGCCGTCGCGCTCGTCCTCCTGACTCAGTCTGCCGTAGAGTATTGTGTATTTTTGGTTTGCCTGTGTCATAATAACCTCCTTTTCGTTTGGCAAACCGATACGGAATGCTGGGACTGCGGATTTCTCCGCAATCCCAAGCATACCGAAGAGTTTGCCGGAAGTCTACTGAATTTCGTAAGAAAACCGCTCATATTTCAAGCTCCTTGTCGATAAGGGTGAGGAGCTTGTCCGTGGGCGTTTTGGCTGCTGTTTTCGGGAACACCGAGCTTACCCGAAACTTTTTACCCGCTATGTCCATGTGCCGCTCAAGACAGAAGCTGTCGGTATTTTCCTTTAACTCCGTGTCATCGAACAGGGGAACAGGCTTGCCGTCAAGGGTTTTGTCCTTGATTCCCGCCGTTTCATAGCTGCCCCAGATGCCGGTTTCGACATAATGACGGCCTTCCTTTTTGGTCTTTCTTTTCCATATACGTTGCTTCCGAATTCCGGTCTTTCGAAACATTTTCTCGATTATTGCTCTGCTTGGATGGGCTTCGGGAAGCAAATAGACACGGTCAGAAAAAACATAAGCGGTTGTACATTCTTGCTGCGGCTTCATAAATTATCACCATCTCTGCCTTCATGCTGAAAGTTATACGCTGCTTCAAACTTCTGAACGCCCTCCAGATGCCTGATATCGTACTCGCATTTATCACGCAGGCGCTTGAATTCATCTCCTGATATTTTCGCCTGTGCCGCTAAAATGTGAGAGATTATCGCCAGCTCAACGGCTATTTTGAATTGACCTGTGCCAAGAGATTTTCCGATTTGCTCAACCTTTTGCTGGGCTTTGCTGGCGAACGCACTCTCAAAATACCTTGCGTTGTGTTCTGCATTTAAGTGTCCGGCGTAGTATTCAATTGCTTTCTCTACGAAAGCATTGCGGGAACTAACCTCAGCTTTGCGGAGATTTTCATCGCAGAGCTTCAGATGGTTTTGCGTTAATGCCAACCCTGTTTTGACTCTTTGTTCTAACATAATCTTCTCCTTCCTGTTGTTTTCCGGGGGGAGGTACCGCTTAACGTGTACCTGCAACCCCGATTTGAATGCCGTAATACTGCGGATTTTTCGGAACTCCTCATTTTCACCGACACCTATGGAGGTACCAAACGGCATTTACCGACACCTAAATGGTACCGCCCTCGACCCGCGTTGCGGGGCGATGTTTGGTGGCGCGAGGTGTCTTTTCGACCACGCGCCTTTAACCTGCGTGGATTTTCGACCCCATAGTTCACCCCCCATTCCGGTTCTTTTATGCCGCCGGTTATCATTTCTGGCTGCTGTCAGGATTCTTCGCTGCCGCAATCCCTGACCAGAATGATGAGCGTGAGCCACGGTGGTTTATTTCTTCTCTGATATGATGACGGTGACAGCGAAAGTGAGCCACGCCGGATCACTATTGCCTGATGAAGGCGGCGACATTTGCAAAGTGAGCCAAGTTGGTATACTTTTTAGTCAAGGATAATTAGCGATATCAGAAAGCTTGCCAACTTGGTTACATTTCGGGAAGGATGCAAGGGTGCAAAGTGTATAAGACATTGCACCCTTACACCCTTGAATCTGATATCCGCCATAGCCATTGCCCGCCAGCTTTTTCCGTCTGCACGTTCAGATTCTTCTTTGCAATCTTCACCGTGCGTTCGGATATACCAAGCTCTGCCGCCCGTTTAAACACTTCCCCCGCCGGAACAGATTTTATAAGCATCTTTCTGAGCTCGTCCTCCATCAGCGCTGTCTTGGTCTGCACCGAACCTGTGCCGGAGAGAACGTCATCCACAGAGACGTCGCAATAACCAATCCATTGAAAGCCGTTGTCAGCGTCAAGGGAGAAGGCGATGGACTTACCCTCCGGCGCAAGGCTGCTTTTGTCATGCGCGACGACACGGACAACGGGATCGCTCTTCAGCCTACCGACCAGAAGAACGCTTCTCGCCGCCGCGCGGAAGTCGATTGAGCCGAGTCCGCGATACGAAGACTTTAATCCCTGCGCCTTATTCATATGCCCGATGAGTATAACGGCGCAGCCTGTACGGTCAGCCATAGAGCACAGCCGCTTAAATATAGGGCGCACTTCATTTGCCCTGTGCATATCAACTTTATCGCCGAGATATGCCTGCAGCGGATCAAGCACAATCAGCCTCGCGCCGGTTTCCTGCACAGCCTGCTCCAGCCGCTCATCGCAGAGATTAAGTTCCTTATCCGATTCATCGATGACCAGCACACGGGAACAGTCAGCTCTGGACGCTTCGAGCCTTGGCTTGATGGTATCCGCCAGACCGTCCTCTGCGGATTGGTATATGACGCTGATGGGTTCCGCCGCTTTTATTTCCTCCGGCAGGGGTCTGCCCATTGTCAGCAGAGCAATCATCGCCAGAACAAAAGATGTTTTTCCTTCGCCCGGGTCGCCCTGTATAATCGTGACCTTGCCGTAGGGGATGAACGGATACCACAGCCAGCGCACCTGTTCCGTCGCAATGTCGCTCATGCGGATGAGCCTGTTTTTCTTTTTCTGCATTTGTTTTTTTCACCTCCGTCCTGAAATTTTTCTGCGCCGCACTTCCATATAGGTTCCTGCCCTGCGGTCCTGCGTGATCAACACGGCGTTTTCATCTCATCGGCACGCTCGCTTGCTTTTGCAAGGTCTTGGCATACTTCCCCTGAGAGTATCCACTCCGGCTGCGGCTATTCAATGTTCAAGGAGCGATGTATTCGCTCGCGTTCCCGATTGACTAACATGTTTATATCGGATACAATCAATATATCAGAGCCGATTTTTCAACACAATAGTTTGGAGCGATGTCAGGTACATCGCGAAAATCCATCGGACACAGGGGGCGAGACGAACATGGCGATAGAAACCAGACCCATCAGCGATAAGGAGAATAAGATACAGGAGTTCACGATGCATTTCTGGAATGACCGTATAATCTTCGACGATAAGAACCTGCCCGTCGGACAGATTTCAACGGATGTGTTGAATCTCGCCGATGACAAGCTTCTTTTCCTGCGGCGTGAGGCGTCGGAGACTCTTGATTTTATGGCTAAGAGTTTCTTTGACACACGCATAAAAAAAGACCTCGCTCTTGTCACTGCTGTGCAGGACAAGCTGAACGAATATCAGGACGCCATATTAACCTTTCCGCTGTATGAGCATTTGAATATAGACAGCAAGCTCACGCACAACACACTGACCATTGCGTTTAAGGATTTTCCCGATGAATTCCAGCGTCTGATTATTCCGCAGACACGTGAGTATCAGATATATGCCAGATTTATAAATGACATCTGTAGGATTCCCGATGAGATTATCGGCTTTCGGTTTTATATAACGAAAATGCTGGATCACTATTTTGAGAACCTGAAAAAGCGAAACGCCGAACACTATGCTTTCGGCGTCTACAAGTTCTTTTCCGACAAAGAGGCGCAGAGGGTACTGGCTTCACTCCTTCCGCCGATTCCGGAGTATATGTTTATGCAGACACGCGAAGCCATGATTGAGTATAACACCATGGCAAGCCCGGATGACGAGAAAAAATATATAATTGCCGAGAGGCTTGTTTTTACATCCAACGCTTCATTTCTGCACACGGATTTTTTCAGAGGTCTGATGACCGGCAATGCCCCTCGCCGCTGTCATAACTGCAACCGCTTTTTTCTGCTGAGCAGCGGATACGATACCTGCTATTGCAACAACATCGCGCCGGGCGAAACAGAAAAGACCTGCCGAAAGGTCGGGGCTCATAAAAAGGAAGCACGCAAGGAAGGGAAAACACCCGCCCGCCTTGAGTACGACAAAGTATATAACAAGTTTAAGACCCGACACGCAAGGGGAAAACTCTCTGATGACGAGTGGAACGATGCCGTTGCCCTGGCTCTGGAGTATAAGGACAAAGCTGAAGCCGGTGAAATCACCGACTTGGAGCTTAAACAGATTTATGCGAAGATGTGAAAAGTGCGCTCATAGCGTACTATTTTCTCCGAAGCTGAACACACGGAGATGTAACCCACAGCTTCAAAACACGGCGATTGCGAACAGAAAAAGGACTCGCACTCATTCTACTGGGCTGAGCGCAAGTCCTTTATATTCTTACGGATTATACGGCTCTCCGTTTGGCTTATATGCAGGAGGCGTGCTGTCCTTTGTCACCGGCGGTTGAAGCTCGGTATATATGACGTCGTCTGTAATCTCCGGCTCTGCATATGCCGGAGGTGATGTGTTGCTTGGTGCAGACCCGCCATCACCCATGATTCCGATTTTGTGACCGTTCTCATACATGTCCTCGGCGACCGTTCCACCGCCCATATCCCCACTTGCTTATTAATATCCCCTTTGCCGTCAACGGTCGTTCCGCCACCCATGACACCAACCTTGTGGCCGGTGAGCTGGTCGCCTGGGTTGCCGACCATCGTCCCGACGCTGCCGCCGCCCTCGTCGACTATCCAGCCGAATCCCGGTATCCAAACATGAGGCTTGCCGTCAATGACTGTTCTGTCGCCTGACCTCGGTTCGGCAGAGACTGGTGCGGATTTTGATACAGCTTGAGGTTTCGAGGTTACTGTCGATGCCGGCTTTTTAGTTTTTTCTTCTGCCGTTATTACTGTTTCCTTTAGCGCATTTTCCGCGACGGGCTCCGCCGTTACCTCCGGGGCATCCTCTGCGATAACCTCTGTTTCAGTCTCCTGCATATCTTCAGAGATAAAAATATGCGGCGTTTTCTCTGACCGAGGCTCGATTTCGGCGGACACGGCGTTTTTTATAGGCTCGACGGGTAATTCCTCTACCTCGGCGCTTCCTTGCCACACAACGGCACACAGTGCGACACAAGCGATAACTGCGATTCCAGCGATTGCTTGTTTTTTCATATAGACCAACTCCCTTCGCCAACAGACATATCACAAGTCGGCGCATATAGCTACCCTTACCTTATTTCGACAAATGCAGTAGATTTCCGCACAATTATGGACAGAATCTTTACAAATGCGTAAAATCCCTTGTAAAACACAAGCGCATTTTGGTATAATAAGTTGAAACTTATGAAACAGGTGGCGCATATGAAAGTAAGTTATAAAAAATTATGGAAACTCCTTATCGACAGAGATATGAAAAAGAAAGATTTGCAGTTGGCGGCGGGGTTGAGCTCAACCACGATAGCCAAGCTGTCAAATCACGAAAATGTCAGCATGGATGTCCTGATTAAAGTATGTACCATTCTTGGCGTTGACATTGGCGACATTATGGAGCTTGTGCCAAATGCTCAACCCGACACGAAGCAAGATAACGTATAAACACAGGAGGAGCGGAGTATGGAGATATTCGACAATATTACAAAAAGAGTAATAGATGATATGGCAGTGACTATCGAAAAAGGCAGCCGTCTTTCGATAGCTGCTGCATGCTTCTCTATATACGCTTATCAGGTTTTGAGAAAACAGTTTGACCATATTGACGAGCTTCGCTTTATATTTACCTCCCCTGCGTTTGTCACAGAAAAAGCACCCAAAGAAAAGCGTGAGTTTTATATCCCTCGGCTCAATAGAGAACGAAGCCTTTACGGTTCAGAGTTTGAAGTGAAACTGCGGAACGAATTGACGCAGAAAGCCATAGCACGTGAATGTGCCGAGTGGATAAAAAAGAAGGTTACGTTTAAGTCAAATACCACGGCGGAAAACATGGGCGGATTTCTCAATGTAGAGTCCGGCAATGAGAAGATTACATATATGCCGCTCGGTGGTTTTACCACAGTGGACATTGGCTGCGAACGTGGAAATAACAGCTATAACATGGTGACGAAGATTCCTGCTCCGCACAGCCAGGAATTCATCCGGCTGTTTGAAAGCGTCTGGAATGACAGAACGAAATTACAGGATGTAACCGAAAAGGTCATCGAAAGTATAACCGCCGCTTATAATGAAAACTCGGCGGAGTTTCTTTATTTTGTTGCCCTTTACAACATCTTCAACGAATTCCTTGAAGACATATCCGAGGATGTACTGCCCAATGAAGCGACCGGATTTAAGGAAAGTAAAATCTGGAACATACTTTATGATTTTCAAAAAGACGCTGCGCTTGCCATCATCAATAAGCTGGAAAAGTACAACGGGTGCATCCTTGCCGACAGCGTAGGTCTTGGTAAAACTTTTACCGCTCTTTCTGTCATTAAGTATTATGAAAACAGAAACAAATCTGTTCTTGTCCTGTGTCCCAAAAAACTGACCGACAACTGGAACACATATAAAGATAATTATATCAATAACCCGATTGCTACTGACCGGCTGCGGTATGATGTACTCTATCACACAGACCTTTCCAGAGATCACGGGCGTTCCAATGGATTAGACTTGGATCGCCTCAACTGGGGAAACTACGACCTCATCGTTATCGATGAGTCGCATAATTTCCGCAACGGCGGCGAGGTTTACGGCGATGACGCAAGAGAAAATCGTTATTTGAGGCTTCTGAATAAAGTAATCCGCCCCGGCGTGAAGACAAAAGTTCTGATGCTTTCGGCAACACCTGTAAACAACCGCTTCGTTGATTTGCGCAATCAGCTGGCACTTGCATATGAAGGCAATTCCAATCTCATCAATGAAAAGTTAAACACGGCAAAGCCGATTGATGAGATATTCCGAAACGCCCAACGAGCATTCAATGTTTGGAGCGATTTGGAGCAGGAGAAAAGAACGACGGCGACGCTGTTGAAGATGCTGGATTTTGGCTTCTTTGAGGTATTGGACAGCGTTACAATCGCTCGTTCCCGCAAGCATATTGAGAAGTATTACAATATGGATGACGTTGGCAAGTTCCCCGAAAGGCTCAAGCCTATCTCCTTGAGACCGAGTCTGACGGATTTAAGTCATGCCATAAACTATAATCAGATATACGATGAGCTTATGAAACTGAATCTATCAGTTTACATACCTACAGACTTTGTCTTTGAAAGCAGACGAGAAAAATATGTCGACCCTGAGGTGAACATCAATCGCGCCGGTCGTGAACAGGGTATTCGCCGTCTGATGAGCATTAACCTTTTGAAACGGTTGGAAAGCTCCGTCTATTCCTTCCGGCTGACGCTCCAGCGTATCAAAAAGCTGATAGATGACACCATCGCTGAAATTGATGTATTTGAGGCCGGCGGCGACGCTGATGTTGAAGTAACCGAGTTTAACGAAGATACGGAATTTGATTATGATGATCAAAACACGGATTTCTTTACCACCGGCAGAAAAGTGAAAATCGATTTAAACGATATGGACTATGTCACCTGGCGCAGCACTCTTCAACAGGATTCGGATGTTCTGGAGCTCTTAACGCTGATGATTGCCGACATAACACCGGAACACGACACCAAGTTGCAAACCTTGCTGAAGCTAATATCTGATAAAATCGATACCTCAATTAACAAGGGCAACAAAAAGGTTCTTGTGTTTTCAGCATTTTCGGATACTGCCGAATATCTGTACCAGAATGTAAGCGGATTTATAAAAGGCAAATATGGTCTGGATACTGCGATGATAACAGGTACGGTAGACGGCAAGACTACGATTCCGAAGTTCAGGGCGACTTTTAATAATGTTCTGACTTGCTTTTCGCCTGTATCTAAGGACAAAGCCCTTCTCATGCCTGGCTCAGCGGAACAAATCGATATTCTTATAGCCACCGACTGTATTTCCGAAGGTCAGAACCTTCAGGACTGCGATTATCTTGTGAATTACGATATTCACTGGAATCCTGTCCGTATCATCCAGCGGTTTGGCCGTATTGACCGCATCGGCAGCCGGAATGCGCAGATACAGCTTGTGAACTTTTGGCCGGATTTGACGCTGGATGACTACATAAACCTGAAAAGCCGTGTGGAAACCCGCATGAGGATATCCGTCATGACCTCTACCGGCGACGACGACCTTATCAATGCAGAGGAAAAAGGCGACCTCGAATACCGCAAGGCACAGCTTAAGCGCCTGCAGGAGGAAGTCGTAGATATCGAGGATATGTCCAGCGGCATTTCCATCATGGATTTGGGGTTGAACGAATTCCGCCTTGACCTGCTGGACTACATCAAAAATAACGGCGATTTGGACAAGACACCTTTCGGTCTCCACGCAGTAGTCCCTGCCAAGGACGATACGCCTCCCGGCGTCATCTTCGTGTTAAAGAATATCAATGGCGGCGTGAACATCGACAACCAGAACAGGCTCCACCCGTTCTATATGGTATACATTGCAAACGACGGCGAAGTGGTGTGCGATCACCTTTCTCCCAAAGAAATGCTGGATAAGATGCGATATCTCTGCAAGGGAAAGACTGCGCCGCTGGCAGATTTGTGCCAGGATTTCAATCAGGAGACCAATGACGGCAGAAATATGCGCCGCCTTTCGGAGCTCTTAAGCGACGCCATCAACTCTATCATTGACGTCAAGGAAGAAAGCGACATCGACAGCCTGTTCAGAAGCGGCGGCACTTCGGCTTTGAATACGAACATAACAGGCCTGGACGACTTTGAATTGATATGCTTTTTGGTAGTGCGAGGTGATTCTCATGATTGAGCTGCCGCAAGGAACAGCATTTAACCGGCGTATTCCGAAGCAGAAGTTTTATGAGAACCTGTCCGTTAATGCTGAGCTTAAACGGATTTTTGTTGAACAGATTAACGTGATTTACTGGCGGAACAAGATCTCCCCCAGCACTGTTAATATTGCAGCCGGGGAAACGGTTTCGGAGATTGAAGTTATAGAGATACGCCTGAACCAGAACAGTCTTGACAAACGGGTTTTGCAACTGATTGACAGAGAGATTCCCTACCACATTCTCTTTCTGCTTCTGTATGAAGCGCAGGTGCAGGCGTGGATTGGTTACAAGGAGCAGAGTCAGGGCGGCACGACGGCTTTTAAGGCGGGAACGTATTATTACACCGAATGGCTGAGCGCAAACGAATTATCCCTTCGGCTGGACGGACTCAATATGGATGTGGTGTATGAAGGCTTTATACGGCAGATTGCCAGGGAGCGGCTGGATGACACGCTTGGTGGAGATATAAAGGATGCTGTCACCCGTGATGAGCGGCGGCAAAAGCTGCAGAAAGAGATTACTGCCTTAGAAAATAGAATACACAGAGAAAAGCAGTTCAATAAGCAAATCGAGCTTAACAGTCAGTTGAAGCGGCTACGAGGGGAATTGGAGGGGTTGAGATGAGCACAAATGAAAAACCCCCGCGAATTTTCATTTGTGAAGAGTGGGTATATCCAATAAATAATAATGCCGACCGAATCCAAAGTGCGATTGATGCAATTACCGATGATAACAAAGACATGAATTATTTATTTGCATTTTCTCTATTTGAAAGCGCTTTGAGCGAGGCGTTGCGCCAATACCTGTTTGCCTTTCCTGAAAAATTGGCAAAAAGCGATGATAGAAAATTTGATGTCTCTCATATTTATAATAATCTTTATAACCCAAGAAAGTTATGGCTTGAAATTGTTAATGATGAAATAAAAAAACAGTCCAGAGGTAGTGCACAATCGCAACTTGATGATGTTATTCAACGCTTTTCTGTCAGCTTTCCATTTGACAGAGAATATCTACAGGCTATATCTGGGCTGAGAAATTTAATTGCTCATGAGAACTCTTTAAGCGAGCAGCATTACGTTTATGGCGGTTATCGTCCCGATTACAGAAAATCAAATGTATCTGATACAAATGATTACAAAGCTAAAATGCTCTACTTGAAAACAATACTCGTAGAGCTTGTTGAAACACTAAGAGAAAAATATGGTAAATATACCGCCGTGAAATTTGTTGAGGAGTTTTGGAATTATATTTTCGGAACTCCCGTTCTACCATTTTCTCGTGCGGTAATAACATATGAGCAGAAATTAGGAACTAATGTAACTGTCACATGCCGACCGAATTTTGAGTATATTGACGGCATTTATCAAACCCTAAGTAGTACTGAGAAATTTTACCTTTCAATGATTCTTCTTCAGTACAGCGGGAATGTTGTTGACCGATATTACAAGTTCGGAGATTTACCTACTTTAATTGGACGGGATAAGTCCGTTTTTGTTTGGTTTTTACAGGTATTGGATGTTTTTCCATACTTGTTTCAGCCACAGTAAGAATACCAGACAAAATATGCTTAGGAGGAACCCCTTAATGAGTAACTCCGATAAAATGGAATCTGAATCACTTAGGATTATCGCCGAGAACGTGGCGAAATAGCAAGCCTTTATCAGTTGAAACTGCTGCGATAGGAATTGGAGGGTTAAACAAAATCTATGATAACGAAAATTGATATTTGTAACGCCGCCACATTTGGGAAAATAGCGACACCGATTAGCGACCTGAGAAGGTTTAACTACTTTTTCGGTTCCAATGGCACGGGCAAAACAACCATAAGCAAAGTCATTGCGGATCCCTCTCAGTTCCCGGAATGTAACATTGTATGGGTAAATGGCCTTGTGATGGAAACACGAGTCTATAATCGTGATTTTGTTTTACGGAATTTCGATCAAAAGATACCCGGGGTATTTACATTAGGTGAGCAAGAAGTCGACACTAAGGAAAAGATTGGGACTGCTAAAGCTGAAATTGACAAGCTTAATGGTGAGATAAAAACTCTGACTAATACACTTCAAGGCGATAATGGCAACAATGGTAAAATAAATGAATTAGCCCAACTCGAAACTACTTATGCAGAGCGATTTTGGTCTGCCAAACAAAAGCATGAGGGGAAATTAGCCGGTGGACTGCGGGGCTATATGGGCAGCAAGAAAGACTTCAAAGAAAAGGTTTTAAATGAATCTGCGTCAAACAAAGCGGATTTGCAAATTGTTGAAGAAATTGAAACAAGAGCTACAACCGTGTATTCCGATAATTTGACGCAAGCCCAAAGCATACAGGCAATTCAGCCTGTAAAATTGCTTTCCCTTGAAAAAGCACCGATTCTTGGGAAGAGAGTTATCGGCAAGGAAGATGTCAATATTGCGGCTATCATAAAAAAATTGGGGAATAGCGATTGGGTACGCCAAGGCCTTTCATATTTTAAGGCTAATGGTGGTATATGCCCTTTCTGCCAGCAGAAGACCGATGAGGATTTTGCAAAAAGTCTGAATGAATATTTTGATGAAGCCTTTGAGCAGGATACTTTAGCGATAAATACTCTTATAACGGATTATGTTACTGAAAGTGAGCGAATCCAACAACAAGTTCAGGTGATTATCAATTTAAATTCTGAGTTTGTAAATAATGAAAAACTCGAAAATGAAAAGAAGCTACTTGATTCAAAAATATCTGTCAATATTCAACGTCTCGACCAGAAAAAGAAAGAGTCAAGCCAAATCATTGAACTCGACTCGCTCAAAAATGTTTTTGATGAGATTATCTCTTTGATTAGCGAGGCAAATACAAAGATTGATTCTCACAATGCAATTGTACATAACCTTGCCAGTGAAAAAAATGTGCTAACAGCGCAAATATGGCGACTTATCATCGAGGAATTAAAGGACGGTATTTCTGACTATACCACACAGAAAAATAATCTTTCTGCAGCTATAAAAAACTTACAAGAACAGCTGCAGACAAAGAATGAAAACAAGCGAACACATGAATCAGCACTCCGTGAATTGGAAAAACAAAATGTAAGCATTCAGCCAACGCTTGATGGGATCAACAATTTACTCGCCTCATTTGGTTTTACAAGTTTTAAATTGGCAAAAGGCAATGATGATAGAACATATAAACTGGTCAGAGCAAACGGCTCAGATGCTCAGGATACATTGAGCGAAGGTGAAAGGAACTTCGTTACATTCCTATATTTCTACTATTTGCTCAGGGGTAGCCAGGCTGAAAGCGGCATGGCCGCCGATAAAGTTGTAGTGTTCGATGATCCTGTTTCGAGCCTTGATAGCGATGTTTTATTTGTCGTAAGCAGCTTGGTTCGAGAATTATATGAAGATATACGCCAGAACAATGGAACGATTAAGCAAATATTTGTCCTAACGCATAACGTATATTTTCACAAAGAAGTGACCTATAACTCAAACCGGAGTAAAGACAACCCGTTGAAAGATGAATCATTTTGGCTTATAAAGAAACGAGGCGATGATTCATTCGTCGAACGACAAGCAACAAACCCGATAAAGACCTCTTATGAGCTGCTTTGGGAGGAAGTCCGGGCAAAGCCGGAGCAACGAAATAATGCGACTATACAAAATACCTTGCGGCGTATCCTTGAAAACTATTTTAAACTGTTAGGTGGTATCCCGCTCAATGACCTGTACACCCATTTTAATGGCGATGACAAAATTAAATGCAAAGATTTATGCTCTTGGGTTAATGATGGGTCACATAGTGGCGGCATACTCAGCGATGAGTATTATTCAATGCCCGATGCAGCTACTGTCGAAAGATATTTGCAAGTATTCAAAAAAATATTCAAACAATGTGACCATATTGCTCATTATGATATGATGATGGGCATTGACCATGAAGAAGAACAAGAGGAGGAACCCAATGATGGACAAGCCTAAATTTGAAACGCCGAGCCTTACCACTGAGAACGTGGCGAAAATAGCGGAGCTTTTCCCCGGTGCGGTTACCGAAGGGAAAGTAAATTTTGACCTGCTACGCTCCCTGCTTGGTGACGAGGT
This sequence comes from Desulfitobacterium sp., assembly GCA_050251735.1. Taxonomy (GTDB): domain Bacteria; phylum Bacillota; class Desulfitobacteriia; order Desulfitobacteriales; family Desulfitobacteriaceae; genus Desulfitobacterium. Next base: position 36,372 of record JBFWMF010000024.1, read on the forward strand.
ATATGGCGATGAAGCTTATGAGTTTACCTGGGTTGGCAAAAAAGCCGCCATTGCGGAGGCGGGACGCCCTATCCGTAAAACTTTGCGGCCCTGTGTTGAGGAAAGCAAAGCTTGGGACACAACCGAAAATTTATATATTGAGGGCGATAATCTTGATGTGCTGAAACTCCTGCAGGAGAGCTACCTCGGCAAGGTGAAGATGATATATATCGATCCGCCGTATAACACGGGGAATGATACGTTCATTTATCCTGACAACTACACACAAGCTAAAGAAGTTTACGAGGAACAAATTGAGTTGTTCGATCAAGACGGTGACCGCCTGTTCCGTAATACCGAGAGTAACGGTCGGTTCCATTCTGACTGGTGCAGTATGATGTATCCGCGCCTTGTTTTGGCTCGTAATCTGCTCAGTGACAATGGCGTGATTTTTATCAGTATTGATGATAACGAGGTCGCTCAACTTCGTAAACTCTGTGATGAAGTTTTCGGGGAGAGCAACTTTGTGTGTGAGTTTATCTGGAAGTCCAAACTTGGCAAAGTCGGAACCACAAGCACAATTTCTGCGACACACGAGTATATCATTTGCTACTCGAAGCATCTCTCCGAACTGTCTTTCAAAATGATAGAGACGCCTAATGACGGGCGTAAAGAGAGCCTACGTCAATGGGGTCAAGCTGACCGGCGTGAGGATAGACCCTCAATGTGGTATCCCATAACTATTGAGGGAGTAGAAGTATATCCCATTAAAGAAGATGGGACTGAGGGGCGATGGCGTGTTGGTCAAGAAACTGCCAAGGAACTACTCGAAAAAGGACTGCTTTCGCTATCAAAAAAGGACGGTAAATACAACATTCACCGAACCTTTGAGAGCGGCGTGTCGGTTACGCCGTATGACACATTCCTACTTGACAACATTGGGACAACTGCCAAAGGGGCGACTATGCTGTCGAGTTTAGGTATGTCAAAAATGTTTGACTACTCAAAACCAGTAGAGTTGCTACACTTCTTCGCGGAGTTATGCACGAAAGGAGACGACATAATCCTTGACTTCTTCTCTGGTTCAGCTACTACTGCCCACGCAGTTATGCAGTTGAATGCTGAGGATGGCGGCAAGCGTAAATTTATTATGGTGCAGTTGCCCGAAGCCTGCGCCGAGGGAACAGAAGCAGCAAAGGCTGGGTACAATAATATCTGCGAAATCGGTAAGGAACGCATCCGCCGTGCCGAGGAGAAAATTAAGGAGGAAGCCGGTCTTACAGCGCAGAACCTCGACATCGGCTTCCGTGTTCTCAAACTGGACGATACAAACATGAAAGACGTCTATTACGCTGCCGGCGAATACACGCAGGACTTGCTTTCCGGTATGGAGGACAACATCAAGGACGACCGCAATGACATGGATTTGCTTTATGCCTGTCTGCTGGATTGGGGTCTGCCTCTCTCCATGCCCCACACGCATGAAAAAATAGACGGCTTTACCGTACATGCCTACAACGAAGGCGATCTTATCGCTTGCTTTAATAAACATATCAGCGATGCGGTGGTTAAAGAAATAGCCAAACGTAAGCCGCTGCTCGCCGTTTTCAGAGACAGCAGCTTTACCAGCTCGCCTGAAAAAATCAATGTGGAAGAAATCTTTAAGCTGCTTGCGCCAAATACGAATGTGAGGGTGATATGATGGACGATAAAAAACTTACCCGTACATCGCAAGGCGATGAAACAGAGTTCTATAAGAAGGTTGCCGACCTGCTTGCGGCGGCTCGTCAATACGCAAAACGGCAGTTGGACAGCACCATTGTCACAACCTATTACGAAGTCGGCCGGATGATTGTCGAACGCGAACAGCAGGGTCAAAAGAGGGCTCAGTACGGCACAAAACTTATTAAAGGGTTGTCCGAATACCTTACTGAGCAATACGGCAAGGGTTTTTCGGTCGTAAATTTAAAAAGCATAAGAAAATTTTACCAGGTATATTCGCCTTCAATAGGGCAATCACTGACTGCCCTTTCAGAAAACAATGAAAAATTTGATTCGCTGATAAGCGTATTTGACGCAAATGCGCAAAAAGGGCAGTCACAGTCTGCCCAATTCAAATTACCGTGGACGCATTATCAAAATTTAATGCGAATCGAAAATGAAGCCGCCCGCCGTTTTTACGAAATAGAAACTTTTAATCAACAGTGGTCGGTCAGGCAGCTGCAGCGTCAGGTCGGCAGTTCTCTCTATGAGCGGCTGGGGCTTTCCCGCGATAAAGATAAAGTTATGGCATTGGCGAATGAAGGCCAGACCATCGAAAGTCCGCGAGACATCTTCAAGTCGCCATATGTGTTGGAATTCACGGGGCTTGAGGAACGGTCGGAATACAGCGAAACCGAACTGGAACAGGCTCTGATAGACAACCTGCAGAAGTTCCTGCTTGAACTCGGCAAAGGCTTTCTGTTCGAAGCGCGGCAAAAGCGGTTTTCGTTTGATGATAAGTCGTTCTATGTTGATCTCGTATTCTACAACCGCCTGCTCCAATGCTACGTTCTCGTTGACCTCAAGGTTGCCGAATTGAAGCATCAAGACTTGGGACAGATGCTGATGTACGTTAACTATTTTGACCGGTACGTCAGACAGACGTTTGAAAAGCCCACGATAGGTATTCTGCTGTGCAGTCAAAAGAACGACAACATTGTTGAATTAACCTTGCCGGAAGACAGTAATATTCACGCCTCGGCATACAGCCTTTATCTCCCCGCCAAGGCCTTATTACAACGCAAACTTGCCGAATGGGTCGAAGAGTTCGAAGAGGAACACGGAGGTGACGGCAAATGAAGCTGCAATTTAAGCATCAAAAATTTCAGGCAGATGCGGCAAAGGTTGTGTGCGATGTGTTTGCCGGACAGCCCTTCCTCACGCCCAGCTATATGATGGACAAGGGATATGTAAAGAACGAACAGATGACCCTTGATGAAGCGGAACGCTTCACCGGCTTTGGCAACTCCAAGCTCGTGCCGGAATTAAACGACGGGGTTATCCTGGAAAATATCAATAAGATTCAACGCAGTAACCAGATTGAGCCGTCCAAGGAATTGGAGGGGCGGTATAACCTTACGGTTGAAATGGAAACTGGAGTCGGCAAAACGTACACTTATATCAAAACCATGTACGAGCTTAACAAGCGGTATGGCTGGAGCAAGTTCATTATTGTCGTGCCCAGCGTCGCTATCCGCGAAGGCGTGTATAAGTCGTTTCAGATTACGGAGGAACACTTTGCCGAGGAATACGGAAAGAAGATCCGTTATTTTATTTACAATTCCGCTCAGCTGACCGAGATTGACCGCTTCGCTTCCGACAGCGCCATCAATGTAATGATTATAAATTCTCAGGCTTTTAACGCCCGCGGCAAGGACGCCCGTCGTATTTACATGAAGCTCGATGAATTCCGAAGCCGTAAGCCCATAGATATCCTTGCAAAAATAAATCCCATTCTGATTATCGATGAGCCTCAATCGGTGGAGGGCGCGGCCACAAAAGAGCGCTTAAAAGAGTTTAACCCGCTGTTCACGCTCCGCTATTCGGCAACTCATAAGAAAGACAGCGTTTACAACATGGTCTACCGCCTGGATGCTATGGAAGCATACAACAAGAAGCTGGTCAAGAAAATCGCCGTCAAGGGTATTTCCGTCACCGGCAGCACCGCTACCGAAGGGTATGTATATCTGGAGAGCATTAACCTCTCCAAGGGAAACCCCACCGCCACCATTGAGTTTGATATTAAGGGTGCAAACGGCGTCCGCAAGGCAACACGCATTGTCGGCGAAGGATATAACCTCTACCCCAATTCCGGCGAGCTTGCTGAGTATAAAAACGGATATACCATATCACGGATTGACGGAAGGGACAGCTCTATTGAGTTTACAAACGGCATAAAGCTCTTTGCCGGTGATGTTATGGGTGCAGTCAGCGAGGAACAGCTCAGACGCATTCAAATCAGGGAAACCATTCTCTCGCATATCGAACGGGAACGGCAGTTATTCTACAAAGGCATCAAGGTTTTATCGCTTTTCTTCATTGACGAGGTCGCCAAGTATAAACAGTATGACACCGCCGGGCAACCCTTTAATGGCATATATGCCGATATGTTCGAGGAGGAATACAAACAGGTCATCGGCAATCTCCAGCTTAAAATCGGTGACGGAGATGAATATCTGAAATACCTTGGCAAAATTACAGCCGAAGAAACTCATGACGGCTATTTCTCCATAGATAAAAAGAACAATCGTATGGTAGACAGCAAGCTGGGTGACAGGCAGGAGCGCACCTCCGATGACGTGGACGCTTATGATAGGATTATGAAAAATAAAGAACTCCTGCTGGATCGCCGTGACCCGCTCCGGTTTATCTTCTCTCACTCTGCCTTGCGTGAAGGTTGGGACAACCCGAATGTGTTTCAGATATGCACGCTTAAGCAAAGCGGCAGCGATGTCCGCAAACGCCAGGAAGTCGGGCGCGGATTAAGGCTGTCTGTAAATCAGAATGGCGAACGCATGGACACCAACCTGCTGGGTGAGGATGTTCACAACATTAATGTTCTTACCGTTGTAGCCAATGAAAGCTACGACAGCTTCGCTAAAGGGCTTCAGACTGAACTGGCCGAAGCTGTAGCTGATCGTCCTCGTATGGTCACGATGGAACTCTTTAAGAATAAAGTAATAAAAGATGCCAGCGGCGCCGAGCAGGTTGTTGATATCGAACTGGCTCAAAGTATCTACGAAGGGCTTATCACCAGCGGGTACGTGAAGAAAGGTATCCTCGCGGACAAATACTATGAGGACAAGAAGAGCGGTAATATTGAAATAGCCGAAGAAGCTGCGGATTGCATAGATTCAGTCATTGCTATTCTTGATTCAATCTACGACAGCCGAGCCATGCAGCCAGAGAATGCAAGAAAAAATAACGTTGAATTAAAGCTGGACAACACCAAGCTTGGTTTGCCGGAATTCCGGAAGCTATGGTCTAACATAAACGCCAAGTCCTTTTATGTGGTGGAGTTTGACCAGGATGAATTGATAAAAAAATCAATAGCTGCTCTGAACCGCGACCTTCGTGTATCAAAGATATTTTTCAAGGTAGAAACCGGGACGATGACCGATATCCGGTCACGAGAGCAGCTGCAGCAGGGAGCGGCTTTTGTCAAGGAAGAAAACGAGGTTTATAAGGCGGAGCTTTCATCAAGCACTGCTGTGAAGTATGACCTTGTCGGGAAAGTTGTTGCCGAAACCGGGCTTACCAGAAAAGCGGTTGTGAGCGTCCTGCGGGGAATCGATAAGGTTGTTTTCAACCAGTTTGCCAATAATCCCGAGGAATTTATCATTAAAGCAGCTCAGATTATCAATGAGCAAAAGGCGACGACGATCATCCAGCATATCACTTATAATAAGCTGGATTCCGCATATGACACTACAATCTTCACCGAGCCGACTCTGAAAGGACAGCTTGGCGTTAACGCAATGGCAGCCAATAAGCATCTGTACGACCACATTCTCTACGATTCGACAAACGAAAAAACCTTTGCCGAAAGCGTCGATACCAGCAATGAAGTGGCGGTCTATGTGAAGCTGCCGAACGGATTTTTCATCAGTACGCCGGTTGGAAAGTATAATCCTGACTGGGCAATCGCTTTTCATGAAGGCAAGGTTAAGCACATTTATTTCGTCGCAGAAACAAAAGGCTCTATGTCCTCCATGCAGCTCCGCGAGATAGAAAAGGCGAAAATCCACTGCGCCCGCGAGCATTTTAAGGCGATTAGCACCAGTTCGGTTGTGTATGACGTGGTAGACAGTTATTCGGCTTTATTGGACAAGGTTATGAGTTAACTGTTTTAACTGTTTTGATAAAACGATTAAACTTGGCGAGGGGGTATTTAAATGTTAAGTCTTGTAATCACTGTAGCAATGCTTTTATTAGCGTTCCTCGTCTGGATCATAGTGATAAATACAAGTAAATCAAAGCAGACGGCACTTCCGCTGCTTTTGATCCATGAAGGGTTTGGATTATTGGGTAGCGGTATTCTCGATTGCTTCGATTTCAATTTTACCTTGAATATTAACACTAAGTTTGGTATTGCTTCAGGCTATGTTAAAAGCCCTGAGACCAATTATATTTTATTAGGATGCGGAATCGTTCTCATTATTTTAGGCATAATTCTTTGGCGGTCAGTCGGAAAGAGGATATATGTTCTGAATATGTTAGGAAGAATCAAACATGAAATCAGCGACATCAAATCCGTTAATGCCCTGAAGTTAAAGGATTATCAAGTAAAAGAAACCATTCTTGATTTGCGTTGGGCGGCAAGCGATGTAAATCCGCAGACATGGGAAAAAGCAAAAGTACAGATTGATGAATATGTCAATGAGTTTTCTGCTCGCTCTGATGCTTCTACTATTTGCTTTACCGGCATGGCTCCAATCCCTTTTGAAGTTTACGCCGGTTCATGTATGAACGGGCATACGACTAAGCGGTTTTTCGAATATAAGCGAAGCGAGGATACCTATTACGAGCTAGTACATAAATATAATTTCAGCCCGATAGAATGGATAAAAAATAAAAAGATACCTGTTTTGACAGAAGGAGTGTTGGTGGGCGACGATTCTGCCGAGGTAATTATTGCTGCATCTATAACTCAGACCGTACAGGATTCCGATCTGATACAATTTAATTGTCCCACAATAAGACTTGGAATCACTAATCCCAAAGATAATGCCATAACCAGCATTGTGCAGTTAGAAGATTATGTTGATAAAACCAATGAATTGATAATAAAACTTAAAGATGTCTATCCAAAATTATCACGAATTCATTTAGCCTGTGCTGTACCAAGCTGTTACGCATTTGACCTCGGCAGCAAGCTGGGGCATTTAGATAATAGATTCCCTGAGATTGTGGTGTATCACTATGTTTCAACAGCAACGCCTAAATATAAATATGGTATTGTTGTGACCGGTGAGAATAAAGGTAATCTGGTAATCAATGATTATGTGACAAAACAATAAGCTATCAATTTCAGCCACGAGTGCGAGCATGGTTGCTTCGGCCCGAAAGGATGTGTAAAGTTGTTCGATTTATCTTCAGAATTTGAAAAGTTTTATTGCGATGAAGTAGTCTTACCCCAAGATGCTCAAAATGACCTTCGTGCTAAACGGAACACAAATATACGGAGACTGAAAAGTGGTCTTAAGGAGTATAATGAAGAGCACGGTACTTCATATAGTGTTTCCGAGACTTTTACCCAAGGCAGTATGGCAATGCATACTGTGATTCAAAATGATTCAAATGACTACGATATCGATGTCGCTATTGTATTCGACTCGGATAATATTAAAGATTTAGGTGCTCTATCCGTTAGAAATATCGTCGCAGATGCCATCAATCGTAAAAAGGGAAATCTCGGGACAGAACCCGAAGTTAAAACAAACTGTGTCAGAATTAAATATAGCAATGGGTACCATGTGGATTTTGCCGTTTACAGAAGAACAAAAAATGGCAACGGCACTTACAGCTATGAACATGGTGGGAGTGCTTGGCGAAGTCGAGACCCCAAAGCCATATCAAATTGGTTCAGTGATCAAATAAAATCAAAAGGAGCTAAACTGCGCAAAACGGTTCGCTTACTTAAAACATTTAGCAAATCACGATCTTCGTGGATAATGCCTGGCGGTTTGATACAAACTGTTCTTTGCGATGAGCAATTAAGCACGGGATATGACCGTTTAGATGAGACGTTTTACTACTTAATGAAGAACATCCGGGACAGGCTTAAGATTTATATCGAGGTTTATAATCCTACTGATACCGGCGTATCACTCCTTTTGAAACAAAGTGACCGTGATAAAATGGATAACCTAAAGAGCAGACTTGATACATATGTGGCAAAACTCGATGTCTTATTTGACAGTAATTGCAGTAAGACCGATGCTTATAATGCATGGCACGAGGTATTCAATCATGACTATTGGACTCTCGCTTCCGTTACCGAATCGGCATCTTTAAGCAAAAGTGCATATGAAAGAAGCGCAGCGACCTTTTCAAATACTGAAGAATTTATCGAAGACGAGGTCAATATCAATGAGATTTATGAAGTTGAAATTGATTGTGAAGCGACTGGAGATGGTTTTAGAACAGGCCCGATAAGCACATATATAGATAGAATTTTGAAAAAGTTCCTTCCCCATAATTTGAGCCTGAAATTCTATATAAAAGAATGTAATGTGCCAAAACCATATGATATCTGGTGGAAGATTCGAAACGTTGGCCCTGAAGCCGAAAGAAGAAACTGTATCAGAGGGGATCTTCTGAAAACCAATTTGCCCGAGAGAAAAGAATCAACCAATTTTTTTGGATCGCATTTTGTTGAGTGCTACATCATAAAAAATGGTGTATGTGTCGCGATTGGGCATATTGATGTTCCAATTGGGCATTCGTAAAGTATAAAGAGAGGCGTCATCCTTTGCGGGACAACGCCTCTCGCTTGCATTTCCGTATCGGTTTGGGGTATGGTTCAAAATTCTACCTTATTGAACCGTGTCTAAGCCGGCGCTCCTTTTTGTTTCATGAAAAGAACGAGATAGGCTTCCGTTACAAAGAGGAGACAGTCATTTTAGAGCTGACATCGCCATAGAAGGGACCGTCACTAAAGAACTAACAACGCTATAAAGTAGCCCCTCACTATAGCGTAACTCTATACAGTAAAAACGCCAGAGTAGTTCATCTCTGGCGTTTTTACAGCTTTTAAAATCGTTTTGAATAGCCCTCGAATCTAGGATTGTTCTATTACTGAAGGATCTTTTTTCTTCTTCTGTTCCTGCTTATCTTGGGCACTACGGGATTCATATTTGGCGCTATTTCTTCCTTCAGGTCGTCTCTGAATCTCACCCGATCTTTTCATGTGCTCCCTCCTCGAGAATTCTAGATTTTCGATTATTGATTGTGAAAGTAGGTTGTTGGTGTAGATTGTAAATAGTTTGTGCAAATCTACCATTGCTTATTATGCGAAATTAGTTAGGTAAACATCCCGAATTAGTTGAAATTGAAAAAATAAGAGCCACATGAAAAAGCCCCACTCAAAGGAGTGGGGAAAGCGGGGTATATATTGTGGGGTATATAGCATTATCGAAAAAATCAACCGAAGTGGCTTAGGCTTCGTTGTTCACCTCGATATTAGCTAGCTTTTCGTAGTATTGGACTAAGGCGCTATGATCTGCTTGATCCAAGCCACTGTGGTTAAGGGTTTGCATCATTTCCATGACGGAAGCGGTCAGCGGTAAAGGAGAGCCGATATCATGTCCGGTTTCCAGGACGTTGTTGAGGTCCTTTATATGAAGATTGATACGGAAACCTGGGTTAAAGCGGCGTTCAAACATCATCGGTGCTTTGGCGTCCATGACGGTACTTCCTGCTAATCCGCCTCGGATAGCTTTGTAAACCGTTTCAGGATTTGCTCCAGCCTTAGTGGCAAGGGTTAAGGCCTCAGAAACCGCTGCGATATTGATGGCGACGATAATTTGGTTAGCAAGCTTTGTCACATTTCCGGCACCTACATTACCGCAGAGAACAGCCGAAGAGCTCATGGCTTTTAATATAGGAAGGAATTCTTCGAAGTCGGCAGGATTCCCGCCGGCCATAATCGATAGGGTTCCCTCAATAGCTTTGGGTTCGCCACCGCTGACAGGTGCGTCCATGAAACGAATGCTTTTCTCAGCCAGCTTTTGGGCCACTTCTTGACTAGCTCCTGGTGCAATAGAGCTCATATCGATCACCATACTGCCAGGTTGGGCGCCTTCGACCACACCGTTCTCTCCGAGAATCACTTCCTTGACTTGGGGAGAGTTGGGGACCATGGTGATAATCAGGGAGCAACGCTCGGCTACATCTTTTGGAGATAGGCCAGCTTCTGCACCGGCCTTAACTAATTCTTGAACAGATCCTTGACTGCGATTATAGACAACCAGCTCGTGACCCGCCTTGAGTAAATTCAAACTCATGGGTTTGCCCATAATACCTAAGCCGATAAAACCAATTTTCATTATGAGTACCTCCTCGTAATTTTGCTATCGGATTTTTTATACAGCTATGCCTTCATCACTTGTGAATCTATAATTGTATCTGAGTCGAGTTGTATAACATACATCCGCACCGCTGTGGTGTCATGTGTTGCTATTTTTACTCGAAGTCCTTGATCCATGCTAAGGAAGTCACTGTATCAGGCTGGGGCACATACTCCATAGCGATGGCAAAGGGATAATCCACTTCTTCTAAGGTCTTAAAGAAAGTATGGTAATCTAGCTCACCGGTACCGGGTTGATGACGGCCAGGGTTATCAGCAATTTGGATATGAGCAATCTGTGGAAATTTATCACGTAAGACTTGCAAGAGATCTTCTCCTTCGCGGGCCGCGTGATAGGTATCGTATTGGAGGAAAACATTATCACTTTCCGAGGCGGAAATGACATTGAGCACATCGTCTGTCGTATTAAGAAAGAATCCAGGTGCATCGAGGTGATTGAGCGGTTCAACTAGTAGTTTAACACCGGCAGCTTGGAGCTGTTCAGCTGCATAGCGAATATTGGCAATTAGGGTTGACCACAGTACTTCCGCTGATTGATCAGGAAGGGCCTTACCCACTAAGCAGTTGACTTGTTTAACCTGAAGGGCTTGGGCGAAGGTAATGGCTTTGGCTACCCCAGCTTGAAATTCTTCTTGACGGCTGGGATCGAGGGCGATTCCTCGTTCGCCGGCATCCCAATTCCCGGCTGGGAGATTAAAGAGGACCAGTTCTAAGCCGTTGATTTCTAGTGCTTCTTTAAGCTCGGCTGGCTCATAGTCGTAAGGGAACATGAATTCCACTCGTTTCAGTCCGGCTGCTTTGGCCGCTTCGAAGCGATCCAGTAGAGGTAGATCGGTAAAGAGAAAGGACAGATTGGCGACGAGGTTTTCTTTTTTTACAGACATGTGTTGATTCCTCCCTAAGTTCTTTGTTACTCTAGTTCGCGGACTCCCGTTAAGGTTCCATCCAAGGAAACGGAGCACTGGGCTAGGGGATCGACTAAAACTTCGATTAAATAAGGACGGTTGCTACTAAAGGCCCTTTGCAAGGCTTCTGGCAGCTTACCCGGTTTATCGACCAATTCCGCCTCTACGCCCATGCCTTGAGCAGTTACCACAAAGTCCAGCCCTCGGGAATGGCCTTGTACGCGATTCTCGTACTCAAGATCCGTGGAAATGCGACGTTGGTCAAAAAGAAGATTTTGCTGTTGGCGGATTAAGCCAAAGAGCGAGTTATTCAATACCACAACAACGACAGGAATATTGTGTTTGGCGGCGGTGGCCAGCTCCTGTAGGGACATTCCCAAGCTAGCGTCCCCTAAAAGGTTAACGACTTGGCGCTCCGGATAAGCAAGCTTTGCCCCTAGTGCGGCACCCAATCCCCAGCCCATGGTTCCTGCCCGACCAGTGATCAGGAAAGAGCGGGGGACATAGGTATTGAAAAGCTGAGTTGTCCAGATTTGACTGATGCCGCAATCCAGAGTTACAATCGCATCTCGGTCGAGGGCTTCACGTACCTCTGCAATAGCTTGTTGGGGCTTGAGAGGGAAAGTGTTGAACACCGTTTGCCGAGCTAAACGGGTCCGTTCCTCTTGAAGTGAGTGAATGCGGTCTTGAGCCTGAGCGTTTGGGGAGTAGTTTTTGTCCCGTAGTAAAATGAGAAACTGGTCTAGGAAGTCTTTGATATCCACAGCTAAGGAAATCTCTGTGGGAATATGGCGAGAGAGCTCTTTTTCGTCTAGGTTAATATGAATTACTTTTCTTCCGGCCTTAAATTGCTCCATATTTCCGGTGCTGCGACCATCAAAACGTCCCCCTAGATTGATGATCAGATCTGATTCGAGGATGGTTTTATTTCCTAGAGGAGTTTGGCACATAGTGCCCATCAACCCTGCATAGAGTGGATGATCGTTAGGAAATGCATCTTTGCCCATCAAGCTGGACACTACAGGGATATGCAGAAGCTCAGCTAAGTCGAGAAGCTCTGCGGCTGCGTTACCAAGAGCAACACCCCCACCTACCAGCAGAGTTGGCGCCTTGGCTGCGCAGAGCATTGTGTGGATAGTATTCAATTCACTTTGCGCAATTTCCTGCTTGGGAGTGCTTTGTAAATTTAAATCCAGGACAGCATCAACAGTATTCCAATCGACTTCTAAGCTCCCTTTCTGTACATCTACGGGCAGATCGAGTAGAATAGGACCTTTTCTACCGGTTGTGGCTAGCTGCCAGGCTTCGTTCATGATCATTGGCAGATCTTCTGTTTTCATGATCAGATAAGCGGCCTTGGTCACTGGACGAGCCATTTCTACAATGGGGGCTTCTTGAAAGGAATCCTTACCGATTAATGAAGTGGGAACCTGACCGGTCAAAGCTAGGAGGGGAATCGAGTCGCTGTAGGCGCTGTATAGGCCCGTCAGAAAATTGGTGGCTCCGGGACCTGATGTGGCTGCACAAACTCCTACTTGGCCGGTAGTTCGTGCAAAGCCGTCAGCCATAAAGATCGCAGTCTGTTCATGGCGGACGTTGTAGGATGCAAAGTTTCGATCCCTAATCGCATCGTAGAAGGGGAGAATGGCTGCTCCAGGAATCCCGTAGACCTGTTTGACCCCTCTTCTTTCTAAAAAGGCGGCAATAAACTGAGCTCCAGTCATGCGTTCCCGACTCGTATCCGTAGATCCTTTGAAAGTGGTGGCATCGTTTTCATTTCCCCAAAGTGCCATAATTACTCCTCCTAGTTTCAAATGGTGAAACCGCGTTTCACAGTTGTAAGATTGAAGAAACGGTTGCTAAACCGTTAAGGGAAGAATTTGCGAAAGGTCTGTTTCAATATACAAAACACAGTTTCATATTATGATACTATTATGTTCTAAAGTACCTCCATGGTCCATAGATTTTCTTTCAATAGTCGAAATTAAGGGTTTACCGGTTGATCTTGAAAGTCTAGCAGTTTAGCCCCAGCAAAATAAAGATCCGATAAAAAATAACTACTCCCAACAGATATGCTGGAAGTAGTTATTTTTAAGAGGCAGGATTAATTCTATTTGTTTTCGAAGATGGTACCCACCTTGAATTTCGAGCCTTTAAAGGCGTATTTCGTGAGGAGGAAGTAGGAGGTGCCGCCGACGACAAGACCAATAATCCAAGCGAGGTCCACCAGCATAAAGGCTGTTGCTGCGCCAAGAAGCATGGCTGTGATAGCAGCGGGATTATACCCGGAGAAGGGGCCTTCCGCTTTGTAAAGGTCTGCCACATTTACTTTTTGCTTTCTAAGAATGTAGTATTCGACTAAGAGTATGGCTACGATAGGTCCTAAGAATGCAGAGTAGATAAGAATAAACATAGCCAAACCTGCGGAAGAGGAATCTTGGACCAGTACCCAAGGGAAGGAGCAAAGGCCGAGGAGACCAGTGATAACAACGGCTGGCTTATATTTCATTTTGGTGAGCAATTGAATGACATAGGTCGGTGCAATAATATTGGCAACCATGTTCACTGCGACTGCACCCATGACGATGAAGGCGGAAACAAAGACGGTGACAGCATCATTATTGAAAACGATGGCTAAAGCTTTAACAGGGTTGGAGTTACCGGTAGCCGAAGCCAGCATGGCACCGATGACAATGACTGCACCATAGGCGATGACGATAGGAGAGAAGTAGAGAAAGCCGCGTTTGGCATCGCTGATTCCAGGTTTGAGCTCACGAGAGTAATCTGCTGCACTAAGGAATATGGCAGCGTAATTGCCCATGAGGACCATAATGAAAGCAAAGAATTCGATACCCCAGGTTCCTTGAGTATTGATCCACTTTTCAGCGATAACACCACTATAGTTCGCAATAAGGAGACCGAATACATAGACAAAGGCGGCCATGAGGACAACTGAGATAAGGGTTTCTACCCATTTAATGGCATGAAAGCCATACATGGAAAGGACAATCTGCACCAGCTGAAGGACTACGAAGCAGATGGGAATGCTATCAAAGGAGCCCCCGGTAAAGACTTTGAGAATTTCATTCAAGGCGGTGGCGCCAACCCAGCTTTGGAATCCGTACCAGACAATCGCCGGGATACCACGTAAGAGCGAAGATATAACAGAACCTTTTTCACCGAAAGACATCCGTAGTTGCATAACATAAGGAATACCGGTTCTATAGCCGAGTCTATCATTTAGAGTGAAGATAAGGGAGATGATTCCGATAGCGATGATGGCTGCTGCAAAGGTTTGGTAAATATTTAAGGTAGCTATTCCGGCAATAATCATACTGCCGCCGAGGGTCATATTGCCGAGGTTAACTCCATCGCCAATCCACATAAACATGTAAGGGATAGGTCCCATGGTGCGTTCGCTGGTTTTCTTGGGATAGAGAGTTTCTTCTACCCCTGGAGCATGTTCGATCACAACATCTTGAGCTTCAGCGTTTACAGACATGTCTTCACTTCCTTTTTTGGTTATTCTCTAAGATAAAACCTTCGTCTAGCCTATAGAGTCGGTTTGAGATGCTTACCAATGGGCTTGGAGGCAATTTTTCCGTCCTTAAAAATAGTCGTTCCTCTCAGAATGGTTTGGGTAACATTACCCCGGAAACGATCTCCTACATATGGGCTAACTTTGTGCTTGTAGAAGAGATCATCTGCTTGCAAAGTGAATTCTTGATTTAAGTCCACTAGGGCAAAGTCTGCATCATAGCCGACTTCGATTTTCCCCTTACCTTGAATCTTAAAAATCTCGTTAACATTTTGGGCGGTTAATCTGGCAATATCCACAAGAGGAAACTTTCGACCATGGTAAGCGTGAGTCAGTATGCCCTGCAGGGTGGTTTGGCAGGCTGATATGCCACCCCAAACTCGCATGAATTCTCCATCCTTTAATTTAGGATCACAAGGAGAGTGATCAGATGAAACAAAAGCGATCTCATTATTGAAAAGTTTTCCCCACATTTTGGATTGGTTTGCGTTATCGCGAATAGGAGGAGAGCATTTGGCTACGGTTCCTAGTCGCTCTACATCAT
>JBFWMF010000025.1:0-45954 GCA_050251735.1 Desulfitobacterium sp.
CACCCATGACTTCTTCGCCGGCTTTAATATCAGCAACAGCTACACCAACGTCATCTTGAGCTTCGTGTAATAAGAATTTGTGACTACTCATCGTGTTTCCTCCTTTTAATTTATCACCACTTACATGTGGTATGTTGTATGTGGTATTACCACTAGCATCAGTCTATACGATTCTCTATAACCTGTCAATATGTAATTAAAATTTATTTCACTAATCATAAATTTTTCTCTCTTAAATTCTTAACCTCTAGAGGAAACCACTGATGATTTTGAATTATCTGTCTATAAATCAAGCTTATCCATTGGATAAGCTTTTTCAATTTTACTTTCGTATCCACTCAATCTATTATTAGGTTAACAGGTTGGAGGGGGTATTTTTATGTTAGCCACTTTATCAATTATTACAGGAATTGCCATCTATGGTGCTCTTGCCGTGGGTGTAGTTTCTTACAACGCTTACTATAACTCGAAGTTTAGATTTGTTCAAAGCAAAGCTATTACCGCTAGCCCAATTCAAACTCAATCCAAATCCGATCAATTACTTTGTGCTCGTTGATAATCCTTTATTAACTAATATTAAGAAAAACGTCCCAGCCGCTTAATAGCCTGGGGCGTTTTTCTAGTAACTCCTTTTTCTCAAAAAAAGATTTGATGCTGATCAATGCAGCATGGATTGCTTATAAAAATATTTAATAAATTACACTACACGAATCCATCATTCTATATTATAATATTTTAAATGCAACTACCCGAATGTCTTTTTTTTGCAATGATAATGAAACGAAGTTTCATATATCGGAACGATCCACTTCGCCCACCCTAACTTGTGGTCGCTGGAGCTGAGAAAATATTGATCGAACTAGGCGAATCCGCAGGGTTGGTATTTTGGGGCGATATAGGGGAGACTATGTTGCTACTACCCTCTTTGACCGCTCCTCCACCTAGCACTAAACCCTCTCGGTATGATAAGCGAGTCATATCGAGACTTCCCAGCTGGGTTAAGGATTTTCCTTCGATTCTAAAAGCAACTTCCCGGACCGTTGGAAATTGAGTCAGGGTATTGACGAGACCATAGACAGCTACCTCTTGATCCACATTCCCGTAGACTTGGGTAAACTCTCGGCTCAAATCCACAATCGCCACTCCGTCTTTAATGGCGATATCCACTAAGGTCGTGGCCGGATCCACTGCCCCTTGAGTTGAGCCTTGGACTGCAGGTCCCATCAACCACTGATTCACAGTTTCACGAGCCAGGCTCAAGGTTTTGGGAATACTCCGCTCCTCCTTAATGAGCACCTTCCCGGTGGAATCCGGGAAATAAAGACTGATCATCTTGCCGTCACCGAGATTGCTTGTGGCCGGAATTGTTGTCTCTTCACTGTTGCCCCCGATCCAATCAGCCAAAAAGGAACTCTCACTATCCTCTTTTACCAATGTCTGCAATGTTCCACACCCTCCAAGCAGGGCGGATACAATTAAAAGCACTCCTAAGTAGAGAAAGCATTTTCTCATTTTCATTCCTCCAATCCAACTTCCCATTCCTCTACTTAATGCTATGCTTTGTCCTGAAAAATAGTACAGGTCTAACAGCAAATTCTTGGAATAAAATGATTCTCAGTACTTCAGATGGAGTTTGCCTAAAAGGAACACTTACTCCAGCTGAAGCTTAGAAGAACTCATCCAGGAACGTAGTAGCCGTTATCTTGGAATAAATTTCTCTCGAAAAGCAGGAATCTCCGTTTATTATCAGAATAGTATGAAAAGTGGTTAATTCTTGCTTTTCACCCTCAGAAAGGAGTGGAACTCTTGAAATTACGTGCTTTATTAGTTGACGATGAGTCTCCCGCTCGTAAAGAGCTACGCTATCTACTCCAAGACTATCCGGATCTTCAGATTATCGGTGAAGCCGCCAACGCTATTGAGGCTTTGGAGCTCATCAATAATCTGGACTACTCCGTGGTCTTTCTGGATATTGATATGCCCGGTCTCAAAGGAATCGATCTCGCACGCCAGCTCAAGGACAAAAAAGATGCTCCAGCGATTATTTTCATCACGGCCCATGAAGAATTTGCTGTTGATGCATTTTGTGTCAATGCCTTAGACTACTTGCTTAAGCCCATCAATACGAAGCGACTGGACCAAGCGATAAAAAAACTATTTGTTCTACATGGAGCCTTAAACGGTTCGGCAGCTGTGCCAACCACCGAGCCCTCATCTTCACCTGAACCGAGTGAGCCCACAGCAAATACCCAAGCTCAGCCACCAAAATCTTCGACCGAAAACGGGACCCGTGCCTTGGAAGTCATTCCTGTGGAACAGCGCGGCAAAACCATCCTCTTGCGACCAGAAGAGATTATCTATATCTACACAGATAAAGACAATGTTTTTGCCAAAACCCAGAAAGAATCATATCTCACTCGGTTTACCCTCAGAGATTTGGAAGCGCGCCTTAATCCCAATCTGTTTTTCCGTACTCATCGCTGTTACCTAGTCAATATCAAACGCATGCGCGAGCTCGTTCCTTATTTTAATGGCACCTACTCCGTCGTGGTCGACGACCAAGAGCGCAGCGAAGTCCCCGTCAGCCGTACCCAATCCCGTAAATTAAAGGAAATCCTTGGCCTTTAGCAGGAATTTCTAAGTTGGTGTAAAGCAAATTAGATAGAATAGAGCCCCACCCTTACAGCGATATCCTTCTATCGTATTTTGTAAGGACGGGGCTCTTCTTTTATCTTTTATTTCTTATATCCCTGAGCTTCTCTACCACCCAAAAACGAACTTCAGGCTTCGACTGCCCGCCCACGGCAAGAGTATCAGAAAGGGTATTACTTTCGTCGTAAGGGATTCCTGCTTTACCGTCGACGGGTTGAGCTGTTGAATGCTCGATATCCACAAAGCAAAGGGGCGGAAAAAGCACACACCACCAGTTTGATCCCTTTCCCTCACCAATCACTACCCGTACCGCCTCATACTCCCCCGCCGGTAGAATGAGTGAGCCGTAAGACTTGGTGGGAAAAATAAAATCTCCATACTCTGTTTTTACCTCATACTCTTTTTGCCAGGCCTCAATGACATCTCGACTAATCTCTTCCATCACCGGGCGCAAGCCAGTCAAAATTTGGCGCGACTCCGCTAAGGTCTTGGACTGAGCAAGCTGGGGGGAGACCTCTTTAAGAATCGCATCTCTGACCGCACGCTTGAGTGCTTGATCCTCATCGGAATCGGAATTAGCCACTACATGAAAACGAATAAGCTCTCGCCAATTCTCTGCTACCTGAGTTATTTCGATCATGTCCTTGGCCTGCTCTACAGACCGAGCATAAGCAAATGAGGAATGAAAGACTTCGATTTGAAAAAGAACCGTTAAGATCAGAACCAGTATCGTCCCTGCAAGCTTTGAATAATCAGCACCTTGAGCACCTTGAGCATCCTTCACACAAAACCCTCTCTTCTCTCAGAACATCCATCTAACTCCATTATGCCCAAAGAGGTACAAGGTTTAGACATAAGCCTTAACGGCTTCGCCGAAAAAATGCAAACTGGGACCTGTCCCCAGTTTGCACTCAAGGAAAAAAGGTGGTCAACTTCTATCTATAACCTTTTCTTCATACCTATCAAAAAGTATTAGTTTTCACTCTTCTTAGGGGGAATACATAATGCAAGGTTGGCTCCCCATCCTTTGGATCAGCACCGTTGCAGGACTTGCAACAACTTTAGGAAGTGTACTGGTATTGATCTTTGGCCGGCCCCAAGAACGCGTACTTGCTGCGCTTCTAGCAGGGTCTGGTGGGGTCATGCTTGCTGTGGTTTCCTTAGATCTGTTACCCACAGCTTGGCAAATCGGTCCCTTAAGGCAGGTTATACTCGGCTTTGCCCTCGGCATCATCTTTATGAAGCTTGCAGACCATCAACTTAATTCTTCTTCCCCCTCCTTACCGCTCTCCCGTCAGCAAAGGCTGAAGCGAATCGGTCTATTAGTCGCGGCGGGAATTGCACTCCACGACCTTCCAGAAGGTATGGCTATTTCCGTCGGGCAAGAAGCCACTGGGGAGCTTGGCCTCCTCATCGCCCTTGCCATTACCTTGCACAATCTCCCGGAGGGGATGGCCACAACTGCGCCACTGAAAATGGCTAAATTAAAAGGGTGGAAAATACTCCTTTTAAACTTCGGCATCGCCTTTTTTACTCCCCTTGGGGCTTTGATCGGTCTTTTCGCTATGGATAGGGTGCAAAACTCCCTGTCTTTTTTCCTCGCTTTAGCCGGTGGCGCCATGTCCTTCTTAGTTATCGCGGAACTCTGGCCCCTTTCTCGCGAACGTCATCCTCATTACGCCTTATTGGGCGGGGTCATCGGCTATATCTTCTTTGCTTTTATCAGCCTTCTGCATTAAAAAGACCCCTGAGCGTAGCTTCACGCACAGGAGGCGTGAGTTTCGGAGCGCCGAGTGGACGGATGTGCGTGAAGCTTCATCACCTATAGTCTCTTAACGCAGTACACGAGCTGCATAATCCCCCATGAGTTTATAGCCGGTATCCGTGGGATACTTGCCATCCTTGGATAAACCCTCTAAATATTTATTATCGGTATCCATCAACACAGAAGCAAAATCCAAGACAAGGATTTCTTTCTCCTTGGCATAGCTTTTTTCCCACTCCCGATATTCCTTAATCAGGGATTGTACCCCCGGATACGGCAAAGGCAAGGCCAGAATCGGAGTAATATGATTGCTTTCCGCCTTATCGACCATAGCCTGAATATATTCCTGATAGGTCTCCAAGGGAATATCCTGAAGAGCATCCCCATTACCGGAAAAGATAATCACCCTGCCAGGCTTCTCATTGAGCACATCCGTTTCAAATCGGGAATAGAGATCTTTAACATTCTGAAAGGTCTTACCCTTATTCACCACATCCACCTGCAAGGTTTCCCCTAGAACTGCGGGCCAAGCTTTTTTTAAATCGCCAGGATAACCAAAGGTAAAGGAATCCCCCAGAGCCACAATCTTTGTATTCTCAACAGGCGGAGGGGTTATATCTTCTTGTTGAGGGGTAGTGACAGCTTGCTTGCCAACCTGATTATCCCATAGGCCCAAAAAGCCTGCAATCACGACAAGCATACTAATAAATACTGAAAGCTGAATCAAGCGTATCTCAATTCGATAAGTTCGCATAAATCTGTTATCCCCCTTAACCAAAACGTCAATGTATAATTATTCTACGAATCTCTCCCCAATCCCTCCAATTTATGAGAATTTCTGCTACAGAAGACCATCAAAATCTCCTCATCACCATCAGCACCTACTAAGCATACTTTAGTGTAAGGAAGCGAAGGAGGTGCCCTATTAATGAGCTACATTGACAAGGCCAGAGAACTCGGGGAAGCTCTATCTCAAACCCACGAAGTACAAGCTGTGCTAGCTGCTGAAGCGGCCATCAAAGCTGACTCGGAGGCCAATGAAGCGTTTCTCCAGTATCAAGAGAAAGAACGACAGATCGTCACCACCCAAATGATCAGTAAGGTCATTCCTGAGAAGGAAGCTCTGGCTCTTATCGACCTTAAGGTTCGTCTTATGAACAAATACCCACTGATTCGCACCTATTTTCAAGCCCAACAAAGCTTTGAACGGGTCATGGCCATGGTTAATCTCACCATAACCACCACCATTCATGGCATGCCTAGCGTTGATCAGCTTCCCTTGCCTGATGAAATCAAAAATATGGCCCAAAAAGTGCTCGACAGTGTGGGGGGCGGCAAGCAAACGAAGACCTTAGAAATTCCCAAGGACTTGAAGCTTCCCCCAGGTTTAAAACTGCCCCCAGGCCTAAAAATCCCCGGCCTAAACGATAATTGACAATTAATCAGGGGGATCATTTATGCCACCGAATAATTATTGCGGCCCCCAATTCAAAAATGAGATAACCCATCCCGTTACCCTTCTGGCCTTTCTCATCGTGCTCGCCATCGGAGGATTTCTCATCCTCAACACCTGGTTTATGTAGAGAGGATGTGAGTGATTTGGCAACAGCAACTGAATCCATCTCCACCCCGCCTGTCACTCCCCTTTCATTTTCATTGCTTATTTCCAGTCCCATTCGGCGAAATATCCCTTTCGCCCCGGTTACTGCCGCCATACTGCCCTTAGCTAAGGTAAAACTACCCTATGCCAGCCTCGTCGTGGCCGCCTTAGATATATTTACAGCCTTTTTAGCTAAGCGCTTCACACATGAAGTAGCATCTCCCCAAAACTTTCCTCGGGAGAACTATCCCGTGACCCTGACCCTAGCCCAACTGGCCGACCTTATCCAAAACTATTCTCAAGGTCAAAGCATCGGTTTTAACCCCACTCCGTGCCGACCCGACCCGCGGGATAGCTCAAATGGGGATGAGCCACTTTTCCCCGACCATCTAAGCGTTTCCCTCTTGGTGAGCGGCCCCTTCGATGGTTTTGACGGATCACCTGATTCCTCCTTTAATGTACCCATATTTTCTATACCCGGAGTGCCGGGCAATCTTATCATTGCCGTGATTACTCTAATCGCTCAATTTCTCCTTGAGCAGGCCAACGTGAATGGCTCTGCTGGCACGCCCGCCCCCAATGTCTAAGGAGGTAACTCTATGAATAGGCCAGCGAACAATTCAGCCTTTGTCTTCACCTCGCCAGCTGCCGGGGCCGGCTTCATTGCCATTACCCTCTTTTTTCTCATCGTCTTCTCCGCTAACCCGATTCTTAATTCAACTACCCTGCGCACCCTAGGCATTGCTGTTACCCTAAGTGTCTTAGGATTTTTACTTATTATCCTGATGATCCTGTTCTTGTTGTAATAGATTTTTGTCGATAAAAGTTAAAGTCTCGCCAAATAGCGAGACTTCTGAATCAATCTACTTACTTTCCGATTACGGTACAACTTCTTCCGGACACCTATTACGGCACAATTTCTCCAGGAGCACTGATGGTGGTGGCACTCCCTTCCACCACGGGTTCTAGAGTACCCGAAGGTAGTTCCGCCCCGGGAGTAATGGCTACCCCCTCTGATATCACTCCTTCGACACTAGCCGGGGAGGCGAAGCGTCTCTGTACCAGTCCGGAAACCTTACTCCACACAGACCCCCCTGCCTTTTTAATGGGGGAAAGAAAGCGAATGGGACCCGGGGCTTGTTTCACTTGTAAGATAATCGGCCCCTGGGGTACATGACCCAATTGCTGAGGATTTTCCAAGGAGATGACGACCCGACTATAGTGGGCTAAGGGCACCTGACTGCGAAACTGAGCTTGATATACACCATTCCCCACGGGCCTTAAGATACCGGCCAAGAAACCAGTTTGACCTTTATTATCCACAAGATAAGCTGCATAAGTTCCGGGACCGCGTCCAGTCAGGGTGGTTGGCGACGGTAAGTTGGCTATACAGGAAAATACATTATCGTTAGAGATAGAGGCAATACCATTGGCATTGATTCCTTGTTGTGCCGCCTCGAGGAATAATTGCCGGGGCTGCATCCCGGGAGCTCCCGGTTCACCCCCACCACCTAAGAACGAGAAAGGCCCGACCCCCATAGTTGCCCCTCCTTGAGGTGCCCCTTGTTTGTGCGGCTTGGCACCAAAGAAACCTCCGCGAGAGTTGTTGATTTGCCCATCCTTTTGAAAAAAGCCCCGTTTCTTTAATTCTGAGCCCAGATTGTTGCGAATCGATCCCCCAGGCGATATCCCGGGTCCATTCATTGGGGGTTGACCCATATAACCATAACCGGGCATTCCCGATGGTGGACCTCCGACCTGCGGAAATCCTGCCGGCATTCCTGCAGGGTTTACCCCTCTCGGAGCATTTGCTGATCCGTAGGTATAGCCCTCGCCTGTGAACATCGGTGTATTTCCGGTCGGGCCCCATCCTTGGCTTTGTCCGGACGGCATCCCACTCCCAGGCATCCCCTGATAGGTGTCCACCCGGCGCGGTGTTCGTGGATCCATCTGTCCAAAGGACCCGTTACCTTGATTCAAGGTAAATCTCACATTTCTCCCTCCCGACGACAAACTTCTCTCCATAGAATATGAACATCTGAACTGTTTTGTGTTCCTACTTATAAGAGAAAAGCCTGTCTTGCTTAAGCAAAACAGGCTCTCCCTCGGTTAAATTCAAATAATTTAAATACCAAAGGCATGGTTCCCAATGGTTCTCACCACCGGGCGAGTCTTAATCCAGCGGTCCGTCGCCGTTCTTGGGTTATAATAGTAAATTGCTCCTTGGGTAGGATCCTCCCCCATTAAGGCAGCCTCTGCTGCTCGATAAGCACTTTGGTTCGGAGTAAGATGAATCTGCTTATCGATGACGGCAGTAAAAGCACCAGGTTGATAGACCACATCGTGAATTGTGTCCGGAAAACGATGATCTTCAACCCGATTCAGTACCACAGCTCCTACCGCAACTTGACCTTCGAAATCTTCGCCCCGCGCCTCCGCATGGATCACGCGAGCCAGCAAGTCAAGTTCTTCTTGAGTCACAGACGGCATTCCTCGAGTTGGATCCGCTGTTGCCGAGTAGATAATCTTACCTGAGGCAGGAACCCATAGCTTTTGGCCAGCCTGAACATAATTCGGCTCAGTAATCTTATTCAGTTTTACCAGTTCTGCTGTTGATGTGCGGTACTTATGGGCAACTTCTGAGAGAGTCTCTCCCATCTGGATGGTTACCAACTGAGCCCCGCCCTTTAAATCCAGCTCATAAGCCGGCAAGGCAGTACTATTAGTATCCATGCTTTGATCGTTACCTTTTTGTGTATTCACATTACTTTTCTGTGTATTATTGATCTGTTTCTGTGTGTTACTGATCTGAGTGTTATTAGCCTGAACATTGCTGGCTTCTTGAGAACTCTTAATTACATGATCTTTCTCAACTTCGTCCTTAACCGCATTCTTATCTGGATCCGGTACTTGAATGTCAACTATTTCAAACGTAATCATACCTAATTCTCCATTGACTGGGTAAACCATACCCTGACACAAAAACAATGTCGCGAGTAGCCAGCCTAGGAAAATCGCCGTGGTTTTTCGGCTTCGTCGGAGTGGCAAACAAAATCACCTCTTGAGTTTACAAATTATTTCTAGTCTTTCCCAAGATGAATGATTTTTATAACACCAAACCAATTTTTTTGGTAAAAAAGTCACAAAAAGCCAAAAAACTGACCTCTGAAAGGTCAGATCTTGGCTTTTTGTGACTCAGTCAACGATTCTTAATCGCAATACCCTTTCTGCTTTAGCTTCTTGACATGCTCCTCGAGAATTTCTTCAATATCAATTCCGTACTGTTCTTCTAAGACAAACATCATAGTCACTGCCGTTTGAGCCACATCGATCAGCTCTTGAGCCACCATATGCATGGCTTCTGTCTCTTCGACTCTTAGGAGTTCACCATTGAGTCCACGAAATTTACCAATGGCCTGAGCCAACTCACCCGACTCTTCCATGATTTTTAGCGCCGTACTCTCTAAAGAGGGATTAAGCCGATTTAAACGCGGCAGGGTCACAGTTTTCGAGTGACAGAGAACGGAATCCCCCTTACTCTTTTCCATCATCAACACTCCTACTTTACAGTATTACTTAGTTTTAACTAGGGTGAGAACCCCCTCGTGCAGAGTCGCTCCCTCCTGATCTTCAATCCCTTGATGGGTGATCAACCAATAGGTTTTTCCTGACTCCATCGGCTCTACAGGACTAACCAGAACGGTCCGATTGTCCTTAGCCTCGAACTTCACCGGGATGCGTCGTCCGCTCTCACTCTCCACAAGCTCGATGGTTTCTCCCGTCACACTTTGAAAATTGATAGGTGCCGTGAAGCGAACCGTAAAGGTTTTATCTAATGGCATATCCCTTAATTCCCTCATCCCCTTATATCCGGGGTAAAAAAGCGGCCACACTGCCTTTTGTTCAGTAACAGAGAACTCCTTCCAGTTGGACCCACTCCGCCAGGTCAGTCCGCCGGGAGGATTGTTGCCTTGGATAAATTCCCGATAGGTAGACCAGTATTCCGGAGTTCTTGCTTGCTCAAGGGGTATCTCCCAATCCTTCCCACCGGAAGCAAATTGCACAAGATCAGGATTTAATTTACTCTCGCCATCATCGCGAGTATATTTATCTAGCATCAGCTCGGCCAGCAGCACCGGATCATTCTTTAGAATCTCCACATCGGGACCAATTCCTACCTCGTTGATTTCCTTGCCAAAGGGAGAATAAAACTTAGCCACGGTAATCTTTAGTACATCGCCGTTACTGAGTTCATATAAACTCTGCACAGAACCTTTGCCGTAGGTTGTCTCACCCACCACTACAGCCTTCTGATAATCCTTGACCACCGCTGTTAAGATCTCTGAAGCACTGGCACTATTCCCATTGGTTAAAAAAAGCACAGGCTCGGTAAAGATAAAATCCTGCTTTTCACCCTTGTAAGGAGTAAACTCTTGAGAGCTATCCTTGGTCTGAAGGGCTATTTGATCACCGATAAAAAAGCCCGCCAAACCTAAGGCTGATTCTAGATACCCTCCCGGGTTATTCCGCAAATCCATAATCCAAGCATCAGCCCCTTGGGTCTCTAATCCCTTGACGACCTTGGCAAAGGTCTCCTCAGTAGTCGCGCCAAAGGACTGAATTGCTACATAGCCAATATCTTCATTGAGCATTTTGCCGGTGACGGTGGGCACCTCAATCTCCCGACGTTGAACCTTTATATTTAGGCGCTCCTCTCCCCGTAGCACCACAATATCCACACTGCTGCCTGAGGGTCCCTTGAGAAGCCCCGTGGCCACCTCCTGGGGAAGACCGGCTAGGCTCTGCCCGGCTGCCTCAATAATTACATCCTCTGACTGGAGCTTCACATCCTGCGCAGGTGAGCCCTCGATCACCGAAACAATACGCAAGCCTCGCGGTACTAGTTCAATATACACCCCAATACCCGAAAAACTCATGTCCATGGAATTGATAAAATCCTCATATTGCGCATGGGTGAAAAAGACCGTATGCGGGTCCTCTAACTGCTTCAGCATCTCATCAACAGTGGGTGCGTTAAGCACTTGAGCGTCAACAGGCTCCACATATTGGTTCTCTAATAAAGAGCGCACATCTTCTATGGGACTTGCCCAAGCCTGAGCCGGCGCAGATATCCCAATAATCAATGCCAGGGCGGATGCCGCCAGCATTCTTCTTACTTTAAACATTTCTTTATCCCCCTTATCTCTAACAGGAATTCGACACACATTCTGTGATTCCTGTTGCGGTGGACCAGATCTTCTGAAAAGCCACCGGCAGAGCGATGCGCTCCAGCTGCGATACCTCCAGCCACCTGCTCCCATCCTTTGACCCAAGATAATCTAAGGATGACTCTCTAAGCACTCGTTCTGAATCATGAACGGTATCAAGATTTATGACTACCCAATACATTTGCCAACGTCGATGGCTAAACGTATGGACTACGGGCCCTTGTACTTTCGATTTAGCCTGAAGCAGTTCCTCGACGAGCTCATCATAAGAACGGTCGAGCACCTGTGTTTTGTAGAGATCATACCAAGAATAGTCTGTCAGGGAGTCGAGCATGAGTTCTTCCCCCGGAAATTCCCATAGATTAGCCAGCAGCCCTCTCGAGGGTCGTTTCTTCAAAAGAACTTGCCCCCCGTGCAACAGGATTAGAGTTGGACGAAGGACTTCCTTAACCTTCTCACGACTTTTTTTCACCGGGTAGACCATAGGATCACCTAATGTATAACCCTGACAATCATCCTGCAGTGGGCATAGTCCGCATTTAGGATTCTTGGGAGTACACACAGTCGCCCCCAGCTCCATCAATCCTTGGTTAAAGTCCCCCGGACAATCCGCAGGTAAAATAATTTTTAAGTACTCTTGAAAAAAGCGATAAGATTTGGCTTTTTCCACATCTTCTTCCCAGCGCCGAAGGCGGCTCAACACTCTTTTGACATTCCCATCGATTGCCGGGACACGTTCTTCATAAGCAATGCTAGCAATAGCTCCGGCAGTATATTCACCAACTCCGGGGATCATGAGCAGGGAGGTAAAGTCTTCCGGCATTCTTCCCGCTGCTGTCCCCACCACATAGCGGGCACCCTCCCATAACCTTCTGGCACGAGAGTAATACCCCAACCCACGCCATAGCTCCAGCACCTCTTCTTCGCTGGCTCCGGCCAGAGCAAAGACATCCGGAAACCGCTCCATAAACCGTTGGTAATAAGGGATAACAGTGATAACCTGAGTCTGCTGAAGCATCACTTCAGATACCCATATGGCATAAGCATCCTTTGACCTTCGCCAAGGCAAATCCCGCTTAACCCGTTTATACCAACCCACAAGGCTGGGAGCCCAATTATTTATCTCAGTTCTCATCACAGCTCTCCTCTGCCAATCCTCTGGAACTTATTATAAAGCATCTCCCCCGGCCATGCTCTGGATATTTCACCCAGCAAACTTTGTACGCAAAAGAGCTCAGCTTCAAAACGAGGCCAAGCTCTTTAATGATAAACACCTTATACCGTATACTTATTATCTGCCATAAGCTACAATCCTCGTTTTAGGTCAACAAACACCTCAGTAACTAGACGAGAATGGTCAGCTTTTGCTTCATCCAAACCATTCTGCATAATTGTATTGAACGTATCGACATTCATTTCATCCCGTGCCATTGGTGTGGCGGGAAGCGATGATAATCGCTGAACAGATCCAGCCATAAAAACTTCATATAACCGTCGCGTCAGCGGACCGGCAACCCCTTGTCCTACAGTCACCCCATCCAGTTGGCACACCCCTAAGACCTCGACACCTGTACTGGTGAGGATGACCTCATCAGCGCTACGTAGCTCCTCTAAGGTAATTTCCCGCTCTTCCACCTCTATTCCGGCTGCCCGAGCGGTCTCCAGCATGATCGCCCGACTGACCCCGGGTAGGATTCGTCCGTTGAGGGGTGGAGTCACTACTTTTCCATTGATGACTGCAGCTATATTGCTGCTGGAGGCCTCTGTAACTAGACCACCACTCGGTCCAGTTCCTAGGACAAAAATAGCCTCAAATGCCCCTTTCTCTGCGGCAGCCTGCTTGGCTAAGACATTAGGCAACAGGTTAAGTGTCTTGATATGAGGATGAGCCCATCGCTCATCCGGTACCGTAATACAGCTGACTCCGGCTACCCGTACACTTTCCTCTAAGGAGTCCATCGGGGCCACAAACAAAGTGACCATCGGCTCCCCTTGGGGTAAAAAGGCATGCAT
Organism: Desulfitobacterium sp.; assembly: GCA_050251735.1. GTDB lineage: Bacteria > Bacillota > Desulfitobacteriia > Desulfitobacteriales > Desulfitobacteriaceae > Desulfitobacterium. The sequence goes on from JBFWMF010000025.1 coordinate 13,259, forward strand.
TCTCGGGCCAACCCCTCTTGTTACCTGTAAATAAACCATGGCATTAGGTATTCCTGCTTTTTCTATACACTCCCGGATAATATCTGTAAATTCCGCTTTCGTTTTAGGTGGGGTAATGCGAATTTCCTTCATACTCCGTTCAAAACGCTCCAGATGCTCTTCCAAAGCGAAAAGCTTACCCTCGATGACCTTGACCGCTTCATAAACTCCATCACCGAAAAAATACCCACGGTCAAGAAAAGGTATCCTCGCCTCTTCCATACTGGTAATCTTACCATCTACCCAAGCAATCCCTATACTCTCTAACATATGCATCATCTCCAATCTCCACCTTGAATTATATACTGACTTTTGGATAAAGAAAACCCGGCTTTGCTGAGTCTTTTATCACTCTCCCATAAAAGCAAAGTCGTTGGTTGCCCTTATACTGGAGGAAAGTATGCAACAAAGTTATACTTTCTGAAAGTGCAAAGAAAACCCGGCTTTGCTGAGTCTTTTATCACTCTCCCATAAAAGAAAACCCCAAAGCAGTTACTGCTTTGGGGTTACTCTTCCCTTCAAACAACCTTACGATAATCTAGCCTAAGATAGTTTCTATAATAAATATTTAACAAGATATCTAATTCCTGGCTCAATTGGACCACCGCAGGATCCGACAGTTCCTTATCTTCCGATAAGACATAAAGTTGATGCCTTAAATCTTCAATTTCTCTAAGCAAATATTCTATGTCCATATGATCAGTCACTTTCTATTCCAAGGTAATTGCTTCGACTGGACAACCATCTGTTGCTTCCTGTGCCCCAGCTTCCTCATCCATCTCAAAGACCTTGGGACATACACTTTCGCACGCCCCACACCCAATACAACCCTCTCTGTTAACTTTAGCTATCATACCGAAACCACTCCCTTCATCATTTCAGGACAATTTTACTTAACTAGAGATATAGGGATGTTGATACAACGCATAGAAAAGAGTACATTTAATCACACTGACTTGTCCTTCTGACATTCTTGCGAATTAGCTCTTTTTTTGAGAGATGGGCATATATGGTTCTAGAATTATTCTAATGTATTTTTGCGAAAAAATATCGAAAAGAATGTCGACTCCAACCTCTGTTTCAGCAGGGATTTATCTGTTTTTTAGTAGAAATTAGTAGGAATATGGAATAATAAAGAAAAGCGAGACAGATTCCATGGTTGAAACCCAATCTCGCTTTACAACTTATCGTATTATCGAAACGTGTCTATTTTACGAGGTAATAGTCGGGGATTTGCGTTTTTCTTTCTCGATCAGATTATTCAAGTATTTGATCACCTTGCCTGAGTGTCTATCCAGCTTCTTTAAGCAGGCTTGCGCCTGTCTAATATTCCCTTCGTCGTATGCTTTGGCTGCCTCTTGGGCCATTTTATGAACCTGACTATGGGGCTCATCTAAAGCCTTAAATTCGGAGTACCCCTTTAAAGTATTGTCATCTTGGAAGTACCATTTACCCAAACGACAGTGCACATGTGAAGTAACTTCCTCAGGTGCAACCTTCTCAATGCCCTTCAGCATATTGACAATGCGTGACTTCCAGAGCAAGTGGTCGGTTTTAGCCTTTTCCAAGGTCTCAATCGTCGATAGCACCGTACCCGTGAGTTTGAAGTGCTCGACATTTTGATTAAGCTCTTGGGCCATTTGGGCAGTTCCTTGGATACTAGAGGCTACCGTTTCCAAGGATGCGTTGATCTCTTGGGAAGAAGCCGCTACTTCTTCGGCATGAGCGGAGGTGCCCTCAATGACAGAAGCCACGGAGTTAATCAAGGTCACAATCTTTTCTGAGCTAGCTACTTCCGAATCCGTCACTTCGGCGCTGGACTGGACATCCTCAGCAGTTTTTTTAACGGCACCGTAAATATTATTGAGGGCGTCGCCTGCCTGGTTCATAACCTGAACTCCACTCTCCACCTCTTGTCGGGTGATTTGGGTGGCTTGTACCACATCCTCAACCCCTAGGAGAACCTTTTGGACTAAGCCTGCTACATCATGAGCTCCTTGCGTAGACTGCTCGGCCAATTTCCTGACTTCCTCAGCCACCACGGCGAAGCCCCGTCCAGATTCGCCAGCCCGAGCAGCCTCGATAGCTGCATTGAGAGCCAAGAGATTTGTTTGGTCCGCCAGCCCCGTAATGGTCCCTGTAATAGAATCAATCTGTTTGGAAAGCTCATTGAGCTGTAGCATCAATTCTTCTGTCTCTATGGTCTTGGAACGGATGGTTGCCATACGATTGACGGCATCATCCACAGTATATTTGCCTTGTTCCGCAGTTTTCATGGTTTGTTGTGAATTCACGGCCGCTGATTGACTCTGGTTTTTAGCAATTTGGGTTAAGGAGGAAAGCTCTAGCAGAACCTGAGATGCCTCCACAATGGACTTTGCCCCCTTATCGGATTCCGCAGCTACATTTTGCATACTTTCACTCACTTCGGCTACAGCCGCCGAAGCCTCTTCGCTAGTTGCCGCTAACTCTTCCGATGTCGCTGCCAGATTCTCGGTCATCTCACGGACATGCTTTACCACTTCCGACAAACGGCTGATCATCACGTTGAAGGCTGCACTTAAGTCACCAAATTCATCATTAGACTTGACGGGTGCTACGACGGTTAAGTCTCCTAGCCCTGCTTTGCTCATGGTCTCTTGAATTTCATTGATAGAATTCAGGACATAACGCGAGATAAAATAACCCATCAATAAGGCAACCAAAGCGGCAATAGCTAAGCCTAGTATACTCACCATGGACGCCCGATCGGTTATGTCATGGACCAAGACTTCATGCTCAGACAGGACCGCACTATTTCTATCAATAATAGAAGTTAAAACCTCTTCAATAGGCCCGAGAGAGCTCGACGACCCCGTAGTAGGATCAGCCTGGTGGGCCTCTAGTAAAGGTTGGAGTTTCTCCAGATCCTGTTTATCCTCCACTTCCAGCCGCTCTAAACTCTTTAACTCCTCAAGATTTTGCAGTATTCCCGCCATATCCCCTTGTGCGCTCCAGATATCCGCTCTAATTGTCTGGGCAGAATTAACAACGCCGGAATGATGCAGGATATTGTCGATTTCATCATTCACCTGGCTCTGGTAATACATATTGATCAAACTCGTGGCAATAAAAATAACCATAATTCCTAGAAATCCGCCGAGAATTTTTAGTCTTACACCAATTTTCATCTCTACACCTCACTTCATATACCTTGTTTCGAGTCATCAAACTCCTAGATCCTAAGGTCCTTAAATTATTTCAAACACTCGATTGAGGCGGGTCAAAAGAAAGAGCTCCTTTACCGCACCTTGCAGTCCCTTAACGACGATCCCGCCACCGCGTTCGACAGCTCGCTTGTGAATAGCCACTAAAACTCCCAGCCCTGAGCTATCAATGTAATTCAGCTTGGTCATATCGAAAATAAAATGTGTTTTCCCTTGCTCAATCAATTGCAGGAGATTTTCCCTAAGAATCGCCGCATCCTCCACATACATCTTGCCTTCTAATTCCACCTGGACCTCACGCTTATCAGACTGAATGTTTATTGACATGAAACATAACCCCCATTTTAAAATAATGTTTTCAAAAGCATAACGCAGTTACCCTTGGCATTATAACGAACCTTATCCATGACCTGAGCCATAATATACAGACCGCGACCAGATTCTCCCCACTGCCATGCCTCCTCTTCCTTCCCGCACAAGCAAGCAAGCTTGGCCATGACTTGATCAGCTTTAAAGCCGGTGCCACTATCCTTAACTCGAATAATCAGCCATTGGGAATGGAGCAAACACATGCTAAGGGTTACCGCCGGAACAGCGACCTTGTCTTCAGCATATTTAAAAGCGTTGTTCACCGCTTCATTCAGAGCTATTTCCAGCAAAGTGACCTCGTTTTCAAAGGAGTCCGTATCCTTGCCACCCCGCATCGCCAAAGCCTTCCGCAAACAGTGCTGCAATTGCTCACGATCGTCGCGATACTCCTGCTCTGTATAAAAAGTTTTCCGCATTATTTTTTGCCTCATATCCTTACCCTCCTTTTTCTCTGAGGATAAACCCTAAAGCAGTGGCGTCATCGGTTAGTTCTTTCTTTTTGGCTAAGGAATCCAGCCAAGTCATCACACCCATAATGCTTTCCCCTTGAAGAGGATATGCTTTTGCTTGGATCAAATCATAGAAGCCATCCGTAAGGAAAATCAGTCCATCCCCCGGTCTAACTGAACATTCGTGCTCCTCGAACTCGGCATGCTCTGAAATCCCTAAAAAGATTCCTGGTTGCCTTAGGGCCTCGACTCCTGACCCTCCTCCCTCTGCGGAAGACATTAGGAAATGGTTAATGCCCGCCATCACGTAGGTGAGCTTCCCCTGAGCTAAATCAATATCAAAAAGTGTCGCCGCTGCAAAAGAATCCTCTGGAAGAATGCCGACCGCTTCCTTATTCATCCACTCCACCTTCTTGGAGAGGGAGATTTTCCGTCCGACCACTTGTCGGAAGAGAACCCGCAGGGCAGACACTTGTAGGGCTGTAACCACGCCATGACCCATCACATCAAAAAGGAAGCCCTTAAAAATCTGATTCTTCTCATCCCAGCGATAATCATAATAATCTCCGCTTAAATGCTGGTAAGGAAGAAAAATACTCTTCATGGTTAATTTATCATTAGCAAAATCTGGCCGTAAAATCTTTTTTTGAATTCGACCAGCTAATTCGACCTCTTGGCGAATTCGCATATCCTCAGTGATATCCCGGAAAATCGCTACGTAATGGGTGAGACCCAGCTCCCCATGGCGAACAGCGTGAATATTCAACCATTCCGGGTAAATCTCCCCATTTTTCCGCCGATTCCAAATCTCCCCATGCCACTGACCCTTGACAGACAGATCTTCCCACATTGTGGCGTAGAACTGCTGCGAATGACGGCCGGACTTGAGAATCCGCGGATTCTTGCCCAGAGCCTCTGCTAGAGTGTAGCCTGTAGTTTGGGTAAAAGCCGGATTCACATAGATAATTTCGCCTTGGGGGTTTGTAATGGAAATCCCTTCTTGGGCATACTCGAAAACCCGAGCAAAAATATCGCCTGTGGATTCACAAAAATCTATCATCCCTAGGGATAAGGGCCTTGACCTATTGTTTTCCTCTGCTCGCACTCATCATTCCTCACAGTTCTATCGCCTTTTTCTCTCGGTTTTCTTAGTTTCCTTTGCGGCTCTACCCGCCGTTTATTTCCTTATATTACTATAAATACTGGTAAATTATTATAATTACTCTTTCTATCAATTCTCGACAAATTGCTATAATTCCTGCCTTAATTCCGACTTTATGAGAAAGTTTCCACATATTTATTCTTTAAATATTGCCATACTAAGGGATAGACGAGATAAATTTTCGGAAATCCCCTTCTTTTGGCAGGATTCTCAAGGGATAAGGTCGAAAATACATTTGGTTGTTCTACGTCTTGGAGCGTTACCATTTTAATGAAAGGGGTGCTAAGATGATCTTTTTGATTTTCACCCTAGTTATTGCTTTAATTGTGGCCATCTTTGCCGTACAAAATGCCGCACCCGTGGCCATAAATTTATTGTGGTATGTTGCTGAGGTTCCCCTAGTCCTTGTTATCTTGGGTTCGGCCCTGGCCGGTGCCCTCATTGTCTTCTTTATGGCCATCTGGCGTGAGTTTCGCATCAAAGGAAAGGCCAAAACAAAGGCCAAAGCAGACGCCAAGGCCCTAACGGAAGCCGAAGCAGCCAAAGCCAAAGCCATCTCGGAAGCTGCCAAAGCGGAAATAGCTAAAGCTGAAGCAATGGCCGCCTCAGAGTCTAAACCAGCTGACGAAGGAGTTTAACTTGTGAAGAACAAATATACCCTTTTAATGATCCCGCCGGATCATGGTCAAACCAAGCAGTTTCAAGTGACCCGAAAAGGGAGACAACTGATTATCTCCGGTCTATGCTCCATCTGCCTCCTCTTCGTTGGAATGTTCTCCTTTAATCTCTATCTATCTAAAACTGTCGATGCACAAGAAGCTCAATTAGCAGCTGTTGAAGAGCTTAAGCAGGAAAACCTGGCCAAGGATCAGGAGATTGCTCAGCTGAAGGCTCAATCTCAACAGGTAGTGAAAGACATTGCTACCATGCAAGAGCTCGAATTGCGTCTCACCTCGATCCTCAAAATTGACCCTGCTAAATCTTCCGCCTTTTCTACCACCAGTAATACCAGCATCGCTTCCTCTACCCTAAGCCGTGGTAGCACCACCCCTACCACCCCAGCACCTACGATCAGTGACCCAGAACAAATTTCCCGAGAGCTGAAACTTTTGGAAAACTATTATGCTCTGGCCGTAGAGAACCAAGAGGAAATCGACCACACCCCCAGTATCTTGCCCCTCAAGGTGGATTTCGACATTGCTTCGGAATTTGGTTATCGCCGCAATCCTTTCGGTGGGTGGTCGAAGGAGTTTCATAACGGGGTAGACATGCCTTGCGATTATGGTACCGAAGTCTATGCCACCGCTTCCGGTGTAGTTACCGTCTCAACCTACGATCGAGTCTATGGTCGCGTCCTCGAGATCGACCATGGTCAGGGGATAGAAACCATCTATGCCCATAATTCTCGCTTGCTTTTTAAAGAGGGAGATAAGATAGAAAAAGGCGAACTGATCGCCTACAGCGGAAACTCCGGACGTAGCACCGGCTCCCATCTCCATTATGGAGCTCGCATCAACGGCGTAACCGTCGATCCACTACAATTCACAGATTTTACAAAGGAGCAATGAGCGAATGTGGGGTAAAAATCCAGAGAGTCCAAAGCGCACGTCCAGTACATTTCAAGCCGGTTCCGGTGAAACAACCTATATTGCCGGTGATGCCGAGTTCAACGGCAAACTCAGCCTAAAGGGCAATGCCCGCATCGACGGCAAGGTTGATGGACAAATCGTTATCAGCGGGGACCTCATCGTCGGCCCTAGTGCTGTTATCAAGGCCAATATCAAAGCCAATTCCGTCAGCCTCTCCGGCGAAATCCGTGGCGATGTAGTCACCCAAGAGACCTTTGAGCTCTGTTCCACCGCCCGCATGAAAGGCAATATTTTTAGCAAACAGCTGAAGATCGACCAAGGGGCCCAATTCATTGGCACAAGCTGTCTCCTAGAAGATGCACAGAAACAGGCTGCCAAACAAGTTAAAGCTGCTGAAGAAGTCGCTTCGGCCAGCGAACGAGAATCAGAAAGCGATATTGACGTAGATGATATTTTAAAACCCTTAGATCCACTCGAAGATGATACTGAGGAATCTTCTACAGATGAAAGTTCTCATGGCTCGCAACCAAGAAATGTTGCCTATGGCAAGTCTTCCAGAAGAAGACGCTAGAAGTATTTCTACTTATCTATATTTAGGAGTGTCACCGTTCCTTTTTAATAAGGCCGGTGACACTCTTCTTTTCCTGTCAGAAAGTATAACTTTGTTGCATACTTTCCTCCTGGATAAGTGCTACCAGCGACTTCGCCTTCAGTGATGCGTGATGACCTCTTATCCAAAAATTCTGGTGGATGAGGATTTTTTTACATAGAGGAAAATCACTATAGACGAAGAATAATTACTAGACGATTAATAATTTCAGACGAAGAATGCAAGATACAAAATTGTATTTCGGAATTTATATTTGGAGGAAACAGCTTGAAGACCAAAAAATATGTAGTATTAGCCCTCCTGTTTGTCGGCCTCTCCTTGGCCACCACCTTGGGAATTAACTATTTATACTATGCGCAAAATGATCGGCCCTTCAGCGAAGGCACCACCCTCGCCGGAGTTGATATTAGCAAGCTCACCCAAGAGCAGGCCAAAGAAAAAGTCACCACTGAGCTCGAAACCTGGTTAGCTCAACCGCTCAAATTCCAGATCGACGGAGAAATTGTCGATCTACCCTTGAAAGACCTTGACCCTAGAGTAGAAGTCGACACCCTCATCGCTGAGGCTTATGCACAGAATCAACCAGGTTCACTCTTTGCCCGAATCCAAAAGGCGAATGCTTCCCAAGGTGCACCCCTTGATCTCGGACTCCATTGGGATGAGCAAAAGCTTGCCGATACCTTAAAGAAAAGCTTAGCCTCTTTTGAAAAAGCACCCCTGGATGCTTCATTTACGATCAATGATCAGAACCAGATGAGTATCCAAGCCGAACAAATCGGTCAATCCATCGATACGGTCGCTCTTCTCACCCAAATTAAAGAGATCCACATGCTCCAAGAACTAACCCCGCTTAAGGCCGATCGGGTAGAAGTAGCACCTACTGTCACCGCCGCCGAGCTGGAGGCCAAGAAAATTGACGGGCTGATTGCGAGCTATACGACTTGGTTCGACCCCGGTAATATTGAACGAAGCGCCAATGTCCGCCTTGCGGCCGAATCCTTGGATGGTGCCCTGATCGAACCCGGAGGGATTATCTCCTTTAATAAAATTGTCGGCGAAAGATCCGGTGACCGAGGCTACCAAGATGCCCTCATCATCGTCAATGGTGAATTCGTACCCGGCTTGGGCGGTGGAATCTGTCAAGTCTCCAGCACCCTCTACAATGCCGGTCTTCTAGCGAACCTCAAGATTGAAGAACGAACCAATCACGGCTTAGCTGTAGCCTATGTGCCCTTAGGGCGTGATGCTACCGTTGTCTATGGAGCTATTGATCTAAAGCTTAAAAATGATACTGACCGCTATATGCTCATACGTTCTAAGCTTAGTGGTGGTTCAGTTACCATCGAATTTTACGGCAAAGCAACACCTGGACGAGAGATCATCATTGACAATCAAGTAGAGCAAGTGATTCCCTTTGAGACTCAAACCACTCAAGATAATACCTTAGCCCCCGGAACGGAAATCATCAAACAAAACGGACAAAACGGCTATGTGGCTACCGCTTCCCGGACCATCAAGGTTAACGGAGAAGTAATAGAAACTCAAGCCTTAGGCAAAAGCACCTACATTTCTCTTCCGAAGATCATTGTGAAGGGACCGGCACTACCGGCAAAACCGAAGCCGGAACCTAAGCCCGAACCGCCAGCACCTGCCGAGCCTGAAACTCCTCCTGAAGAGCCTGCGACCCCTGAGGGGGAACCCAAATCTCCCACAGTAGAACCGGAGACTGGGTCGGGGACTGAACCGGCAACTAACCCTGAAGCCTGACAGCGGACAAAAGCTAGATCATCCATAACCATAGGCAAAGAATCCTGGCCACTCTCTTGAGCGACCAGGATTTTCTTATTTCAACCGATAACGCACTCTATTGCCATACCGTTGTGCCGATAATAGCCCTTTGTCCTCAAGTTTAAGGACAAAATTCCTAATCGTTGCATAGGCTGCGTTTTTATAATCCTTTTCAAGATGCTTTGTAGAAAATTCCTGAGTACCATAGGCAGACAGCACATAATGAAATAAATCTTTTTCCTTAGCTGTAATCTCTCCACTTTGAAGCAGCTCCTCAAATCTCTGAAGAGCATCCGTTGGTTCAGGTTTTTTCAGTAGCTTGACAAACACGTAGTCAATAAAATAGTTAACAAACGGGGTCACGTCTAGAATCTGGGAAACCTTATAATTATTCATTATTGAAGTAAACGCTTTGTAATACGTGCTCCTACTGTCATCAATATAGGCAGAAAAAGGAATGAACAGCGCGGAAGTATAGCCCTTTTGCACCAGATACCAAAGCTGCATAAGCCTTGCCATTCTTCCATTGCCATCGAAATAAGGATGCAGATAGGCAAAATAGTAGTGAATTACAATGGATTTAACAATTTGGTCCAACCCGTCATCCTTGTGCATATAGTCAATCAAATTCGCTACATACTCCGGAAGTAGCTGATGCTTAAGTCCCTGATGCTCAATATCCTGTCCGACTATATATACTGCGTCATGCCGATATTTTCGCTCCTGTAGCAGTCGATCTTCATCATCTAAAAAATCGCCGACTGCCAGCTTATAAAGCTGATATAAATTCTCCTCTGTGATTTTGTTTGTAGAGTCTGCTATAAAATCCAAGCCTCGTTTAATACCATAAGCTTTGTTTTCATTACTTGTTTCGGGCGCCCCACCATTTAAGATTTTCCTTACGCTCTCCCTTGAAGAGTCAATTTGCTCAATGGACAGCGTTGACATAATTTCATCCTCCATGGCTTGAATCCCGTACTTTTCACCCGAATAGGAACTTCCTATAGACCTTGAAAGCTGAGTTGTTAGGTTGATCTTTGCGGGAAGTATTACTACTGGCATACCATTAAAATCACACACTGGGAGCTTATTATAGAAGCTCTCACTTAGGGTGGCTATGTATCCAGTTAGATTAGCTTCTCCATATTTGTACTTTAGTTTATTAAAATTTAAGGCATTTTTATCTTTAAGCATCTCAGTAAAGATTTTCAATTCCATAGTCACTTCTACACCCCCTCTGATATATCTTAGTATCAATATGTATCAGTTATATTTTACCATAAAAATACAAAATGTAAACGATTGTCCACACACTTTTCGTCTTTCTTAATATGCTATTAGTGTAGCAGTGATTGTCTAGTTACTACGAAATATTGAGGAGGAGAAATGTAAATGGCACTATTAAACTACAACAGAAGCCTCTTGACCAATCAAGTCGATACCACTTTTCTACCACTCACAGGCTTAGAGACCCTTGTATTAGAGTTTGGTCTTTTTGTCCCTCAGTCGGTTAACTTTGTAGAATTGTTAACCTCTGTTGGCTGGGAAGTCGTGAACCCCATTGGTAGTTTACAACCTACCATTAGGCTTGTGGTATTACAAGATGGTATCGCAGTTGCCTCAGTCCATCAGGAATCCGTTGTCGATGGTGAAGATGCGGATCTCGAGATGACCACCTCGTTCCAAGCTGTTTTAACCAACGTACCGGCCGGTCACCACGTCTATCGATTGCTTGCTTCGAACTTGCAGCCTGCACAAGGAGATATCGTCATCTCTGGACCAGCCAATATCTCCGGCAAAGTCATTAGCTAATCAATAAAAGGGACGTTTCGGTATAGATGAGATTTACGCAAATGATGAACTGCAGTAAGAACCCAGGTCGCTCAAAAGAGTGACCTGGGTTCTCTGATATTGACATTCAATACAGGGGGCCTTATAGGATTATCTTGAATAAGTCGCTGTATAGGTCACATTATCAACAAAAACCTCAACAACCAATCGATTCGGTATATATGCATTGGTTGCTGTACAAGGCGAACTTATCCAGTAACTATTATCATTTTGTTCAGTCCTAGTGCTAAAGGCAGCTGACATCGTTCTTTTACCCTTAACTTGCGTATAGGTATCTGCGGTCTTTTCCCAATATTGGGCACAGTCTTTTAATAATGTAACTAGATTAGCACCGGTTGATAATCGCGTGCCTAGTAATTCATCATTGTTGTACAAGGAGAATTTGATTGAATCAATGTCCGAAACATTAATGATATCAAAATCAAAGTTGACTGATGTATCTAAAAGTTGATTCCCTTCACCATACCAGCCTGTGATATTTGCTCCGAACACCTTATTTACGTCTTTGATAAGTATCGAATAATTTGGTGCAACTATTTCCACATTGCCTGCATCAGAAACAATTTGCTTCGCTTCAGCTACTATTCCACTATTGAGCGTGAATTTTGTTGCCGGTGCGCCTGGACTAGGACTTGAGCCGTTGTCAACATTAATTCCATATCCCCAAGCATTGCCACTTGTATTAAATCCATCAGCGACAACTATAGAGTTATTAACGACCAAGCCAGCCCCTGCGTTATTATAAGATGAAATATTTTTCAATGTCACGTTGTCCGATTCAAAGACATTAATCCCTGATCGAGTAGAACTATGAATAACCAAGTTTTCAAGTTCAACTAGGCCGCGGACACTATTAATTGAAATTAAGTGCTTATCTGAGTTTTGGGTCCCCTGGTAGAAAGGATCGGCAACTGTAATCGCTACTCCCCCCGCGCCTACGATAGATAAGGGTTTGGTAATCTTCAGTTGTTTTGCTAGTTTATACTCACCTGACGCCAGTAGCATAGTCCCGCCGTCTCCCATATATTCCAGGGAACTTAGTTGCTCTACATCGGAAGCGAAATAGTATTTGTATGTCATTCCACCCGTCCAATTACTGTGGACATAATTATTCGAACAATTTGTATAAATATTACCCTTTGCTAAGTTTTCCTCTGCTACGCCAAGATCTACAACTGCAGATACAGTACCGCCCATATTAAATCTTGCTAAGTCCAATCCTTCAGCAATCTGTAAGCCTGTTGATGACCAGCTTGCTGTATCGGCGCTGTAACCCACAAAGGTGTTACCACTAATGTTGTAGCTAGCATCAGTAATACTTGCGAGTGCATTAGGCCATATAGTTACTCCATTACCAACTCCACCATTCGTCGCTAAAGCAGCTGGATTAGGTAATTCAAAAATATTATTGGTAATAGTGACAGTCTTAGCAATAACGTCAATTGCTGCTTTTAACGGTCCATTACCACCACCGCGAGTGTACATAGTTAATCCATTGATCGTAACACCATCAGTCTTGATGATAAATGATCCGTAAATCTCTGCTCCCGGCTGACCAGTAATAGTAACAGGCTTGGTTATTTCGTAAGCCGTATAATTGTCGGCCGCCCCGATTGTACCGCTTATATTGATTATTGAAGTGTTAACATTGGCTAATGCAGCTTCTAATTCAGCTTTTGTTGTTACAGCCGCTAGCCGATAATCCTTGACTTTATTTCCTTCCCCATAACTAAATGCATTGTTCGATTCCAGATAACTAACATCGGCACCGCTTACACCCGGGGCTGTTGAACCGATAACATTGACACCACTGCCTAATCCAATACCCTCTCCGCCTACTTGAATAGAGGTAAAGGTGTTGCCTGTCGCGGTCAAATCAGTTTTTTGCGTACCACCAATACCAGCTAATACATTTGTAAATGTGTTTCCTGTAGCTGTTAACTTACTTTGAAAAGCTGATTCTGTGTAGCCAAGATGGGCAAAAATACCTGTTGTTACATTGGCAAAATTTGAGTTCGAAACGGAAAACTCCGCGCCCTTCCAGCCAATTACAGCAATTGAAGGAGCAATAGATTTTCCATCAACCTTGATGTTCTCCAAGGCAACATTATTGGCATTGACAAAGAACGCCGTTGCACTCCCTACCCCGCTTAATTGATGAGCGGTTCTATCCACCACCGTACCAGTAAGATTCTTAATACTCACATTAGCTGTAGTAATGTTTACAGCCTGATTAACAGAAAATCCCTTTCCGTCAATTGTAACTGCTCTGCCCACAACCAAAGTACTGTCTAAGGCAATATTCGCATCTAATTTGATTAGATTGACACTTGGGTCTGCTAATTTTGCTAACAAGTCTTCTTTTGTGCTAACCGTTACTATTACTCTATCTCCCCAGTATTTGCCGTGTTGACCACTAGCCAATGCTGCCTCCATCAATTCCTCTGGGTCTCCCCTAAAACCTGCGGGCACATAGAAGGATAATTCATAAGCCCCGTTAGGAATTGTGTTCCCACTCTTGGTAAGGATGCTGAATGGATTGACATTTCCCACATCTGATGTTTCCAGTCCGATCGCAATCCTACTTTTATTCATTGCATTTGCGGTAAGATTGAATACCGTGTTCTTAATCGATGCTGCAACTACACCGCTTTGAAGATAAACACCGTAGGCGTTTCTATTGGCGCTTGCTGAAGTGACCTTTGCGCTATCCAAATCCAATGATGCACCCGTCTGCACAGTAATCCCCACTGAATTCGCTACTGGACTCGTCTGTGTGTTATTGGATAGAAGCTCAATATTCTTCGCAATTAACTTGCCTGAGAATACCATCACGACATAGCTTTCATTGTCAGTCGCCGGGTCTGCTACGTCTCTTATCAGCTTATGATTATTACCATCAATTGTTATGTCCCTAGTCAAATTCAAGTACGAGTCTAAGGTAATGTCTGCGCCCAACTTGATCAGCTTGACATTTGCATCTGCTACTGCTGCCTTAAGTTCAGTTGCTGTTATGATCACCTTGGCTACCTGAACTGCTATACTTGTTTGTGTTCCCGTATATCTACTAGTACCGGCAACAGTAACTTTGATAAACTTGAACAAATCCTCATTGGTTAGGGTATACGTTTTGCTTGTTGCCCCACTAATGTTGGTGTACGTGCCGCTTAGAGAATCAGATCTCATCCACTGGTAGGATACCGTCGCATTTACCGGTGTTGGATTTGCTGTCAGAATTTGTCCGACAGTAGCATCACCGGTGACACTCACACCACTTACCGGCGTTGTGCTCGGCGTATTATTGCCACCACCTCCACCAAAGCCCCCGCCACCACCTGCAGCCGGTGCTGGTGTCGCCGAAGGAGTTGTATCATCCACCTTCTCACCGCCTACACTGGCATCCTTGACCCCTTCAGAAACGGTGATATTCTGGGGTTTCTGCTCGATGGACACGCCATCGGTCTTAATGTTAGCGGTCGTTATTTGACCTTGTCCAGTGACGTTGGCGGCTGCTTCAGCATTTAAAGTGGTTACTGTAGCATTGGCTGCCAAGTTAACCGCAGCATTTGTCGCCGATGGGGCAATGGTCATCGTATTAATACTACCTTGCTGTACATTGACTTGGGCACCAGCACTTTGGATATTGACCTGGTCAAAGGTTCCGCTCAAAGTCACTTGAGCGCCGGCTGGGATCACTACTGTCGTAAAGCCGGCTCCGTTGAGATTTGATTCCTGGAGTTGACCGTTTGATTCCATGGACAAACTTCCAACACTCGTGCTTCCCTGAGCAACTAAGCGTACATTGCTTCCTTCGGGTACATCGACGATTACGCTTTGACCATTAAAATCAATTAAGATAATACTATTGGGACCGCCACCGTTGACAATGGTTTTCCCTTGGACCGTGACGTTATTTAATTCTACATTGCCATCACCGATGCTAGCGGCCAGTAAGAGATCTCCTTCGATGACTGTGTTTCTCAGGGTAACATCACGACTGCTGATGATAACATCCCCTGCGATCGTTGCGGATCCACTTTCCGGTCCGTAGGTTCCCGCGCTACTGTATTTCTCACTTGCCTTGATCTGTGCTTTACTGTTGACAATCCCGGCTAAAATATCGGCTGCCACAACTTGCTTACCGCCAAGTCCGATAACCTTGGTATCCAGTTCTAGGTTAGCTGAAAGGTGTTTATTGGTACTATCAGATAGAGTCTTGCCAGCTAAGACGAGGGGTGCGGATTTCTTGGCTGCTAGGACTGCCCCCGCTAGTGCGTCTGGGAAATTACTGCCCTGGGCGACATAGATATTACTATAATCCAATTCAGCAGCAAAATGCTCCATAACCGCGATATTCGTCCCATAGCGGTCCTCTCCCTGGATGCGTACAGGGTGAGGAACAGTTTGTTCGATAGCGGTGCTAATAACCCCAGTTCCGCCCAGAATATAGGTCTTGGTGATTGCATTTTCTTGCAGATAAGCCTGCACACTCTTCGGCAACTCATCCTTCCCGGTAAGGAGAATGGGGATACCGAGTTTGGCAGCTAGAGCTGAAATGGAGAGAGTATCGGGAAAGTCACTCCCTGTGGCCAAGATAACTTCGCTCTTCGCACCAAGTTTTTGGGCCACGGCGACAGCTGTATCGTAGCGGGAACCTCCCTTTATGCGTTCAATTTCCATCCCGGAATTACTAATAGTATCGGCTACCTTCTGCGAGATGGCCGCTTCCCCACCAACTAGAAAGACCTTTTTACTGCCTAAGCGTTTTAACTCATTGAAGGTAGCTTCGTTCAGAGCACCTGGGGCAGTCAGCAAAATGGGCGCATCATAAGCATAGGCCAAGGGACCGGCACTGAGAGCATCAGGAAACGCATCTCCTCTAGCCACAACAGCATATTCTGATTCTTCCCAGCCTTTTTGAGCTACCGCAACTGCCGTCTCATATCTGTCCCCACCGGCAAGTCGTGCTGTCCCGGAGGCGTTGATTGAAGGATCTGCCGTAGCACCCCATACGGGCGATGCTGAAAAGATTTGAGTCAAAAGAAAACAAATAGTCAACACCCATGCTAAAGCACTTTGCTTGGCTTTATGGGTAGTTCTTTTCAATCGATAATTCATATTAATCTCCTCTCCGACATCCACATATACTTCACTCAAACAAAAATCAATGGAGAATCTCCTTAAAATATGGTATCGTTAATCTGAAAAAGCGTATAAGAAATTGACCGAGAAACATTGCGTTTTCACGGATCTTCTGCCTCTTGATCTGTTGCAACCAGTTCAAGGAGATACTGTGCTTTTTCATACTCTCAGGCCTGACGGATTGGTGTCTACCTTTTCGTTAGGTCTTCCCTTATTCTAAGGCTGTCATTTGGCATGCCTTAACTTAACGCCTCCTCTTTTAGGCTAACTAGGCCAAAGGTACTATAATCGTAGGTAATCAGTCCATTATTAGTTCTAGCTTTCTCGTTATTTTCCTTTACAAAAATAACGACCACTTCTGACACCTTCTTCTAAACATTATTTATTTATCTCTCTAATATGACTTGATATTCTGACTGACACAATGAGTAACCCCTGATCGCTCAAAAAGAGTGATCAGGGGTTTTCTGTCAGCAAAGGAATTTTAACGATTAGGGATGATCAGTTTTTGTCCCTCGTAAATTAAATTTGGGCTCTTTAGTCTTGCTTTATTCGCCTCAAATATTTTTGTGTAAAGTGAGCCATCCCCATAGACCTTTTTAGCAATAGTCCCTAGGGTCTCGCCAGCCTTTACGGTGTATACCTCCTTGATTCCTTCAGTTGATAAAGGGGCCAGTAACCCTTCGGCAGGAAGATGCAGAATCATTCCGGCATCTAAGCGATTGTTGCTTTTCTTAAACGAGTCGAGATTCGCTTGGTAGATCTTCAGGGAGTTCTCATAGCTACCATAATGATTAAGGGCGATCGTCGCCAAGGTATCCCCGGCCTTGACAGTATAGTCTGTAGCAACTGGGTTAGGGAGTGCTCCTGAATCCGAGGCTGGCTCGGGAGTTGGTTCCATAGTCGGCTCCAGAGAAGACAAGGTTGATTCGATCATTTCAAAGTAATCAAAGGAGTTAGCAGCGGTCACTTCCGGAATCTCGATGTTCAAAGGAGCATTGATGTTCGAGGTATCCGTAGTGTAACGAAGAACTAAATTGATGACTCCCTTCAGCTCTTCTGAAGGCTCAGCATATTCGCCGGAAGCATTCAGAAGCTCGCTAAGCTGGGCTAAGTCCAGTTGAAAATCTATGGTACCACTGCTATTCGTGATAAATCCGTCTGAGACGGTATATGTTAATTCGATACCCTGCTCACCGAGAATAGCGACATCCTTTAATGATTCAAATATCTCATTAAATTGGTCCAGAGCCTCTGCAGAATCCGTTTCTAACTCGGCGATGGCTTCCTCCATCTCAAGGGTGGCTTCAGGACTACCAGCACCTGCGCTGAACTCCATAATCGTCTTTATGTAATCACTAAGGAAATCGGTGGCTTCTTCATTTTGGGCGAAATTGTTGACCGCATAGCTCAACAAATTCTTGAATTCTGCATCATCAAGCTTGATGGTGTATTTTTGCGCAGCCCCAGCATTGACCGGGACCTTCACAATATCTAGATCAGGACTAAACTGTTCGGCATAGCGCACCAAAAAATCATTCCACTTGGTTTGAAAATTGACGCTGAAGTCCATCAGCTTTTTCATATCTAGGGTGTTTAGCCCTTGATTATCTAACTCCGTCAAATTCATGACCATATAATCCTTGTCCATGAATTCTGGTGGTAATGAGGCTTTAGCCATGGTCGGCAGCTGGAAAATCTCAACTAGCTTAGGATTGTCGCCGGTCAGATCCATGTCGATCCAATAAGGCATATTGAGCTCCATGCCAGGCATGGCCATCTTCATATCGACCTCAGCTTGAACAGCGGTCTTATCTGCATTGCCCGAAGTCTTCATATCAAGAACAAGGTTTGACTCATTTAGCATCGTTGCCACACTGTCCACTTGTGCTTGAACATCCGGTTGCAATCCAGAACCGCTTAACTCTAGGGAAAGGTCAAGGTGCTGTTGCATGGATGTTGCCTTTTGTGTTTTCAGGGAAGCATCAAAAATCTCCATTTGGTTCGATGTACATCCTGTCAGTACGAGCACCACGGATAATAACAGGACAAGCAAAACTTGCTTTTTCTTCATATTCAATAACATCCTCCTCTGTAAATAAAATTCCAGTTCACAATACAATTCAATATCAACTGGAATTTACCTTTATTATTTAATAAATATTTTTCGACTTTCGTTGTAATAGAACGATATCGGGTCGATGGCATAAAACAAAAGAGCCCCAATCACACATACGCGTGATCAGGACTCTTTACGTTAAGATTTAGTTGATCTTAATATTTTACTTCTTTTTGGTCATCATATGCTTTGTTTAAAGCATCGATGAAGCGGGAGTGAGGATCTTGAAGTGCCATGGTAGCACCAGTAGTAACATCTACCAGCATTTTCTTTTCAGCATCTGTGAAGGCAGGAATAGCTGCTTTTTGCTCAGCAGTCAGCTTATCAAGATAAGCCATTTTGTAAGGTCTTCCGTCTGGACCGCAATATTTAGCGAACCAATCGTTTACTTCTGCAACAGTCTTACCTTTGAAGAGCTCTTCATAGATATCAAGTTGTACGAACCACTCATTTTTAGAGAGGTTATCAGCTGCGCCTTTTGCTTTCAAATGAGTCATGTCATAAGCGTAGCCTTCTTCACGTTTGGTTTCCCAAGGATATCCTTTAGTTTGAGCATCTTTGTACGCAGTTTTGTCAGTGGCTTTAGGATCCATCCAGCCAGGGAACATCGCAGGAGTAACTTCTAAAACATCCCACTCGAGCTCGACGATTTTACCTTTGTCATCGAATAATACGCTAGCGGTAGTAATGTTTAAATTGTCGGCATTAGCGCCTCTTGCACTGTTGTCGCGATAGTTAGCTACCATACCAATTCCTTGGTAAAGCTTTTTAGCAGCAACAGCAGGAGCAGCTGCAGGAGTTGCAGGAGTTGCAGGAGTTGCAGGTGTTGCAGCAACAGCTTTGACGACGATTTTATCGCCAGGGAAGATTAAGTTGGCGTTTTTGAGTTGTGGATTCAATTTAATCAACGCTTCAGTTGTCATGTTATGTTTTTGGGCAATTTTCCAGAGAACATCTCCACTTACCACAGTGTAAGTATCACCTTTAATCACGGTTGCAGGTGTTGCAGGTGCTTTGGTAGCTGCTGGAGCTTTGGGAGCTGCCGGTGCAGCAACAGGTGCTGCTGATTCCGCAGGAATCGTAGAAGATGTCGTGGTGTCAACTGCAAATACTGGCAATGCAGTTAATGATAGAGCTAGTGATGCAGATAAGATAATAGCCAAGGTCTTTTTCATGTTTCTCCTCCTCTAAAAATAGTAATAGTTTATTTTTAGGACTCGAATAACCTGACGTTACGAATCCCAAAATCAATCTACGTCAACCAGCAAATTAAAATTTCAACAAATTATGTAGTCCAACAAATTATGTAGTCCAAGTTCTAACTTTCATAAGGATATGCATACTTATATCAACTATTGATTGAAGCAACTATTGATTGAAGCAATTATTGTTAATGTAAATATTGTACCGACATGTAAAAATTAACACATGTTAAAACCTAAGTCAATATGGTTTTTTGAAATTTCTACAATTTATACACTGAAAATATTTTGCTAGAACCCTTGACTTTTTTGAACATCTAACTCTCTAATTCTTTTCCATAAAATCCGGTAGCCCCCCCATAAAATGCCTGTACCCCTTCGTAATGGATAGTATAAGGACGAAAAGAAGAATCAACACCCTTCGGAGAAAATCTACCAGTAAAATTAAGGGAGGAACATCGAGTGAAACGAACAACGAAAGCTATATTCTCAACGATCTGCATGGCGAGTTTAATCTTAACTTCTTCGTTACCTGTCTTAGCCTCACCCCCATCTTGGGCCCAGTCTCTTGAAAAATCTAATTATCGCATTACAGAAAATGAACAAGATCATCAATTCCATAAGACTAAGAAGCCTCACAAAGTATCTTCTATCATTCTAAAAAAGAGAATGTTCCTGAAGGTTGGCGGAAGTTCAACGCTGGCCGTGAAAATTGCTCCGAAAAAAGCAAATCAAAAGGTCATCTGGAAATCGAGCGACACAGCTGTTGCAACGGTTGATGCCAATGGAAAAGTCGTCGGTGTCAGTGCCGGTCGAGCTTATGTTACTGCAACGGCTGAAGACGGTAGCAAGACAGCGACTTGTAGGGTTACTGTAGTTAATTCCCATGAAACCGATGTGACAAAGGTAACCGGAGTCACCTTAAACCCATCGACATTAAATCTGTCTGCGGGCGGGTCAACAGGTTTACTCACCGCCACAGTATCCCCTAGCAACGCAACGAACAAGAAGGTAACGTGGACATCCAGTAACTTAGCCGTGGCAACGGTTAATACTCAAGGTGTAGTCACTCCTTTAGCTCAGGGTGTGACAACAATTACAGTCACAACAGAGGATGGTTTAAAGACAGCACAAGCCACAGTAAATGTCGTGGCACAGCCCATCATCAGTAATGTTAAAATCTCCTCAAATAACGCAGATACTACAAAAGCTATGAACGGCGATACTATTACTCTAACCTTTACCTCAAGTGTACCTGTTACAAAATTGAGTAACTTCAAGATCAACGGAAGTAACCCCGATACCTTCACACAAGTCGGAAATGTATATACCACCACACACTTAGTCGATTCAGGAGATCTGATCACAGGGGTACCCGCAACCTTCCAAATCAACGTCCAAAACGCTGCCGGGATTTATTCTCAGACGATTGAGGCTACGTCGGATGGAAGTGCAGTTACCATCATTAATAAATATGCCCGCATCTCTAAAGTAACGATAGCTTCTGATAACGCAGTCCCAACCAAAGCTACCCTTGGCGATGTCATCACCTTAAAATTCAACACAGATGAAGCGATCACCAAACTCAGTAACTTTAAGATCAACGGCAGCAATCCGGATAGTTTTGTTCAGGTCCTTAATAGTGACGGAACCTACACCTATACTGCAAAACACCTTGTGGATTCCGGAGATCCGATTACCGGTCTACCTGGAACCTTCCTTATCAACATTCAGAACGCAGCAGGTATATACTCACCAACAGTTGAAAAAACCTCCGACGGAACTAGTGTAATCATCTACTAAATCTAGATCTTCACGTGAAGAACCCTAGCCACTCTTATGAGCGACTAGGGTTCTTTAATTCATACTCTCAAACCGAACAGCAATACAGCGCCCTAGCTTCCTTAATCTCTTTGGAGAAGAAGGTCTTCGCAGGTACCTTTAATTCCTTCGCAATCTTAATCCAGGTGTTAGGAGTCCCTTTCCGCAAGCCACTTTCGAGTTGGCTCAAATAGCTCGTCTTAAGTCCGGTTCTCTCCGCCAGCTCTTGCAAAGTTATGCTATTCGCTAAACGCCACTCGCGCAGGTTATTATCTTTACACATAAATGACATTCCCCCCCAATTCGTAGCTTGTTGCGAAAATCATAGTACCGGATCATCCAATATCGTCATATTTCTAACCATATTATACCATATTATAGTTAAAATATTGACCTACTTTATATATTTACATTTTCTTTCCTATTATATATTATTATATTATTGCTGAATATTTTGTATAAAAGAAACTAGGATAAAAGGTGATTAAAATGATAATAGGAATACCAAAAGAGATTAAAGCCCATGAAAATCGAGTAGGCATGCCTCCTGCCGGTGTCGACGCTCTTGTTAAGGCCGGCCATACTTGTTATCTGGAGAAATCAGCCGGTTTGGGCAGCGGCTTCCCTGATGAGGAATATATTGAGGCCGGAGCTCTGATTGTTGATACCGCCCGAGAAGTATATGAACGAGCCGAGATGATCGTTAAAGTCAAGGAACCCTTGAAATCTGAGTATCCCTTTTTAAAGGAGAATCAAATTCTCTTCACCTATCTCCATTTAGCTCCCAATCCTGAATTGACACAAGCTCTTCTAGAGTCTAAAGTCATCGGGTTAGCTTATGAAACGGTTCAGCTTCCTAATAAGTCCTTGCCCCTGCTGGCACCGATGAGTGAAGTAGCCGGTCGCATGGCTATTCAAGTAGGTGCATACCTGCTGGAAAAGACAAACGGAGGCAGAGGTATCCTTCTCGGTGGCGTTTCAGGAGTAGAACCGGCTAAGGTAGTCATCATCGGTGGTGGTAGTGTCGGCATCAACGCGGTGAAGATCGCTGTTGGCTTAGGCGCTCAGGTTATGGTACTGGATGTCAGCGGTGCCAGACTATCCTATCTGGATGATATTTTTGGCGGTCGGGTTATCACCTTGATGTCAAATAATTACAATATTGCTAAAGCGGTTAGGAAAGCCGACTTAGTCATCGGTGCCGTTTTGATTCCCGGTGCCAAGACCCCTAAGGTGGTTACGGAAGAAATGGTAAAAACCATGAAGCCCGGTGCGGTACTGGTAGACGTGGCCATCGACCAAGGTGGAGCTATAGAAAGTATGGATCGTGTTACTTCCTTGGATGATCCCTATTTTGTTAAACATGGAGTCATTCACTATTCCGTAGGCAATATGCCAGGTGCCGTGCCCCGGACCTCCACCCAGGCTTTAACGAATGCAACCCTACCCTATGTCTTAAAGGTTGCTAATTTAGGTGCAGAAAAAGCGATGAGCGAAGATGCAGCACTGCGAAGTGGGCTGAATACCTACAAAGGGAAATTGACGATTAAGGCTGTGGCTGAGGCTCATACCATAGAGTATACTCCTAGTGAGGGGCTATTTTAGTTTCATCTCAGTTATATCTCAATTTTATTTAAGTATATGCCTAGAAACCTGGCCACTCTAATTTGAGCGACCAGGTTTCTTTTATTTTAATGCTCTAACAACTCATGAATTTTCTTTTCTAAACTTACACTGACAGCTTCAGCATTACCCACCACCGTAGCACTGGAAATATACCCCTTATTGTAAAGCAAAGAATAATTTACAGCGGAAGGAAGGCTGCTTTGCGGGACGGTAACCACGAATCTTCCATTTTTGGCGGCTAGGGCAGCGGCCACCAAAGCATCGGCCCTAGGTTGCCCATGACTCACATCTTTGGGTGAGACTTGGCTTGAGGTGATATATATCGGTGCTTGCTCGGTAAGAAGGTTTTGTAAGATGATCTGTTGGGTGCCATACCGGTCCGCTCCCCCCCAGCGCTTCACCGCATACTTAGCCTTAAGCTGACCTTCAACCTCAGGACTGATAATCCCTGTTCCCCCGAGGATGACCACCTCAGAAGGGGCCATTTGTTTTAAACTGCCTAGGGTTTCGGTGGGCAAGCTGTGCGTATCCGTTAAAAGAATGGGGGCTCCTTGTGCTGCTGCAAACGCACTGACCGCCATAGCATCCGCTTCCCCATAACCATAAGCAAGATACACGATATCCGAGGCGCCGACCTGTTCGGCGATTTGGGCCGCTGTATCATAACGGGTTGAACCCGCGAAACGGTTAGTTGTTAACCCAAAGGTTTGCAATTCTGCTTCTATCTCGGCAGAGATGGCTCCCGTTCCCCCGATAATATAGACGGTCTTGGCACCTAGATTGATAATTTCCTCGAGGACCCTTCCGTCCAATGTCTGGGGAGAAGTCATGAGTAGGGGTGCATCATATTTTTTAGATAAAGGAACTGCAACCATCGCATCCGCCACCACATCATCCCGAGTGAGAATGACAGAAGAGGCCGTGTTCCAACCACTTTGCGAGACCGCCAAGGAAAGCTCCAGATTAGTTGAGGTTTGGGCACCAATACGGCTACCTTCAGTATAGGCAGGAACAACTTCCATCGACCCCACGATATGCCCCCCATAGACAAAATCCACAGTGCCCAGCTTCTTCGGTGTCATCGTAAAAGAGAATGTTCCATCAAACAAGGTAGTATAAGCAGCAGAACTTACCCCCACCTTTGTCCCATCCACTGTAAGTGATTTCCGGTCAAGGGCATTCCCCTCCGGATCAGCGAATTTTACTTTTACCGTACTTTCGGAATTGGCTACCAAAGTGCCGGAAGTCGTGAGGACCGGTTCAATAACCTCAATCGCCCCACCGGCAGAATTATCATTGCTATCCCAGAGGAATATGGAGTAATCTCCCAACTTATCAAAGCTGTAGTTGGAAATCGTATAATTTCCTTGTCCCCCGCTGATGGATACGTAGGTTTTTTCATCATCTGGATCCGTGATGTAACCCGTCAGCGAGCCTGAATATGGGTCATAGTTCAAATCATACAAGCGAAAATGGATCGTATCTGAAGATCCCAGAACCACCTTGGCATCCTCAGCATCAACAATCATAAAACCCAAGACCCCTTTATAGACGTCCACATCTTCCCAATCGTCATCAGCAGCCCAGACAGCCCCCGGAATAAGAAACGAGAATAGCAAAAACAGACATAATGTCAACGCCAATCCTCTATGCTTTTTTAATACCACCGTGATTCTCCTCTCTGTTCCTACTCATAGCGCAGTGCTTCAATTGGATTCATAGCCGCAGCTTTCCGCGCCGGAACCACCCCAAACACAATTCCGATAACGGCCGAAAAACCAAACGCCATCACCACCGAACCTAAAGACACGCTTGCGGCGACTCCAAAAATGCTACTGGCAAGCAACGAACCTCCCCAACCCAACAAAATCCCGATGAGCCCGCCAATAAGGCTGAGCACTACCGCTTCGATCAGGAACTGCAGCAAAATATCTGTGCTGCCGGCGCCGATGGCTTTGCGTATCCCGATCTCCCGGGTTCGTTCCGTTACCGAGACCAACATAATGTTCATGACCCCGATACCACCGACCAAGAGAGATATCCCTGCAATACCGCCGAGGAGCAGGCTCATGGTCTGAGAGATTTCCTCCATCGACTCGAGAATCTCCGCCTGATTAGTAATATTAAAATCATTTTCTTGGCCGTCTTGAAGCTTATGAGCAGTCTGCAAGGCATACGTCACTTGGTTCTGGGCTTCAGTCATCAGTTCAGCTGTTTCAACCTCGATATAGATTTGGCGCACACTCTTGCTCCCCACTAAGCGTGATTGCACCGAAGAGATGGGAGCAAAGATCATATCATCATTATTGGTCATTCCCGAGGAGCCTTGACTTACCGTGACTCCGATTACTTTATAGGGAACATTGTTCAGCTTAATATTTTTACCGATGATTTCCCCGTTGGCATCACCCATAAGGTTTTCCACCACAGTCGGTCCCACGACCGCCACCCGGGCCGATTTCTCCGTATCTTCATCAGTAATAAATCTTCCCTGAGCGATCTCAATATTGCGTATATCGGCATACGATCCTGTGGTCCCCATAATATTCGTGGAAGTATTTCCTTTACCGTAGACCACCTGGGCATTGGTGCTCACTACAGGAGCCACCGCCTTCACCGCCGGTCCGGCAGCTTCCACCTTCGCTACATCCTCGATGGTCAGAGTGTCGGCACTGCCCGCACCTCCTCGCACCCCACCGAAATTCGACTGCCCCGAAGAAACAATCAAGAGATTAGAACCCAGCCCCTGAATATTTGAGGTGACAGATTGGGTCGCCCCATTTGCTATAGCCACCATAATAATTACTGCAGAGACCCCGATGATAATTCCTAACATGGTTAAAGCCGAGCGGAGCTTATTGGCATAGAGAGCCCGCAGAGATACCTTCATCAGTTCTAAGAAGTTCACTTTGCTTCTCCCCCTCTGAATTCATCCTTAGCAATTTGACCATCCCGAAAAAGAATCATGCGCTGGGTATACTTGGCTATGTCCGGTTCATGGGTAACTATAATAATTGTATTTCCTTCTCGGTGAAGCCGCTGAAAAATGGCCATCACCTCTACACTGGCTTTACTGTCTAAATTCCCCGTGGGTTCATCAGCCAAAATAATGGCAGGCCGACAAACCAAAGCTCTGGCAATAGCAACCCGCTGTTGCTGCCCACCTGAAAGCTCTTTAGGGCGGTGATCGATTCTGTCTCCTAAGCCAACGGATTGCAAAGCCTCTATGGCTCTTGCCCGGCGCTCTTTCGACCCCATCCCTGCATAAAGCATCGGTAACTCTACATTCTCTAAAGCGGTGGTTCTTGGTAAAAGGTTAAATCCCTGGAATACAAAACCGATCTTTTGATTGCGGATCTTGGCCAGCTCATCGGCTGTTGCTTTGGCTACATCTACGCCATCCAGCAGATATTCACCTTCGGTGGGAGTATCCAAACACCCGAGCATATTCATGGTTGTGGACTTTCCCGAACCCGAAGGGCCCATAATTGAGACGAATTCTCCGGCCTCAACCTGGAAGTCCACTCCCCGCAAAGCATGAACTTGAATATCCCCCGTAGTATAGATCTTCTTAATTCCTCTAAGTCGGATCATCACTCGTCTCCCCTATCTCACGGGGCGGCTACCCCCGCTAAATCCACTTCCACCACCGCTTATACCAGGCACCACTATTCCTCCCGGCTGCATGTTCGTTCTCCTATCCGAATTGGAATTAGTCGCTTCGCTGTTTGAAGATGAGGGGGTGCGTGACCCCACCACGATCATTTGACCCTCAGTTAAGCCACTCTTAATCTCAACATTCGTTCCATCATCCAAACCAACCTCTACAGGGACAAAGCTAGTTCCAGCACTCTCTGCAGCCTCGGCTGACTCATCTTCTACTGCCAGTTCCGCTTCACCTGTTGCCCCTGCAGGTTCGCTAGATCCAGATGCTCCTGCAGGCCCGATATATCCAGATTCCCCCGCCGCTCCGCCAGCCGGATAAGACTCGGCTCCCTGTGCCTCAGGTCCTTTCACCTGAGTCCGTGCACTCTGTCTAGCAGTAGAAGTCGACCCGTCAGCAGTCCTCGCCTCATCAGTAGCGCTTGCACCGTCCCTACTGGGAGTGTTTAAGACTAGGACACCTTTGCTATCCCCTTGGGTTTGAATGGCCAGACTGGGGACTGTGAGCACATCCTTTGCCTCTGCTACGATAATTCCCACATTGGCATTCATCCCGGGACGCAAGTCCTCACTGATCTCATCCATCTGCATAGTCACTGTGAACGTTGTGACATTTTGATTGGTGGTTCCTTTTAAAGCCACTTGCGACACCGTAGCACTCAGATAATCATCCGGAGCCGAATCCAAAGAGATCCTCGCCTTCTGTCCAACTTTTATCTGGGTCACTTCATCTTGGGATACCGAGGATTCCACAAGCAACAACTCTCCTCCCGTCGCTTCCGTCATAACCGTCGTCGAATCATTGAGTGCCCGTCCTTCCTCAACAGCAATATCAATAATCACTCCATCCGCCGGAGCGACCAGCGTTGCTTTCTCTAAATTCTCTTGGGCTTTTACGACTGCGGTCTGTGCCTGCACCAGGGAGGTTTTCTCTTCAAGCCGAGCAAGCTTCGCTTCAGCTATTTCTAGATCAGCCTTGGCAGATGCTTCGGTCTGCACCGCTCCACCATTATAGGTATTCTGGGCTTTAATTAAATCCACTTGCGCCTGTGCTAAGGTGGATTTGGCCTGTAAGATACCGGACTCATCGCCACCCTGTTGAGCCGCCGCCAGATTATTACTGGCAATCAAGACATTTTGCTCCGCAATATTTAAATGATTCTCCAAATAAGCAGAATCAGCTTCTTGCTCGGCTGTCCGCAGAGCCTCCTTGGTCTTAACTATTGTGGCCTCTGCCTCCACCCTCTGCTGTTGCCAATTGAGTTCGGCTTCTTTTAAACTGGCAACGCTCTCTGCAACCTCCTGCTGTAAGGTTTCCGTATCCATCTGGGCTAAGGCCTGACCCGCAGTCACCGTATCCCCGACCTCCACGTAGATCTCCTTTACCTTGCCACTCTGTTCAAAGGCTAAGGGAACTTCTTCGGGATACATCACCGTACCTGTTGCCGTAATCTCTTGGGTTATAGTGCCCTTTTTCACGGATGTCGTCAGCATGGATGCTGCTTGAGGTTCCGGCTGAAAATGCCGGTAGGCCCAGAAGCCACCTCCACCTATGATCACAACACCAAGGACAAGTGCAACTACCGACTTCTTTTTCATACCCACTTATCTCTCCTCTATAGTCAGTTGTCTATCCTCTTTTTACCAGTCAAATATATCAGCCTAGCCTTAACTCTTACTTAGAGTTAGCTGAAAATCAGCTGAATGTTTTAAATGGACACAAAAAAAGACCCCCGAAGAAAAATCTCCGAAAGTCTTTACCTGAGTTGAACTCTAATTAGGTAACCTATCCATATAATCTCCTCTAAGGATTGGAATCATCTCCGACTGAAGAGGCTCCTCAATATCTTTCAGCCTTTTATCATCCATGTTCAGGACATCTATCGTATCAATATGAAGCTTATCAGCTAACTCTTTAGCTGTTAGATATTGATTTTTTCTTAACTCCTTAACCGTTTTTTTCATAAAACCCCAGTTAAAGAACATTTCTTACCTACCCCTTTCAATCAGACTATAGAGAACCGTACCCACAATGGCTCCCTCACTGCTTTACAGAACTTCAAAATCTTACACGTGTACGATTTTCGCCGAACAAGCCGCTCCTTGCTTGGCACACTTATCCATCTTCTTCAGCATATCTTAAAAGTGAAGTATAAAAAAGAGGAGCTTACGCTATGTCAGATATAATCATCTATGATCCGGCCATGACAGGGGCCCCCCCGGCAATGGAGCGAACACCTCAGGTCATCGCCGCGGAAATCAATACCATTAAACATCAGGCCGGGAGGATCTTGCTTTATAGTTTCATCGAGATCGGCCGACGCTTGCAGGAAGCCAAGTCCCAAGTTAACCATGGTGAATGGGGCACATGGCTGAAGGAATCCGTCAACTTCTCACAAAACAAGGCCGAAAAGTTGATGCGCATCGCAGCTGCCTACGGCCCCCTACACCCTCAATCCCTTGACACCGGCACTCGGACACAGGCTCTTCCCAATCTGACTTACTCCAAGGCCCTCCTTCTTTTAGGCATCCCCGAAGAAGAACGCGCCGATTTCGTCGCTGAACTGGAGATCGAAGGCATGACAACCCTAGAGCTACAAAAAGCCGTAGCAGAAAAGAAAGAGGCCTTGAAGGAACGAGACCAAGCCCAAAGGGAACGAGAGCAAGCCGTTGAATCCGGAAAAGAGAGCAGTCAAGAAATTAAAAAACTCACGCAGGCTAACCAAGAACTAAAAGCGCAGTTGGTCGAAAATATAAGCAAACTCAATCGGCTAACCACGCAAAACCAATCAGTAGAGCATCGGGTTCAAAGCAACAGCCCTGTTAACTCAGGAGAGGGGCAGAAATCCATGATAGAAAATGAATCTATTCCTACCACTAGCACGGAAAATCAGATCATGAACTCAGAAGCGAAATACATCTCTTCACGGGATCAACTGCTCAGAGCGTTTGATACTGTCTTAATAGCTCTCCGCGAATTAAGCTTTAAGAGTCCCGAGGTGAAAGAGAAACATCGTGAGGCCGCCTATACAATGATGCAAAACCTGACCAAGCAGCTAGAAGTGTACCCGCCTATACCAACCTTCACTGTGATTCGATAGTATTGGCAGATAGGGGTTCAAAAATCAAGATTTTGAACCCCTATTATCTATTCACATACATGCGCTCATAATACTTTTGGTATTCACCGCTGAGGATCCGTTGCCACCATGCCTTGTTGTCAAGATACCAACGAATAGTCATCCGAATACCTTCGTCGAAGGCTGTGGATGGCAACCATCCCAGATCATGCTGAATTTTCGAGGAATCTATGGCATACCTCAGATCGTGTCTTGCCCGGTCTTTGACGAATTCGATACGGCCACGTCCCAACTCATGGATGATTGTTTGAACAACCTCAAGATTGGTCCGCTCATTAACCTATCCATATAATCTTCTCTAAGGATAGGAATCATCTCCGACTTAAGAGGCTCCTCAATATCTTTGAGCCTTTTATCATCCATACTGAGGACATCTATCGTATCAATGTGGAGCTTATCGGCTAACTCCTTAGCTGTGAGATATTGATTTTTCCTTAACTCCTTAACCGTTTTTATGTGAAACCCCAGTTAAAGAACATTTCTTACCTACCCCTTTTCAATCAGACTATAGAGAACCGTACCCACAATGGCTCCCCCACTATCGAGTAGCACATCCTTAATCTGACCGCTGCGCCCTGGCACGAAGAGTTGATGCACTTCATCACTGATGGCATAGAGCACACAGATCCCCATAGCTAGTACAATTTGCCCCACCCCGTTGCTACCACTTCTTCTTAGAGCATTCATGGTCAACAGACTAAGAATCAAATAAGACAGGAAGTGGGCTGATTTTCGAACGATGAAATTAGATTGGAGAGAATCGGTATTTAACCCTGGAAAGGCCATACCAACAACACCATAGAGTCTCTGAGCAATTCCTTGACTCAGTTCATCAGACTGTGATGCCACTTGAGCCGACAGATAAAATATCAGGCCCATCCAAAACAAAACCGCCGCCCATGATAATATACGAATCAATCCACTTTTCGTTTTTCTATCTTTCATTTGCTTCTAAATCCTAATCCAAAAATCATTTCCCATATCCATAAGGATGTGTTTTATGCCATTGCCAGGCTGAAGAGATGATAGTCTCCAAATCACTATATCGGGCTCGCCACCCCAGCATCTTTTGGATTTTATCTACCTTAGCCACTAAGATATCCGGGTCTCCAGCTCTTCTGGGAGCCTCAACCACCGGAATATCTATGCCGGCAACTCTCTTGGCTATGTTAACCACTTCCCGCACAGAATACCCAGCCCCTGTTCCCACATTGTAAGCTCCGCATGCCACTCCTTGATCTAAGGCTTCCAAGGCTCGGATATGAGCCTCTGCGAGATCTAAGACATGGATATAATCCCGAATACAGGTCCCATCAGGAGTGCTGTAATCCGTGCCAAAAATCGAGATCGCCTCTCTTTGTCCCAGAGCCGTTTTAAGGATCAGTGGAATCAAATGGGTCTCCGTTGTATGATCTTCCCCCAGAGAGCCATCCAAAGCCGCTCCTGCGGCATTAAAATAGCGCAAGGCTACCCACTTTAACCCATAAGCCTGCTCCAACCAATAAAGGGATTGCTCAATCATAAGCTTAGAAGCGCCATAAGGATTAATGGGCTCAGTCTTTGATTCTTCCGCTATGGGGATTACCTCAGGGTTCCCATAGGTGGCAGCCGTCGAGGAGAAGACGACTTTACTTACACCACTCTTAAGCAAAGTACTCATGAACCGATTTGTCTTGGCGACATTTTCTTCAAAATACAGATCCGGCTTTTGCACGGATTCCCCCACTAGGCTCCGTGCGGCGAAATGAATCGTTGCGCTCACGTTTTCCTTCTTTATGATGTTTGAAACAAGACCATCATCGGCTATATCCCCTTGATAAAAGGGAATATCCTCGCTCACAGCTTTGCGATGTCCGGTGATTAAGCTATCCAGTACCACAGGCTCATACCCTGCTTTAGACAAAGCCTGAACTGTATGGCTACCGATATATCCTGCACCGCCTGAAACTAGAATCTTCTTCATGCTTCACCTCTTATATATGGCTCAATAAAGATTTCCTTTGTATGAGTATAAGGCCCAGCCGCTTGATGATGCGGCTGGGCATATTTAAAGCTCTTGTTATGGAGTTTTCCTCATTCCTATCACTACTGTTGGAAGTTGAATGTGTCGATAACTTGTCCATCGCTAATACCCTGCACCGTGATAGGCATTCCGGGATAATTAGTTTTCATCTGCGCCATCAGCTCTTGGAGCAACTGATTGACATATGCCTTATCCGCCCCGGCCTTAAAGGTAATATCCCCAAAGACGGTTCCCTGTTGTTCATAAATCTGCGTGCCCAGTACATCTTTCTGAGACATAATCTGTTGCGACAGATTCATATTGGATTCACCAATGGGAGTCCCTTCGGGAATGGGTGTCAAATACTCCGATTTAACAGGTTCGTTTTGTTGAGGCTGCTTGGTTGCGGGATTTTGTGGTTGCTTATCCACATTAGCATTACCGCCGCATCCCCCAATTCCAAATAATAGAGCAAGGATAATGAAGCCCATTGATAATTTTTTTAGCATAGCTACTCACATCCTTCTTTCGGTTTCGAGTCCTTTTTAGGGTAACTCATTTTGGATACTTTGGCAAGTGAGGGTATCGCTGCCGCACTTTTCCACCATCTTATGCATATCTTACATATAGGGTACCTGTGACGAACCTGATTCACCTATATGGTCGGCTTTGCCAAATCGGCAAGCACCGCTGTTAAGCGGAAGGAACTGTTTAGCGGACCCAAGGATGGCTTTCTCCCCCTTGACCACAAACCCAGTGAAGCTCAGGTCGATTTTGGTACAGCTAGTAGTGTCAAGCGAAAAGTTGACCACCGTGACAGCCAAAAAATTGACCACCCTCTAGGCGGTTAACTTTGGAATATTATCGTTAGTTGCCTTTTTCTTTGCTCTGCTTGAACCTATAGTTACCGCTAGTAAA